>NZ_BJMK01000015.1 GCF_006539125.1 Gluconobacter sphaericus NBRC 12467
CTGGTTTTCCGCAGGATCTCCGTCCCGGAAGGCAGGGCCTGATCCCTTTTTCCTCCAGAGCCCCCCGAAACCAGTCAGCATCATAACTCCGGTCCGTCAGCATCCACTGTGCCATAGAAAGGCTGTCCAGAAGAGCAGCGGACCTGTATAATCGCTGACCTGTCCCGCCGTCATGAAGAAGCTCAGCGGTCGCCCGTTCTGATCCGTGATCGCATGCAGCTTCGTATTCATGCCACCTTTGGTACGACCGATCAGACGCCCTGGATCATCCTTTTGAACTACAGGCTCAAAGCCGGGCGGTACGCCTTGAGATAGATCGCATCAATCATAATGGTCTGAGACTCTGCCTCTCCGGCAGCTGGACCGCCCATCATCCGGGCAGAAGACCTCCATGGCGTCCCAGCGCGTCTTGTGCGGGCCGTATTCCCGAGGCGCATCCCGCCAGCGCAGACCATTGCGGTTTACGAAAATGATGCCGCTCAGCACACGACGGTCATCAACACGAGACTTGCCGCGGCTCTTGGGAAAGAACGGTCGCAGGCGCTCCATTTGATCGTCCGTCAGCCAAAACAGGTCGCTCATCTTCAGTCTCCTCAAGGAGCCTGAATCAAAATTCTACACAAAAATCAATAGGTTATGATCCTAATGATCCGCTGGCCGAAGCGCACACATATATTAGCGTCCCACCACCCGACTTGCATGACGGGCATAGTGATTCAGGAAATGGCTTCGTACGAGCGCAATTCTCGCATTTTTCTCAGAAACAACCACGTGGTATCCGGATCGATACTTTAAGACCGGGCCCTTCGGTGCGACCTGATAGTTCGATTGCACCGTCGATTCTGTCGATAGCCCGGGCAACGATGGCTAGACCAAGTCCGCTCCCTATACCCGGCGTGTTGCCAAGCTGGTAGAAGCGACGGAAAACGTCAGCCCTGCTGGCTTCCGGAATACCTGGTCCTCGGTCGGAAACGTCAATGCGGAGAGATTGCGAGCTATCTTGCCCTATCGTATAGAGCCGAACCTCAACAATTTTACCGGAGGCCGCGTGAATCATGGCGTTTTCGATCAGCGCCGACAACGCTGTTTCCAGCAACGTGGGATCAGATATGAGGATCGTCGGTTCGTCGCTGTCAAATGAGAATGCGACGCCGCTTTGCGCAGCAAGGAGTGCCTGTCGCGCTATAATCCCACTAATAAGCTCCGCAACATCGAATTGTGCTCTGCTGGCGGTTCCCGCGTCCAGACGGGCCAACAGCAGCATGCTGTCTGTCAGAGACCGAGCCTGATCAATAGATTTAAGCAATGGGATCGTTTGCGCTCTTGAGAGGGCCGTGGTTCGCACCAGCAACTCAGCATGCATACGAATGGCGGCCAGAGGTGTGCGCAATTGATGCGCGGCAGCATCGGTAAAGGCCTGTTCATGTTCGATGCCGGTTCGGACGCGCGCGAAAAGTGTGTTCAATGTACTGATCAAGCCACCCAGTTCTCGCGACCAATTGGATGGGTCAAGTGGGTCGAGATCCTGAAAGGAGCGGCAATCCAATTGCCTGTTTAGACGTCGCATATCCGCGAGACCATTGCGAAGCATGTTCCACAGCAAAAATGCACTAAAAAGAACAAGAAGATTAACCGGAAATACGATTTTATGAACCAGTCTTATGAGACTCCGGTTGATGTCGGCCCGACGCTCGCCAACGACGATCAACAGGCCATAATGCGGAATGTCCATCCCATATGAGCGCCATCGGTCTTGACCGAAGGTATGAAGACCTGGATTACGCGGGATAATGGCATCGGGTGGCGCATTCTCAGAATGGACAATGTCGGCTCCATTCCGAAAGACAGCGAACATGCGCTTTTGCTCGCCGGTGCGAAAAGCCAGCCTATCTTCTGCGCTCAGTAGATCTTTCGGAAAATGTGTATCGGCGCTTTCCGACAACTCTTCCTGCATCAGGGCGTAAAGCATATTCGCGCTGACCCTTAAGCTGCTGTCCGAGGCTCTGTCGATATCGGAACGCGCCATGACGTACGCGATGCCACCGGCTGCCGAGCCGAATGCGATCAACAGCAGCAGCATACGGATATAAACGGCAGCCGTCAGGGAGCGCAGACGCATCGACAGGATACTCTTTATATCTCTATTTCGGGACGGTATAACCCAGTCCACGCGCCGTGATTACGAAATCAGATCCAAGCTTGCGTCGAATGGCTGATATCGCGACTTCGATTGTGTTGCTGTCATATTCCTCACCATCATCATATAGTTCATTAGCTAGGTCTGGCTTCGAAACAAAGCGACCCGCACGGCGTGAGAGTAACGCTAGCAGTTTAAATTCCTTGGCCGTCAGATGCACCGGCTGATCGTCCCGGTGCACGACGCGCCCTCCTAAATCAATGTCCACACCCCGGATGGACAGAATGTCGGACAGACGGCCCTCCTGCCTACGAATTTGCGCGCGTATGCGTGCCGCCAGTTCGGCAAGATCGACAGGCTTGACGACGAAATCGTCTGCTCCGGCATCGAGACCCGCGACACGATGTCGGGGATGCTCCCGCGCTGTGAGAATGATGACGGGGGTGTAGGTGGATTGCCGACGGATCAGGCGAAGGATCTCCTCTCCAGACAGAACAGGCAACCCAAGATCAAGGAGTGCAACGTCAAACCGTGACTGTGTTAAGGCGGCGACTGCCGCCTCGCCGTCCTGACACCAACAGACATTATAGCCATCCTGTTCCAATGCGACCTTAATTGCCATTCCAAGTAGATCATGGTCTTCCACAAGCAGAATCTGCATCGGATATCCTATCCCGGTGCGAGAAACGGCCAAAGGATCGCGGCCCCGCCCCATTACAGTAGTCGCCAAAGCCACATTTTCCACATGGCATCTGACGCGTCGGAGAGCATAAGTTCGCATGATCCGCGAGCTATACGGATCAAAATCCGGCCTTCAATGTCGCGACGATAGCCAGACCCGGTGCGATTAAATAGTCAGGCGCCGTGCCCTGCACTCCGTGTGTCGTCACGGCGTTTGTTGTCACACTCTGAACACCAGACAGGTAGTTATTGTTTGTAAGATTAATGAAATTAAGCTGGATCATAGGGCTTTTCATTGGCCCGTATCCTGGCATCCGCGCGCCGACAGATGCGTTCATGTCATAATATCCTGGAATGTACTCGTCGTTCATGAAGGTGGAATATTGCCGCGACACGTAACGGATGCTGTAGTTCCAGAAGAACATGCCATTGTCCCAGTCGATGCCCAACGCTCCTGTCCAGCGCGGCGAACGCACGGCCGTCTTGCCGCTGGTCGGCAGGCCGGCAATATTATTGTCGATCGTAGCATGCAGATATTGGCCGGAAACATAAGGGCGAAAATGCCAGAACGGCCGCGTCCCTACTTCAATACTGACGCCGTCAGACGTCTGACCCCCAGCATTGATGTCAACCGTCTCCGCGCCGTTCGTGCCGGGAATGACGCTCTGGATCTGCCGATTGGTAAAATTATAGTGGAAATAGGTCGCGCTGGCGACGAGTAGCGGCCCATTGTAGCGATAGCCGATCTCTTCCGAAATCGAATACTCGTCCTTCATGTTCGTAATGCCCTGGACTGAAATTCCGTGCCCGTAATAGGCATTGTACAGCGTTGGAGTCGTTGGCGAACGGAAATTTGTCGAGACACTGGCGAAGATCTGGTGTTCCTTGCTGAACTGATAGCGCGCCGAAAGCGCCGGCAAGGGCTGGAAGTCGTTCAGGACAACCTTGTATTGCGGGCCAGGCAGTTCATTAGTGCCATTACGATTGACCATCGCTACCTTGAGCCCGGCATCCACCGTCAACTTGCCGTCAAAGTAGGTTGCACGCTCCCCCGCGAAGAGCGCATTGACGGTCGTGATCGTCGAGATGTTCTGGTTGGCAAGTAACTGTCCATTGGCGAGTTTGATATTGTCGGTTTCGCCGAAGATATTAATAGGATTTCCGTTTAAGGTAACGGGGGACAAGATGACCGAGTCATGGTCGTTCGAATAATCAAACCACCATCCCAAATAGACGTCATGGTGGCTGCTGATCCTGTAATCGGTTTTCGCCGTGAAACCGCCCCGATATTGGTCGTTCTGAAAGGCCATTAACGTCATGGCATTAGTCGTGCCATCTCCGGCCGGCTGGGCATAGGGCAAATGAAGCGATTGCGTTATGGATTCCGTACCAAGGAAATTACCGTTGGTATTGTTAATGAAGGCACCCGTCGAACTATTGCCGTAGCCATGCCAGAAATAGGGCGTGACATCGAGCTTCCAGTGATTTGTCAGCGTGATATGGGAGGGCGCGCTGAGCAACAGGTTGTCGTAAGGGTTCCGATTGAGCCGCCAGTAATTCTGACCCTCCGGCCCAAAAACATATTTACGGTCCCATGTGAAATTGCGGCCATAGGTCTTCCAATCTGCCATCGTCGTCGAGGGCCACGTGTTTTCAATGGAGTCACGATAGGCTCCGACGAAGGTGACGCGACTGTCGTCGCCCCATTCCTTCACCGCTTTCCAGTCCATGTTCCAGATTCGGTCGTGACCGGGACCGCGCCAGGCATCATCTTGCTGATTGGCGTATGAAATATAAGCGCGCACACCGCTATGACCGACCTCGCCTGTGTCGAGGCGGACAAATTCACGGTGATAGTTGAACGAACCGTAGCCGAGCGTCACAAGCCCCCCGATTTTGTGAGAGGGATCACGGTCACGAAAGGAAAGCAGGCCTCCCGAACCGTTGATGGTCGGCGTGTCGAGATTGGAAGAGCCTTGTTGAACGCTCATATCCTCCAGATCTTCGTTGCTGGCGAATTCCGACGTATCAATCGTGTAGACCCCAACGTCAGTCGCAGGCGCCCCCTCCCATGTTATCGCCATTTCGGATTGATCAAGGCCGCGCAGCGAGATGGTACCCCCCGTTACGCCGAACGGATCGGCAGATCCCACGACGACGCCCGGCAGCAATTGCACCAATTGCAACGGATTTTGGGCCGGTGATTGCTTCTGGATAAAGTCTCGGCTGACGGTGCTAACCGATTTTGGTGCCGTCTCAGGCTTAATGAGGCCACCACCCGGTTGCAGTCCCGTCACGCCGTCCACTGACCGATGGCGACGGAGCGTCACGATGATTTTTTCCTCAGCCGGCTTCGTCGCGGCGCCGGTAAGGATTGGTTGGACTGGCTTGTCGGGCCTCATGTGAATGGGAGACGCGTCGTGGGCATGGCGCATAGGCAGGTTTTTAATTGGTTTCTGTGCATAGGCGTGAACGCTCACGAAGGCACTCGTACAAGCCAGAAGGCACGCATATGAGCGGAGATTAGTCGTGATTTTAATGGAAACCCGCATCATTCAGAACCATACGCCATCGGCCTGCGAGACGAACTGGTGCATGCCGCCGCACTGTTCTTGGAGTTCGTGCGTCTGGAAAACCTGCGTATAGCTGAGCCGCACACCACCCCGGATGAGGGCTGCTGCTAATTCCGTCTCTCCGACTGCGTTGATCATCGAGACATACGGCGTATAAGGCGCTTTGCCTGCGTTGAGAGTCATATCCGCCGGCAACGTATAACCCATTAGCAAGCCGTTAACGTAATAACGGTCCGTCAGGAACGCTGGAGCGATGAAGGCATTTTCATCCTGGAGGGCGCTGATGCTATGTGGCTCGGCCTGCTGCAAATCAGTCGTGTGCGCTCTCGTTGGAGAGATATATCCGGCATTTACTGGAAAACCTAAAAACACGATCGGCAGTCTAGACCTTCGTATCCTGGCATTCTTCGACGGCTTGATATTATTTGCCACCAGAGACCCTCCTTTCTCACGTAAGGCTGACCTTGTAACGCATCAACCTGATGTGAACCTGAAGATGGCGACGAGAGTGACATCCAATGCAACATATCCACAAAGCGAAGATGTCACAGTGCGCGGTCCCCGGCGAATTGAAGTAACCTCGCTGTAGTCGATTAGTCGCTCAAGCTGACGCCAGTCTTGGCAATCAATGCTGCAGAAGCAGCAATGTAACGCTTGGCATAAGCCTCATTCATGCCCTCGGATGGCAATATGGCCTGAGCCTTGCGATTGAAGAATACCCCGCTACGCTGATCCAGATCGGGAGAGACCAGCAATGGCAGAATGCGCGCCGCGTAGTCGTCAGCGCTCGGGGCCAGCTTGCCAATCAGCCATTCCATGATCCGGTGTTTGAGACTGTCCGCGCCCATCAGGTTGCTGCGGATGCTCGATTTGATGAGGCCAGGATTCAGTCCAAAGACGCCGAGATCAGGGTAACGATGTGCAGAGTTTACGACCAGCGCCTCATTGCCAGCGACCGTGTTCATATGGGCCGCCATCACTTTGTAAGCCCGCTCGGAATTCAGGTCGTCTAGCGTACCAAGCTGGCCCGTGCCGGGGTACCCCATGATGAACACGCGCGCATGCAGTGACCCGTCGATCCGTTGTGTACCCAGACGAGGTGCCAGGTTGCGTAGCATCACCAGCCGGTTCAGATAGCTGACCGCCATGTCGCGCTCGATCCCCTCGGCCGTCACCTGACGTTTGGGCGCGGCGAAGATACCCGTTGTAAAAACCAGAAGGTCAGCCTGTTCCACTGGAAGTTCCCGCGCAACCCGCTCCGCATCCTTCAGCAGGCTGAGATCGGCCTGTACGAAGGAGATATTGGCAATATCGGCGTCGCGGAATGTCTGTCCAACGACAGTCACCTGCGCACCACGCGCAGCAAGGGCCTGACTCACAGCACGCCCCACCCCGCCTGTCCCCCCGACGACGATGGCTCTTCTGCCTCGCAGAGAGCCTGGATCCACATTATGCCATTTCAGGCTAAGATCGCGTTTCATAGTTTGGATGCCTCTTGCTTTCTTTCTAGACAGAAAGATATGCTGATGAGGTGAATCGTCAAGTCGGAATCAGGAATGAAAATCGGACGCCCAAAAGAAGTCTCGGACGAACACATCGTAGCCGTTGCCCGCCGCTGCTTTCTTGAACGCGGTGGAAGCATCTCGGCTGCGGACATCGCACGGGAAATCGGTGTCAGCCATACAACTCTCTTCAACCGCTTCGGGTCGAAGCAGGGTCTTATGCTGGCAGCATTGGGCGCACCGAGGGATATCCACTGGATTGAAACACTTGAAGCCGGCCCCGATCACCGACCGATCCGGGAGCAGATTGTCGAGATCGCCTGTACGATTGCAGCGTTTTTCGAAGATCTGTATGCCGGATTTACGGTGCTTCAGGCCAGTGGCATTCCCACTGAAGCCCTGTGCCCAGGGGAAGATCCGGAAGAATCCGCTCCAGCGCGCGCCTTTCGCGCTCTGACTGAATGGATCGGACGAGCGCAGGATCAGAAGAAGCTGGCGCAATGCGATGCACAGGTTCTTGCGTCCACACTTCTCGGGGTTCTGCACAACCGGGCTTTTTCCAACCGCATCTGCGGTGAACCGGGTTCTGACAAAGCAACGGACGAACATCATGTTGCCGACGTAATCACCCTGCTCTGGGACGGGATCAAACCGGTGCCCTAGCAGCTTTTTCCATTAGCCCTCGTGTGACTGAAAGTGCGTGATGCCGAGCAAGGACAGATGACTATGGTGGATCAATCGAAAGCCGTGCGCGCTTCGCAATCGAGATCGCCATAGCTGTTGCCGAGGAAATCGGCGCCGATCGGACAGCCATCCGCTTCTCACCGAGCACCACCCTCTGGGACATTGATGAAAGCGAAGAGGGGCCGGGCTATCTGATTGGCAAACTGGATAAACTCCATCTGTCGTATGTTCACATCATGCATCAGGGCAATGAACAGCTTCTGTCCGATATCCGGCAATTGTGGACAGCCAGACTGATCCTGAACCGTCTCGGTCGACAACGCGCAGACATCGGGAAAGACGTGGCCAGCGGCCTCGCAGACATGGAAGCGTACGGCCAGATGATCCTTGCCAATCTGGATTTTCTGGCACGCCTGAAGGCAAATGCCCCGCTGAACGAGGCTGACCGGAAAACGTTCTTCAGTGGAGCCTAGAAAGGCTATATCGACTCTCCCTTTCTTTAATTACGAATGAGCCTCTCTCAATGTCTGATAACGGGCATTAAGAAATCCAAAGCAGACATTCTGCTTGCCCCTCCATGGCTGTCATTCCAAAGAACGCGGTGCTTCATCGCGGGTCAACAGATCATCCGACAAACGCCCCTGAAGGCGTAGAGCCTCTACCACCGGCGCGTTCATCCATGCGCCCAATTCGTCCGGTTACATAAGAATAACGGGCATAGCCTTCGGATGGATCGCGCCCACTTCCCGGTTGGCCTCTGTGGTCAGAAACTCTCTTTCGCTTAGCCTCTCTACCCAGCGCCGGTTGCAGACGCTCAGGTCGAGCATTCAGGGCTAGTCGCAACGGACGTCTCACGCCGCCCTTGTCCCCTTTTTAGCCTATGGCGAACCTTGAGTGAGGCCACTTTCGAACAGTGTTTCGAGAAGGTCAAAAAAGAGGGGGTAGAAAATGGGCATATTTTTTCCGATTTTGTACATAAAATACAGGGCAAGTGCCATTTTGCTCCTCCGCCTTTTTCTGGGGGGGGGGGAGCGTCTTCGTATCGAAAAGGGAGCCGAATTTATTCGGCGATAGAGGAAAGAGAAAAAGCGTAGCGATTTCATATGCATCCGGAGGGTGCATATGAAATCGAAGTAGCGTGCCTTCCAAGCAGGGGTAAGCAGGTCGTAGGCTCAGGATTCACAGCCAGAAGATTACGGCTGCGCCGAGGCAGATGGCTGAGAGGAATACGGTCGGGCATCTGTCATTATGTGTTACGGCACTCCGCCAGTCCTTGAGGACTCCGAACATAATCTCGATGCGATTACGGCGTTTATATTTTCGCTTGTCGTATTTGAGCGGTTTTCCGCGAGATTTCCGTCCTGGAATGCAGGGCTTTATCCCTTTCGCTTCTAGGGCGTCTCTGAACCAGTCGGCGTCATAACCTCGGTCCGCCAGCATCCACTGTGCCATAGGAAGACTGTCCAACAAGGCAGCAGCACCGGTATAATCGCTGCTCTGCCCCGCAGTCATGAAAAAGCGCCGCAGACGCTCCATCTGTTCCTCCGTCAGCCAAAACAGGTCGCTTATCTTCCGTCTCCGCGCAGAGCCTGAAACAGATTTTCGCAGTCAAATCAATGGGTCCCGAGCCAGGAACAGACAAGTAGTTCAGGTGGAAGATGGTACCAAATCGCTATTATACTCCCTTCTTCATTTATTCTCGCAAAATAGATATTTTCTGGAGCGTAGCAGGATCTGCCACAGAACACGGCGTCCCCAGAGCGAAACCCGGTTTGATGGGACGAACAACTGGGAGCGGAGAGCGATGAATCTCTGATGCTTGCGGACAAATGGACGCATCTGAGCCTCGAACATTTGTAGCGCACCATTAATATCGTGTGGACAGGCCGCGAGAGCTTCACCGAGAACCTGGCCACCAAGCATACCGGCTGAAGCGCCCATGCCTGAATACAGGGTCAGGCACCAGGCTGAATCTCCCAACAGCAGGACCCGACCTTTCGACCAACAGGACATTTTAACCATCTGAACGGAATCAAAAAAGAAGTCGTCCGTTGTTGCAAGATCCTCAAGAGCATTGGAAATAATCCCGTCTACATCCAGATCGGCAAATATCTGACGCAGCGTGGAAAGCAGATCTTTTCTCGAAGCTCGCTCCGGATTTCTGGTTCGGTATGAGAAAAGTGCGGTCGACGGACGCCCTTCCAGCGGAAACACGGTCAAAGTACGTTTCACGTCTGCAACCATAAGGCCATCGTTCGCTTTGAAGCCCTCGACGGGCCGCGCCAGCGGAAAAGCACACAGCATCGTGCCAACTGAATGGAAGAATGCCTCATCTGGGCCGAAGACCAGTTTGCGAACGGTCGAGCGCACTCCATCAGCACCAATCACAAGATCGTAGTCTTCCGTCGTTTCCTCACCGCCGTCTGTTCGGAGTGTGACCTGCGCTTGTGTATCGCCATTCACAATCGCCGAAGGTACGGTACTGAACCGGACGTCCACCTGTCCTTCAATTCCGTGCCAGAGAGCTTCTTCGATATCTCCTCGCAGTACGGCGATCGGCGCATTCGTCTCTTGCGTCAGATCAGCAATGCGTCTGCGCGTGCCATCCTTGCGCACATCCCAGAACCGGATGTTGTCCGGGGTTCTTTTTTCCATGACATCCAGCACACCTAAAGCCGAGGCGGCATTTTTGCCTTCATCGCGCAGACCGATGAAATAACCGCCTTTTCGCCGTTCCGGAGCACGTTCAATAATAACCGGTGTCCAGCCCTGACGCTTTAAGGCAATAGCAGCAGACATACCGCCAATACCGAGACCTACGATCAGTGCGCGCTGTGTCATATAATGCATTTCCAAGAAAGGTGGCATTGTCCATCTGAACATTGCATAGATTGGAGATGTCATCAATCTGAACAATGTTTATATGAATGATCAGGAGACGGTATGAGTGGGGCAACCCGAGACAGCTATCATCATGGCGACCTGAAAACAGCGCTCATTGTAGCGTCGGAGGAGATCATTCGAACGGAAGGTGTCGAAGGGTTTACCTTAAGGAAGGCCGCCAAATCTGCTGGCGTCTCTCCTGGTGCTCCCTCACATCATTTTAACGGCACGAAAGGGCTTTTGACAGCTGTCGCCATTCGGACTTTCGAAAAGCTCGGAAACGAACTGAATACTCTTCCGTCATCCGGTATCCCGGCTCAGGATCTCCGAACGCAGGCGTTGGGCTACGTGAAATTTGCTGCGATCAATCCAGGGTTGTTTCGCCTAATCTGCCGTGTTGACCTGATCGATTTCAAAGATCCTGCTTTCATGCAAGCCTCATTCGACGCACTAAACAGATATGGACACGCAGCAGCAGCGTATTTTGGACAAGAACCACCAGATGTGAACAAGCGTGTTTTTCGCCCATACATGGCCAGTGCAATGGCGACCGCGCATGGGCTAGCTCATATGGTCATAGAAGGACGGCCTGCGCTCTTATTGGATAAACCAGACTCTGACAGCACGTTTATTGAGACGATGCTTTCATCTGTTCTGCTGACCACCTGGCCGGATTGATAAGTCCGCTTTTCAAAAAAGCAATCTACAGTCCTAATGTCTCAGATGAGGGCGTAAGCGGATTTGCGACTTCCGCCGACATAGTAGATGTTCAAACCCACAGAGTGCTTTTCCGAAAGCGGATATCGTCAACAGGCGAAAACCTGCTTGCAAATTGATTGCACGATATCACGAAGCCAGCGGTGAGCAGGGTCGGCGTCAAGCCTTGGGTGCCACATTGCAGAAATAGCGATTTCAGATGTCTGCACGGGCAAAGGGAACAACTTTAAGTCCGATATTCCTGGCGTCTCCTTAGACAGGGCCGCAAGGCACGATCGCGGAACATGGGTGATCAGATCCGAATGCCGCACGATCTCAAGCGTATCCGGAAATCCAGGCACCACAACTGACACATTGCGTTGGTATCCCAGCTGCTCCAGTGCATCATCAACAGGTCCCCAGAATGTCCCACGTCGTGAGGCCGCGACATGCTGGCATGCGGCGTATCGTGCCACGCTGATATCTCCATCTGCGAAAAGAGAATGGCCGATACGCGCCACGCCTATGAACGTATCCCGGAACATGAGTCGACTTCGGATCTCTGGGGCTGACGCGCCCCGGACACCAATTTCCAGGTCGATCCGCCCCTCTCGCAGTGGCAGCGCATCCTTGTCAGGTTTGGGCGCAAACTGCAGTCGAACCCGGGGCGCTTCCTTCAGAATAGACGTCACCAAAGGGGCTGAAGCAACATTCAGAAAGCCTTCATTGGCGCGAAGGACGAATGTCCGATCCAGCGTTTTCAAATCCAATTCCCGATGCTGCGGCCGTAGGACAGCCTGCACATCACGTGTCAGGATATGAACGTGCTCACGAATATCCATCGCATATGGCGTCGGCACGAGATGTCGGCCTGCCCGCACAAGTAATGGATCACCGGTGACAAAGCGGAGCCGCGTTAGCGTACGGCTCATAGCGGACGTGCTGAGCCCAAGTCGCCGGGCAGCACCGGTCACACTGGCTTCCTCAAGGAGTACATCCAGTGCCGTCAGAAGGTTAAGATCCACGTTTTCCATCCGATGAGCCTACCAACAATGATCGGCAACATATAGCGTCGCATGCAAGAACACATTGATATCCATGCGTCTGGCGCCTTTTCAACTTCTGCATTTATTTTCACTGCCGTGGAAACAGGCCTGCAATCATGACAGCGGCCTGCGGGCAGGAGCCATCGCATGAAACTGATCGGTATCGAAGAGCATTTCCTGACGACCGAGGTGAAGGACGCCTGGTCTGCCATTGGCCTTGAAGCCGCTGATCCGAGTGTCGCGTTCCATGGCGGTCCGCTTGAAAAACGGCTGCTGAATCTCGCCGAAGAGCGGCTGTCACTCATGGACGAAAGCGGGCTGGACGTGCAGGTGCTGTCCCTTACCACACCGTCATTGCATGATCTTGGGGCGAATAGTGTCGATTTAGCGCGCCGTGCGAATGACGCCGTGGCGGAAGCAGTAGCTCGCCACCCGGATCGCTTTCAGGCGCTTGCGACACTGCCGGTTGCGATGCCCGATGAAGCAGCGCTTGAACTCGAACGCTGCGTCAGAACGCTCGGCTTCAAGGGAACAATGCTATGCGGGCGTGTAGGCCACCGTAACCTAGACCATACCGATCTGCTCCCGATCTTCCAGATCGCTGCGGCGTTGAAAGCACCGATCCTGCTTCATCCCAGAGCACCGGACAAAGTCGTTCGGGATGCCTATTATTCCGGGTTTAGCCCGCAGGTGGATGCCGCGTTTTCCTGTTTCGGTCTCGGCTGGCATTACGACGCCGGCATTCAATTTCTGCGCCTCGTACTGGCGGGCCATTTCGATCGTTTTCCGGACCTGCAGGTTATTCTGGGCCATTGGGGGGAACTGGTCCTGTTCTATGCCGAACGTATCGCCAATATGGATCGCGTGTCCGAGCTGACCCATTCCATGGCGACGTATTTCCGACGCAATCTGTATGTGACGGCGAGCGGGATATTCATGCCGCATTATCTGGAACAGGCAGCACGGATTGTCGGCCGAGACAGACTGCTGTTTTCTACAGATTATCCATACCAATACCGCCCCGGTGGCGATGCGAGGCGCTTTCTCGAAAGTTGTGGTCTGGATGAGGCTGAAAGGCGAGCATTCGCGTATGGAAACTGGGAGCGGCTTACAGAAAATCTGTCCCTTGGATCAAATTTCTAGATTTTTAGTACCATGGTTTAATGGCGTGATATATTCACGAAAGTGCAAGGAACCTTATATGGGACAGAGGCATCATGGCAGCGCCACGACCACGCATGCCGTGCAAACAGCAATACAGTGATCGCACTCTTCGCTCGCGGCGCTGAGCAAAGAGTGCGGGATCAACCCGAAAACCATTGCAAAATGGCGCAAGCGTCAAACGGTTGAGGATCATAAGACAGGACCTAAAGAGCCGCGATCAACGCCCCTTTCCGCGACGGACGAAGCTTCGAAAAAGCCAACCGGAAGACGGCTTGGGAATTCCTTGAATATCTCCTGAGCATGATCCCTTATCGGATCCATACCATTCTGACCGATAACGGCATCCAGTTCCCCAAGCAGCGCCGTAATCGAAATATGGCCCTGTCGCGTCCCATACGCTTCGAGATGATCTGCAAAGCCCACGGGATTGAACACCGTCTGACAAAGCCTAGCCGTCCCTGGGCCAATGGTCAGCTGGAACGGATGATCCGGACGATAAGGGAAGTAACCATCAAACGCTTCCATCACGACAGCCATGAGCCGTTGAGAAGACGCCTCAATGACTTCATGGCGGCTTATAACTTCGGGAGCAGGCTCAAGACCCTGAGTGACCTCAAACCTTACGAAAACGTCTGCAAAATCTGGACTTCAGAGGCAGAAAAATTCATCATCAATCCAGCCCTACGGGAAACAACAACGCGACTTGCGCGCTCTATCATCGGGGACGGAGATACCACTGCCTTCCACTGACCTATCCGGCGTTATGAGCTGGTCTCCGAAAATTACCCTTCCGTACTCGTCAATCATCGCGTCAGAGTGGACAGGCCACGATCCAGCGCCCCGACCAGCCAGTCGATATCCTCGAACTGGAATGAGAGCGGCGGCCGGAGTTTTAGCACGTTTCCATAAGGGCCGGCGACGGAAGTCAGCACGCCATCGTGACGGAGCGCTTCGACCAAATCCAGTGCCAGAACTTTGTCCGGTGTCTTCAGTCGTCGGTCGGACACGAGCTCTAAACCAATGAACAGACCCGCGCCACGCACGTCACCCACAACGTCATATTTATCCTGGAGTGTTTTCAGTTCATCTTGCAACTGCCTTCCAACATCGAGACTATGCTTTTGCAGATTTTCGCCTACGATCACCTTAAGAACAGCCTGCGCGGCAGCCATTGAGACAGGGTTCCCTCCAAACGTGTTGAAATAAGGAATCGTATCACTGAAGGCCGCCAGAACGTCCTTGCGCGCAAAAAGTCCAGAGACGGGAATGCCGTTTCCCATCGGTTTTCCAGTCGTCACGATGTCGGGCACTACACCGTGACGCGCGAAACCCCAAAACGTCTCTCCAGTGCGCGCAAAACCGGGCTGCACCTCATCGGCGATGAAAATACCGCCGTTCCGGTGAACGACTTCCACAGCTTTTTTAAGAAATCCCCGATCGCCGGGCAGTACGCCGTCGGACGAAAAAATTGAATCTGCAAGGAAGCCGGCAAATTTAATTCCGTGCATCTGCATGTCGTCGATCTGTTTCTGAATCTCGGCCGCGAACCAATCGCCCAGATCAACATCATCCTTGCGATAATGGTCGGGTGCATTAACCAGACGCGTCGTGGACGAGAGCGGCTGGCCGCTCCCCAGCGCCGGAGATACGCCGGACGTCAAATCACTCGTTCCATGATAAGCCTCCTGCGTAACAATGATGCCCGTGCCCCCACTCCACGCGCGCGCGATCCTGATCGCAAGATCGTTAGCTTCTGACCCCGTACACATATACATAGCCCGATCAATTTCGGGCGGGAGGGTCGCCAAAATAGCTTCTGAATAATCCAGTATTCGTTCGTGAAGATAGCGCGTGTGCGTATTCAATTGCAGCATCTGTTCGTGCACTGCATCGACGACAGCCGGATGACAGTGCCCAATGCTGGCAACGTTATTATAGACGTCGAGGTATTTTTTCCCTTCAGCGTCCCATAGATACTGCCCCTTACCACGAACGAGATGAACAGGATCACGGTAAAATAGGCGATATGACGCGCCGAGATTATGCGCCCGACGCTCGGTCAATTCGCGTGTTGTCGCGTCCAGAGCGGCAGCGTCTTCCGCCCTGAAACTGTTCGTGTCCATAATCGTGGAACGCATCTTCATGTCTGCCCTTCCCCCAGTATGTCTGCGGCCTTGAGCGTAACGATAAGAGCTACGGCTCGGAATGGCTTGTCTGCTCGGCACTATTTTGACGGGATGCTGTTACCCGTGGTCAAGAAATTATCGTCGTCGATCAAGTTTCCCTCCGCGAGATGCGCCAATATACCCGCAGGAGCCGTATGACATGACCCACTATCACGCTGATCCCCTGACAGACACCGCACTCCAGGCACTCGCCGAAGAGGCGATGAACCAGTACGCACCGCATTTCCACGGGCGGGTGTCTCTTCTCACCCGATCCGAGAACGCAACCTTTCGCATCGACACGCCCACTGGCCGATATGCGATGCGGATCCACAGGCCTGATTATCATGACCACGTGGCAATCGAGAGTGAGATACAATGGCTTTCCGCGCTAGATAACGATATCGGCCTCGGCGTCCCGACGGCAATCACAAGTTCCGACGGGAAAACGGTACTCACCTGCGCCATGGACGACGGGAGCCATCGACATGTGGTTCTGTTTCACTGGGTGGAAGGCGAAATGCCGACAGCGAATGTCGATCCGCGTTCGTTCAGGCGGCTGGGGCTGATCACTGCGCGTCTGCATCAACACAGCCGCACTTGGGCAAGACCTGAGGGTTTCAAGCGTATCCGGTGGGACCACGAGACGATGGTTGGCCCGCACGCGCACTGGGGCGACTGGCGCAAGACAAAAGGTCTGAACGAAAGAGCTATTGCCACGATCGAGGCCGCAATGACGGATGTGCGCCGTAAGCTCGTCGATTTTGGACAGAAGCCGAGCCGGTTCGGCCTCATTCACGCCGATTTACGACTGACCAACCTTCTCTTGTCTGGTGACGAGACGCGGGTAATCGACTTCGACGATTGCGGCATGGGCTGGTTTCTCCACGACCTTGCTGCGGCCATCAGCTTCGAGGAACACCATCGCAGCGCCGCCGAATGGATCGCAAACTGGCTGGAGGGCTATGAGAGCCTCGTGCCGCTTTCCCCGGACGAACATGCGATCATCCCCGCTCTGGTGGTCCAGCGCAGAGTTCAGCTGACCTCATGGGTCGCGTCTCATGCGGATACCGAAATGGCACGCAGCCTTGGGGCTGACTGGATCGAGCAAACCGTTCGCCTGTGCGAGGAGTACCTGACCACAAGCTCGGCAGCATAGCGCAAATTGAGTGGGGATCCTGCCAGCCGAATCAAGGACGATCTGGCGGGGTTTGTCTCAGATTTGCGAAGGCTATACGTCGAGACGACGTTAGACTGAAAAACGCATTCCTTGTCAAAAAAATGTGTCGCTGCGTCAAGATCAAGCGCCACCGAATTTCGTAAAAAAACATAATCAAATCGTATCGAAATGAGGCACTTTTGTTCCTCATCGTCTAGGGAAGTGATCCTATCATGCAGATCCGGTACCGCCCCTGTCTCGTCATGGCCATTTCGCTTTTGGGTTTTGGGGCGCAGGCGGCCACAACGCCGCGCCACCCCGTAAGACGGCCCATCAAATCCAAACCTGTCGTAGCGTCTCATGCGCAGCGTGCCGTCGTTATCCGATCAGGTAACGAGGCTATTTCGGTGACGGGAACGCATCGGTCCCGAGGTGTCGAGGAGGTGATCGATGCGAAGGCCATTCAGCAGGAAACGCCAGGCACCAGCGTCCTCAAGGTTTTGGGAAAATTACCAGGAATCATGCTGCAATCAGCGGATTCACAAGGCGTCGATATCTGGTCACAAATGTTTTTCATGCATGGCTTTCTTCAAAACCAGATCGGTATGACACTCGACGGCATTCCTCTAGGCGACCAGCAGTACCATTCCTTCAACGGCCTGAACGTCATCAACGCCATTGCCTCCGAAAATATCGGACATATGGTGGTGTCCCAAAGCGCGGGTGCAGAAGAGATCGCGAGCACGTCAAATCTAGGCGGATCAATCGAATATTTTTCAAGCGATCCGAAACACAAGGCTGGTGGCCAGATCGCCCAAACCTTTGGCTCTAGCATGAATATGCACACCTTCATCCGCTTCGATAGCGGTGACCTAAACAAGACCGGAACCCGGATGTACGCGTCCTATATGCGCAATGACCTGAACAAATGGAAAGGCGGTGCCAACCAGTTCATGCAACAGGTCAACGCGAAAATCGTCCAGCCTGTAGGACAGGAAAGCCAGATTTCCGCGATTTTCGACTGGGGTGATCTCGACCAGTACCAATATCAGGACATGTCGTTCAACATGCTGGACAATTACGGCTCGAGCCTCGACAACTTCATCGGGACGCCCAATGCCTATGCCAAAGCGTACAAGCTCGCGCTGGCGGCCAACGGCAAGGCAGGCGGCGCGCTCCCGGCGGGGTTCAGCAAACTTTCCGATCCGTATGACGCCGCCTATTATGACGGAGGTACCGTCGAGCGCGATTATCTAGGAGGGCTCAATATGGATTTTGCGCTCACTTCTCGTCTGCGCTGGAAGTCGACCGTTTACGCTCAGGGACAGTATGGACGCGGGACATGGACCAGCCCCTATCCGTGGTATTCGAATGGCCTGATGCCAAACGGCTCCCCGCTCTTCGATCAGATTACCCTTGAACGCGCCCAGCGTGGAGGGTTCACTTCTGCGCTGCACTACAATATTGCCCATAACGATCTGAGCGTCGGCGTTTGGTACGAACACTACCACGTAGACGTCGGGCGTAACGCCTACGAGGAACCGGTGCTCGGAGAAGGCACGCCGATCAATTCGATGGGGTCTCTCCCCGACCCAACCGCGCGGCTATGGGGCGAAACTTTCTCATCCAACAGTTTCACGGGCTTCGTACAAGATACCTATCATATTCTACCGAACGTAAGCCTTCATTTCGGATTCAAATCTCTCTGGCAGTCCGTCACGGGAAACCAGACGGCCAACATTCCCGCCTATACCGGGACGAATGCCATCGCCAGCGGCACGGTCACAACCGCGCGCGCCTTTCTACCGCATATCAGCGGGGACTGGCATTTCCTCAAACATCACGAACTATTTTTCGACGTTGCGGAGAACGTCAAATCCTTCCCGATCTCGGGCTACAAAGGTGGTGCGTCGCCTTTTGCCATGACGCAGAGCGCCTATGACCAGACGATGGGTGCTGGAAAGATGAAGCCAGAAACCAACTGGAACTTTGCCGTCGGCTATCGCTACATTGACCGCCTGCTGAACGCGAGCCTTTACGCTTACCATACCAATTTCCACAATCGCCTCCAGCAGATTACGAGCGGTTCGATCACCAACCCGTATTCCGCCGTCATGAACGTCGGTGGCGTCACAATGAATGGTGTGGATGCCGGCCTGACGATTACGCCGTTCAAAGGCCTCTCGCTGACCAATTCCGTCAGTTGGAACCACGCGACCTACGATGAAAATGTCATCAGTGACAACAAGACCTATGCGATCGCGGGCCAACAGATCGTCAATTATCCGCGCTTCATGTACAAAGCCAGCCTCGGCTACACTTGGCAGGACCTGAGCGCACATATCGATACCATGTTCATGGGCGAGCGTAACTACACCTATACCGGCGATCTCACTGTACCATCCTACTGGCTGACCAGCGCGGGCGCACAGTATCACCTGCGCAATCTCGGTCAGTACAACCGGCACCTGAAAGCTCTGCAGGACCTGACCTTCAGCTTCAATGTCTATAACCTCACGAATACGACCTACATCGCAACTACCGGCGAGAACGGCAACGCCATGAGCGGCGATGACCAGTCTTTCCTGATCGGCGCACCAAGACAGTATTTCGGCTCTATCGCCCTTACGTTCTAAGACGTGCCACCAGACCGTGCGGGAGAGAACACATGCCGCGAACCACCCCGGGCCGCAGGTCCTTTCTTAAGGCGAGCGCCGCTGCTACCAGCATGGCTCTCCTGCCGGACAATATTCGCAAGGCTCTTGCGATCCCCGCGAAGCACGAAACCGGTACGATCCAGGATGTCGAGCATGTCGTCCTGCTCATGCAGGAGAACCGCTCGTTTGATCATTATTTCGGCTGTCTTAAGGGCGTGCGGGGATACGGCGACCCTCGTGCCCTTCGTCTCCCCAGCGGCAGCACGGTCTTCGCCCAGCCCGATGGACACGGTCGGCAGATACTCCCGTTCCGGATGAACACAGTCCATACATCCTCCGCTTGCCTCGCCAGCCTCGATCATAGCTGGAAGGGTACACAGGCGGCCTGGAATGACTGGGACGTCTGGGTCTCACGCAAGAGCGCCATGACCATGGGGCACTTCACACGTGAAGATATCCCCTATTATTACGCACTCGCAGACGCTTTTACGATTTGCGACGCCTATCACGCTTCCATTTTCGGCCCCACCAATCCGAACAGACTGTATTTTTTCACAGGAACAAGCGGGCTCGCTGCCGGCAACGACGGAAGACAGGTCACAGTCAATGTCGATGACGGAAATCCCTCCGCCGACAGCGCACTCGACAACCCGTCCTTCAAACCATTCAACTGGAAAACCTACCCGGAATGCCTGCAGGCCGCAGGCGTCTCATGGCGCGTCTATCAGGAATACGATAACTTCACCGACAACCCTCTGCAGTCATTTGCGCCGTTCCGAAATGCTCCGATCCAGAGTTGGCAGCATGATCGTGCACGCACAATCGTCGCGGGGTCCAATGCCCAGAACAGCGCCACGTCCGAAGGACGTTTTCTGATCGAAGCATTCGAAAAGGACGTCGCTGGCGGGACGCTTCCGCAAGTCTCATGGATCGTCCCCTCGCAAGCCATGTCGGAGCACCCTGACGCCCCCCCCGGCTACGGCGAAACCCTCGTCTCGCGCCTGATGGATGTTTTCATACGGCATCCCGACGTCTGGGCGAAAACCGTTTTTATTCTGAATTACGACGAAAATGACGGTTTTTTCGATCACATGCCTGCCCCCGTCCCTCCGTTGAAAGCGGATAATCCCTCACAAGGGTACAGCTCTGTTGCACTTGACGGCGAGGCACTCGGGGATGTTCCGGTCGGGCTTGGCCCGCGCGTCCCAGCCATCGTCATTTCGCCCTGGACCAAGGGCGGATGGGTCAATTCGCAGCTTTTCGACCATACTTCTGTTTTGATGTTTCTCGAAGCGCGCTTTGGCGTCAAAGCTCCAAATATTACCCCCTGGCGCCGAAGCGTTTGTGGCGATCTGACGAGCATTTTCGATTTTACCCGCGGCGATCGCAAATGGCCTTCCCCCCTGCCCGATACGGAACAATACCTCGCGCAGACGCGCTCATCGTGCCACCTGTCGCCTCCTAAGGTCCCTCAAGTACAGGTTATGCCACGGCAGGAGTCAGGGCAACGTCCTGCCCGTGCGCTGCCGTACAGGCTAAGCGCAGATCTTCTCAATACAGGGGACGCGCAGACCGCGCTTCGTCTTACCAATACAGGTCCGCAGGGTATTGTTTTCCAGCTCCAGAGCGGTCGTCGCTCCATGCGGCATTACACGCTTGGGGCGGGCCAGACCCATGAGATTATTCTCTCCCCCTACGAAGATACGCCGTTAAGCCTGCACGGTCCGGATGGCTTTCAGCGTACTCTGACCGGAGCAGCGCCGCCGCAAGCCATACTCGAAACAGACGCAGATCGCGGGATCATCACGCTGAGACTTCAAAGCTCATCCAACCGCACAAGGCATTTTTCCGTCTCCTCGCCCTATACACCCACCGATATCCGAACGATTAAGTTACCCATGCACCAGGAGGTCCGGACATCCTGGAATATTTCCCCCTTCGATCACTGGTATGACCTCATCGTAACCGAAATTCCCGAAGCCGGCATGCAGGCTTCGGGAATAGCCGAGCCAAGCTCGACCTTACGCTTTGCAGGTCACCTTCAATCAGGACGCCCGAGCCGGACGGACCCCCTTATGGGCACTCAAAACGCATGACTGAACCGACCCGCAGGCATTTTTTGGCCGGCGCGACCGCTTTTGCCGGTATCTGCGCGACTACCGGCGCCACGCGCGCTCGCACCGAGATTCTATCGCCCCTGAAATGGGCGCCACGCAATCACCGAGTATTGTCAAACCTGATTGCAGCTCAGCCGACACCCGGAAACCGCAATTCCGTGCGCCCCTATGCGGTCTTTGACTGGGACAACACCTGCATTTTTGGCGACTGTCAGGAAACATTACTGCACTACACGCTCGAAACCTTCAGTTTCGCACTCTCCCCCGACCGTTTCTTCGACGCGGTCCGACGAGACGTTCCACAGGGCCCTCTCGGACCAGATTTTCTGAACGCGGAAGGACAAGCTCTGCGGTTTTGCGACCTCGCCGCAGACATGACGCGTGACTACGCCGCACTCTGGTCGCGCTATGGCGCATGGTCTCCCGAACGCACCGCCGTCCCCCGTGACACTCCGGCACTAGAGGCGCTGAGGACGCGCCTCCTGTATAGTTACAACGCAGTCAACACTGTTGCCGGGCCGAGAGTCGCCTTGTACTGGATCATTCGTCTTCTGGCCGGCATGACAAATGCGGAGATCACTAAACTCGCCGCCTCAGCCAACCGCTGGGCACTTGGGCGCGATATCGGTCAGGTCACGCATCTCACGCCGCCGGATCGTGCAGGCCAGTCCGGACCGCTAAGATATACAGCCCAGCACGGCCTGCGTCTCACCCCGGAAATAAGTGATCTACAACACACGCTGCGAGAGGCGGGCATTGAAGTCTTCATATGCTCGGCTTCGCTCGAAGCCGTGGTTCGTGCTTTCGCGACAGATCCCGACTTCGGCTATAACCTGCCAGCGGACAATATTCTCGGGATCAGGATGGAGGAAGACTCCGGTAAGCTCGGGACGCGGCCTTTAGCAGATTGGCCGCTGACGTATGCAAACGGAAAAGTCGACGCGATACGCATGAGGCTCACGCATGAGCGGGGTCACGGCCCCCTACTCGTCTGCGGAGACAGCAACGGCGATGTGGCGATGCAAACAACCTTCCCCGACACGCGCCTGTCGCTAATCATCAACCGTCTGTCCAGCGGAGGCGAGGGCGCACTCAGTCGCAAGGCGGTACAGAATATCGACGCGGTATCGCCCCGAATTCTTCTTCAAGGGCGGGACGAAAATACCGGAGAGTGGCGGCCGTCTGAGGAGACAGTACCCTTTGGCACAACGACTGCGCGCCTTCTCGGATCTGGGTAAGATAGATCACTGCTTGACAAAATTCGTTTCGATAAGAAATTGATACCTGACAGTGTTGGGATTTGCGAACAGAATTATCGAAATCCGAGTCACCTACCGAATGTCCCCCCGATAGAGAGGGTCCATGACTTCATTCATCGCGCGCTTTCCTGCCCCTGACGCAATGCCTGCCTCCCTATCGCACAAAGGGCAGAGAGGAAGCGTGCTGGCTGCGGCGATGACTGGCGTAAGTTCCTTCATCCGCCAGCAGGGATGCGATCCGGACATTATCGCGAAATCCGTTGGCCTTCAGGTTGCCGACGAGCTTCCCCCAACGCTAGCGTTACGCCTCGAGGATTATTGTAATCTCTTCGAACAGATTGCCTGCCAGTCCGGACGCTATGATAGCGGCTTAGTCTACGGAAGGCAGTTCCAACCCGACCAGCTTGGTCTCCTCGGCTATATTACTCTCAGCTCCGCAACGCTCAGGAGCGCGCTCGTCAACCTCATCGAACTTTTTCCGTACCACCAAAAAGCAACCCAAACGCGCCTTGTCCGGATGCCCAACGGCTTTCGTATCGAATACCGCATTATGGACCCGCTAATTTCACAGCGCGCGCAGGATGCAGAACTGACGATGGGCATGATCTGCAATGTCTTTCGTCGTGCTCTGGGAAGCACCTGGCGCCCGGATACCATATGGTTCGAACACGCCCGTCAATCCGACCCAGCGGCCTATGCCGCAGCCTTTGACGCTCCGGTCTTTTTCCAGCGCGAGACGTCGGCACTCATATTCTCCGATCGCGATCTGGATATCAAAATGCCAGGTGCCGATGCCGGGCTGCTCACACTCCTTCGCGAAAGCCTGACACATCTCGATCACACAACGCGTCTGGCCCCGAACCATCGGGATGACCTCCTCCTTCAAGTACGACGCGAAGTTAAAAGCATGCTTCCCGATGGCGTTATAAAGCTGCCGCTTCTGGCTGAAAAGCTTCGCATCCCGCGTTGGACGCTCCAGCGACGCCTCGACGCGATGGGTGTTACCTATACCGAACTCGTCGATGAGACCCGGCGCGGTATGGCGCAGTCTTATCTTCAGCAGAGCGGACTAGCTATCAGTGAAATCGCGTATCTGCTCGGATATTCGGAAGTCAGCGCGTTCAGCCGCGCCTTTCGCAAATGGTTCGGCATTTCTCCGCAAGCGTTTCGCAAAACGAAATGATGGGGCGAAATGTCAAGAAATTGTGTCTGCAGGGCAGTCGTATTGCCCCCCGCACTGCTAGCATTATCGGCGGATCTGTCTGCCTGAGCCGGTAATTGGGCCGACTATTCCCGCTTCGACCTCAAGGACACCGGACTACATCTGTCTACTCGTCAATTGTGCCTATGGTTTGATAGCTGACGCCAGACGCTTTGGTTGTTTTTATGGTCGGATGGCCCCGAAATATCCTCTCCCTACAGAAGGTTTTTCCATGACTGACCGTTCCGAACCGCAGCTTTCACACAGTCTCGGCCCGGTCCAGCTCTGGGCGATCGCCGTAGGTCTGGTGATTTCCGGGGAATATTTCGGATGGAGTTACGGCTGGGCGAGTGCGGGGACGTTAGGTTTTCTGGTTGCGACCGTTTTCGTTTCAATGATGTATCTCGCGCTGATCTTTTCCTACACCGAACTGACTACTGCCATGCCCAAGGCCGGTGGGCCGTTCGTCTATGTCAGCGCGGCATTCGGGCGCAGGGCGGGCCTCATAGCCGGCTATGCCTCGACCGCGGAATTCATTTTTGCGCCGCCCGCCATTGCCCTTGCCATCGGATCATACCTGCACGTCCAATTTCCTAGTCTGCCACCCAAAGCAGGCGCAGTGATCGCTTATCTGCTTTTCATGGGAATCAACATCGCGGGAATACAGGTCGCTGCCAGTTTTGAACTTGTCATTACCCTCGCCGCCATCATCGAGCTTCTCGTCTTTATGGGTGTGGTCTGGCCAGGCTTCTCCTGGCATCGTTTCGCAATGCATGGATGGGGGGGGCGCGACAATCTGTCGTGGTCGCTCCTTGGCGGTATTGCTGCGTCCATTCCCTTTGCCATCTGGTTCTTTCTGGCCATCGAAGGCGTCGCGCTGACGGCCGAGGAAGCACGCTCGCCTCGCCACACGATCCCCATTGCCTATGTTGCGGCCATTATTACGCTTGTTGCGCTATCGTTCGGCGTCATGATACTCGCCGGTGGCGTAGGAGACTGGCGCCTACTCTCCAGCCTCAACGACCCATTGCCATTGGCGATGAAAACTGTGGTCGGTGCGCATAGCCCTTATCTACATATGCTCGTTTGGCTCGGGCTGTTCGGACTGATCGCGTCGCTGCACGCAATCATCATGGGCTGTGCCCGCCAGATTTCATCGCTCGCGCAGGCAGGGGGATTGCCCCATTGGATGGGTTTGATCTCGCCACGCTTCCGCACCCCCTATACGGGCGTACTCGTCTGCGGAACTGTCGGAATTCTCTCCATTTTTGCCGACGACATCCTGTCATTTGAAGGGCAGAGCCTTACGGCATCCATCGTCACGATTTCCGTCTTCGGTGCGCTCAGCATGTATATTATGACGATGGCAAGCCTCTTCAAGCTTAGGAAAATCGCGCCTAACATGCCACGCTCCTGGCATGCGCCCGGATACCCGATCATCCCCGCATTCGCCCTCTTCGCCGCCAGCCTGTGCTTCTTTGTCGTCGGCCTGCAGAAACCATGGCTGCTCGCGTTCTACTTCCTCCTCCTCCTTGCGATGGCGCTCGGAAGCTACATGAACGACCGGCAATCCGATCAGGCCGAACGGTAGGAGGATGGGCGAAACGCGCTTGGTGATCAGATCGAACCTTTTTCCCGGACTGTAGCTTTCGAAGCCTTTCGTCCTATTGTTGACGTTCAAATTTCTGGTGATCCAGCCGCTGAACAATCTCTCCGACGAGCAGACGGAATACCTGATCGACGATCATCTCTCCATTATGTATTTTTTAGGTCTGAAGCTATCGGAGCGTATGCCTGATGCCAGAACGGTGTGACTGATTCGCCAGCATCTGATCTAGGCGGGTGCAATCAAGAAAGAGCCTGCTTGATAACGGCAATACAGCCTCAACAGTTGGGGCAGACACGGCCTATCGCTCAAAAGCCAATGAAGACTTCATGGAAACGCGGGGCCTTGTCGCGCAGCTTCACGAGAAGAAGTCAAATTTCAAACCGATATCCAAACACATCCACGGACCCAACGCCCGAAAGTCCATTATCCGGTCGCATGTCGAGAATGTCTTTGCTGATCAAACATCACTGACGGGGCTGTTCATCCGAACCATAGTCATAATACCAAGCTCTCATAAGTATGGCGCATCTGTGAAATGACGCGAAAAGGCTGTTCTGTTTCTGTCCTGAGAGGTTGGATCGGGAATGGCTGGTGCGGTTGCTTTATGAACGAATTATACAGCTGATCAGATCAGGAGAGACCTTCAAACCATAAAGATCAACCAGATGGGCCAGGGCGTTCCGGACAGTCAAACCGGCGGGCGCACGCAACGTACTGAACGGGAATATCCGTTTCCGCATAAAGGCCGCAGAGCAGCAGATTGTGGATACGCGACGGGTCAATCGCCTGCGGTCGCAGGCCGGCGTGCTGTTCCAGAACTCCTGCCTGTAGAGCCACCGGACGGTCTTGCAGAACGTCATAGAAGGCCCGGTCCATATTCATGGACCTAACCGCCCCGAAGTGCGTGAGAAAGCCGAAAAGGGCTGGACTCGGAACTGGTCGAGCAAATACTCAAAGTTCTGCGGTCGAGGGCAGGACCATGCTGATTGTCACGCATGAAATGGCGTTTGCACGAGATGTCTCGATCCGGGCCGTGCTTCTGGAACAATGAACCGTCTACGTCCAGGGTGCCCCGCAGGATCTGTTCAAAAGCAGTCTGGATGAGCGCTTCGACAGGTTTATCAGCTATTGTTCGCGTTAGGGCTGAAGCCCAGCGCAGAGTATCGGAAAGGAGTTGAGATGAAGACGTGCCAGATTCTGGGAGTCCCCACCCAGAGCGGAACCTCCGAAAGAGGCTGCATCATGGGTCCGACGGCCTTCCGCATCGCGGGTTTGCCCGAAATCCTGCAGGAACTCGGATGTCAGGTTGAAGATGTGGGAGACGCCGTACCCGCAGCCATGCCGGATGTGAGCCATTCCAACCCTGCCGTACGCAATCTGGACGCAATCATCGCATGGACGAAAAGCGTCGGTGAACGGGCCTATGAGATGGCGAAAGCCTGCGACGTCCCGATTTTTCTGGGCGGAGATCACTCCATGTCCGCCGGGACGGTTTCAGGTGTGGCGCGTCATGCGCAGGATCTGGGGCAGCCCCAGTTCGTGCTGTGGCTGGATGCTCATACGGATCTGCATACGCTACATACGACGACGAGCGGCAACCTGCATGGTACGCCTGTCGCCTATTTCACGGGACAATCGGGGTTCGAGGGCTTTCCAGCGCCTGTCGCGCCTGTCGATCCGCGCAATATGTGCATGATGGGCATCCGCTCAGTCGATCAGGCCGAAAAGCGCCACGTTGCGGAAATCGGCATCACCGTCTTCGACATGCGCGCCATTGACGAGCAAGGAATCGTCGGTCCGCTGAACAGCTTTCTGGAGCGCGTTCGCGCTGCCAATGGCCGCCTTCATGTCAGTCTGGACGTGGACTTCCTCGACCCGGACATCGCGCCGGCCGTGGGCACCACCGTCAATGGCGGTGCGACCTTCCGTGAGGCGCATCTCATCATGGAGATGCTGCATGACAGCGGGCTCGTGACGTCACTGGATCTGGCGGAACTCAATCCGTTCCTCGACGTCCGCGCCAAGACCGCCTTGCTCATGACTGATCTGGCCGCCAGTCTCTTTGGGCGCCGTGTTCTCGAACGCAAGACAAGGACCTACTGAGATGCCCTCCTCCGCCCCTGCCCCTTCCCATCTCGCCTTCGTGCCGTTCGTCTCGGTCGAGAACATGATGGCGCTCGTCCACACCATCGGGATCAAGACATTCCTGCGCGAGCTTGCCGAGTATCTTGAGTCCGACTTCAAACGCTGGCCGGAATTCGACAAGACCCCGCGTGTGGCCGCGCATTCGGCCGAGGGCGTCATCGAGCTGATGCCCACGAGCGACAGCAGCCTCTATGGGTTCAAATACGTCAACGGCCATCCCAAAAACACAAAGGAAGGCCTTCAGACTGTCACGGCATTCGGCATGCTGGCGGATGTGGCTTCGGGCTATCCGACGCTTCTGTCCGAAATGACGCTGCTGACGGCCCTGCGCACGGCAGCAACGTCGGCCATGGCTGCAAAATATCTGGCACCGGCAAACGCAAAAACGATGGCCATTATAGGCAATGGTGCGCAGTCCGAGTTCCAGGCCATGGCGTTCCGTGAGATCGTCGGAATTCGTGCGCTGCGGCTGTATGATCTGGAGCGCGCAGCTTCAGAAAAATGTGCTCGCAACCTGAGCGGACAGGGTTTCGACATCACGATCTGCGGCAGCAGCGAAGAGGCTGTGGACGGGGCGGACATCATCACGACCGTCACGGCTGACAAGCAGTGCGCGACAATCCTGTCCGACAACATGGTTGGCGCGGGGATTCACATCAATGCGGTGGGCGGGGACTGCCCGGGCAAGACGGAGCTTCAGCGCGATATCCTGCTGCGATCCTCCATCTTTGCGGAATATCCGCCGCAGACGCGCATCGAAGGCGAGATCCAGCAGCTTCCTGAAGACTATCCAGTGACGGAACTGTGGCAGCTCATCAACGGCGAGGCCAAGGGTCGCACCAGTGAGAGCCAGATCACGCTGTTTGATTCCGTGGGTTTTGCGATCGAGGATTTCTCGGCGCTGCGCTATGTGCGCGATAAGCTGGACGCCACCGGCCTGTATGAGAAGCTCGATATGCTGGCCGATCCGGATGATCCGCGCGATCTGTTCGGTATGCTTCAGCGCTCCAAGGGTTCGGACATGGCCTGAAGCGCCGCTCCGGCTGCCCCTCTCGCAGAGGCAGCCGAAACAGACTTTTAGAGCACGCCCAGATCGACACCTACGTAAGGCGCAAGATCAATCTTGTTGATGAGCAGCAGCAGGTCGCTTCGGATAATGCCGGGTCCGCCCTTTCGAGAAATGTTGTCGCCAGCCGAAACGTAGATCGGCCAGCTTAGGACTAAAGGTCGCGGCCAGATTATCGCCTCCGCTTTCCACCAACATCAGATCCAGCCCCTCGAAATGCTCCGTTAATTCAGCGACGCCTGCCAGATTGATGCTGGCGTCTTCGCGGATGGCCGTATGGGGGCAGCCGCCTGTTTCGATCCCCTTGATCCGTGCCGGCGGGAGAGCCCCGCGCAGGTGAGCAAAAAGGCATTTAGAGGAATGGAGACCTTTTAAATCGGCTGATATCCTTGCCGTTCGTGTCCCGCGTACCTGTCGCTCAATCCAGGCATCCGGAATGTTCCCGGTGACCTCCAGAAATCAGCAGATCACCTTGAGAGAGAAAATCCAACCAAATTAGAAACGATAACGGAATATACGTTTTTTCTATTCTACCGTAAGTTGTTCTTATCCTTTGAGAAGAACCGAAGAGGAGCCACGGTGCCCCTCTTCGGCGCTTCATACCAACAGAAACTCTGTAAAAGTTGGCTCCAGACCAGAAAGCTTCTTTTCTCGGATATTGTGCGCCTTCTGGATTAAGCCTGAGCCTCATGGCATCCACAAAAAACGCGGAAAGGATAACCTTTCCGCGCTCAAAACATGAGTTGTTCAAACCGCCCCTGATATCAGAGCGTTAAATTAACACGTCCATAGTAGTACCCACCCGTCATCGGAACCTGCGACGAGAACGTATCGTAAGGGTTGCCACCAAGCTGGTTCAGATCACCCGGGAGCTTGCGGGGACGGATATTGAAGATGTTATTCGCACCCACAGCCAGATGCCAACGGGAATTTACACGATAGCCGATCTCAAGATCCGTCAGCCAGCGCGGAGTATTCTTGAACTGGGCGAAGCAGCTGCTGGACTGCTGAAGCTGCTTGCCGTCGATCGGACAGATCGCGGCCGTCGGCGTCCAGTCCTGATAGGTCATCATGTCCGTCGTCTCGCCGTAACGCGTCTGCCGCAGGTTCACGTCCCATTTTCCGATCGTCCAGAACGCATTCAGGATGATCTTGCTGCGCGGATAGGCCGTCGTCAGATAGGCAATGTTCTGCGCATTCAGAAGCGGCGATCCCGTAGCAGACATACCGTTATGCGTCAAACGCGTCCGGTTCAGGTCGAGCGCCATGGAAAGGGTCAGATTGCCGTAGCGATGCATGCGGAACATGTAATCCGCCTTGATGTCCAGCCCCTGCGTCCGAGTGCTTGCCCCGTTCGTGAAATAATAGGTCTGCACCGCGTTTTCGGAAAGCTGCGTCAGGGCCGGAAGCGAAACGCCCATGCCTTCCAATGCTGAAATCGCAGTCGCACCCGTCACGTTGCCACCCTGCACGATGCGATCGCGGATGTTGATCTGATAGACATCCGTCTCGATATGAAAGCCATCAATCGGTTCAAGAACGATACCACCGGTCGCACTGGTCGAACGCTCGGGCTTGAGGGGAGACGCACCCGTCGCACGTGCTTCGGAAGACGAAACCGGCAACAATCCCAGCACCGATGTCGGGCCAACATTAATGGCACTGTAATGCTGTTCGGCCATAGTCGGTGCGCGGAAACCGTTGCTGATGGTTGCACGCAGGCCGATCCGTTTGGTGATGTCGTAGCGTGTAGAGACCTTACCGTTCTCGGTGTTTCCGACGTCAGTGTAGTGTTCGAAGCGACCGGCGAAATCGAGGTCCCAGTTCTTCAGAGGATGGAAATCACCATCCAGATAGCCCGCCCAGACATCACGGCTCCACTTACCGGCATCCTGCGGCGTCAGACCCGCCAGCGCCGAAGTGCCACCATATTCATAGGACGCAGGTTCGCCCGCCTGAATGGTGTATTGTTCCAGACGATGTTCGCCGCCGAAAGCAACCGTGACAGGAACCACATTGGCAATCTTGAAGTTCCGGCGCAGATCGAGATTGTTCGTCCACTGTGCCAGACTGAAATTGGAGGTCCGTACGGTCGTCGGTGTGTAACCCGTAGCCGCGTACATGTTCGGATTGGTGGTGTTCTTGTTTGAAATCTTGTCCAGATCTTCGCCCCAGGTGCTGCTCAGATCCCAGTCAAACCCGAAAAAATGGCTACCTTTCAGGCCCAGTGTCGCCGCGTAGTCGTTCTCGTCGATTGTCTCCAGCGGAGAGTAACCGTAGGGGAACAGTTCCGGATTGCTGGCGCTCGAGCCGGACGGGACGCGATAATTTTCATATGCTTCCGCATGACGGTGCGCGTAGGTAATCTGCCCGTAAAACTGGACGTTCTCAGTCAGGCTCTTACCGAAATCGATACCCAGATTCTCGCGCGTCTCTTCAGGCGTGCTCATGATCTTGTTGGAGTTCTTGGGTACCTTGACGGAGCCCGTATACAGTTCGTTTGCAGCACCTGCAGGAACATAGCCTGCAAGGCGGTTGTCGACCGTATTCGTGACGAAATGATCCGTATGATAAACCTGTGCCGAGATATGGACATACCCGTCATTGCCCAGCTTGAGGCCGCCATCGGCGTTCAACTGGTACTGCCAGCCATCACCGTTATAGGCATTCGCCCCCGTCTGGGCGCTCATGTTCAGACCATGATCCTGCTTTTTAGTAATGATGTTCACCACGCCCGCAATGGCGTCAGAGCCATACATCGCAGCCGCACCATCTTCGAGCACCTCAATATGATCGATCATGTTCGACGGGATCATGTTCAGATCCACAGGCGTCGCACCAAAGTTCGGACCGGCATCTGCATTGATGTTGGCCGTGGTGTGACGGCGCTTTCCATCCACCAGAACCAGGACCTGGTTCGGATTCAGACCGCGCATCCGGATGAAAGATGTCAGTGCGCCGGCATCATTGCCCATCGTGCTCATGTTGATGGACGGATACGTCTTCGCCAGCGCATCGGCGAGGTTCATCATACCTGAGCGACGCAGCGTCGCGCTGGACAGAACCGTGATCGGGCTCGTGCTCTGACGGGCATGGCGGTTCGTGGCATGCGTGCCGGTCACGATCACGCCCTCTTCGCCCCCTGCGACAAACGGCGCATTCCTGGCCTTTACTACCCTCCTTGCAGGCGCAGCTGCCTTCACGGGCGCTACCTTGGCGGGCGCCTTGTGAACCGACGCCTTCACGGGGCCTGCAGTGGCCTTTGTCGTGGCGGCAACAACCGAACCAGTACAGAAACTGACGGAAAGAAAAGTCGAATAAAGCGCAAGTTTTCTGATGTTCATGATCGGCTCCATCGCCCTGGCAAGACAGGGATATCAGTCGGAATAGTCAGATCGCACAGCAGGAACCGCAGGCCCCACGACTGCGCGGTGGAATTATTTCAGAGGCGGGACTACATGGCTTCGGGGCGCAGGAGGCAGGCTAATGCATTTGCAATCACCTTCGTCGCACGGCGCATGTCTTCAAGAGCCACATGCTCATTCGCACGGTGGCCATTGGCGTCCTGAAGCCGGCGCGGTCCGGCTCCATACAGAACAGTGGGGTAACCCGTATTACTGTAAATCCGGGCGTCCGTGAAAAGTGGCATGCCCTTCACGGCAATCCGCTCCCCGAAAACAGCCTCCGCAGCATCCTGCAACGCTGCGATCAGCGGAGCCTGACCCGCGTCCGGCACCAGAGGCAGCGCCAGCAGATGTTGCGTCACGACGCATTGCACCCCCGGAACATCTGCCGCCTCCAGAATGATCTGACGTAGCCCTGCCTCGACATCGGCCGCTTTTTCGTCAGGAAGGATCCGGCGTTCCAGGCGAAATTTCGCATATTCGGGAACGACATTAGCTGCCACCCCGCCTTCAATCGTTCCGATAACGAGCGTTGACGTATCAATTCCAGGAATGGAGCAGACCGCCTTCACCAACCCATCCCGATAGGCATACAGCGCTGACATGACACGATTGGCCGCTTCGATGGCATCCGCCCCTGTTTCGGGCCATGCGGAATGAGCTGCCTTGCCGGTAAAAGCAACATCAAGTTGAAGGCTGCCATTATGCGCGACCATCACGTCATAGGTAAAACCAGCACTGATGACATAATCCGGCTTACTCAGCCCTTCAGACAGAAGCCAGCCCGGACCAACATGGCCGCCGATTTCCTCATCATAGGTCAGGTGAAGTTCGACGGTTCCGGAGAGATCGGAAGCAACTTCCTTCAACGCCCGCAATGCAAACGCATAGGTTGCGAAATCGGACTTGGAGACCGCAGCCCCACGACCATAGAGTTTCCCACCCTCAATCACACCGCCATAGGGATCGTGAATCCATCCTTCGCCAGGGGGTACCACGTCGCCATGTGCATTGAGGGCAATGATCGGCCCCTTACCGTCCCCGAAACGTTCCCGGATGATGAGATTGATTGCGCTCTGCATTCCGTGACGTTCCACGAAATCACGGGGAACAGGATGGCATTCGACTTCGAATCCAAGATCCCGCAACTGCCCGGCAGAGAACTGGGCATGTGGTGCGCAGTCACCGGCCGGATTGTCCGAAGGAACCCTGACAAGCTCCTGAAGAAACGGTACCTGCCGCGTCTCGAAATCCCGGTCGACAGCACAGCCCAGACTCTCGGTCAGAGTTTTCTTGCAACAGGAAGTCTTTTCCAGCACAGCGCCTTCTCCCACCGGATCGCCTTTTCGTCCTCAGTTCATATTCTCTTTGTATACGAACTGAATTCGATCTCGAAGCGGAATGTTGTCTAAACTGTAAAAAAAATTTCTTATCCGGGATGACCGGCTTCAAACCGCAGAAAAGCCTGGGCCCGCGCCGAGCAACGACCCGCAAAAAAGTCCGCGGCCGGACAGTCATCGACAATCTCGCCCGCATCCACGAACAGAATCCGCGTCGCCACCTGCCGTGCGAATCCTATCTCATGTGTCACGCACATCATGGTCATGCCCTCGCGGGCCAGCTCCGTCATGACCTGAAGAACTTCCTGCACCATCTCGGGATCGAGCGCCGATGTCGGTTCATCGAACAGCATCACCTCCGGCTTCATCGCCAGAGCACGGGCGATCGCCGCACGCTGCTGCTGCCCACCGGAAAGAGCGATCGGATACTTGTCCGCATGGCGCTCCAGCCCGACCCGGCGCAGAAGGGTTTTTGCATGCTCGCGGGTCTCATCCTTCCCACGCTTCTGGACCAGTCGAGGCGCCAGCATAATGTTGTCGAGAATGCTCAAATGAGAGAACAGCTCGAAGCTCTGGAACACCATCCCCGCTTTTGCCCGCAGCGCCGAATGATCAGTCTGCGCAGACCGCACGGCCATGCCATCAACCCAGATCTGGCCGCCTTCGAACGTCTCCAACGCATTGATGCACTTGATGAGCGTGGACTTGCCCGAACCTGACGGCCCGCAGACAACGACTACTTCTCCCTTCCCGACTTCCGCCGAACAGCCTTTGAGCACCTGAAAGGCGCCATATGATTTCGTCACCTTGTCCAGCGTGATCATGACGGATCTCCATAAAAACGTGCGGGAGAAAAGATCTCCAGATCGGGACGTTCGGAACGGCACAGAACCATATCCGCGACATGCCGCCCCATAGCCGGCGCAAGCGTGACACCATTGGCCGTCACCGCAGTGAAGAATCCCGGAACATCGGGGCTTTCCCCAAGGATCGGAGCGCCATCGATATCGATGTTCATCGCAGCCCAGCTCCTGACAACATTCACCGCGCCCAAAGCCGGAATGAGCCTCTGGGCAACCCAGAGATTCCCTTCCAGATTCTCCCGCAGCGGACGCGGATGACCATGCACCGGATCCAGACCGGCACTCCACCCTCCGCCAATCAGCAGAGAGCCGTTTGCAGCCTGTTTGAGCGTCAAATGACGGCTGGCATGCGCTAGAAGCGAAAAGACCAGCGGAGCCACAGGCTCGGTCACGATCATCTGCAACGGCGCCCCAAAGACCGGCAGGCGCCTCCCGACCAGCTCCGCAACCTCTCCCGCGTAGGCCCCGGCAGCATTCACTACGGCCCTGGCTGACCAACTTACCGCACCCGCACTAACGCGGAACTGGCTTCCATCGCGCTCGATTGCGGACAGGGCCGTCAGTTCCTCAACCCGCACACCCGCCTTGCGCGCCCGGGCGAGGACGGCCTGCGTTGCTGCCATGGGATTGATTTTGCCTTCCTCGGAGCAATACGCGCCACCAAGGAACCCTGCTTTCAGGTTCGGTTCGATCCCATGAAGCTCACCCGGATCCAAAATCCGCGCGTCAACACCCAGAGACTGCTCGACCGCAACCTTGCTGCGCAGACGCTCCATGTCGGACTCAGTTTCCGCCACGACCAGGCCACCGCAGACCTTGATTTCCAGATCCCGGTCGAACGTTCCGCGCAACGCCTCCCACATCCGGATGGATTCCCGCTGCAAGGCCAGCGTCCGCGCGGGCATTGACGGTCCATCCGTATCCGCGCTGGCATCGAACGCCATGAGCTGGGCATGCAGACTGCCCGCATTACCGCCCGAGGCCAGCGCCCCGGCACGCCCGCGTTCCAGCACCACCACACTCTTCCCCGCCTCCGCAAGAAAGAGCGCGGCGAAAAGCCCGACGATCCCACCGCCCACGACCACGACATCCACGGTTTCCGCGGTGCCAGAAGCCGATTGCACAACCTGCCCCAGACCCGAAGGAATGGAGACCCGGACATGCCCCTGCCATTCCGGCTTCTGGCGCGCCAGTGCCGCCACTGGCACCGGACGAAGGGGAATCTGGGGCGCCGTAAAGTCCTTCTCGCTTTTCGGCTCGGGCAGGACCTTCATGAGCGACGCCTGACAGAACCGCCCCTGACAGCGCCCCATCCCGGCACGTGTTGCCCGTTTAAGGGCCGCCAGATCCGTAATCCCGTCCTCGGCCACTCGTGCCCTGACAGTCCCGGCCGTCACACATTCGCACCGACACAGGATGGTGGTATCTTCCGGCACTGGAAGCAGCCCAACCGGCTGATAGAGTTTCCACAGAAGGGCCTGAAAGCGCGCATTGTCGCGATACATCTGCCGGCTGCGTTTCAGAGCGGGGGGCAGCATCTTTCCGAAACGCTCCAGCAGCCGCGCCGCGCACAGTCTGCCTTGGGCCTGCGCCAGAAAAGCTCCTCCAAAACGCCCCGCCTCGCCGATGACGGACACATCCGTCTGATCGGTCCGCCCGTCGGGCTGTCGTCCTGTTTCGGGGTGAGGTACGGGCCAGCCCCGAACGTCCTGCCGACAACCCAGAAGACGCGGCAACTCGCTGGCCGGGACAAAGCCGTCGCCAAGACAAACTGTATCGACCTCGATCGAACGCGCTTCTGCTCCGGCCTGCTTCACCGTCACACGTTCAACACAGGCCGAGCCCTCGATCCGTGTTACGACACTCTCCCACAGCACAGGCACACCTGCCCGGCGCAGCGTCCAGAGATGCCGCATCCCGGCAAGAGCGAGACGTGGCGCCGCCATAGAAAGCTGCCCAGCCAGAACAGGCCGTTTCACGGGCGCAGACGCTGATTCCACAACAGCGACCACATCGGCTCCACGATCGACGAGTTCCGCAGCAAGTTGAAGATTGAGCGGCCCGTTTCCAGCAATGATGACCCGGCCCGGAGAGACTGTTTCATAGGCTCGCAGCAGCGTCTGTCCCGCTCCCGTCGTGATGACGCCCGGCAACGTCCAGCCCGGACGCGGAGCGGGTGTCTCCTGCGCACCTGTTGCCACGATGATGTGCTGTGTGCGGATATAGAACGCCTCGCCATCCCGCAGCCCCCCGATGACGAGCGTGCCGTCCTCGCGATGGGCGCACCATACGAGCGTGTCGTGCCACAGACGTGCACCACTGGCCCGCATGGCGTCAATCAGGTGCCGCCCCTTGCGCGCCTGATCGTCCTGCTGCTCTGGATGCACGGCATTCTGCTTGAAATATTGGCCGCCCGGAATGTGACGCTCATCCACGACAAGAACGTCCACACCGCCTCGTGCCAACTCCATCGCGGCCACCAGCCCCGCCGGCCCGGCGCCCACCACGAGAACCTCGCAGACATGTTCGGCCAGCCGCTCTTCACCCCCCGACAGGGGCGCTGAAACAGCCGCATCCGGGAGACAGTCATTGCTCCGGACCCGCATGCCGTCCCGCACCGGCGTCATGCAACCCCGGCGCGACATCTGCCCGTCCACTTCCAGCAGACAATCCTGGCAGGCCCCGATCCCGCAGAACGGTCCGCGCCCTGACCCGTCAGGAGCTGTGCGATGCACGATCCGGCCTGCAGCCATCAAAGCTGCCGTCAGGGTCTGACCGGCTTGCGCAGAGACAGGCCTGTCATTGAACGTAAAACTCAGACAATCCGACATCAGCGTGCGTCCTGCGCCGTGACAGGCATTTCGATGGGATCGACTGCCGCAGACTGCTGCTGGCGGCGATAGGGACGCTCCGCATAATGCTCGATCCGCCGTTGCAGAAAATCCCATACAGTCGTCATCAGCAGGTAATACAGGGCCGCTACAGAAAAGAGTTCCAGAACCATAAACTGGTCCTGCACCAGAATCTGGCTGCGCTGCATCAATTCCTCCATGGAAATGACTGACGTCACGCTGGTTGTCTTAAGCAGCCCGTTCACCGAATTACCCAGCGGCGGGATAATAAGCCGGAACGCCTGCGGAAACGCGATGCGCCAGGCAATCTGCCGCTCGCTCAGACCCAGCGCCCGTGCCGCCGCGATCTGGCCGGTCGGCACGGCATTCAGACCCGCACGGATGATTTCCGCCAGATACGCCGCCTCGTTCAGCGTCAGCCCGATGATTGAGCACGCCATTACGCTCAGCCGGATATCCAGCTTCGGCAGTCCAGCATAAATCACGACAAGCTGGACCAGCAGTGGCGTACCTCGAAAAAACCAGACATAGAACCGCGCGGGCCACGAGAGCAAACGACGCTGCGAGCGTTTCATAACGGCAAGCAGCAGCCCCAGAAGAAACCCCATCAGCATTGAGACGGCCGTCATATAGACCGTGATGAGTGCCCCGCGGAAAATATAAGGGCTGCCGAGATAGGTGAAGAAGCCGTTCCAGCTCCAGATCTGCATATCGATGCCCCGTGCTCGTATATCGAATTAGTGTGTCGTATCAGGGTGTGTCGGACGGATGGGCCGGTCCTGAAACCGTAATCCGTCCGGGAAAGGGCGAGACACCATAAGGCGCCATGAGGCGGTCCAGTGTTCCATCCTCACGCATGTTTTCCAGAACATCCGCCAATCGCTGCGCCAAAGCCGGATCCCTCAGCGCCAAGGCAACGGGGGTGGGATACAGCCCCTTCAGAACCGGCCTTACACCGCCCTGAAGCGCATTGCGCCTTGCCACCGCATCTATGGAAAACACGGCTGTCACCTGCCGCGCCCGCAGAGCAGCAAAGGCAATGCCCACGTTCTGGAACGTCTTGATATTAAAACCCGGACGCCCGGCGTTCCGCAGGGCCTGATCGGCCTCGCGGGCATGGTGCTCCTCGATCCCGCCCATCTCAACCCCGATCGAAGAGCCGGACAGATCCTCTAGCCGGGTGGGGTGCCGGGCAGAATTGTCGTTGAGAGACACGCTGATCGCCTGAATTTCATAGGGGATCATTTCCATCAGCCGCGCCCTCTGGGCAGTGTAGAACATCCCCGTATTGATGACGTCCCACCGCTTTTCAAGCAGTCCAAGCGTAAGCTGCGCAAAGGACGTCGAGAGCGTGACCGGCGTCAAACACAGCCTGCGTGCGATCTCATTCCCGAGTTCCATCCGCATCCCGGTGATCTGCCCGTCCACCGTCACATATTGCAGGGGCGGCAGCGTCGGATTGGTCGCCATGATCAGATGCTGCGGAGAAATCAGCCCGCTGACCTCCTCCGGGCATGGCGCGGCCTGCGCTCCGAACGCCAGGGCTGCACAGAGCAGCCCTGCTCCCCGGATCAGACAGGATACAGGGCTACCCCCCATATCAGGCGCGCTCTTCGAACCGCAGGTCCAGATCGCGGACGATCTGGAACGCACGCGCATCATCCTCAGCCGGCAGCGGCAAACGCGGCGCGCGCGGACCACCCACATCGAAGCCCATATGCTTCAGAAGGGCTTTCGTCCCCGAGACATAGCCCTGACCGCCCACGAACTGGATCAGCGGGACATGGCGGAAATACATCTCGCGGGCCTTGCCGATATCCTTGTAACCGTCACAGAGATTGAAAATCTCGCTCATGACATGAGGCGCCACGTTGGAGGCCACTGCAACCCAGCCGATCGCCCCTTCGAGAAAGCTCTCGAAGCCCATAATGCCGCCAAAAACCGAGAGCCGGTCACCGCACAGCCGGATGATATCCCGCACGCGGGTCACATCCATCGTGGATTCCTTGATCAGACAGCAGTTGTCGATATGGGACAGGCGCGCCACCAGTTCCGGCTTCAGATCCACATTCGCCGTGGCCGGGTTGTTGTAGAGCATGATCGGCAGGCCAATTGCATCTGAAATCCGGCGATAATGGACGAACAGTTCGTCGTCCGTCGGCGTGGAATAAAACGGCGGAATGATCATCACGCCATCCGCCCCAAGCTTCTCGGCTTCTTGGCTATAGCGGATCACGTCATATGTATTCTCGGCGCCCGTGCCGATGAAAACCGGAACGCGGCCTGCAGCCTGCTCGATAACGGTCTGTGCAACCAGCGTGCGTTCGTCATCCGTCAGCGACAGGAATTCTCCGGTTGAGCCCAGCGGGATCAGGCCCGCAATGCCCTGTGCGATCTGCCAGTCGGTGAAGCGCCGCAGCCCCGGAACGTCAACGCGTCCTTCACTGTCATAAGGCGTGATCATGACGGTATATGTGCCACGAAACTTCATGGGTCTTTCCTTCCTCAATGTTCCGGGTCCGACCGCGATCCGGTCGGGTCCGTGGCGGCCTCACCGCCATGGGTATTCATGAACGCCGCGATATCGGGCTGTTGCGCCGCATCCCCGCGCCCTGTTCCGACAGCGCTAACCTGACCGTCCTCCAAAAGGACGATCCTGTCCGACAGCGATGAAACGACAGCCATCGCGTGTGAAACCTGAATGATGGTCATGCCGTCCTGTGCCAGATCGCGCAGCAGCACGCCGACATCGCGCACCTTGTGCGGATCGAGCGCCGATGTCGGCTCGTCGAGCAGAAGCAATGACGGGCAAAGCATGAGCGCGCGCGCAATCGCCACACGCTGTTTCTGGCCGCCCGACAGATCGGCTGGCAGCACGTCCGCCTTGTCCGCCAGCCCCAGACGCTCCAGCAGCGCACGCGCTTCATGCTCGGCCTCCCGACGCGAACGCTTCGCCACGACCGTTGGTGCCAGCGTCAGGTTCCGCAGAACCGACATATGACCGAACAGTCCGTATTGCTGGAACACGATTGCCGCCTGTTCCCGCAGAATGCGCGCCGATGCCGGAACGGCCATATCTACAATCCGCCCGTCAACGCCCATCCGTCCCTGCCAGACCGGCTGAAGCCCGATCAGAGTACGCAAGAACGTGGTCTTTCCCGAACCCGACGGCCCGATAAAACTCACGATTTCTCCGCGCTCGGCCTCGAACCCGGCATGACGCAGGGTCTCGTTTTTCCCGTGACGGACGCAGACGTCGCGGACATCAATGTACGGCAATGCGTTTCTCCAGCAGGCGGCTAAGGCAGGTCAGCGGATAGGAAACGGCGAAATAAAGCAGCAGCACCACGCAGAAGACCTGCGCCGCGGGCAACCCGCGGTTGGACAGGATCACTCCCGCCTGACTCAGCTCCACGACCCCGATTTGCGAGGCCAGCGCCGTGTCCTTGATGAACAGAACCAGATATCCCACTGCCGGCGGCACGATAGCGGACATCGCCTGAGGGCCAATCACGTAGCGCCACCGCGCCCAGAGCGGCAGGTTCAGTACCAGCGCCGCCTCGATCTGCTCTACCGGAACCGTCTTCACACCGCCATGCAGGATCTCGCAGAGATAGGCTGCCGCAATCAGCCCGATAGAGCCGATCGCCACAACGGTCGCGGACACGTCCACACCCATCATGCCCGCGCAGAAAAAGACGATATACAACGTCACGATGAACGGAATGCGCCGTATGGTCTGCACATACACCACCGCCAGCATCCGTAGTGGAAAGATGTAGCGCAGATCCGACAGTCGCAGCGCCGTCAGGATGATAGCCCCGGCAATTCCGAGAGCACCGCCACCCAGCGACAACTCGACCGTCCGGCCCATCGCCTGTAGCAGAAGCGCGATGTCATAATGCGAAAACGCAATCATACCATTCGCTCCATCGTCCGGCGGCACAGGGCAAACATGCCGGTCAGAGCAAAAGACAGCACGGCATACAGAGCGCCCGTCACGAGCATGACCTCAAGAATCCGGAACGTTGTCGATCCGATATCATAGGCCCGGCCGGTCAGATCCTCGACGCCGAAAATGGACGCCATCGCACTGCCCAGGATCATGATCTGGAAGTGATTGGCCAGCGCTGGAAACATTGTGCGTCCTGCATAGGGCAAGATCACCCGCAGATAGGTTTGGCGCCGGTTCAGCCCCAGCGTCAGCGCAACCTCATGATAGACCGGAGGCACCCGCGCCATTCCTGCACCGAGAATATCTGCCAGATAGGCCGCCGCATTGAGTGTCATACCAATCACGACAGACAGAAACGGCGAGACCATCAGCCCCATCAGCGGGAGACAGTAAAAAACCGCGAAAATTTGCGAGAGTTGCGGCGTGTTGGTCAGGGCTGTGCTGTAACTACGGCTGAGCGTGCGCAATGTCCCCTGATTTTCAAAACGCACAACCGCCAGCCCGACCGCCATCAACAAGCCTAACACGAAGGCCAACCCCGCAATCAGAACCGTCACGCCAACACCCCCCATCAGGAACGGCAGACGCGCAAAAACGGGACGGAAGTCTAGCCCTGTCATGGCGCACGTTCCGTCGCAACCGGGTCGAACCACCGGCGGTAAATCTGCTCAAGACGCCCCTCATGCTCCATCGCGACGAGAATACGGTTCACATCCGCGCGCAGAGTTACGTCCTGCTTCGGCATTCCGATGCAGTCATCCCCTACCGGAGGCGCAAATCCCCGAATGATCCGCCAATGAACCTGGGATTGAGACGGCAGGTAATGGCCGACATATTCAATAACATCCACCATCGCATCACCGCGCCCCTGAGCCAGAGCTCGAATGGCATCGGCATAGCTTTCCAAAAGTAGCATCGGCGCCTCGGGAACGCGCTGCTGCAGATAGGCAACAGCTGTTGAGCCCCGCACCTCGACCAAACGATGCGCGCCCGATTCAAGATCAGAGAAGGATGTAACGCCCCGATCCTCGGGTGTGATGACTGCAAACTGTTCGGAATAAAGCGGCCGTGAGAACGCGATGACCTCCGCACGACCTGGCGTCCGCGTCAGGCCACCGAGAACGATATCGACCTTCCCGGCCATCAGATAGGGAATGCGTCCGCTGGACGCGAGTGTTACGAAACGCGGCTCAACCCCCATACCCCGGGCAACCTCGCGGCCGATATCAACATCATATCCGACGAGTTCGTTATGATCGTCATATTCCCCAAGTGGAGGCAGCCCGGGCTCCACACCGATGTTGATGTGCCCGCTCGCCCGGATGGCAGCGCTGTCCCTCGCCCCTGCTCCCTCGCTCCACAAAGCGCCAGAAACAGCGCAGAGCCCCAGCAACAGACTGTTCCAATTCGTTCTCAAGAACGGTTTCCCTGCATGCTGTGCGACTTTGGGGTTGCGGTTGCCCGATCACTGATCTAATCCAGATATACGTTCTGTATACGATAGAAAACCCTTTAAAAGAAATTTCTTCTCCGGACCGATCCCGATAGGAAACATGATGCAATCCGTCACCTTCACCTTCCTGAGCCAGGCCATCGAAGGCATCGAGGGAGAACCGGTTGCAGCAGCCCTCAGGCGCGCCGGAATCACGGGACTCGGCCAGTCCGGCGTCGATGGCACACCGCGCGGTGCCTTCTGCTTCATGGGAAGCTGTCAGGAATGCCGCGTCCGTATCGACGGCACCGTCGCCTATGCTTGCAAGGCTCCAGTCCTCCCGAACATGACCGTCACGCCCTATGTTCAGTCCTGATTTCTCCCCCGTCACCGTAATCGGTGGAGGTATCGCCGGTACAACATCCGCCATCGCGCTCGCCCGGCATGGTTTTCCCGTCACCCTGATTGACGAACAGCCGGCTGCAGGCGGTCAGATCTTCCGCGCGCCCTCCCCCTATGCCCGCAAGACGGTTCCGCCCAACCACGAATTTTCCGGCGGCGACGCTTTGCGCCAAAAACTGGCCGCATCCCCGGTGAATGTCCGTTTTTCCACCCGCGTCTGGGGATTGTCCCCCGCCCTGACCCTTGACCTGATCGGGCCGGACGGTATCGATCAACTGCCCCCGTCGACCGTCGTCGTCGCCAATGGCGCAACCGAACGTTTCCTTCCGTTCCAGGGCTGGACCACGCCCCGCATCACCGGGCTTGCGGGCGCCAGCATCCTGATGCGCGACGGCGGGACCCTACCCGGCCAGACCGTCGTGGTGGCGGGGTCGGGGCCCCTCCTGTTCTCGGTCGCCCATCAGGTGCTTGAATTGGGTGGCAAGGTCGCCGCCATCGTGGATGCAGGCCACCGCTCCGACTGGCTCCGTCTCGGCGCCATGCTGTCTCTGGATCCCGCCCGTCTGACGCAGGCCACCAGCTGGATGCTGCGCCTCCGGAAAGCTGGCATTCCGATCCACCACCGCGCCCATATTTCGACGGCGCAGGAAACGGAAACCGGCCTTCTCCTGACAGTCAGCGACATGGATCATCCCGAACGCCGCCACGTCTATGCTGCCGAGGCTACCGCCTGCGGATATGGGCTCAAACCTACAACCCTCATCACACGCACGGCCGGTGTCCAGCACCGTCATGATCCCATTGGTGGTTACCTCGAGCCCGTTACGGATGTTGCCGGTCGTACCAGCCACCCCGATCTTTACGTCACGGGCGACGCCGCGGGCATCCGCGGCATGGCCGTGGCCCGTCTGCGGGGCCTAATCACAGCCCATGCCATCGCCCAGGACCGAGGGGGGATCTCCGCCCAAACCTACGAAACTCTCACACGTGCGCCCCTGCGGCAGCTGCGCCGTCTCGAAGCCGTCTCCCGCCGGATGCTTCCCTTAATGAACGCCGGGAGCGCCATCCCCGCCCATCTTCAAGACGAAACTATCGTCTGCCGCTGTGAGCGGGTGAAAGCCGTGACCCTGCGCTCCGCCATCGAGGCCGGAGCCGAAGACCTGAACCAGCTCAAGGCCTGGACACGCTGCGGTATGGGGCCCTGTCAGGGCCGAATGTGCGAGGACAGCGCCCGGGGCCTGCTGACTGCGGCCTGTGGCAACACGCCCGAAGAGGCAGGCAGCTTCACAGCCCGGATGCCCTTCTTCCCTCTCCCCCTCACAGCCGTGACCGGGACCTTCGCCTATTCCGACATTCCCCTTCCGAAGGCGGCTCCGCTATGACCCCAGCCCTGCAAAGCAGAGCGGATGTTTTTGACATAGTCATCGTGGGTGCCGGCGTCATGGGCGCCACGACCGCGCTTTTCCTCGCGCGCGGCGGCCAGAAGGTGGCGCTGATCGACAGACAGGACATGTTCCGAGCCGCATCCGGCGTCAATGCAGGCACCCTGACCCTGCACATGACCCGCGCCCAGCTCATCCCTCATGCCATCCGCGGCCGTGAAATGTGGCTCAACAGCACCGCATGGCTTGGCGAAGATGTGGGGGCCCTGGCGACACCAGGGCTTTCGATGGCCTTCACCGAAGCCGAAGAAGAGCTTCTGCGCCAGCGTGCACGGGTCAGACAGGATATGGGGGCCCCCATCGAGGTAGTCTCTCCCCAAGAGGCAGTCCGGATCGAACCGGGCGTAAACCCGACCCTCCGCGCCGCTGCCTATTGTGCGCTGGACGGCCATATCCCAGCCTACCGCGTCGGGGGAGCCTATGCCCGTGCACTCCGGCAGGCCGGCGTCACGATCATCGAAAACAGTCCGGTCGAGACCATTACCCACGCCACTGGCGGCGGCTATGACGTCCGGGTTTCCAATCGTGCCCAGCCCGTGCATGGCCACAGGATCGTGCTCAGTGCCGGAGCATGGCTCGAGAAAATGCTGGGGTGGCTTGGATACAACATTCCGATCCGCTGCCTCATCAACCAGCTCGTCGTAACGGAGACGCTTCCTCCAGTCATGGGGAGTGTCCTGAGCATTGCCAATGGCCTGTTATCCCTCAAGCAGTTCGCCAATGGCAGCGTGCTGATCGGCGGCGGCTGGCAGGGCGAAGGCAACATTCATCAGGGCGGCACCCGCGTCATTCCCGAAAACCTGCGCGGGAATGTCCGTCTGGCCCAGTACGTTGTTCCGCGCCTCGACGAAGCGCAGGTCTTGCGTGTCTGGCTCGGCCTCGAATCCGAAACGCCGGACGCCATGCCCCTGATCGGCGCGCTAACGCCGGATGACGATGCCTTTGTCGTCGGCTGCGTCCATTCCGGCTTTACGAGCGGCCCGTATATGGGCCGGCTGCTCGCCGAGCGGATCCTGGGTGGTAACCCAGACCTGAGCGCCTTCGACCCCACCCGCTTCTCCACCCCCACAGCTACTGGACCAAAGTCATGATCCCAGCATCTCCCACGCCATTCCGGGGTGTCTATGCCGCAACGCTGGTACCCTTTTTGGAAAACGGGACGCTGGATGAGCCCCTGTTCAAACAGCACCTGTTCGACTGCACGCGCGCCCAGGGCATTGTGGGCATCCTGTGCAACGGCCATGCGGGCGAGAACCATCTGCTGACACGTGCGGAAAAAAAACGCGTCGTGGAACTGGCCGCCGAAACCATTGGCAAAGAGCGCATCATCGTCTCGGGAATCCTATCCGAAAACGTGGACGAAGCCTGTCTTCATGCCCAGGACGCGGTCAAAGCCGGAGCTGATGCCCTGCTCGTGTTTCCACCTTTTTCATGGGCCGTCTCACAGGACCACGACGCCATCATCGCTCATCATGCTGCCATCTGTGAGGCCGTAGACGCCCCGATCATGCTGTATCAGTCGTCAGTCGGCAGCGGCGGCATGGCCTATTCCCTTCCAATCCTGGAAAGCCTGCTCAGGCTCCCCGGCATCGTTGCCATCAAGGAAGGCAGCTGGGAAACCAACGCCTATGACAAACACCGCAGGCTCGCCGCCCGCGTCGCACCCCATGTGGATGTCATGGCTTCGGGGGATGAACATCTCCTGCCCTGCTTCGCCATCGGAACGACGGGCAGCCTCGTCAGTCTCGCAGCCATCCTGCCCGTCTCGCTCGCAAAGCTGTGGCGCGCGATGGAGAACAATGACCTCCCGGCCGCCCGCAAGGTCCATGATGTCATCCAACCATTGGCCAATCTGATCTACGGCTGTGCGCCGTCGGGACGCGCCACCCTGCGACTGAAAGCGTGCCTGGTCATGCAGGGCAAATGGCCCTCCTGCCGTACCCGCAAGGCTTCTGATATCATCGCTCAGGAAGAATGGCAGGAACTGTCAGCCGCATTGCAGGACGCAATGACTCTGGAAGGACCATAATGGGCGATTACATGGTGGCCGAACGCGAATTAAACCTTGCGGAGCTGGCCTACACGCAGATCCGGCGCATGATTCTCGAGAAAGAGCTTCCAAGCGGCATGTCCGTTGTGGAAGGCCGTCTGGCCGATCATCTGGACATCTCACGAACCCCCGTTCGAGAAGCCCTGATGCGACTCGCCGCCGAAGACCTTCTGGTCAAGCAGGGCTCGCGCTCGTTTGCGGTCCGGAACGTCTCGGCCACCGAGTTCTTTCAGGGCATTCACATCCGCGAAATTCTCGAACGCGAAGCCATCAACCTGTCTTTCGACAGACTTGATCGCAGCATGCTGGAAAACCTTCGTCAGGAGGTCATCGAACTCGGCGAAACACCGGAGCAGACTGCTGCCCAATGGCAGCTCGATGACAGGCTACATCTGATGTTCCCCAGAGTTTCGGGAAACACCGTCCTGCTGCGTTCGATCAGCGAACTGCGGACACTGACGCGCCTGTGCGAGGTCACCTACCCTCTCGGCCGTGTTCCCGCATCCACACGGGAACATCTGGCCATTCTGGACGCCCTGCTCGACGGTGACAGCGTCGGCGCCCGCGAAGCCATGGTCATGCATCTGCGCAATGTCGCAACCGATTGCATGGACATTCTCAGGGGTGGCTGAACAGCTCCCCCATATTTCAGGAGAACCCGTCATGACGACTTTTGACATCGTTATCCGCAACGGCATGATCGTGACCGCAACGGATAAATATATCGCCGACATTGGAATAAACGGCTCAAAGATCGTCGATATCGGTTTCGACCTGAAAGGCCATGAAACCATTGATGCAACCGGCCTGCTCGTCCTGCCGGGCGGTATCGACGGCCACTGTCATATCGAACAGGAAGAAGCCGACGGGACGATCCACGAAGACGATTTCGTTTCTGCCACCGGCTCAGCCCTGCTGGGTGGCACCACCACAGTCGTCTGTTTTGCTTCCCATGTTCCCGGCCGTGGACTCGTAGAGCAGTTTGACGCCTATCGCAGAAAAGGCGCCAATTCCCGCATAGATTTTGCCATCCACCAGATCATCACCCGGACCGACGAGCAGACCATCCGTGATGAAATTCCTGCCGTAGCAGAACGGGGCGCCGCGGGCCTGAAGGTCTTCATGACCTATGACGATTTTCACCTCTCTGACGGCCAGTTCCTGCAGGTTCTAGAAGCCGCGCACAAAAGCGACATCCTTGTCTCCGTACACTGCGAAAACTATGACGCCATCCGCCACCTGATCCTCAAACATCTGGCCGAAGGCCGCACCGAACCGCATGGTCATGTCACGTCACGTCCGCCCTGTGTTGAGCGCGAGGCCACTTATCGTGCCATGACGATGAGCGAGCTAACCCACCAGAAGATCCAGATCTTCCACGTTTCCTGCCCCGAAGTCGCTGAGGAAATCGGTCGAGCCCAGTCACGTGGCGTGAAGGTCGTCGCGGAAACCTGCCCGCACTACCTCACCCTGACGGAAGAAGACCTCAAGCGGGATGGCTTCGAAGGCACAAAATATATCTGTAGCCCTCCCCTGCGTACAAAAGCAGCCCAAGAAGGAATGTGGCAGTATATCCGCAGTGGCGTGATCAGCATTATTTCTTCGGACCATTGTGGTTATACGTTCGACGGCTCGGCCGGCAAGGGACGGCACGGTCGGGACGCGGATTTCTCTCTGATTCCTAACGGCATGCCCGGCCTAGGAACGAGACTGCCCGTTTTCTATGACGCGGCCATCAATAACGGGAAAATCGACCTGACAGACTTCGTTCGTCTGACCGCGACGACCCCCGCCCAACGATACGGCCTCTATCCGCAAAAGGGCACCATTGCTCCAGGCTCTGACGCTGATCTCGTCCTATGGGATCCGAAAAAATCTGTGACAATCACCAACAACCTCTTCCAAAGTAATATCGATTACACTCCCTATGAAGGTCGAAATGTTCAGGGATGGCCTGTCAAAGTCTATCAGAGAGGCAAGCTGGCCATGAATGATGGCAAACTGGTCGCGCAGCCAGGCACTGGCCAGTTCCTCAAAGCCAAAAGGAAATAAAACCCTTACGCTGGCTATATACGATATCAGAGACTCTCCTTCACCTTCCTCAGGACGGGAAAACAGCGCCTATAAAGAACGTATCCTGAGCAATTTCTCTCGGCGGTCAAACGCCCCCCCCCCCCCCCCCCCC
>NZ_BJMK01000016.1 GCF_006539125.1 Gluconobacter sphaericus NBRC 12467
TCAGAGGAGGGTCAACAGGAAAATTGCATTTTTGTGAAAAAATCAGATTCCGTGGAACTTTCTGAACCACAAACAGAATTCCTTCATCCCGTCTTCAAAGGACACAGCCGGCTTCCAACCGCAGAATTCCCTGACATTTTCCAAAGAAGCCCAAGTTGATTCCATATCAGCAACCGGTCTGGCACGCCGTTCCACGAGAGCTTTCCTCCCCAGATTTTCCTCAAGCAGTTCAATCATGCGGGTCACTCTTTCCGGCTTATCCCCCCCCAGGTTAAGCACCCGCGATATTCCGGCTTCCGGCGGCTTGCCCAGAACCTGCTGCACACCCCTGACGATGTCATCGATATAAGTGAAGTCGCGGGAAAGGTGTTTCCCTTCATAAAGGGTCACCACCCCCCCTTCCGAAATCGCTTTCGCAAACCCGTAGTATGCCATGTCAGGCCTGCCCCACGGACCATACACGGTAAAAAACCGGAGCCCCGTCTGCGGAATGCCGTGCAGATATGCGTAGGACTCAGACATCAGTTCGGCAGCCCGTTTGGTTACGGCATATACCGAACTGGGCCGCTCGACCCGATCTGTCTCCTTGAAAGGAACGCTCTGATTGCGGCCATAGACAGAGGAGGATGACGCATACACAACATGCGTCAGCTTTTTCAAATGACGACAGGCTTCCAGAAGAGCGACCTGCCCCATCACGTTGGACGTCACATAGGAATAGGGATCGACCATCGAGTGCCGCACCCCGGCCTGGGCCGCAAGATGGATTACACCTTCCAGATCAGAGTGCTCTGCGACCAGATCCTGCATGGCTACAGGACTGGCAACATCCACTTTCAGAAAAATGAACCCCGGATAAGGCTCAAGCTGCTCCAGTCGGGCGACCTTGAGGGCCGGATCATAATAGGCATTGAGAGTATCGACGCCTACGACCTCCATGCCCTGCTTCAGAAGGGCCTGCGCAACATGAAACCCTATAAACCCGGCGACCCCGGTAACCAGAACCTTCACAGGATCATCAATGCTTCAGCGCGGAACTGGTAACAGCATCGCCCACCCGGATTCCCAGCTTCGCCGTAACGCCTCCTGCCAGTTCAAGCGTATTGGCAACCACACCGTCGCTCCGCAGGATTGCCTCGCTCAGAGGGACAGCATTCTCTGCAATGGCATGGATATGGTTCGTTGAATCAATGAACACGATGTCCAGCGGCACAAGCGTATTACGCATCCACATGTCCGAAACCTGAGGCGTTGCCCACATGAACAGCATTCCCTCGTTTTCGGGAAGATGCTTGCGGAACATCTCACCCACTTCCTGCTGACGATAGGTCTTGGCCAGTTCCACCGTAAACTCATGCTTCTGGCCATCTCGCGTCGTAATGGTCAAAGGCGCGATTGGCAGACGGGCCTGCGCTTGCGTAATCGGTTCCTCCGCCTTCGCAACACCAGCACTCATTCCTAGCGCCGCCACCAGCGCACAGCATAAAATTCGCATAATATGACCTTCAGGTTCAGGAAATCAGGAAGGGATTGGCCCGGCGCTCTTCTCCGATGGTCGTCGGCATCCCGTGCCCACACAAAACCACCGTATCATCAGGCAGCGTCAGAAGATGTCTGCGAATACCGTCAACAAGCGCCTGTGAATCGCCATACGCAAAATCCGTCCGGCCGACAGTCCCCCGGAACAGCGTATCGCCCGCCAGCACACGCCGGTTATCATGATCCACAAAGACGACATGCCCTGGCGTATGGCCGGGAACATGCGCAACATGAAGATCCTGCCCCAGCAGATGCAGGACTTCTCCGCCTTCCACAAAACGATCCGGCGCAACATTCTCCATGCCCGGAACTCCGAAAGCAGCCGCCTGTTTGGTGATGCTCTGCAGCAAGAATTCATCCCGCCGGTCCGGCCCTATAACGGGAACAGGCTGACCCTGCTGTTTTTCGACAGCTCTTTTCAAAGCAGCCGCGCCACCGGCATGATCCAGATGACCGTGCGTCAGGAGAATGGCCTCAATGGTCATCCCGTCCAGATGCTGAAGGATGTCTCCGACATCTCCGCCGGGATCCACCACAACCGCACGAGCCTCATCATTCGAGAGAATGGTGCAGTTCTGCCGTAAAGGCGTTACCGGCACCCGCTTCGCATACAAAGGAGTCACAGCTCCCCCTTCCAGACGGTCCGTTCTGATGTGGCGATACAGCGTCAATCCCTGCGCGACAAGTGAGACCCGGCATCCGCCTGACACCAGCCACCACGGATCATTGACCCCTTTTCACAGGAAGGTCACTCTCCACCTTTCCCCATCACACGAGGTGTCATCATGAGCCGCATCATCCGCACAGAACCGAACGCCATTCTTTCCAAGGCCGTTGAATATCACGGCTTCATTTTCACGCAGGGCGTTGTCGCAGCTGATCTGTCCAAAGGAATCGAAGAACAGACCAAGAGCGTTCTCGACCAGCTCGACGAAATCCTGGAAGTGCATGGCACCGACAAGACCCGCATCCTTCAGGCTCAGATCTGGGTGAAGGACATCGCAGACCGTACCGCCCTCAACACGGTCTGGTCCGCATGGCTTCCGGAGAACATGGCCCCTGCCCGTGCCTGCGTTCAGGCCGTCATGGCGGACCCGAAAATCCTCGTGGAAATCATGCTCACGACAACAAAGTGATCTGAATCGGACGATTATGGCGAGAATACAGCAGAGTGTGGTGTCAAAAAGATTTTCTTTAGAAATGAAAATTTAACCCAGAGACCTGCATTCTGCTCTTGTCAGGGTTGCAGGAAGGTTGTTACCTCCCTGTAACCCGAACAACACATAACCAATCAGGATCCTAAAGATCGTGAAGCATAACAGTTGCCGGAAAACCTTTTTCTCTGCTCTGGCGCTCTCCGCGATCGCATTCTTTTCGGGACAGGCTCAGGCCCGTCACAGTTCGGGTCACCACGGACGGACCGTCTTTCACAGCCACCGTTCCAGCAACCATCGACACTCTTATACTCACGTCATTCAATGCGTCGCTTACGCCAAGACGGCCTCAGAAGTCGTTCTGCACGGCAATGCGCGTGACTGGTGGTACAATGCCGCTGGCGTTTATGCCCGCGGGTCCACCCCGCAAGCCGGTTCGGTCCTGAATTTCCGCGCCATCCGCCGCATGCCGCTCGGCCATGTCGCCGTAGTCCGTTCGGTAGAAGACAGCCGCACAATCTATATCGACCAGTCCCACTGGGCTTCCAACGGTATCGCACATAACGTGCGCGTCGTTGACGTTTCACCCAACAATGACTGGAGCGCAGTCCGCGTCGCCCTCAACGATCGCAGCGGCCGCCTTGGCAGCATCTATCCAACCTACGGTTTCATCTACCCCCATTCCGACGATGGCGACCGCAATCCGGCTCCACATATCGTGATGGCACGCGCTTCGAATGTCTCAGGTTTCCGTCATCGCGCCGTCCTGAACGGTTCTGACGCACTGAGCCATCCAATGAGCAGCACAGAAGTGGCCGAGGCTCCGGACGATGCCTTCACTTCGGACGCTCCCAACCGTTCGATTCGCTGATACAGCCTGACGATCAGCTTCAGTCTGGTCGTGTTTCCCTGTGATAGGGATGGCCGGCATTGATGGCCTGAGCCCGGAACACCTGCTCGGCGATCAGAACCCTGACCAACATGTGCGGCCAGGTCAGTTTCCCCAGAGAAATCACGGAATCGGCCCGCTGGATCACGCTTGAATCCAACCCTTCCGCACCACCGATCAGAAAATGAATGGGACGCCCGGTTTCCTGCCAGCGAGATAGCATTTCCGCCAAACGCAGACTGTCAGGCGTTTTACCGCCTTCGTCCAGCGCCACGATCAGGGCATTGTCAGGACAGGCCCCCAGAAGAGCCGCAGCATCCTTGCGCTTCTGCTCCTGGACGCTGCCTTTTGACGGCGCGAGTTCCGTCACCGTCAAAGCGGGCCTTATCCGGCCCGCATAACGCTTGAACAGTTCGCGCTCCGGCCCGGCTTTGAGCCGGCCGATTGCGACCAGCTTCATTCAGTCCTGCTTTTCATCCTGTCCAACAGCAACTTCGTCTTCGCTGCCATCCAGATCGGCGCCCCACATACGCTCAAGACCGTAAAGCTCGCGGCTTTCGGGCTTAAAGAGATGCACAACAACGTCGCCGGCATCGATCAGAACCCAATCGCTGCCATTCGCGCCTTCGATCAGAATACGCTTGATGCCGATCTCATTGAGCTTCTTCTCGATGTGATGCGCCATCGCGGAAATCTGGCGGTCCGCAAGACCGGTCGCAATGACCATACGATCAGCAAAATTCGCACGGCCGACCAAGTCCAGCACAACGATGTCTTCACCCTTGTCTTCGTCCAGACTCGTGGTGATGACCGTCAGCATATTGGTCAGAAGATCCGGCTGCACAGCTTCACGCTTGACGGCCGTTTTCTTCGGTCCGGCAACTGCGGCCTTCTTGCGAGCCGTTCCCGGCACCTTGGCAGCCTCGGCCAGTGCCGCATCGGGGGAGCTGGTTTTCCGGCGCACAGGCTTTTTGGCCTGCGATTCGGGAGAGGTCGTCTTGGTGATGGTTTTTACTCCTGATCGGATTCCGGACGAAACTGGCCGGATTCACGCAACGCTGTAGCCGATATATCGTTCTGCGGCGCAGAAAGGAACGTCCATGCGCTGCCTTTTCGCTCCGCAAGCACGGGAGATTCCCGTGAGGGCCGTCTCTGATGCCGCAAAACGGACGCTGCTGCCCCCCGCAGGGCTGGCGAAACACTGCCTGGACGCGGGAGAACAGCGATGGGAACCATCGCAGCCAACCGCCGCCAGCGCTTCCAGCGCGACAGCTGTGCCAGACCGTCCGCCCCCATCAGCCACACGAAATGCACATGCGGAAAGCGCTGCTTCAGCAATCCGACCGTTTTTACGGTGAAGCGCTGCCCAAGCCGCGATTCGATATCCGTCGCAACGATTCGCCGTCCGTCTGCAATCCGCTCCGCAGAGGCAAGACGCACCCTGAACGGCGCCATGCCCTTACGGGGCTTGAGCGGATTCCCTGGCGAGACCATGAGCCACACCTGATCCAGGCGCAAAGCCCGCAAGGCCCGCCGCGCCAGCATGAGATGACCCGCATGCGCCGGATTAAAAGACCCACCCAGCAGACCGATCCGCATATTCCGGCCATCACCAGACGTCGGAATACTGATCAGCCCCGCACCTGCCCGGTGCCGATCACTTCGTACCGGTAGCATGTCAGCTGCTCGAGCCCGACGGGCCCACGGGCATGCATCCGCCCCGTCGCAATGCCGATTTCCGCACCGAAGCCGAACTCCCCACCGTCACAGAACTGCGTAGACGCATTCCACATCACAACCGCGCTATCCGTTCCGTTGAGAAACTCCGCCGCGGCTTCAAGATCTTCGGCGATAATGGCCTCGGTATGCGAGCTTCCATGCCGCGCGATGTGAGCCAGAGCATCTTCAACCCCGTCCACCACGACAACCGAAAGCACGGCGTCCAGCCATTCCGTTTTGAAATCATCAGCCGAGGCAGCCGCAAGCGTCGGCACGATCACACGCGCCCGGTCATCTGCCCGGAACGTACATCCCTTCGCGGCCAGATCTTCAACGAGCAAGGGCAACAGCGTCGGCGCAATCGCCGCATCGATCAGCAGCGTCTCCGTCGCACCACAGATCCCCGTCCGCCGCATCTTCGCATCCAGCAGCACCTTCCGGGCCATCGCCGGATCTGCACTCGCATGAATGTAGGTGTGATTCAGGCCGTCCGCGTGCGCCAGAACCGGCACGCGGGCCTCACGCTGCACGCGCTCCACAAGAGACTTGCCGCCGCGCGGAATGATCAGATCAATCTTTCCCGAAGCCTGCAGCATCGCCCCGACCAGAGCCCGATCGGCAGACGGCAAAATCTGCACACAGGCTTCATCCAGCCCCGCTGCCCGCAAACCGTCTTCCATCGCGGCCTGAATGGCCCGCGCGGAATGAAGACTTTCCCCACCACCGCGCAGAATGACCGCATTGCCAGACTTGATACACAGGGCCGCAGCATCAGCCCCAACATTGGGCCGGCTTTCATAGATCATGCCGATCACGCCAAGCGGCGTCGCCACCCGACGGAAATGCAGACCGTTCGGGCGGTCCCATTCCGCCAGAACCCGCCCAACCGGATCCGGCAGACGTGCCACGTCTTCCAGACCGCGCGCCATCGCCTCGACACGCTCCGACGTCAACGTCAGACGATCCCGGAACGCCGCGTTCCGATCTTCGGAAAGCGCTGCCAGATCCTTCTGGTTGGCAGCTACGATCTCCTCCAACCGGCCCCTCAGGGCTCTCGCAGCCTCGGACAGCGCATGATTGCGGGTTTCCGCATTCGCCCGCGCCAAACTCCGGCTGGCCCGGCGAGCATGCTCTGCCAGACCGTCCAGAATGTGCTCGGCCTCAGACATTGAACCGGAACAACAGGACGTCACCATCCTGCACCACATATTCTTTGCCTTCGATCCTCAGCTTGCCAACTTCCTTGGCCCCGGCCTCGCCATTGCAGGCCACGTAATCGTCGAATGCCACGGTTTCGCAGGCGATGAAGCCACGCTCGAAATCGTTGTGAATGACAGCAGCGGCCTGAGGCGCCTTCGTCCCGGCCGTAATCGTCCAGGCGCGGGATTCCTTCGGTCCGACCGTGAAATACGTCCGCAGACCCAGCAGCTTGTAACCAGCTGCAATGACACGATCCAGCCCACTATCCGTCAGACCCAGACCGTCCAGAAACTCCGTCCGGTCTTCCTGCGGCAACTGGCTGACTTCCGCTTCAATCGCGGCCGACACCACGACAACGCCCGCACCCTCGGCTTCAGCCCGCTTGCGCACGGCTTCTGAAAACGCGTTGCCGGTGGACGCTGAAGCTTCTTCGACATTGCAGACATACAGAACCGGCTTCGTCGTCAGGAGCTGAAGGCGGGACGCTTCTGCTTCCTGCCCCTTCGGAACAGCCGTCCGGGCCGGCTTGCCGTCACGCAGAGCTGCCAGCAGTGGCTCCATCAGTTCAAGCTGAGCCTGAGCCTCACGATCATTGCCACGGGCCCGCTTCTGCAAACCGACCTGACGCTTCTCCAGGCTTTCCAGATCAGCCAGCATCAACTCAGTCTCAATGATGTCCGCGTCCCGAACCGGATCAACGCCACCCTCGACATGCGTGATGTCGTCGTCTTCGAAGCAGCGCAGGACGTGCACGATAGCATCGACTTCTCGGATATTGGCTAGAAACTGGTTTCCCAGCCCCTCACCCTTCGACGCACCACGGACCAGACCGGCGATGTCCACGAATTCAAGGCTCGTCGGTACCTTGCGGATAGACTTACCGATCCGCGCCAGTTCATCCAGTCGTGGATCCGGCACAGCCACACGGCCGGTATTCGGCTCGATGGTGCAGAACGGGTAATTCGCAGCCTGTGCAGCAGCCGTTTCCGTCAGGGCATTGAACAGCGTGGACTTGCCGACATTAGGCAGACCAACGATGCCGCAATTGAAACCCATTCGTGCTCTCCATCATCATTGAAGACCGTTCAGACGCGAACGATCCGTTCTAGAAAATTCCGTTGCCCTGTGTTCGCAGAAACCGGAGAGGCTCACAACCACTTCCCGTCGCGAACAGACTTTTCAGCTCACGATTCCTAGCAGATACGGCAAAGCCCGGACATGCGCCTTCAAAACCGCACGCCCCTGCGCTGTCAGGACCAGACAGGACCGCAGCAAACTACAGAAGCGCAAGGGGATGAATGACAGGCTCAAATTTGGAAACAGCAGTCACAACGCCGCTATCATATCAGCCTGCCACCCCCTCTGCCAGATCAGGCCCACAGCCCTGCTGGACGCCTGCATCCACCACAGCTCCACAGGAATACGGAAATACGGGACTGGAAGCACCTCGCTCCCGGCCCCCCAAACGGCGTCAGCTTTATCTCAAATGGCTGATCCAGAGCATCATGCTCTTCGATCTAGGCAGCGTCATAACCCTCTGGCTTCTACCCAGCATTCTGGATTGAAACACTGCTGATCTGGCTAATGGGATCTGACGTCCTGATGGATGTCATTGCCCTGTTCATCCGACCGGTCCTGAGAAGCCACTCAACCGCAAGCCCCTCAAGCAGCCAGCAGTGCGACCTTCGTCATGAAAGCTTCGTGTTCTTTCTTCGCCAGAAGGGGTGCCGCATCAGCGATGGCCACAAGCCAGCGCTCCAGCTCCGGCTCTTCCGCCTTGGCGAAATTGCCCAGAACATGACCAGTCACACGGTCCTTGTGGCCCGGATGACCGATCCCCATCCGTACACGCCAGTAATCCGGCCCCGGCAGACATTTATCCATGGAACGCAGGCCATTATGCCCGGCGGCACCACCGCCACGCTTGATGCGCAGCTTGCCGAAGGCAAGATCGAGTTCGTCGTGGAATACGGTGATATCATCCTGCGCAATCCTGAAGAACTGCGCGGCCTGCTGAACACTGTCGCCTGACAGGTTCATATACGTCATCGGCTTGAGGAGCAGGATCTTCTGCCCCCCGATGACGCCTTCGGAGGTCTCCCCCCGGAAACGCTTGCGCCACGGCGAAAAACCGTGGCGCCTGGCGATCTCGTCGACCGCCATGAAGCCGATATTGTGTCGATGACGGCTCATCCCCGGCTCGGGGTTGCCGAGACCGGTCCAGAGCCTCATGACTTACTTCTTCTTTGCGCCGGGCTTTGCCGTAGCAGCAGCTTCAGCAGCGGCCTTGGCAGCAGCTTCGGCTTCCATTTCGGCATCGATCGTCGGTGCGGCGATGGACGCGATGACCATGTCCACAGCCTGACCGCTGGCCAGAACGGCGCCTTCGGTGCCCTTGAGGTCCGTCCAACGCACGTTTTCGTGAATGTCCAGACCGCTCAGGTCTGCCGTGAAGTGCTCCGGAATGTTGGCCGGATCAGCCTGCACGTCGACGTAATGACGCACCACGTTCAGAACGCCACCGCGCTTGATACCCTGGGACTTCTCTTCGCCAACGAATGCGATGGAGACTTCGACGTGAACCTTGGTGCCGGCAGCAACGCGCTGGAAGTCAACATGGATCGGGGCATCGGTGACCGGGTGCAGCTGCACGTCACGGATCAGGGCTGCAACCGGCTCTGCGCCTTCGGCAGCCAGGTTATACACACGGGAGGACCAGCCACCGCGATGCAGTTCCTTCATGATCACGCGCGGATCAAGTGCGATGATGGAGGGTTCCTGCTTGCCACCGTAGATCACGGCCGGCACGAGGCCCTCACGTCTCGTTGCGCGCGCTGCCCCCTTACCAGCCTTCGCACGCGTCGAGACAGCAAGTGTCGTCAAATTAGCCACTGTTACGCTCCTGCGTATTGAATTTCACTCAACACAGACCTCCAGGGGTGCCTGTGCGAGGCGCGAAGTAGCGGAAAACCGCCACCGGCACAACCATTTTCGGAATCCGCCCCTCTGGACCGGCCCCTTTGCGGACCGCTACGCTTGCGTTTCATTTCCACAGTTTCCGGCAGATCCCCCACCCGATGAGCATCGCCGCCCGCATCGAACACCTGCCCTTTACCCGCTTCCACTGGAAACTGCTGTTCCTCGGCGGTCTCGGCTACACATTCGACGGCCTCGATTCCGCGATCGTAGCGTTCGCGCTTCCGATGCTAAAAAGCCAATGGCATCTAAGCGGCCCAGAACTCGGCCTGCTGGGAAGTGCGACCTATCTCGGCTACGGCCTGGGCGCCCTGCTCTCCGGCTGGTGGGGAGACCGCTCCGGCCGCCGCCGCGTCATGATGAGCGCCCTGGCCATCTACGCCATCGGCTCCCTGCTCTCCGCCGGATCATCCTCGTTTGCAGGCTTTTTCCTGTGCCGCCTTCTCTCCGGAATCGGCGCGGGTGCGGAAGCCACCATCATCGCACCCTATCTCAGCGAATTCGTGGCCGCCCGCTATCGCGGCGTGTTCACGGCAACTCTCACCGGATTCTATTCCTTCGGCTATGTCACCGCCGCCATCATGGGGTTCATGCTCGTGCCCGCCATAGCGGATGGCTGGCGCTGGGCCTTGGCGCTCACGGGCTTTCCGGTCCTGATGCTTCTATGGTGGCGACGCGCCCTGCCCGAATCCCCGCGCTGGCTCGACGAGCGCGGCCAAACAGCCGAAGCCTGCCGCATCGTCGGCGACATCGAAGAAAGCGCAGGCCTTGCCGTAGGCCTGACCACAACGACCGACCGTGGTGCCCCAAGCATCCGCCCGGTCCGGGATCTCTTCGCCCCCAATCTGCGCCGCTCCACATTCATGAGCTGGGCCATGTGGCTCGCCATCACCTTCAGCTTCTACGCATTCTTCACGTGGATCCCGACCCTGATGATCGAACGTGGCATGACCGTCACCCGCAGCTTCGGCTACGCCATCTCAATCTATTTTGCCCAGCTTCCCGGCTATGCCTCCGCCGCCCTCCTCACAGATCGTCTGGGACGACGCGGAACGGTGGCACTGTTCATGATTGCCGGAGCCGTCAGCGCCATCGGTATGGCTGCAAGCCAGACGCCCACCGAAGTTCTGCTTTTCGGCATCCTACTGTCCTTCTTCATGAACGGCACTTTCGGCGGCATTTACGCCTACACACCTGAACTCTTCCCCACATCCCTGCGTGCCCGCGGCATGGGTCTGGCTTCGGCTATCGCCCGCCTGGGCGCCATCGCATCGCCCGCGCTGATCGGCTGGCTCTATCCACTTGCCGGTTTCCCGGGTGTTTTTGGCCTAACAACCCTGATCCTGTTGTCCGGTGCGGCTGTTACGCTGGTCTTCGGCCCCAGAACGGAAAAACGCCCGCTCGATGGCGAGCAGGCGTTCGCTCAGTCCTGAATCCGGGAAATGCGCTCAGATCATCGGTACGCCACCATTGACCGCCAGAAGCGCACCCGTGGTGTAGCTGTTCAGCGGATCGGCGAAATAGACATAAGCGCCCGCCAATTCGGCCGGCTGTCCCGGACGGCCCAGCGGCACATCCGAACCCAGATGCTCCTGCTCTTCCTCGGGCATTCCGGTTGCAATGAACGGCGTCCAGATCGGCCCCGGCATCACGGCATTGACCCGGATCCCCCGCCCGGCGAGCTGCTGCGCCATGCTGGACGTAAAGTTCGCAATCGCCGCCTTCGTCATGGAATACGGCACAAGCAGTTCGGGAGCCGTCTTCAGATTGACCGAGGACGTATTGATGATGGACGCCCCGGCCTGAAGATGCGGCAGGGCCGCTTTCGTCAGATGAAACAACGCATCCGTATTCGTGGAGAAATGACGCTTCCACTCCTCATCGGAAATCTCTTCCAGCTTTGCGCGTGCTTTCTGAAAGGCGGCATTATTCACCAGAATATCAAGCCGCCCGAACGTCTCGACGGTCCTGCCAATCATCTCGCGACAATGCGCGCCATCCCGGATATCTCCGGGCAAGAGAAGACAGTTCCTCCCCTCGGCCTTGATCTGTTCCCCGATATCGCGTGCATCATCCGCCTCCATTTCCAGATACGAAATCGCGACATCCGCACCTTCACGCGCAAATGCCAGCGCAACTGCCCGTCCGATCCCCGAATCACCACCCGTGATGAGGGCCGCAAGCCCCGCGAGCTTTCCGGAACCCTTATAGGTTTCTTCGCCGTAATCGGGCCGGGGAATCATCTTTTCTGAAAGACCCGGAAATTTCTGCGTCTGGCCCCGGAATGGCGGACGCGGATAGCGGGTACGAGGATCAGCAGGCATGGAAACACTCCTGTATCATCATGGACAGAGTTCCTGCACTTAACGGCCCGTCTTCCGGACAGGTTCAGAAAATTTCCCGGATTTATTTCAGGAACACTTGCCCCAGACAGCGCCTTTTAAGGGGCACGGCCTTTCCAACGGGAAGGGCAGCTTCCTCATCCAGACTTCCCGAAGCCCCGTATTTTTTCGGACCTACAGGCAGAGGCGCATTTCATGAGCACGGACAAACGCAAAACCGTCACCATTGGCGACCAGACCTTCGAACGCGGCCCACAGGGCAGCACCCATCAGGTGGCGTCAGGCGAAACCCCGACCCTCACGACCCAGCAGGGCGTCCCCGTCTCCGACGATCAGAACACCGAGAAAGCCGGTGCCCGCGGGCCTACCCTTCTGGAAGACTTCCATTTCCGCGAGAAGATCTTCCACTTCGATCACGAGCGCATCCCCGAGCGCGTCGTCCACGCCCGTGGCTACGGCGCGCATGGCTTTTTCGAACTGACAGACTCCCTCGCCGATTACACGACCGCCAGCGTTCTGGGAAAAATCGGCAAACGCGTTCCAGCCTTCGTCCGTTTCTCGACCGTCGCCGGCGGCCGTGGCTCTTTCGACGTAGCCCGCGACGTGCGCGGTTTCGCGGTGAAGCTCTATACCGAAGAAGGCAACTGGGACCTCGTGGGCAACAACATGCCCGTCTTCTTCATTCAGGACGCCATCAAATTTCCGGACATGGTCCACGCCGTGAAGGAAGAGCCCGACAGTGGCTTCCCACAGGCCCAGTCCGCCCACGACAATTTCTGGGATTTCGCGTCCCTCTCCCCCGAAACCGTCCACATGCTCATGTGGGTCATGTCCGACCGCGCCATTCCGCGTTCTTTCCGCTTCATGGAAGGCTTCGGCGTCCATACCTTCCGCCTCGTCAATGCCGAGGGCAAATCCACCTATGTGAAGTTCCACTGGAAGCCGAAACAAGGTTTGCAGTCCGTCGTGTGGAACGAAGCCGTCAAGATCAACGGAGCCGATCCGGACTTCCACCGCCGCGACCTGTGGGACGCCATCAATTCCGGCGACTTCCCGGAATGGGAGCTCGGCGTGCAGCTCTTCGATGACGACTTCGCCGATAAATTCGATTTCGACATCTTGGACGCGACCAAGCTGATCCCGGAAGAACTCGTCCCCGTCCGGCGTATCGGACGCCTCGTACTGAACCGCACAGTGGACAACTTCTTCGCCGAAACCGAGCAGGTCGCCTTCTGCACCCAGAACGTCGTCCCCGGCATCGCCTTCACCAACGACCCGCTCCTTCAGGGCCGGAACTTTTCGTATCTGGACACCCAGACCAAGCGTCTCGGTGGGCCGAACTTCACGCATATCCCCATAAACGCGCCGAAATGCCCGTTCCACAACTTCCAGCAGGACGGCCACATGGCCATGCACAACCCGAAAGGGCGTGCAAATTATGAGCCCAATTCCTGGGGTATGGGACCACGTGAAAACCCGCAGACCGGTTACAAGCCCTATGCGGAAGAACTGAACGGCCGCAAAACCCGTGAACGTGGCGAGCTATTCGCCGATCACTACAGTCAGGCCCGCCAATTCTATACGAGCCAAACCCAGACCGAGCAGACGCATATCAAGAATGCCTTCGTCTTCGAACTCAGCAAGTGCCTCACCCCGGCCATCCGTGCCCGCGTCGTCGCTCATCTGCTGAATGTCGATGAAGAGCTCGCCAAAGATGTGGCCGAAGGTCTGCGTCTGGAAAAGATGCCGGCACCTGCCCCGGCTGCCCGCACACCGCTGACGGACCTGCCAACTTCGAACCCGCTCAGCATCCTCAAGAACGGCCCGAAAATGTTCAAAGGCCGCAAGCTGGGTGTGCTCGTAACCGATGGCACCGATGCGGACATGCTCGCCGCCCTGATGCAGGCTGCGGAAGCGGAAGGCACGATCGTCGAACTGGTTGCCCCAGCGGTTGGCGGCGTAAAAACGACCGATGGCAAGCTCATTCCAGCTGGCCAGAAGATCGTCGGCGCACCTTCGGTCCTGTATGATGCGGTCGTCCTCCTTCCGTCCGCAGCAGGAGCAAAACTCCTGACCGGCGAAGCCACCGCACGGGACTTCGTGGCCGACGCCTTCGCCCATGCGAAGTTCATCGGTTACGGCCCGGACGCCAAACCGCTTCTCGCCAAAGGCGGCATCACGCCCGAAGACATGGATGATGGCATCATCCCGCTTGAGGCCCCCAGCGACCTCAAGACCTTCATCACCCTGTGTCGCAAACTGCGCTTCTGGGACCGGGAAGCCAAAACCCACGCTGTCTGAGACGAAAAAGGGCCGGAAATACTCTTCCGGCCCTTTTTTATATCTGCCCCCTACCCACGCCATATTCCGAACCGAATCATGCCTGATTTCCATTACAAAAACGTTCTGATTTTGCAGGATGAGATTTCAGGGTGCAGACAACATCAGGCGCACAACGCAACCCGGGAATCGACCTGCTCAGAGGATTATCCATCATCCTCGTCGTCACCCATCACCTCGCCCTGCGCATTCCCCTGATGCAGACCGGGCTCGCGGCCGTTTTTCCCGCCATGCTGCTGAAAGCCCTGAACTGGGATGGCGGAAAGGGTGTGAAGATCTTCTTCGTCATTTCAGGCTTCCTGATCACCGATCACACGATACGACGATGTGGCAGTCTGGGCGGCATCAATGCCATCGCTTTCTCAATGCGCCGGGCCTGCCGCATTCTGCCATGCCTGCTGGTTCTGCTCGGGATTCTTGCGGCTCTCAACCTCGCAGGCGTTCCCGACTTCCTTTTCCATCACGACAGCCAGACCCTGCCCGGCGCCATCTTCGCAGCGCTGTTCATGCATCTGAACCTCTACGAAGCCCGAACGAACTATCTTCCCCCCAACTGGGATGTGCTGTGGTCCCTCTCGGTCGAGGAACTGTTCTATGTAGCCTTCCCCATCCTCTGCCTGCTGGGCGGACGCATCCCCAAACTGCTTGGCCTCATTTTTGCGCTCCTCGCCCTGTCCAGCCCTTTCGCGGAATGGCAGATCCGCAACGCATCGGACATCTGGCAGGATGAAGCCTACGGACCAGGCATTTCCGCAATCGCCATGGGCGTCTGCGCAGCCCTTCTGGCGCACCGGATGGCCCCGTTCCTCTTTGCAAAACTCACACCCTGGCTCGGCTGGAGCGGAAGTCTCGGCGTCGGTCTCTATCTGATCGACGGCCATGTCGTATGGCTGACCCTCGGCTACGCCACACCGCTATTTTTCACAGCCTCATGCGCCGCCCTGCTTCTCGCTTTCTACAACGGATGGGGCAAGACGACCGGAAGCCGGTTTCTGACATGCCCCCGCCAGTGGGGCAGGCTGAGTTATGAAATCTATCTCAGCCACATGTTCGTCGTCATGCCGATGATCCATCTGTTCAGAGCCACCGGAGAAAACTGGACGTTCGGCTGGGTCTGGTTCATCCCAACCCTCGGCCTGTCCCTCTGTCTTGGCGCCCTCGTGGACCGCTTTCTCTCACGCCCCGCCGATCGCTGGCTGCTCGAAAAATCCGGCCTTCGCCACCCTCAGCCAACAGGACGGATCGCCGAGATCTGATGCCCGATATGCCCACCACCCGCGAGCGTCCGCCGCCGATGGCTGAAAAACCGCGGATCCGTCAGCGTATCCACACCAAGGATCTGCACAGTCCGGACGCCGGCCTGCTCCAGACGAAAACCACAATAGCCCGGCAGATCAAACAGGAAATGCCCCTCGCGCAGCGCTGGCTGGAAGAAACTCTCTCCCGCTACGCCTTTGGCAAGAACCGCATCGCGCATGTCCGGACCGACTTCATAGCTCTCCGGCGAAATGCACGGCCCGACAACGACGCTGATCCCTGTGGCACCCAGCGCCACCATCTGCGCGACCACAGACTCCAGAATCCCACCCACAGCTCCGCGCCAGCCCGCATGAGCCGCCCCAACAATCCGCCCGTCATCAGAAGACAGCAGAACAGGGCCACAATCCGCCGTAATCACCCCCACGCCGATCTCCGGACGGTCCGTCACCAGCGCATCGCCTGCCTGCCCGCTCCCTGCCACCCAGAGCGACGTTTCGGCCGTCACAGGCACGGTGATGTCACTATGCGTCTGCTTCAGACCCAGCAGACAATCCGCTTCCACCCCGATCGCCCGTGCCACCCGAGCTCTGTTCTCCGCCACATTCGCCGGATCATCCTGCGAGGATAGCGAACAGTTCAGACTGTCATACGGTGCCGGCGAAACGCCCCCAAGCCGCGTGAAGAACCCGTGCGGAACCTTGAGAACCGAGCCCGTCAACACAGCCTCAGACATGCGCCGACACCTGAGCCGGGCGCCGCATCGCATATACCATCAGCCCCATCCCCACGAGCGCCATCGGAATACACAGCAACTGCCCCATCGTCGTCCCGCCCGACAAAAACCCGATATTCGCATCAGGCTGCCGGAAAAACTCGCAGAAACTCCGGGCACAGGCATAGCCGAACAGGAACAGCCCCGACAGGAATCCGAACCGCTCGCGAACCTGCGGACGGCTGGCCGCAAACAGCATCACGCACAGCAGCAGGACACCCTCGGTCAGGGCTTCGTAAAGCTCGGACGGATGCCGCGGAATCGGACCGCCCGTCGGGAAGATCATCGCCCAAGGCAGATCCGGAGACGCCGGACGCCCCCACAATTCCCCGTTCACGAAATTCGCACAGCGCCCAAGCCCAAGTCCGATCGGCACGACCGGCACGATCCGGTCCGCAAAAGCCAGAAAGCTCAGACGGTTCTTCCAGCTGAAATACGCCAGCGCCAGAATGACGCCCAACGCCCCGCCATGAAACGACATCCCGCCGTCCCATGTCTTGAAGATCTCCAGCGGATGCGAAAAATAGTCCAGCGGCCGGTAAAACAGAACGTAACCCAGCCGTCCCCCAATCAGCACCCCGAGAATCGCGTAAAACAGGAAGTCATCAACCTGCTCTTTCGTCGCTACTTCCGGCGCCAGACGGTTCAGCCGCTTCGCAATCGGCAGCGCAATGATGAACGACACCATATAAGCGAGCGCATACCAGCGCACCGCAAGAGGTCCGACATGAAAGGCAACCGGATCAAAATCAGGAAAGATCAGGGGATGGCTCACGGACTCGGCTCTCAGAGATTTTGGGAGGGACGGGAAAGATAGTCGCGCACATACTGTCCGATTCCATCTTCAAGAGACGTAAACGGCGCATCATAGCCCGCAGCGCGAAGGCGGCTCATATCCGCACAGGTAAAGGACTGGTACTGTCCGCGCAGCTTCTCGGGCATGTCCACGAACTCAACATCCCTCGCCCGCTTGGCCGCGTCACAGACCGCATGCGCCAGATCGAGATAGCTCCGCGCCACACCGGTCCCACAATTGAACAACCCGCTGACGTCCGGATGATCAAACAGCCACAGCATGATGTTCACAACGTCCCCGACCCAGATGAAGTCCCGCTGCTGCTGCCCGTCGGCCAGTCCCGGTACATCCGAGCGGAACAGCTTCGCCGCACGATCCTGCACCACCTCGTCGTATTTGACCTTCACGACAGAGATCATCGATCCCTTATGGTATTCGTTCGGCCCGTAGACATTAAAGAACTTGAGCCCGGCCCATTGCGGCGGCACAGGCGCCCCGGCTCCAATTTCCCGCTTCACCCACAGATCGAACGCCTGCTTGGACCAGCCATACAGATTCAGCGGCCTCAGACCATCAATGCCCTCCAGCCCGTCACGGAACATCTTCGGCTGATCCGCCGCCCCGTAGGTCGCAGCAGAAGACGCATAGATCATCCGCACGCCCCGCGCCGCACACCAGCGCCACAAGGTCTGCGACAGATCCACATTGCTCGACCAGACAAGATCTCCGTCCCGCGCCGTTGTGGCGCTGATCGCCCCCATATGGAACACGGCTTCGACATCCGGTTCAGACGCAAGGAAACCTTCCAGCTCATCAGGCGTGATGATGCGATCCGGCGCATGGGACGCCAGATTGCGCCACTTCACCCCGTCCCTGAGCCGATCAACCACAACCGTCCTCAAGCCCCGGCGACGCAAGGCGGCATGAAGACACGAACCAATGAATCCGGCCCCGCCGGTGACGATAATCATCCTTCCTGTATAGTCTGCCCCCGATAACGATCCAAGCGACGCGCCCGACACGACACGCCGCAGAACAGCAGGAACTTCATCATGGCTGACAGACCCCGCTTTTTCGACGACCTCGCTGGCCTTGCCGGTAACGCATTTTCCGCCGTGACCGGCGCCCGCGAGGAACTTCACGCCATCGTCCGCACCCGCGTGGACGAAATCCTCAACAGCCTCGACCTCGTGCGCCGTGACGAATTCGACGCGGTACAGGAAATGGCAACCCGTGCGCGAATGGCACAGGACGCAACAGAACAGCGTCTGGCCGAAATCGAATCGCGCCTGGCTGCTGTCGAGGAGCTTGCAACCGAAGAAAAAGGCGGCCCACAGGGCTGATCTGCAACACTCCCTGAAACCAGTGTGACTTTTACAACGCGTAATGCTTGCACCCGAGGCCAAGGCTCCATAACGTAACTGATGTCGGGAGCAGATTTTCCGCTTCCGGCCGCAGACATCTGGAGCGCCGCACCGGCGCCAGGCCGGTGCCAGGCTCCACGGCCTTGGGAGACCCGCCATGCCTGCCCTGAGCACCTCACTCACCAATGAAACAGAATCCCATCCGCTCGACCTGATGGAACAGGTCATGGGCCTTTATGAATGGGAGTTCGAACGCCTCGGCCCCTCCGAAATGGCCGCCCAGGCCCCCGGACAATGGTGCGACTATTCCTTGTATTTCACGTGGTCCGATGAACTCTCGGCCCTGCACCTGAACTGCATCATGGATCTGCGCTCCCCCGCAAAGAGCCGTCCGGCCGTCCACGAACTCGTTTCCCTTGCCAATAACCGCCTCTGGATCGGCCATTTCGCCGTCGATCCCGACACAGGCACCCCGTCCTACCGACATACGCTGCTGCTGCGCGGCGTGCAGACACTGCCCGGCGAAAGCATGGAAGACCTTGTGGAGATCGCGATGTCCGAATGCGAACGCTTTTATCCCGCCTTTCAGTTTGCGCTCTGGGGCGGAAAATCACCGCAAGAGGCCATAGACGCCGCCATGCTTGACTGTGTGGGAGACGCCTGACCGTGCCATCCTCCGTCCCTTCAATCCTTCTTGCAGGGTGCGGCAAGATGGGAGGCGCGCTACTCGACGGGTGGCTCGCCTCCCCCACACCGCCACACCTCGTCGTCCTCGACCGACACCGAAGCCGCTCGGACGATACGGTCACCATCGTCCGGACAGCCGCCGAAATCCCTGCCAATTTTCAACCCGACATCATCGTCCTCGCCGTTAAACCCAGCGTTGCCGAAATCGTGATCGATGCGCTTGGCAAGGCTCTGGGCCCTCGCCTGAACGGTGCCGCCATTCTCTCCGTCATGGCCGGACGCACCTGCAAAACACTTTCGGACTCTGTCCGACGTGCTGGAGCCGACATTCCGGTTCTGCGCGCCATGCCCAATACACCCTCCTCAGTCGGTGCGGGAATCAGCGGTCTCTACGCCTCAACCGCCGCGAGCCACGAGCAGAAATCCACCTGTCACGATCTGCTTTTTGCGGTCGGGGACGTCGTACCTGTCGAGAACGAAGACGATCTGTCGGTCGTCACAGCCATTTCCGGCTCCGGCCCTGCCTATGTGTTCCTTCTGACCGAACTACTGGAACAAGCGGGACAGCAGCATGGTCTGGCACCAAATGTCGCCCGTCGTCTAGCCCGTGGAACAATCTATGGTGCGGGACGCATGCTCGACGATCTACCCGAAAGCGCCGAAGACCTCCGCAAGGCCGTCACCAGCCCCAACGGCACCACCGCCGCAGCGTTGGCCGTACTCATGAAACCCGATGCCTGGCCCCAGACGGTTCCAAAAGCTATTGACGCTGCTACAAAACGGGCCGACGAACTCGCTGGCTGACAGTTTCTTTATGGGAGAGAGCTTGTCGGCAGACCGCAATGCTCCCACCATAAAACCAGAAGCTTTCGACAGGAGACCCGTATGGACGGACGGCAGGACCCCTTTGAATCCGACGACATGGCACTGAGTGGTTCGTCGGACATGGCGCAGGAAGCTTTCGACGCCGCCCTTCTCCAGTCCGCCCTGTCGCTCGCCGGAAACGAGGGATGGCACCGTTTTTCCCTCGTAGACGCGGCCCGCGAAGCCGGTCTTCCCATCGAAACCGTTCGCAGGCGCTATCCGCTCAAGGCCCTTCTGCTGCTCCAGCTCGGGCGCCTTGCCGATGCCAGCGCCCTGCGTGACGACGGTGACGGCGGAACGCTGCGCGAATATCTTTTCGATCTGATCATGCGCCGCTTCGATATCTTCCAGGAATATCGTGAAGGCGTACGCGCAGTCCTCCAGGCCGTGCCCTACGACCCGGCTCTGGCGGCTTTTCTGGCCGGCACCACCCTTGATTCCATGAAATGGCTCGCAGAAGCCGCAGGGATCGACTGCACAGGTTTCGGCGGCGTGATACGCATCAATGCCCTGTCCGGAGTCTGGGCCCACGCCATGCGGACCTGGGAAAAAGACGAGAGCCCGGATCTGGCCTCCACCATGGCCGCCCTCGATAGCGCGCTGGATCGTGCAGAGCGTTACGGCATTCTCAAACCCTCAGCACGACGCAAAATGGACGAGGCTCTGAACAATACCGGCCTGCCTGACCACGATCTTGAACTAGAATCCTGACTTCGCACTTTACGAAGGCAGCCGGTTCGGACTAGAAGGCCAAAAGCATGCGCTCCCAAGAGCGCATCATTTGGGGTGTAGCCAAGCGGTAAGGCAGCGGATTTTGATTCCGCCATGCGGAGGTTCGAATCCTCCCACCCCAGCCAGCCTCCAAAAACCGGAAAATGCTTCCCGCAACGAGTACAGCGCATTTCAGGACAATGCCCGTCAACTGATTTGGCTAATCTCAATCAAGGATGTAATCTGAAGGGGCATACTTCAGACATCAATCAGGGTCTTCGTCGTGAAAAAAGAAAAATCTGCAGTAGTACTTTTCGTTAAAGACGAAGCCCATGACATCATGGCATGGCTATCATGGCATATTTCCCTCGGGTTCGATAAAATATTTGTATATGACGACCACTCGACCGACGGGACCTATGAAATAGCCAAATCCTGCGAAGGAATTTACAACGTGGAAGTTTGCAGGACTTCCATGCTTGAAGGCAATTTTTACTACAGACAACGCGACAGCTATTTTGATGCCATCAAGAAGTCCATCGATCACTATGAGTGGATCGCCATGCTGGATGGTGACGAATATGTCAGCATCAATGGTGCCCAGGACATAAACGGATTTCTGGACAAATTCAGTAAAGACGATACGGGAATTGCCCTAAGCTGGTGCATATACGGAAGTTCCGCCAGGGTCCTGAAAGACAAGGTCCCGACCTATCAGGTCTTCAACCACAGATCGACGCCCGAACTTAATGACAATACGCTCGTAAAAAGCTTCGTAAGGCCAGAAGCTGTCAACTTCGTGTATGAAAATCCCCACAAGTTCAACCTGTACTACGGAAATTACGCGGACGCTGCCGGCCAGCCCGTAGAATGGCGCCCTGGAGCCACGAAAAACATCCTGTGGGAAGGCGCCAGAATCAATCATTATATCTGCCGCTCCATGGAGCACTTCATCGACCGCATCAAAAGACGCCTGGGATCCGATCTGTCGAACAGTACGGTCTACTGGTCTCATTTTGATCGTAATGATGTCTATGATCCCCAGGATCAAGCACGCATCAATGCGGCAAATGCTGTCTACAGCAATATTAAGAAATCAGTTTTCCAGTATTCGATGAAGAATTTCCTGGAGAAAGGAAACGCTCTGGAAAAAACGACAAACAGCCTGAATCCTCACAGAAAAGTGGATCTATTCTATCTCAAGAGCCTTCATGGCGAACACCTTTCCCTGAACAACATTGATGGGCATCTCTTTCAGGGACAGGGATTTGAGAGAATTCTGGCCGCAATCCCCTACGATAGCAATAAAATCTGGATTTTTCGGAATCCTTTTGTGTATTCATCAAATGTTCGATTCCATATCAGCCACTCAGCCCAGAGCAATTACTGCTATGAATTTGAATTTCATTCCAACGAATCAGATGGTTCGGTTTTCATAAAATCTCCGAAAACCCAAAAATACCTGACCTGTATTCCCGAAAGCCATGGCGGAGGCGTGGAATTTTCACGGGATGAAGCCTCAGACTGGGAGAAATTTTACTTCGGAGAAAAGGTGTCTGAGCTGAACTTCGTTGGAGACAAAGAAGGGCCAGCCTCGGACCTGATATATTACATGCTCAATTCTGCAGGATCTTTTCCGTATGAAGAATTCTTACTGAAATCATCCGCACTCGACAGTAACGACAGAATGAATCTGACGTCGCTTCTCGGACCCCAAATCATGTCCATTATCTGACCGCCCCTTTTGGCACGGTCACAAGCACGTTGCACCGGGCGCTCCGACAGTTCTTACCCTGTCAGAGCGCTCACGCCCCTTCAAACAAGCTGTTTCAGTCCCGGACTGGCCTTGAACCTGACGGTCCGCCCCGCTGAAACCTCGACAGGCTCTCCGGTCCGCGGATTGACGGCCTGCCTGGCCTTGGTTTCACAAACCGTGAACGTCCCAAAAGACGGCAGTGTAAAACCGCCTTCTTCGCGCAGTTCCTCAATAATGGCGTCAATCATGTCATTGACCGCCCGCTGGGCAACAACTCCAGTACAATTCATGGAATCCTGCAGAACTGCGGCAAGAAAAGCTTTGCTCATGAATAAAACTCCGGATTTACTCAGTGCAGATCGCATCTTGCCGGTACAGAAATGCCGCTAATGCGAACTGAAGGGCGAATTATCTATCGCCTCAGAATGTCATAGTATTTCCTATAGAACCGCCCTAGAAACAACCATATATTATGAATTTAACGTTTCCTTCTTCAACAGGACGGTCCGTGTCAGCCTCTGTCTGCCTGTTCGCATATTACAGTACAGAAGCGGGGCTTCCCCCTCACACACGCCATCTACTCAGCCAGATCTCGTCATGTGGCTTCACGATCCATATCGCCGCCTCCGGCCTGTCGGAAACAGAAGCCCAATCACTGCACAATGACCTCGCAAGCGGCACACCTCCGGTCCCAGCAACCGTCCATGCCCGCTCCAATACCGGACTGGACTTCGGAGCCTGGCAATTCCTGCTCTCCCGTGGCTGCGACAGGGACGCAGACGAAATCCTGTTCGCCAATGACAGCGTCTTCGGCCCACTCCTCCCGCTCAATCCCATCGTAGAGCGCATGCGGGCACAAAACTTTCAGATCTGGGGCATGGTCCGCTCGGAAGCCATAGTAACCCATCTGCAATCCTGGTTCCTGTGCATGACTCGCGAGGCCCTGGATCATCCCGCAATCCAGCGGATTTTCAACCAGCCCTTCAGCGACATGAGCAAGGACGAGATCATCCTGCATGGAGAGCTTGGCCTCGGCCTGGCCCTCAAGACGGCCGGACTGTCTTGCGGAGCCGCCTGGAGCAACCCCCGAGGCCTCGCCCGTCTTCTGGCACTCAACCCCATGCACACGGACTGGCGTGCCGTCCTGCGATCGGGCCACGCCCCCTTCATCAAGACCGAACTCCTGCGCGACAACCCGAGCGGAATCGCGTCCACCCATCTGTGGCGGCAGGAAATTCCCGATCCCGCCTTCTTCAGCCCCGACTGGATCGCCCGTTATCTTGCCGCCACACCACCCCGCAACCGCTCCAAACGCGCAGGCTTCCGGGCCAGGCTGATCCAGGCCCTGGCCAGCGAAGACCGGCGCCATGCCCTTACAGCCCTGCTCCTCGGCCGCTAAACTGCCCTGCGGCCTGCTTCAGAAAGCCGTAAAGTTCTTCCACCTGCATGTCGTATGTCGCAAGCTGTTCCTTGCACGGATTGACGTACCCCTCGAAGCGTTCCGGTGCATCCAGAAGTACAGAGACAGCCTGGACAAGCGTCTGTGATTTACCGTCCAGCGGCAACCACGTCCCGTTTACCCCGTCCACAACGTCTTCTGATTGCCCTCCAGGAGACGTCGTGACGACCCAGACATCCCGTGCCAGTGCTTCCCGCACCGTCAGGCCGTAGCTTTCCTTCCACTGCGACGGAAACAGCAGGACGTCGATCTGATCATAAAAATCATCGAGCCCGGCCTGTGTATAGGCGGGCACAACCCGGAGCTGCCCACGAACTGTCCAGTCTTCCGGAAAGATCGACTGAAACCCGAGATTGAGCTTGTTATCGACAATGACAAGCTCCCAATCACTCCGCGACAGAGACTGCATGGCCTCTTTCAGTAGGCCATATCCCTTGACTGCTTCCGTACCACCAACAAATCCGAACCGCAGTGGTGCCCCGGGGGGCCGCGGCTGGCGCGCACGCTTGGGCCAGCAAAAACCGTTGCGATTGACCACGATCCGTTCAGGCGCAATCCCGTTCGCAAGATAGAGTTCGCGGTGCGCCTGCGACGGACTGATCAGAAAGGCCGCTCCCGCCAGGGCCTGCCGCATCACGACAGTCCGATCCGCAAGATGCCGCACACCCGGCACACAAACCTGACAAACCGCAGAATCAATGGTCGTCTGGAAACAGTATTGTCCGTCCCCCCTAACCATGAACTGCCGCTCGCAAAGCCACCAGGCATCGTGCAGCGTTAGAACGTAAGGAATTCCTCTTTCCTGACAGATCCGCAGGAGCCCCGTTCCCAGCCCCTGCGCAGCATGAACATGCACGACATCCGGCTGACAGGCTTCAAGCACCTCCTCAAACCGGGAAGCCATTGCCGGATTATCCAGATGCCCCACCCCGTCCAGACCGTCAGGCAACACGGAAGCAAAAACCATCATGCCGTCCACGTCATAACGAATGTCCCCATCAGGAATATCCACTGCAGGCGGTCTGGAGGTCATGACGCTGACCTCAGCCCCTTTCTGGACCAAGCGACGCCCCATCTCTTCGGCCACAATCGTGGCACCGCCAAAAGAGCGTGGCACGAAATAGACATTCGCCATCAGGACCCTAAGGCCTTCTGCGTCCCGACGGGGCGGAAGGCCAAACAATGCCCGGACCTGGGTCTGCGCCATCGCCTCAGGGGCATACCGCGCCATCACGTCCTCATAAGCCACTTCCGCCAGACGTTTCCGGTAATCCCTATCCCGCGCCAAGGTCAGAAAGCCACTTCGCCATGCTGCGGTATCTGCGGCAAGAAGGCCGTTTTCCCCATCTCGCAGAACTGTCAGAAATGCTGCACAGGGAGAACAGAGGGCCGCAACCCGGACAATGGCCGCCTCAAGAAACTTGATGTTGCTTTTACAGTCGTTGAACAGCGTTTTTTCCAGCGGAGCGATCGCAATATCCGTCTGGGACAGGGCCTTCAAATATTCCGGATAGGTCAGCTCCATAAGACGCTCGACCCGATCCCCGAACCGGCTAAATGCCGAAGACAACTGCAACTGACCAATAACCCTGAGGCAAAGCCGCGGCTCCTCATCCATCGCTGCCAGAAGCCCCGCCTCGGCCTGCCTGAAATCGGCATCATGAGTATTAGTGCCGGACCCATACGACACCCATATCCGGTCTGATTCCGCAGAAACAGGAAGAGCTTCTGCAATTCCAAGCGTCTGTACGTCCAGGGCGTTTTCTAGGACAGCGACATCCGTCAGCCCTGCCTCTCGCATGGCACCAGCAAGAGCCGCCGTCGAGGCAATACCTCGACCACAGGCCAGCATACACCGACGGAACAACGCAACCCCTGAGAGCAGAAGATCACGTTCAGCCGCAGGAAGCGTATCGATATTCCCATTCTGCCGATACTCCCGTTCATCGAAGATGAGATCATCCACCTCCCAGCGCGGAGCCAGCCCCAGCCGATGCGCTTCCTGCACCAGCTTCATGACGTCATCGAAGCCCGGAACCCGATAAAAAATGACATGCGTGCAAAGCTGAAGGGCGGAGTGGGCTTGGACCATATTGCGCCAATCCACAACCTGAACTGACCAACCCAGCGTTTTCAGGAAATCCCGCTTCTGCCAGACACGATACTTGGCACACTGCCTAAGGCTGAGTTCCGCAATGATGAGAACCTGAGGTTTCAGTCTCGCGGTTCCACCCTCGGGCGTAACTCGGTAAGGATGAAGGCCACCTGTCTCAGCAGTGGATGCTGTCGAAATCTTCCGCCGATCACCCTGAATCCGCTTCAGGCGACGAGCACGGTGGATAACTGTTTTCCTGATCCCTGACAGCCCTTCCCGTCCCAAGAGACGCAGAAACCTTTCCGGAAGTTCTCTCACAGGGCGGCCGGACAGCAGCTTACCAAACGTCAAAGCGCGCACGGCCCGCAGGGGAAGCGTCACACGCCAGGACAAAGAAGTCTGAATCAGGAACAATTGCCGCCGAAGCTTCTGGTTTTCCTTCTGCAGCTGTTCGGCTCTCAAGCCATTAAGGCGAGCCACACTGCGGTAGCTTTCAGTCAAGGTTTCGCGCGGGTCGTCCCGCATTCTGTCAGGCTTTCACAAAAGGAGACAAAAAGACTTCAGAAACACGAAAAGCCGGACCCTTTCGGATCCGGCCTTCCTGAACAATACCAATCTGTCAGAAGACAGATGCCATCATTAGCTCAGAGTGAAGTCAGAAGCGTTCAGGTCGGTGATACCAACGAACGTGATCTTGGAGTTATCGGACAGTTCGATCGTGGTGTTACCACCAGCAACCGTAGCGTTCGACAGAACATTTGCCAGACCGTCGTTGTTCTGAAGGCCATACTGGTACAGAGCCATCAGATTACCGGCTGCGCTGCCGAAATCGGTGATCGTGTAGTCACCGCCAGCAGAGCCCTTGGTCAGAGCGAACAGATTGGCCGCGCCCGAACCACCCGTAAGAGTAGCAGCGCCCGAACCGCCAACCAGCGTATCAGCAGCAGAACCACCGATGATGGTCTCGTCACCCGTGCCTGCAAAAGCATGCAGCGTACCGTTGGAAGACGCAGCCGTAACGGTTTCACTGCCATCGCCACCGACGAACAGGTTGGTGGAGCTTGCGGAGCCACCTACCAACATCAGATCAAGACCCGAGGCACCGAACAGTGTTGACGTTCCAGCGGAAACGGTCGTTGCACCCGTACCGTTCAGGAACGTCAGGGCTCCCGAAGCAGTGATCGAGTTGGCGGTACCACGAATCTGCCAGATATCAGCGGAAGCCGAAATGGTATCGTTCAAACCACCCGAGACCGTGCTGAGGTTGCCGGTCGAGTAGTAGGTGCTGGAGCTACCGCCCGTGATGGAGCTGTTGTTGCCAGCGGAAACGGTGTTGTGCGACGTCGTGTCGTAAACCGTTGCGTTGGCGCCAAGCGTGACCACGGAGCTTCCGCCGAGCAGCGTGACCGTATCGGTACCAGTCGTACCGTCAATAGTGTCCTGACCTTCAGAACTGACAACGTTCGTGCCAGTTCCCAGCTTGATGAGATTGTTGCCATCACCAGCGCTGATGGTGTCGTCACCATTGGTGCCCGTCACGGTATTGTTGCCATCACCCATGGCGATGGTCCAGTTCCCGGTGGAATTGGCGCCATTGAACGTATTGTTGCCAAGTCCGCCAGTGAACGTGCCGTCCTGGTTACCGACCGTCACGGATACCCCGGCTAAGTCACCGGTAAGAACGCTGATGCTCTTGGCAGTGCTGCTGGAGAGATCCAGGCTGACAGCCGAGTTCAGAGTGTCTTCGCCAACCGTGGAGTAGCTACCAACAGCGATATATTGCGTGGTACCGCCGGAAACGGTGTAATCACCACCCTGGCTGATCAGGCCCTGACCCGTCGTAGTACCCGTAGCGCCATTACTGCCCGGAACCAGATCGTAAGAATCAAGCCCTCCACTCGAGTGGAGGGTGGAAACAGCAGTCTGATACTGCTGCGCCAACAGCTGGGTCTGCCCACCACTGACCGTGACCACAAAGGTCTGGCCGGAGGCACCAACTACTGTAGTAATGTTAGCCATTACCATGCACTCCTAAAAAAGGTTGCCTCGCACCGGCGGCCCTCGGACCACCCAAATGATCGAGCGACGATTCTTGCATATATCAGAGCCAGATTATCAAACGCAATCCACTTCAGGCACGACACAAGGAATCAAGATCTATCATTTAGGGATTCGGACAGCCACACCGAAAAAGAATTTTCCATTTTCATTATGTGAAAACGGAAAAGAGCGGGTGATCCAACTCTTAAGTTAAATCCTTTTATATCAGAAAAGTTCCGTTAATGCTAATTCTTCAAGAAATAAATATTATCACTACTGCGTCACGCCGAACCTGACCGAGCTGTGCCTTCCCTGAAACAATCTATCCTTCACAGACACTTAGATCCTGACAGGCCCATTCGTGAATTTCCCCATCCCCCCCTTACCGCCCCTTCCGGGAGCTGACCATCACCTGGCATGTCTGGCACTCCTGCTGGCATCAGAAAGGTTCGAAGCAGATACCCGTCCCGATCTTCAGGATCACGTTTTCTTGACTGTCTGGCTGGCAATGATCCTGACCGAAGAACAAGATCTTTCTGCTGCCCGGATCGAATGTTCACCCCGCGTCCATGCCCAGATTCACCACGCTCTCCGTGCAATGCTGGAAGCACATCTTCCAGACAAGGACATCCGGATTGTCTCCCAGACGTCCCAGAACGACAAGACCGCTCTTCCCCTACTGTGCCAGATTACGGAAGACGCCCCCCAGAGCCCTTCTTCATTTCCTGTTCTCCAGTTCGGGCCGAATCACCCCGCAGGCTCCGTTACCCTGGCCCCGGAAAACGCCCTGACAAATGCAGGCAATTCACCCTTTCTACGTACCCTGATGTCAGAAAATGCGGAACCCCTCGGCCTCCGACGCAACATCCGACTGCTTCTCAATAACAGTCGGAAAATTCGCCTTTTGATGTCCCAGGCGCAGGCGATACAGCAGGCATCTCTTGAAAAAACGCAGACCATCCAGGAACTCCGGGTCTCTCTTCGGATGCTTTCCGCCAAAAACGCGTCATTACCCCCCGAACCCCCACTACCCGAACAGACAGAGCCACCCGCTCCGCCAGCGGTCGTGTCTCTCCCCCCTGAAGATCCGGTTCCTAACTCACTTCCGATACCTCCGCTCTGGCTCCGGGCGGCCCGACGCCTCAAACGCATTCTCCACCCTCGTCCTTCCCACCCTACCCTCCCAGTTCAGGAAGAACCCGACCTGAATGAGAGCAGCCCCGAGGCCGTTCCGGTCCCGACTTCCGAGCCGAAGCCAGAATCAGCGTCAAATCCCGCGCCTTTCTCCGTAAACCGCGTACTATTCGTTGCAGGAGAACCCGACACACCTGGCGTTCTGTACCGCTGCTACCGCAATGCCGACGCTGCCCGGGAAGCTGGCTTTGAGGCCAGGGTCCAGCCCTGCGCTGCGGTCGGGTATGACGATATTCACTGGGCGGATGTCATGGTGTTCTGGCGGGTCGAATACAGTGGCCATGTCAGTACAATCTTCGATCTGGCCGAAGCAGAAAACGTCATTACCGTCTTCGATGCGGACGATATTGTCTTCGTTCCCCATTATGCCCGCGTGGACATGATCGACGGCATCCGTTCGATTGGCGCCACGGAAGAGCGGATCGAGCGCTGCTTCTCGGAAATGCGCCGCACCTTCCTGCGCTGCGATCAGGGATCGACGACCACGGCCGAGCTGGTCTTTGCCATGCACAGTCTGCGCCCCGTCGTTCACCTGCTTCCGAACATCTATGACCTGTTCACCCTGAAACGGGCACGCCTGGCGCTGCGCATGCGTGGAGAGCCAGGCCGTGTCAACTCCGGCAACGGTCTGATCCGCATCGGTTACGCCACAGGTTCCAGAACCCATCAACGGGACTTCGCACCCGTCTGCCCCACCATCGCGGAAGTCCTGCGCCAGCGTCCTGAAGCGCGCCTCGTCCTGTTCCGCGAACCCGTCACGCATCGCCCGGTCCTACTGATGGAAGAATTTCCCAGCCTGATCCCCGTGCAGGACCAGATCGAGTGGCGCGACATGGTCCCTCTCGAAGAACTGCAGGACGAATTCGCACGGTTCGACATCTCCATCGCGCCTCTGGAGACGGGAAACATCTTCTGTGAAGCCAAAAGTGAGATCAAATTCTTCGAAGCTGCATTGTCGGGCGTGGCAACGATTGCTTCCCCCACCGGACCGTTCCAGCGCGTTATCCGCCATGGCGAAACCGGCTTTCTGGCTGACAGCCCGACAGACTGGTACGACGCCCTGATCGAACTGATCGACAACCCGGAGCGCCGCGTTCGCATGGCACGGGACGCCTATCATTCCGTGTTGTGGCCCTTCGGCCCGCAGGCGCAAGCCCGGCGCATGAAGCTCGTCCTGACGTCCATGTGCGGAGACGAAGCTGCGGCCCTTGCCGGAGAAACGCGTCTTGCCAGAGACCGTCTCGCTCCGTCCCCCGTGCCCGTCATCCCCCCCAACCGCACCCTTTTTCATCACGACGCACTGGGAGAAGCTCCCGTCACTGTCGTCATCACGTCCTATAATTACGCAACACATCTTCTGGACGCACTGGAATCCGTGGCGGCGCAAACCCTTCCCGTCCTTGATCTGATCGTCGTGGATGACGGGTCATCGGATGGCTCGGTCGCTCTAGCCCGTACCTGGATGGAGCGGCACTGCGACCGCTTCAACCGCCTGATTCTGCGCCAGTCCATTGCAAATGCGGGTCTGGGAGGCACGCGCAATATCGGAATGGACGCGGCCGAGACCGTCCATGTCATGCAATTGGATGCTGACAACATCCTGCGCCCTGAAGCCTGCGAAACGCTTCTGGGCTCCATGAATGACGGCACAGCCTACGCCTATCCGCTCATTGCCTGCTTCAACGAGCACGGCCCCGTGCTGATGGATATGAGGGCAGACACCCATCACCAACCAGGCACACCAGAGCTTCTGGGAGACCTGCCTTTCAATCCGCTCTCTCTCATCTCCGGGAACAGGATCGACGCCATGGCCATGGTCACCAAATGGGCCTGGGCGGCAGTTGGCGGTTACTATGTTTCACGTGAAGCAATGGGCTGGGAGGACTTCGACCTGTGGTGCTCTCTGGCGGAGCGCGGCCTTCCCGGCCACCACGTCCCGCAGGTCCTTGCCGATTACCGCCAGCACGAGACATCCATGACGAACGCCTCCACCGAAAAGGACGCACACAAGGCCCGCGTCGTGGCCTTCGTTCAGGCCAGACACCCCTGGATCCGCCTCAGCGCCGAACGGGCCAGGCCTCGGAAAAACTGAGCCCCCCTGACCAGCCATAAAAAAACCCGCTCCCGGACAGCTCCGGAAGCGGGTTTTTCATGACCTGAAAGATCGAACCGGGCTTCACGAGGAAGCCCGATACGCCTCACTCAGAACGGTGCGTCGATATCAACAACGTCGATCAGCTTATGGTTGACGAATTCCTTGATGCCCAGACCGATCAGCTCGCGGCCATAGCCCGAACGGGCCACGCCACCGAACGGCAGATCGGCCTTCACCATCGTCGGATGGTTGATATAGACCATGCCTGTATAGATCTGCTCGGCAACCTTTACGCCGCGCTTGGTATCCTTCGTGAAGACCGAACCACCCAGACCGAACGGCGAGTCATTGGCGATACGGATGGCATCTGCATCATCCTTGGCGCGATAGAGCTGCGTGACCGGACCAAAGAACTCCCACAGACGGGCTTCATTGTTCTCGTGCAGGTTGGTCATCAGCAGCGGCTGGAAAAACGCCCCCTTCTCCGGCACGGACGGGCCAATGGCCTCGACAACCGCACCATGCTTCTTGGCTTCCTCGACCTGAGCCTTCAGATCGTCCGCAGCCTTCTGCGAGGACAGCGGTGCCAGCGTGGTGGACGGATCCATCGGATCGCCAGCCTTCAGCTTGAGAACTTCCGCCTTGTACAGCTCCAGGAAACGGTCATAGACGGCATCCGCCACGATCAGACGCTTGGCGGACACGCAGACCTGACCGGCATTCCAGTGACGGCCAAAAGCGGCCCACTTTGCGGTCTTTTCCAGATCCGCATCGTCCAGAACCACGAATGCGTCAGAACCGCCCAGCTCCATCGTAGACTTCTTCAAAGCCTGCGCCGCAATACCGGCCACAACGGCGCCTGCGCCTTCGGAACCCGTCAGAGCCACACCACAGACGCGCGGATCCTTTAGGATCGTCTCGGTGTGATGACGGGCCGCGTACAGGTTGCGGAAGCCACCCTTCGGCAGTCCGGCTTCCTTCATCAACTCATCAAACGCAGCCGCACACTGCGGCACGTTGGATGCGTGCTTCAGGATAACCGTGTTACCGGCGGAAAGCTGCGGCGCGATGATGCGGGCGATCTGGTAGAATGGGAAATTCCACGGCTCGATCGCGAACACGATGCCCTGCGGCTGGTGAATCAGGACGGCGTCACCGGACTTCGGATCGGCAACCGGAAGTTTCTCGGCCTTCAGCAGCTCTTCAGCGTGCTTGGCGTAATATTCGAAGATCTCGGCGGACAGGATCGTCTCTGCCTTGGCTTCGGCATAGATCTTACCCATTTCAAGGGTCAGAAGCTTGGAATACTTGTCGATGTCGCGACGAAGGATGTTGGCGGCTGCCGTCATGATCTTCGCACGTTCGGCGAACGGCGTATGGCGCCAGCTCTTGAACGCATCATAGGCTTCGGTCAGCGCGGTCTGGACTTCCTGGTCAGTTGCGTCCGGGAAAGTCTTGAGCGTCTCACCGGTATAGGGATTGATCGTAGCATAAGCCATGACGGGTCATGTTCCTGTATGATGACGGGTTTTCGACATATTGGCACGAATGCCGAGAGACATAACCCCCAACATACCAACATACCAAAAGTTCACAAATCTGTGTTCGTTTGAGGCAGATTATCCCACAACTCCTCGAGCCATACCGTTGCAGTGCCATCAGACGGCGCACGCCAGTCCCCGCGCGGAGAGAGCGAACCGCCCGAAACCAGCTTCGGACCATTCGGCATGGCTGAGCGCTTGAACTGGCTTGTCCCGAAAAACCGCCGCAGAAATACCTCCAGCCAGTGCCGGATTTCCGCCAGATCGTACGAAACTTTCCGATCCTCGGGATAATGCCAGGGCCAGTCGCCACGCGATGCATCCGCCCAGGCCTTCTCCGCCAGAAACGCCACCCGTGACGGTCGGAAGCCATGACGCAGAATATGATAAAGTGTGAAATCCTGAAGGGGATAAGGCCCGATCGTCTGTTCCGTGCTCTGAACGCCCTGCCCCGTATCAGGCACAAGTTCCGGCGTAATTTCTGCACTGACGATCCGCTCCAGAACCGGACCAATACCATCGCCCAGCTTTCCTTCACGGGCCAACCAGCGGATGACATGCTGGATCAGCGTCTTCGGCATCCCGGCATTGACGTTATAGTGGGACATCTGGTCCCCCACGCCATAAGTGCACCAGCCCAGCGCCAGCTCCGACAGATCTCCCGTCCCGATCACAATTCCACTGCGGTAATTGGCGATCCGGAACAGGAAATCCGTCCGCAGACCTGCCTGCACGTTCTCGAACGTAATGTCATGAACGGGCTGCCCCTCGGCAAAGGGATGGCCGATCCCTGCCAGCATTGTCTGCGCCGTCGGCCGGATATCCAGCTCGTTCACTTCAACGCCCAGCGCCTCCATGAGCGCATGGGCCAGAGAGCGGCTTTCGCTACCAGTCGCAAAACCGGGCATCGTGTAAGCCAGAATATGCGTTCGCGGCCAGCCAAGCTCATCCGCCGCCCGCACCGCAACCAGTAGCGCCAGCGTACTATCCAGGCCGCCTGAAACCCCGATCACGGCGCGCTGCGCCCCGCTCGCCTGTAACCGCCGCCGCAGAGCGCTAACCTGAATGGTCCAGCCTTCATAGCAGTCCCGAGCGAGTGTCCGCGCATCGGACGGGACGAACGGAAACCGCACAACATCCCGCTCCAGCCCCAGATCCGTCATCGGCGGCGCAAGGGTAAACCCGATTGTCCGGAAAGCCTGGCCCGCCTGCCCGAACTGGCCCGTCCGCATCCGCTCCTGCCGCAGCAGATCCAAATCCACATCTGCCACGACCAGCCGCTCGCCCTGCGGAAAACGATCCGACTGCGCCAGAAGCCGCCCGGCCTCGTGGATCGACACCTGCCCGTCCCAAGCCAGATCGGTCGTCGACTCCCCCTCGCCCGCCGCCGCATACACATAAGCCGTCAGCGTTCGCATGGACTGCGCCTGACACAGAAGCGACCGGTCATCCGTCCGCCCGATCGTCACCGGGGATGCCGAAGGGTTGAGAATGACGGTCGCCCCTGCTTCCGCCAGTTTTCCGCTCGGCGGAGACGCCACCCACAGATCCTCACAGATCTCCACGCCCAGCGTCAGCCCACGCACATCCTCGGCCGCAAACAGCAGATCCGTCCCGAATGGCACATCCTCGCCCAACAGCCGGATTGTCCCGGACGTCTGAAGTCCGGACGTGAAATGCCGGGGCTCGTAGAACTCCCGGTACCGGGGCAGATGCGACTTTGGGACCACACCCAGCACCCGGCCGCGATGCACGACCGCCGCACAGTTGTAGAGCAGATCCCCCCGCACAAGCGGCAGCCCTACGACCGCGACAGAAAGAAGATCCTGCGTCCCTGCAACAACCTGCCGGAGGGCCTCAAGCGCACTATCAAGCACCACGTCCTGAAAGCGCAGATCCTCCAGCGTGTAGCCTGTAAGCCCCAGCTCCGGGAAAACCACCGCCGCCACACCCTGCCGGTCGCAGTCACGCAGAACGCCGAGGGTCCGCGCGGCATTTTTCAGCGGGTCAGCAAGCGTCACCGGCAGCGTACAGGCGGCGATCCGGGCAAATCCCTGATGATACAGGGAGCGGAACAGGGTCATGACGGTCCTCCGGCAGGCAGGAAGTCCGAATACGGAAATCCGACCCATGGAAATATCAAAAACGGGGCCTGCACGCACAGCCCCCGCAGAAAACGGATGTTGCGAAAATGAACCAGTTCATCCCGCTGCCGTTCAGCCTTTTCAAACCCCGCCTTTCCGTCGGAGGGCGCTACTGACAAAGGAGACAGTCCCATGGACCTGCTGCGCTGGACCATTGCCTTCCTTATCCTCGCCCTGTGTGCTGCGGTGCTGGGCTTTGGCGGACTTTCGGCAGATTTTGCCTATATCGGCAAGATCCTTTTCTTCATCTTCCTGGTGCTTCTGGTCATCAGCCTCGTCTTCGGACGCGGACGCGGACGCGGCACGCGCCTCTGATCCAGACCCTCAGCGTCGGGAGCGTCCCATGCGGAAGCTCCCGACCAGAGCGACCACGAACACCGCCGCCGCATACAGCCCTCCCAGCTCCGTCATCGAGACGGGCAGACCGAACAGGTAATCCGGCGAATCACACGGCTTGTTCGGCCGTGCCGGCATCGCGGACATCCAGTCCTTGAAGCTACCACCGTGAAAAGCCGGGGCCCTGCATTCTGGCGCCGGGCTGGGCCAGAACTTGTGCTCCACCCCAGCATGCAGCACCGCCAGCCCAATACTGGTCATCAAGCACAAGAGCCCGAGGAAAACTCCGAACCGGGCATAGCGCTTGGGCAGGACGATCGTGACAATCCCGATCCCGAGCAGCACCCACCACGGGCGCCGCTCCCACAGGCACAGCTCGCACGGCGCAAGCTTCAGCCAGTGCTCGGCGAACCAGACTACGCCGAGCGCCAGAAGCGCCCCCAGAACATACAGACCGCCCAGAGCATTCGTTGAAACGGGGCGGTGTGTCGTTCTGTTCAGTGGCACGGATGGATCGCCTCCAGACTATCAAGAAACTGCTTGGACCAGCTCCCCGCCGTATTGCGGGAAACCTCGCCATACATCGCAGACCATGCCGCATGACGGGCGTGCACGTCCATGGTCAGGCCGATATGAAGCGCCTCGGCCATTCCTTCCGCATCCAGCGGATTGATCAGAAGCGCCTCGGGCATTTCTGGAGCTGCCCCAGCAAACCGCGACAGCACCAGCACACCAGGATCGTCCTCGTCCTGCGCCGCGATGAACTCCTTGGCCACGAGGTTCATCCCATCCCGCAGCGGCGTAACAAACCCCACATCCGCCATCCGGTAAAGCCCGGCGAGGATATGCCGCCCGATCGGCCAGGTCGTGTAACGGATCGGCACCCAATCCGGCGTGCCATAGGCGCCGTTGATCGTCCCGACCAGCCCATCCAGCTCTTCCTTGAGCAGACGATAGCTTTCTACGCCACCCCGTGACACCGGAGTAACCTGAAGGAATGTCACCTGCCCGCGATGCTCGGGATAATTCTTTAGCAGAGCCTCGAAGCCCTTCATCCGCTCGGGCAGACCCTTGGAGTAATCCAGCCGGTCCACCCCCATGATTAGGCGCGTCCCCTCCAACGTATCCATGATCTTGATCACCTCGTCGGAAGAAGCGCTTTCGATCGCCTGCTGTCGGAAGCTGACGGGATCAATCCCGATAGGCACGGCCTCGACCGCCGCCTTCAGGCCATAGGCCTCGAAACATCCCTTGAGATTGGCCGCATCCTCAGGCGTCTGCACCCCGATCAGGTCGCAGGCCGCCAGTCCGGTCAACAGCATGTCGAGCTTGGGCAGCAGACGCGCGACGCTCCAAGGCGGGAACGGAATGTGCAGGAAGAATCCGACCCGACCTGTTACGCCCCGGTCCCGAAGCATCTTACCCAACGGAAACAGATGATAGTCATGGATCCAGACCGTATCATCCGGCTCCAGAAGCCCGACCAGACGATCCGCAAAGACCTCGTTCGCCTCATAATAGGCATCGCAGTCCTCACGGGTGTAGCGGATCAGGTTGGTCCGGTAATGGCACAGGGGCCACAGGACTCCGTTGGAAAAATTTAGATAAAACCGATCATACTGCTCCTGGGTCAAGTCGAACGTCACGTAATTGACGTTTCCCACCCGCTCGCTCTGGACCGGCCGGTCGGCCGCATCCATATGCTGATGGCCCGACCACCCGAACCACAGGGTCTCCTGCGTCTGTACTGCATCATACAGACCAACCGTCAGACCCCCGGCAGGCTGCGTACGCTCACCAGGGGCAGGCGTCCGGTTGGAAACAATAATCAGGCGCCCCATCCGTGTCCCTCCGACAGATCATGCAGCCAGCGCCGGAACGTGGCCGCATCTGGAAAATCATCGGGAATGAGCCAACCTGCGCCCCCCATCTGGCGCGCAGCTCTCACCCCATCGCGGTCCGTGACATCATCACCGGCAAAAACCGGAAGCCGTCCTGCAAAAGGCGGCTCCGCCATCAGTTCCCGCAGCGCCTTGCCCTTATCGATCCCCAATGGCCGGAGCTCGATGGCCATCTGGGCATCCTGAAGGTGAAACCCCCGGTCTTCCACTGGCCAGGCCGACGCCAACTCCCGAAAAGCAGACTCCACCTCGGGCGCACGGCGGTAATGCAGCACCATTCCAGCTTTTTTATGTTCAACACTGGCTCCGGGATGATCTGCCGCAGCCTTTTCAACAGCCTGTACCCATTCTCCGGGCACAACGGGCAGCTCCCGCTCCCGTAACGCTTGGTCGGGCGCATGACGCATCATCACACCATGCTCGCCCGCCACGGCATAAGGAATATCCGGCAGGAAATGATCAATCTGTGCAATGGGTCGGCCAGTAATGATCGCAAACGCGCCATCAAGCATGTCCCGAAGACGCAGCAGATCCGCCGCGAGCCCCTCCGGTACCCGGACACTTTCCGGGGTAGGCGCGATATCAACAAGCGTTCCATCAAAATCAAGCAGCAGGGCTGCCCGAGACGGGGGAAAGGGAACCTGAATCATGAAGCTGTCATTTCTTCCTGTTTCTGGGTCATTCCGCCCCATCCCACCTTATTCGAGACCGGGATCGGCCTCGGGAGGTGACAGGGACTGTCCCGAAGACTGCGGAGGCATAACCGGAGCAAGGGACGGCGCCGCACCGCTGGGAGGCGCGAGCGGAATGGGATTATGACTGTCCGGAGCAAGCGGTACAGGACCGCCTGAGGCAGAACCGGGCTGCGATGCCGGAGCATCGCCGCCTTCTTCCACCGGAACCTCCGCACTGGCGAGCACGGGCGCCTTCACCTCAGGCAGAGGGCCCGCCTGAGGTGCCGTCAGCGCTCCCGCACAGGAGACAACGCGCACATCGTACAAAGGGCTGCCATAAGTTGCGACAGAAGGCTCCTGAGCCAACATCCAGCCATCGAAAGGCGGCCGCTGCGGATCGCTGCTGTCCTTAAGATGCAGCAGGGCTCCGGCATCCGCGACCAGCGTCTGCGGCCGGCTGACACAAGCTTCAACACCCACGGAAAGACTGTGATAGGTCACGCTCCCGCCCACGGGAATCGTGAGAAGTTCCAGATGAGCATCCAGCCGGTCCAACACGCGCACCACAGCCTGCGACTGCCCCTGCCAGGTTGTCGCCGGATACATCGCCGGGGGCGCCACACCTGTTGCGGCCTGCGCGCCCGAAATCCCGCCAAGCAGAATCATTGCGCCCCCCCTACACGGCAGCAGAACCCGGCCCGACCAAAGTTTCATCATGACTCTTTCTCCTGAGTCCCACCTTGGAACGGGCTCTTCAGATCGGACAGCATGGCCTGAAACGTCTGCAGCATCGCCTGAGATGAAACCCCCATCAGAACCCCGTCATCAAACACATCCTGCAGGGCCTGACGCAGTTCGGCATCGTTTTCCCGCAGGATCTGGACCTTCTCCGCACAGGACACGGGATTGCCCTCATGGTCGACCCACAGAAACGCATTTTTGTGCGTATCCGTCATGCCTCAAGGCTCATCCGTCAGGCTGCCTGCAACCGGCTTTCCTACAGCAACCTTCTGGCTCTTCTGCAGCGAATCCGTCACAGAGAAAATGAACTTGCTCAGAAGTTGTTCCAAACTAATGGAGCCCTGCGTCTCGGTCATGACACCACCCGGCTTCACGACCGAATCCGCTCCGCCTGGAGACAGCGCAATGTACTTCCCACCCAGCAGACTGTCAGACGTCACGATCGCAGCTGAATCCGTCGGCAGCTTTACATCTGGCGCGAGCGTAAACGTCACTTGGGCCTGAAAGCTCTTGGGATCGACCACAGCCCCGGTCACGTGCCCCACAGTAATGCCAGCAAGCCGCACGTCTGACCCGACCGTCAAGCCGTCGATCTGGCTGAAGGAGGCATGGACAGGGTAGCCCCCGTCATCGCTCCGATGATGTCCGACCATTGCCGCGACCAGAAGACCCGCAAGACAGGCAAGGACAGCGAACCCGGCCAGAAGCTCCAGCCGGTCATGACGGACCGCGACAGCGCTCATGACGATACCCTCGTGAAAATCATCTTTTCAGCACTACCCGACTCCGCTTCGCGCGTCCAATCCTCCCGCGGAAATCGTCACTCAGCAGCCTCCGGAAGAATGTTATCCCCCATATCCCCACATTCCCGCCCATTAGGGGCTTTCCGCAGGCCTTTTTCCGACTTACGGGCCCATAGGTGCAGGGCGTAGATTCGCAACATGACAGCTCGCCTTCACTGGACCGGCGTTCGCATGAGGACGCTTCAGGTCATGACCGACCCCGACGACAGCGCCCTGCGCTCCGTCACCCTTCCTGCCGCCTGGGATGACGAGGCCGCGCAGGCCCTCGCCCAGATCACCCTGAATGGTGGGCCGGTCAGACTTGCCGCAGAGGCAGCGCGTTGGGTAGACACGATCGATGCGTGCCCGCCCCTTCCCGGCACCCCAGCCAACACGCCATCGCCGGGCCGGAGCCTGTCCTATCTTTTGCTGATGCAACAGATGGCACCTAATACCGCGCTATGGCAGTGCCAGCCCGACCAGACGCCCGGCTTCACCATCCGCCTGTCCAGCTTCGTGCAAGAGACCGGCTTCGCCGCCGAGCATTTCGTTGCCTGTCTGCGCCTGGCCTGCGATGCTTTGCGCCGCCTTCATGCCGCGACCCGGATCGAGCGCACAGGTGAGCTGCCCCTGTTCGATCTACCCGCCCAACCTGAAGACGAAGCCGCAGGCCTCATTCTCCTGACCGATCTCGATGCCTGCCTGGCGGCCCTCGGCCTGGACTATGACAGTGACGACGCCCGCAACGCGGCCTGCGCCATAGCCGCGCTCGCCACCACAGTTGCTCGCACCGGAACAAAACTGTCCCCGCCGTCCATCCCGGAATCACCCCTGCTTGGACTGCGAACCATCGCATCCTCGGTCTGCGTTACCGATGAAGTGCTGCATTTCTGCCCGATTGAAACCGGATTTTCCTCTCCAGCCCCCACCGAAAGGCTGCTGGGTGTTGAAACCTGCGGCCTCGCCCCGGCCTTTTCGCCACTGCGCGAAGATGGACATTTGCGTGCATCCACGTTGGCCCGGCTGGCCTGCCGGGGCCTGACACCCGAATCCGCCCTGGCACTTGCGCTGGCGGGCGAGACCCCGCTCCCGCCCGCCCATCCGCAGGCTCAGGCTACCATGCACGCCGCCATCAAGAATGCCGTAGACTTCGTGCCGGCGATGCCGGAACCCGATCTGGCGGACCTGCAGGCCAAGCTGGCCCGTGGCGTACGTCGCCCGCTCCCGATGCGGCAAACCGGCTTCACCCAGCGCGCGGCTGTGGGTGGTCACAGTCTTTTCATGCGAACCAGCGAATTCGAAGACGGCACACTCGGCGAGATCAGCCTTACCCCGCCCCGAGAAAGCCCTATGGCCCGCGGACTGATGGACTGCCTCGGCCACGCTGTCAGCATCGGCCTGCAATATGGCGCCCCGCTGGAGGCCTTTGTGGAGCGATTCGCCTATACGCGCTTCGGACCTGCAGGCACTGTAGAGGGCGATCCGTCTACGGCATACGCGACCTCAATGCTCGATTATGCCTTCCGCACTCTATCGGAAGCCTATCTGGGCAAGCACATGCCGGATGCCCCCCGCATCGAACCCAATTCGGAAGATCCAGCTCCCATGCTACCCTTCGGACGTAGCTCCGGCGAAAGCCCGGAATGGAAGGACCGCGGACGCCGTCTGAAACTAGTCAGCTAGGATGAAAAGCGGTTTCGATGGCTCCAGCGAGCAGAATACATTGACAGTCAACGGACTCGCCGGTAGCTAGCGCCTGCGCTGAGAAGGAATCCGGTTGAACGACCGGGTAAGAAGGATGCGTACAGGGTAAGGGATCAGACCTCATGGGACACGCCCCTGCCGGTGACGACGAAGACTTCGACGAACGCCTGAGGCGTGCCCGTCAGAAGCTCGATCCCCGCTCAGGGGAATTCGCCGTAACCGACGAGGGTAATGGTGACAGTTCAATGTCATCCCTTGGAGTGGCGGTCCGCGTGGGAACGGACCTTGTAGCCGGACTCGCAGTCGGTGTAGCCATAGGCTACGCCTTGGGGCACTGGTTCGGATACAAGGCTTTGTTCCTGTCCGTATTCGCCCTGGCAGGATGTGGCGCCGGCATGTTGAATGTCTGGCGGGTTTTGAAGGATTCGGGCATGGTGTCCGGACCGAAAGATGACGGGAGAAGCCAGCGTGGCAGCCGGATCGACGATTGACGCGCTCGGACAGTTCGAGCTCCATCCGGTTCTCGGGCATCTGGGAGAAGCCCTGCGGTTCTCGCAGTCACCGCTGTTCATGCTGATCGCCGTCGCCATCGTTCTCGTCTTCCTGTATGTCGGAATGCGTCCTGCCGCCGTGGTGCCGGGTCGCCTTCAGGCCGCCGCAGAAATCAGCTATGACTTCGTGCATGACCTCGCCGTCAGCACGATCGGCGAAAATGGCGCGACGTTCTTCCCGTTCGTCTTTGCGATTTTCTTCTTCATCCTGGCTGGCAACTACCTCGGTCTGTTGCCCTTCTCTTTCACGTACACCAGCCACATCGCCGTGACCTTCGGTCTGGCCATCATGGTGTTCGTCATCTCGATCCTTGCTTCCATCCGTTTTCAGGGTGTGGGCTTCCTTAAGCACTTCCTGCCCGCTGGAACGCCTGTCTGGCTTGCTCCGCTGCTGGTGCCGATCGAGCTCATCTCTTTCCTTTCGCGTCCGGTCAGCCTGTCGATCCGACTTTTCGCCAACATGGTGGCGGGTCACGTGCTCCTGGAAGTGTTTGCCGGCTTCACGATCATGCTCGCCGGTCTGGGCGCATTCGGCCATGTTCTGGCCATCGCCCCGATCGCGATCAACATCGCGCTGACGGCCCTCGAACTGCTGGTGGGCGTGCTGCAGGCCTATGTGTTCGCCATTCTCACCTGCATCTATCTGCGTGAGGCCGTCGCTCACTGAGCCACACCAGCTTCGCACTAACCCTTTAATCGACCCAACAAGGAACCTGACAATGGACGTTCAAGCCGCTCACGAATTCGGCATCAGCATCGCCCAGGCCGCCCGTGACCTCGGTGCCGGTATTGCCGTTTTCGCCCTCGCCGGTGTCGGCATGGGTCTCGGCAACATCTTCTCCACGCTGATCAGCTCGGTTGCCCGCAACCCGGCTTCGCGTCCGCATGTCTTCGGCATCGGCATGCTGGGCTTTGCGCTGACGGAAGCTGTCGCGCTTTTCGCCCTGCTGATCGCGTTCCTGATCCTGTTCGCCTGAGGTCGAACATGTACCGTACGCCACGCCTCTTCCTGTTCGCCGCTCCGCTTGCGGCCGTGCCGGGCCGTGCCGTGGCTGCGGGCATGCCACAGCTGAACTTTCACGATCCGCTGCTGATCGGACAGGTCGTTTGGGGAGCCGTCATTTTCGGCGGCTTCTATCTCAGCCTGAGCCGCTTCGCGCTGCCGCGTGTCGAACGGGTTCTGAGCAACCGTCGAACCCGTATCCAGAGCGATCTGGATGTTGCCCGCAAGGCTAAAGCCGAGGCCGACCGCGCCAGCGCGGAACTCCTCAGTGCCCGTCATGAAGCAGCCGAGCAGGCCCGCGCCCATGTGGAGCGGATCCAGAGCGAAGCCCGCGCCAGCGCGGATGCTCACGCTGCGGAAACGGCCAAGCGTCTTGAATCCGAGATCGCAAACGCCGAGACCCGAATCACCCAGTCCCGTGAAGAGGCCCTTTCCAGCCTGTCCGAGATCGCCACCAGCACCACACAGGATCTGGTTGCGCGTCTGATCGGCACGCAGGACGAACAGACTGTCGCCAGCGCCGTCAAACGCGTCAGCGCCTAAGGAGACGATGATGTTCCACGATCCCCGGTTCTGGACCGCCCTCGCCTTCGTCCTGTTCTTCGTCATTTTCGGACGCAAGCTCTGGATCGCCATCACCAGCCACCTGGATGCCCGCGCGACAAACGTCCGTAACGACCTCGATGAAGCAGCCCGCCTGCGCCGCGAAGCCGAGCAAATGCTGGAAGATGCCACCCGCGAGCGAGAAAAGACCCTGGCCGAAACACAGGCCATGCTTGCACGCTCCGAGGCCGAAGCCGCCGGTCTGGCAGAACGCGCCCGCAAGGACGCTGAAGCCGCCGCAGCCCGCTACGAGAAGATGGCGCAGGATCGGATTCACGCAGCCGAACGCTCGGCCATCCGTGAAATTCAGGATCGCGCTACTCAGATCGCGGTCGCCGCAGCCCGTGAGGTCGTGTCGACCCGTCTGACGGAAAGCCCTGACATCGCATCCAGCCTGCTCGACCAGAGCATCAACAGCCTGCCGGAAGCCCTTCGGCGCTCCGCTGCCTGATCCGATGCCCACCTCCACGGTGCAAGGTTCCTTTCATGACGACGGACAGCCCACAAGGCTCTCCGTCGTCATGGCCGTTCTGAACGAAGCGGACAATATCCTCCCCGTCTGTCAGGAGTTGGCTGAAACTTTCGCTGCCGACTCTTCAATAGAAATTCTGGCTATTGATGACGGCAGCACCGACGCCACCGTCAGAAAGCTTCTGGAAGCACGCCAGACGATCCTGCCCCGCCTGCGCATCATCAGCCACCCGAAGCGCCTCGGAAAATCAGCCGCCCTCCGAACAGGCATTACCGCTGCCAACGGACACTGGATCGCCACCATTGACGGCGACGGACAGGATGACCCTTCTGCCATCCTGAAAATGCTGGAACGTGCGACATCGACTCCAAGAGTCCAGCCTCTGGTGGTCGGCGTCCGCCGCAAACGCAACGACCGCCTGTCTCGCCGGCTTGCTACGCGCTTCGCAAACGGACTGCGCCGTCGTCTCCTGAACGATGGCTGCCCCGATACAGGCGCGCCGCTCAAGCTCTTCCCGCGCGACCTCTTCCTGAAAATTCCTCAGTTCGAAGGCGTCCATCGTTTTCTGCCTGCATTGCTGGGACATTACGGCGCCCCGCTGATCTGTATCGAAGTGCAGCACCGCGCCCGACTACATGGCAGCTCGAAATATACCAATTTCAACCGAGCTCTCGTTGGTATCCGTGACCTCCTGGGCGTCATGTGGCTCCAGAACCGCACGCACCTGCCCAATCATCTGACCGAACACTGAAGCCGTCACACGGGATCCGGACCTTCCGGAATCATGCCGCATGCCCGGCCTGACAGAACGGCGCGGAGAGTCCCCATGACCCTGAACCTCCGGCATTATGCTCTTCTCGGGCTGTTGGCCTTTCTGCTCGCGCTCCCCGGTCGCATGACGCTCCCGCCCCTCGATCGAGACGAACCCCGCTATATGGAAGCATCCGAACAGATGCTTCTCTCCCACAACTTCATCGACGTCCGTTTTCAGGACAAACCACGCTATCTCCAACCGGCTGGAATCTACTGGCTGGAAGCGGCCTCGACCGCCGCCGCCGAGAAAATCTTCGGTCCCTCAGTTTTGCGCAAGACATGGCCCTATCGAATTCCGAGCCTCCTCGCCGCAACCATCATTGTCCCCCTGACTGCCTGGATCGGCGCAACTCTCTTTGGGGGCACTACGGGCTTGATGGCGGCAGGCCTACTGATGGTTTCGACGTTGTTCGTCGCCGAAAGCCACATGGCGACCATCGACACAGTCCTGCTGCTGGACATCCTGTGCATCGAAGCCGCCCTTCTGTGCGCTCTCACTGATCGACAAAAAAACCGCCCCACTCCTCTTCGCGTCGCAGTCGCCTACTGGCTTGCTTTGGGCATTGGCCTCATGCTCAAAGGCCCGGTCGTCCTCATTCCGGGCTTCGGCACACCGCTGGCCCTGTGGCTACTGGAAAAAAACCGCTCATGGTGGTCTCGCCTGCGCCCACGCTGGGGCTGGCTACTCATGGTTGCCGTGGTTGTTCCCTGGTGCGTCGCCATAGAGATCATCAGCGGTGGGGACTTCTTCGCCCGAGCGGTTGGACGCAACTTCCTAGGCAAAGTAGCCCATGGTCAAGAAGCGCATGGCCTCCCTCCTGGCTTCCATCTGCTGGTTTTCGGACTAGCCTTCTGGCCTGGTTCGCTGTTCGCTGCCATGGCCATTCCGGCAGTCTGGCAAAACCGCAAACTCCCGCAGGTCCGCTTCCTCCTCAGCTGGATCGTCCCGCACTGGCTGGTGTTCGAACTGATCGCCACCAAACTCCCGCATTACGTCCTGCCAACCTATCCGGCGATTGCCATCCTCACTGCCGCAAGCCTCATGACATGGTGCCCTCCTACACTCTCACGATGGGCAAAGGCTCTTCTCGGGGTCTATGGCGTTCTGTGGGCAGTCATCGGCATTGGCTTCTGCCTTGCCGGCAGCATCGCCCTCTACAGACTTGAGCACACGTTCACACTCTCCGCCCTGATCGCGCTGGGAGGATCCCTACCCCTGATGCTCGGCGCCATCGTAATGCTCATGAAGCAGCAGCGACGACAAGCAGCCTTCTGCGCCATGGGAGCAGCCGTCATTGCCCATGCCGGCTTGTTCCTGAGCGTGATCCCCAATCTTCAGACCATCCGTCTCAGCCCCCGGATTGCAGACCTCTTCGAAGATATTCGCCCCTGCAATGACAGTGTTTTGATATCGTCATCCTATTCCGAGCCGAGCCTGGTCTTTCTCGCCGGCCCCAATACACAACTCATTGGCCCCGCAGCCGCAGCCGCATATCTGCACGACCATCCCCAATGCAGCTTGGCGCTGATCGGCCTCAAAGACAAAAATACCTTTATGTCTGCACTGAAAAAATTTGGAATAAATGTTGTTAAGTATAACCAAATAAAAGGACTAAATTATTCAAATGGGCATCATCTTATTTTAGAATTATTTTCACCCCTATAAATCCGGAGAATTCGAAAAACCCTCTATTTTTGACGCGTCCTGTGTAATTCGATTCGTCCGGTTCTGGTTAGGCTCAGGACCTATTGATTTGATTGT
>NZ_BJMK01000017.1 GCF_006539125.1 Gluconobacter sphaericus NBRC 12467
ACAATCAAATCAATGGGGCCTGATCCTAGGCTGGAACCGCGAGTGTGAATGTGGTGACACAATAGACGAAGGCCATGGCCCGTGGCCGAGGCAGAAAAACCTACAACTGAAGATGCCATTCTGGCGCGGCTTGATGGAGAGATCGGCATGAGGTGGATCTTCCTGACCTTTGCTCTCATCGGCTCAAGGTCAGTCCGCTATGCGCTCTGCCCACCCCTCATGGCGTACTCGCCCCCTGAGCAACAGACTCTCGCGGAAGAAATCAGTGCGTATCCTCAACCGCAAACTATCTACGGGATAGAAAATTTATCGGACTGCGCAATCAGGTGCCGGCGTGCTCAAAGAACTGATCGCCGGATCCATCATTCTCATGCCACTACTCTCAGGCATATGATTGACACTGCGTGGAATGAGAGAGAAGTGTCTCGCAACTCTTGGGAATTTCCCAATGGTTCAGTCATCCAGGATTTCTTGACCGCTGAACTATCCAGGATCCTTTAACGATTAAACCTGTAAGAGATCCTTACAGATTGTCTGCTTGGTGTTTAAAGCTGGGCGACCAACGAGCGTGATGTGCAACTTGCGTGGATTTAGTCCACTTCACTATCTATACTCAGCAGAAAACTCTTATTTTTACACCCCTTTGACATGGCAGGAGTCACAGGTTCGATCCCTGTTACGCCCACCACTCGGATCGATGGAGAAGCTTAATGAACAAATATCGAAGCAATCATGCAAAACACGAGGCCGCAGACTGCAATTAATGTTTCGAGAACCGACCACGTCTTGAGGGTCTGCGGAACCGTCAGGCCTAGATATTCCTTTAGCTGCCAGAAACCTGCGTCGTTCATTGGGCCAAAAGCAACCGAGCCTGCTCCCGTTACCAGAACCATTAACTCGGCCGACACACCTGTTGAGCGCGCAAGAATGGGGGCGACGATCCCTGATGCTGTTGCCATCGCAACGGTTGAAGAACCACAGGCAACACGCACAATCGCAGCGAGCATCCAGGCCAAAACCAGCAGAGGGACGTGAGCGCCAAGTGCCGTATCCGTGATGGATCGTGAAACTCCGCTATCAACGAGAACATGCCCGAAACCTCCCCCCGCCCCTACGAGAAGCATGATCAGGGCGGTCGGCCCCAGACACTCATTCGTAAATCGCAGAACGGTCTCTCGCGAAAAACCCCGTGCGTGACCCAAAACATAAAACGACAGAACCGTCGCCAGCAGAAGCGCGATATCCGTATTACCAACAAAATGTAGAATATTATTGAAGGTCGTATGAGGCGCAGCAACCCGGTCTGCCATCGAACCGGCCAGCATCAGGATAACTGGAGAGAGCACTGTGAAGACCGTGATGCCAAAGCCTGGGAGATTTCCTGGCGGCTTACTGTTCACAAATTGCTTGGCCAGCGGATTGACCCCTTCGGGAATCACTCTTGCTGAAGCGAACCGCCCGAAGACTGGCCCGGCAATCACCGCAATCGGCGTTCCAATCGCAATACCAAGCAGAATGGTTTTCCCAATATCGGCATGATAGGCGCTCAGTGCCAGAAGCGCAGCCGGATGCGGAGGGATAAGGGCATGCGTGATGGACAGCGCTGCCCCCATGGGAAGCGCGACACGTAGTAAAGGCGTCTGCGTCCGATCTGCCAAAACAAACGCCAGCGGAATCAGAAGCACAAAGCCGACTTCGAAAAATACGGGAAGCCCGACCAAAAGGCCGATCAGCATCATGGCCCAGTCAACATGCCGACGGCCCGAAAGGGTCGAGATCGTCAGGACAATACGATCGGCGCCACCGGACTCCGCCAGCATTTTCCCAAGCATGGTGCCAAGCGCGATAACGGTTCCGACATGCCCCAGCACGTGCCCTGCCCCCGCCTCGAACGACCCCACAACCCTGTCAGCCGGCATACCTGCAACGAGGGCCAGCAGAATCGAGACGGAAAAAAGGACGATGAACGGATTGATCCGGAACCGGGCGATCAGAATGATAACCGACACAATAGCCGCGGTCGCAAGCGAGATGGCAAAGATGGAGTTCATCAAATGTCAACTTTCCTGTGGCATCCTAATACAAGAAGCCATCTTATCGAAAACCATTCCAGCACAAACCGGACAGACAATGCCCCTAACACAGTTCTGATAAATTGAAACGGAGTCATCCGTAGAAAGACTACAGTGATACAGTTATCCCGCCATCAACCATCAGCACCTGTCCGTTAACGAAGCTTGAAGCCCTGGAAGACAGAAATACTGCTGCCCCGACCAGTTCCTCGACCTGTCCCCATCGTCCTGCCGGCGTCCGTTTGCACAGCCAGTCCGTGAATTCTTCGTCCGCCACGAGCCTTTCGGTCATTTCCGTCGCAAAATATCCCGGCGCCAGTCCGTTGATCTGAAGTCCGTGTCTGCCCCAGTCCGTCGCCATGCCTTTTGTCAGGTTTTTGACCGCTCCCTTAGTCGCCGTATAGGGCGCAATTCCTGGGCGGGCGAGTTCACTCTGGACGGAACAAATATTGACGATCTTGCCCTGTCCGCGCGGAATCATATGTCGTGCCACCGCCTGGCCGACAAAGAAAACTGCATTAACATTAGTTGAAATCAGATCATCCCAGTCCTTACGCTGAAATTCCTCCAGAGGCGCACGGCGCTGTATCCCGGCGTTATTGATCAGGATATCGATCGCTCCCATGTCACGCTCGATCGCTGCCACGCCATCAATCACCGCATCCTGATCCGTCACATCGAAAACAGCCGTTCTGGCTCTCAATCCTTCCGCCTCGAACCCGGACTGGGCAGAGTCGAGACTCTCAGTATTTCGGCCATTCAAGACAACCTCGGCCCCGTAATGCGCAAGCCCTTTTGCCAGCGTCAGACCAATGCCCCGTGACGCCCCCGTCACAAGGGCGCGCGCACCGGAGAGAGAAAAAAGATCGGGATGGGACATATCTGTCAGCCTTAAAGTCACGGTTCTATTCTTCCTAGCAGCCTGAACCCGTCATGGATCCACAAGTCCGCGTGCGCATCGCGTGCTCTCAGACGGGCAATGAACTTTTGTCAGAAAAATTCCCCACCCTCTTCTGGACAGCATAAAGGTTATATGTAACATATATAACGATAATTTGTGATTTTTAAGTGTGATATTCTGTCACAGACAAACGTTAGGCAGACGACGGGCATGTCTCTTCTTGTGTCCCGTCTGTGCTTTTCAATATCTGGGTGTGATTCTATGGATCTGGTTCTGGGAATTGATGTTGGAACAGGCAGTGCCCGGGCGGGTCTCTTCACGCTTGAAGGACTTAAGAAAGCCTCATCCGTCCGGCCAATCCAGACATGGGCCCCGCGTCCCGGTTACGCCCAGCAATCCTCACAGGATATCTGGACCGCCGTCTGCGAAGCGACCCGCAGTGCTCTGGAAATGCTTGATGAACCCGGACAAGTCATTGGCATAGGCTTCGATGCAACCTGTTCTCTGGTCGTCGTTGGCGGCAATGGTCAGGGTCTCTCAATAGATCCCGGCGGCGCACCGGGACAGGATATCATTCTCTGGGCGGACCACCGCGCCATTGAAGAAACGCGCGAAATCAACGGCAGCGGCCAGGAGGTGCTACGTTATGTTGGCGGTACGATTTCCCCCGAAATGGAAACGCCAAAACTGCTCTGGCTGAAGCGCCATCTTCCACAAATCTATGAGCAGGCGGCTCATTTTTTCGATCTTCCCGATTTCTTGACATGGCGCGCCACCGGTTCGCTGTCACGATCGGCCTGTTCGACAGCCTGTAAATGGACTTATCTCGCCCATGAAAACCGCTGGGACGAAGGATATTTTCAGTCCATTGGACTTGAAGACCTCACACGCGAGAGCTTCAGGCGCATCGGGAACGATATTCGCCCCCTCGGCGCTCTTGTTGATGGAAACTTGAACGCTAAAGCGGCGGCGGAAATGGGACTGTCAGCCGGTATCCCTGTTGGCGTTTCCGCCATTGACGCCCATGCCGGAGGCATCGGTCTGTTCGGGTTAAACACCGAAGATTCCCTCTCGGACGCTCAACTTGAGCGCTCAATATCGCTAATCTGCGGAACATCGAGCTGTCATATGGCCGTATCGAAAGATGCGCTCTTCGTGCCTGGGGTCTGGGGCCCCTACTGGAACGCCATGGTCCCTAAGATGTGGCTGAATGAAGCAGGACAGTCCGCTACGGGCGCGCTGATCGACTTCGTCATTTCCAGCCATACCTTTGGCTCTGTGCTCAAGCAGGAAGCTAAAGACACAGGAACCAGCGTCTACGCCCTGCTTAACGCACGGATCGAAGCTCTGGAACGCCAAAGCCTGCCGGGAACGATCACCGCCGCCCTGCACGTGTTGCCAGACTTCCACGGAAACCGCTCTCCCCATGCCGATCCTGACCTGACCGGCATGATCAGTGGCCTACAATTGTCTGATACGGTCGACGATCTGGCACGGCTATACCTCGCCACCTTGCAAGGCCTCGCTTACGGCACGAAAGACATTATCGAGGCTCTTAACGCGCAGGGCTACCGGATCGACACCATTCTCGCGACCGGCGGCAGCACCAAAAATCCGGTCTTTCTGCGCGAACATGCCAACGCTACCGGTTGCCGTATCCTGCTCCCCGCGGAGCCGGACTCCGTCCTGCTAGGCGCCGCCATCCTAGGGGCGGTCGCGAGCGGAACATACACCGATCTACGACAGGCCATGGCACAGATGAGCCATGCAGGAGACGAGATCGTCCCCGACCCGCGCCTCGCTGCGTATCACGCCGCCAAGTGCAGCATTACGCACGACATGCTCTCGCAACAGCTCATCTGGCGTCAGCAGATGCATGACATTCTGGAAAAGAACACCGCCTGACGGCACAGCCGTACGACCCGTTCTGCCATTCCTGCCCTGCCGAAACACAGTATCATCCCTTTCCAGAGGCCGATTTCCATGTTCCGTCTCAAAGACACACGCACAGCCATCTGCACTCTCGCGCTTCTACTCACGGGCTCCGCCCTCTCCAGTGCTGAAGCCGCCGGAACCCTGACGATCGCCACCGTCAACAATGGCGACATGATCGTTATGCGGCAGCTTTCGACGGAATTCGAAAAAGCCCATCCCGACATTCACCTGAACTGGGTCACGCTTGAAGAAAACGTCCTGCGTCAGCGCGTCACGACCGACATCGCCATGAAAACCGGCCAGTTCGATGTCGTCACCATCGGCAATTACGAAGTGCCGATCTGGGCCAAACAGGGTTGGCTCACCGAAATCAAGCCGGACGCCACCTATGACGTAAACGACATTCTGCCCTCGGTCCGCGACAGCCTGACGGCAAACGACAAGCTCTATGCCCTGCCGTTCTACGCCGAAAGCGTCATGACCTATTACCGCAAGGACCTGTTCCAGAAAGCTGGGCTGACAATGCCCGAACAGCCGACTTATGATCAGGTTCGCCAGTTCGCAGACAAGATCACGGACAAGCCCAATCAGATCTATGGCATCTGTCTGCGCGGCAAGCCCGGCTGGGGCGAAAACATGGCGTATATTTCCTCGCTCGCCAACACATTCGGGGCGCAGTGGTTCGATGTGTCATGGAAGCCAACCCTGACATCCGACGCCTGGAAAGCAACTCTGAACTGGTACGTCTCCGCCCTCAAGGCGGATGGTCCTCCGGGTGCGACGTCCAATGGCTTCAACGAAAACCTGGCTCTGTTCGCCAGCGGTCATTGCGGGATCTGGATTGACTCCACGGTCGCAGGCGGCCTGCTGTTTGACCCCAAACAGTCACAGGTTGCGGACAAGGTCGGCTTTGCTCCCGCTCCCAAAGGCCCCTACGGCAAAGGACCGACCTGGCTGTGGAGCTGGAGCCTCGCCGTGCCCGTCAGTTCCCATCAGAGCGCCGATGCCCAGACCTTCATCACATGGGCCACATCCAAGGATTATGTGAAGCTGGTCGCCGCTCGGAAGGGCTGGGTCTTAGCCCCTCCGGGAACACGCGCCTCGACCTATGCAGCGCCCGAATATCTTAAGGCCGCCCCTTTCGCCTCTTTCGTCCTGAACGCCATCAAGACCGCTGATCCCAATGGTCCGACCGCACAGCCCCGCCCCTACACAGGCGCCCAGTTCGTCGCGATCCCGGAATTCCAGTCCATCGGCACTCAGGTCGGCCAGACGGTTGCAGCAACCCTGTCCGACCAGATGACGGTCGATCACGCGCTGACATCCGCTCAGGCTTCGGTCACCCGCGCGCTCCGCCAGTCCGGCCGCGCGCGATAACGCCACCAGATCAAGGTCAAGATACCATGCAGGCCGTTCTCGAACACAGCCCGCCCGCAGGGGCGACAGCCCGGACCACGAAGAGAACAGGCTTCCTGCTCCTCTCTCCGTCCGTCCTGATTCTTCTGGTCTGGTCGATCGTCCCCCTCATCATGACGCTGTGGTACTCGCTACAGAACTATAACCTCGTCGATCCCACGCTGCACGGCTTCGCGGGGATCGACAATTACTGGTACCTACTGACCGACCCCGATTTCCTGCACGCTTTGCTGAACACACTCGTGCTCGTCGCGGGCGTTCTGGTGATCAGCATTGGTGGTGCAACACTGCTGGCTGTTTTGTACGATCAGGAATTCTTCGGACGCGGCATCGCCCGCATCATGGTCATTTCGCCATTCTTCATCATGCCGACGGTTTCCGCGCTGTTGTGGAAGAACCTGATGCTGCACCCGATCTATGGCGTCTATTCCGCCATGATGCGGGCTGTGGGCCTGACGCCGATCGACTGGCTGGCGCGGTTTCCGCTCATGACCGTCATGATGATCGTCGCCTGGGAATGGCTGCCCTTCGCTGTTCTCATCCTGCTGACGGCCGTGCAGTCTCTGGACGGCGAGCAGCGTGAAGCCGCCCGCATGGATGGCGCGGGGCCGATCGCGCGTTTCCGCTACATCATTCTGCCGCATCTGGGCCGCGCCATCAGCGTCGTGGTCATGATCGAGACGATCTACCTGCTGACGATCTTTGCCGAAATCTCCGTCACTACGGCGGGCGGACCCGGCGTGGCCTCTACCAATCTCGCCTACCTGATCTATTCCCGCGCCCTGCTTCAGTTCGACGTGGGCGGTGCTTCAGCGGGTGGCGTGGTCGCAATCGTCATCGCCAATATCGTCGCAATTTTTCTGGTGCGCGCCGTAGCCCGCAATCTGGAGGCCTAACATGGCGCTCAAGGCAAAAACCAGCACCCGCATTGGCGTAACCATTCTTGGATGGGGAATAGCGCTCTGGCTGTTCTTCCCGATTTTCTGGATGATCCTCACAAGCTTTAAAAGCGAAGTGCAGGCCATCTCTACGCCGCCGAAGCTGTTCTTCATGCCCACACTGAGCAGCTATGCCGAGGTGTTCGAACGCGCCAATTACTGGCACTTCGCGCTGAATACCGTGACCGTCTCGGTCGCAGCGACAGCCATCGCCATCGCACTGGCTGTTCCCGCTGCCTATTCGATGGCGTTCATGCCTTCAAAGCGCACCCGCGGGACTTTGCTCTGGATGCTCTCGACCCGGATGCTACCCCCCGTGGGCGTTCTGGTGCCGATCTACATTCTGGCCCGCAACACGCATCTGCTCGACACCTGCACGGGCCTTGCAATCGTGGACATGCTCACGAACCTGCCGATCATCGTGTGGATGCTCTACACGTTCTTCCGCGAAGTCCCGGCCCCCATCCTGGAAGCCGGCCGGATGGACGGCGCCACACGCTGGCAGGAAATGACGATGGTGCTCCTGCCGCTTGCCCTGCCCGGCATCGCGTCTACAGCCCTGCTGTCGCTTATCCTGTGCTGGAACGAGGCATTCTGGTCCCTGAACCTGACGTCCTCGCACGCGGCCCCGCTGACAGCCTTCATCGCGTCGTTCTCGTCGCCAGAAGGCCTGTTCTTCGGAAAACTGTCCGCCGCCTCCACCCTTGCCGTCGCCCCGATCCTCGTTTTCGGCTGGATCAGCCAGAAACAGCTCGTCCGCGGCCTGACCTTCGGAGCCGTCAAATGACTCTGATCCCGGCTCACTCCCTTCACTCTTTCTACACGAACGGAGCCTGACCCATGGCGACTGTCGAACTCAAAAATCTCCGTAAGACGTATCTTACGGAAGAAATCATCAAGGGCATTTCCCTGTCGATCGAAGAGCACGAATTCGTGGTCTTTGTCGGCCCGTCGGGCTGCGGAAAGTCCACGCTCCTGCGCATGATCGCAGGGCTGGAAGATATCACCTCCGGCGATCTGCTCATTGACGGGCAGCGCGTGAACGACGTGGAACCCGGCAAGCGCGGTCTGGCTATGGTCTTTCAGTCCTATGCGCTCTACCCGCACATGAACGTTTACAAAAACATGGAATTCGGCCTGAAGCTGTCCGGCATGCCGGAAGCGGAACGGCGCGCAAAAATCGAGAATGTCGCCCGCACGCTCCAGCTCGAACCCTATCTGAACCACAAGCCCGGACAGCTTTCCGGCGGTCAGCGTCAGCGTGTCGCCATCGGGCGCGCCATTGTGCGCAATCCGAAAGTGTTCCTGTTCGACGAACCGCTCTCCAACCTCGATGCCGCCCTGCGCGGCCAGATGCGCGTGGAACTCTCAGCCTTGCACCGCAAACTCGGCGCCACCACGATCTATGTGACGCACGACCAGGTCGAAGCCATGACCATGGCCGACAAGATCGTCGTCCTGCAGAAAGGCGTGGTCGAACAGATCGGCTCCCCGCTCGAACTGTACCATCACCCGCGTAACCTGTTCGTGGCCCGCTTCATCGGCTCCCCGCCCATGAACTTCTTCTCGGCCATTTTCCAGGGCGGAGACGCCGCCGGATCGAGCGTGCAACTCCGGGATGGATCGACCCTCTACGTCCCCGTCACATCCCCGGGCCTTCTGCCCGGAACCAAAGTGACGGTCGGCATCCGCCCCGAACACGTCGAACTGGCATCTTCAGGCCCCAACAGCGGCGTTGTGGAAGTCATCGAGCGCCTCGGCGCCATCACGCTTGTTCATGTCCGCATGCCAGACGGGGAAATCATCGTCGTCCAGACGGATGGTGCCGTTCTCACGGATGTAAATAGCCCTATCAGCCTGACCCTGCCCCCGCGCAACTGTCACCTTTTTGCCCCTGACGGTTTGGCCTTCGAAGCCTGCCACCGCCACCCACTCGCTGCCTGATTTTAGGAACCACACATCATGTACATGGAGAAACTCCGTCTCGATAACCGCGTCGCCATCGTCACCGGTGGTGCACAGAACATCGGCCTGGCCTGCGTCACCGCACTAGCCGAGGCTGGCGCGCGCGTCATCATCGCCGATCTCGACGAAACCATGGCAAAAGAAGCCGTGGAAGACTTACGCATGGAAGGCCATGATGTCAGCAGCGTCGTCATGGACGTCACGAAGACGGACAGTGTGCAGAACGCCGTCCGCAGCGTTCATGAGCAGGAAGGCCGCCTGGATATCCTGGTCGCCTGCGCCGGCATCTGTATTTCCGAAGTCAAGGCTGAGGACATGACGGATGGCCAGTGGCTCAAGCAAGTGGATATCAACCTGAACGGGATGTTCCGCTCCTGCCAGGCCGCAGGACGCATCATGCTTGAGCAGAAAAAGGGCGTCATCGTCGCGATCGGCTCCATGTCCGGCCTGATCGTAAACCGCCCCCAGCAACAGGCTGCCTATAATGCGTCAAAGGCAGGTGTTCACCAGTATATCCGTTCGTTGGCAGCAGAATGGGCTCCTCATGGCATCCGCGCCAACGCCGTTGCTCCCACCTATATCGAAACGACGCTCACCCGCTTCGGTATGGAAAAGCCTGAACTCTACGACGCCTGGATCGCCGGAACCCCGATGGGCCGTGTGGGCCAACCAGACGAAGTCGCTTCCGTCGTACAGTTTCTTGCGTCTGACGCGGCCAGCCTGATGACCGGCGCCATCGTGAATGTGGATGCAGGCTTCACGGTCTGGTAAGCTAGGACAGTCCGGGCGCTGTCTTTGCGCCCGGATATCTTCACAGAAAAAGAGTGTAACAATCAGTCGCTTAGTGAGAAAGTCTTTTAAAGTTTCATTTTCCTCCAACTCTACTTGCAACTAATTCGCAATATCGATACCAACCTCTGATCACGTGTCAGCACGTACAGTCATTGAGGTCGGGTATGCACCGCAACAGGATTCTTTACGCGATACCCCTCTCCCTCGTCATGAGTGGAGAAGTCTTCGCAGCCGACCAGAATGTCCTTCCTGAACCGCCACGCTCGGGGACGAAAAAAATCAGCACAGCCGGACCACAGACCAAAACGGTTGAAAAACTTGAAGTCCACGCACGCAGGGCCTCGACCCTCGCTTCCTCCGCGACCAAGTCGGACACGCCTCTGATCGCAACCGCCCAGTCGGTCACGGTCATCACGCGCAACGAAATGGATATCCGCAACGTCCTGAACCTCAATCAGGCTGTGCGCTATACCGCAGGCATTACTGCCGATCTTCGTGGAGGCGGTGTGGGAACACGTTATGACCAGTTCGCCCTGCGCGGATTTACCGTTCCCACATTCCTCGACGGCCTGAAGCTTCAGGACAGCCCGACCGGCTATGCCGTGGCCCAGACTGACACCTCCCGTCTGGACCGCATCGAAATCCTCAAGGGCCCAGCATCAGCCCTTTACGGCCAGTCCAGCCCCGGCGGCCTCGTCGCACTGTCCAGCAAGCTCGCCACGGATCAGCGCTCTTACGGGAGCGTCAATGCGACCGGTGGTATGTTCGACCTGTACCGTGTGGATGCCGATGTTGGCGGCTATGTGACGGATAACGGCTTCGTCCGATATCGCCTCAATGGTACCATCAACGGCCAGCATAGCCAGCTCGCGCGTACCGGAAGTCGGCGCTTCTCCATCAGCCCGTCTTTCACGTTTGGTGGCGACGGCCCCACGACGCTGACGATCCTGGGAAATTACCAGTATGATCCGGAAAACGGCACTTATGGCGGTGTCCCGCTCGTCGGGTCGCTTAAACCGGCCTCGTTCGGCTATCTGCCACGCAATTTCTACGACGGCGACTCATCGTTCGAAAAATACAACCGTCGTCATGGCTCCGTCACCTATATCTTCAATCATCGCTTCAACAGCGACTGGAGCTTCAGCACGCGCGGTCGTTACGATGACATCAAGACCCAGTATCGCAGCGTCTATGACAGCGGCTATTACGTTTCAGATGACACATTGGCCCGTTCGGCCATCGCCACCAACGAACACACACACAACCTGGCATTTGACAGCCAGTTCAAGGGCAAAGTCCGCACTGGACCGCTGCGTCACACTATGATGTTCGGTTTCGACTATATGCAGCAGAGCGCCTCGGAAGTCGGATACTACGGCTCAGCTCCCAGCCTGAACGTCTTTCATCCGAATTCCCAGATGGTCATTCCCACCCCATCTCCCTGGGTGAACTACAACACCGACTCCCATCAGGCCGGCATCTACGGACAGGACGAAATCCACTGGCGTCACCTGATCCTGACAGGCAGTATCCGTAATGACTGGTACCGCTCCCATCAAGTCGACAACATGTACAATACGACGACCAACCAGAGCCCGAGCCAAATTACCTGGCGTGCCTCAGGTCTGTATCATTTCGATTTCGGCCTAGCTCCCTATATCAGCTACTCCACCTCTTTCCAGCCACAGTCCGGCAGCGTCTCGACCGATGGCGGAAAGACCGTGCGTCAGGCCAATCCGTCGCTTGGCAAGCAGCTTGAAGGCGGCCTGAAATACCAGCTTCCGGGCACATCCCTGCTTCTGACGGCTGCGGGCTTTCATATCGAACAGACCAACGTGCTCGTTGCTGTCGGCAATACTGGCTACAGCGCCGAAAGCGGGCTGGTCCATTCGGACGGCTTCGAGTTCGAGGCCCATGCAGAGCCGTTCCACAATCTTGTGCTGACAGCCGCCGTCAGCATCCAGAAAGTACACGACGACTCAACCGGCAAGCCGCTCATCCAGTCAGGCAAGGGCAATGCCTCACTGTTCGCCTTCTATACGATGCCGTCCGGTCCCGCGAAGGGCCTCGGCTTCGGCGGCGGCATGCGCTATTCCAATAAATCCTATGGTGGTGAAGCGTCTTACGGGAGTGTCTGGGTGCCGCAATATGCCGTATTCGATGCGTCGATACGCTACGACCTGTCCAATCTTTCCCATAGTCTGCATGGCTGGAATGTAGGCGCGAGCGTCCGCAACCTCTTTGACAAGAATTTCATCGCCAACTGCCTGAGTTACGCCTCTTACGGTCAGGAATTCTGCTATTACGGAGAGCGCCGCAACGCGCAGGCCAATATTGGCTTCAACTGGTAAACCACAACCCGGAAGCCCCCGACGCTACGACATCGCCCTGCGCCTTGTCGTAGCGTTGCCGTTCGGTTACGCCCTGTCCGCGCTAGGCGGTATCTGCCTTGCATTTTGGCTTCCCCTGTCCCGAGCAGACAACGCCATGGCCGGGATCTTTGTCGGCCTAATCCTCTGGCCCGTCATTTTCATGGCATCCGTCGCAATCGCCCGTATCGAACGGCTACTGACCCTTCTGATCCCTGCGACCTGCCTTCTGAGCGCTCTGGCCCTTCTCGGCGGCTGGCGCCCATGAAAGGAACGTTCCGTGCCTCCATGGCCGTAGTGCACACGACACTAGGTCTCGTCACGGGCTGGGTACTGTTCGCCATCGCCTTGTCCGGTGCCCTGAGCGTCTTCCGGCAGGAAATCAGCCTCTGGGCCCGACCTGAAATTTCCGGGCCTGCGTCCGATCCCCTCGTGACAGACGCCCATGCTCTGGACTGGCTAAGCCACAACGCATCCACCGCCAGCGCCTGGTATGTCGGCAGCGCCACCGATCTCTGCTCCTTTGCAACAGCCCTGTGGCCGGACACAAAAGGCGACTACATCCAGCGCGCCCTTGATCCCGCAACAGGCAGCCCCGATGGCATCCGGGACACGCTGGGCGGTGAGTTCTTCTACCGCTTCCATTTCGAACTTCAGCTTCCCTATCCTTGGGGACGGCTGGTTGCAGCTCTTGCTGCATTGGCCCTCGTCGTCGGACTGGTCACCGGCATTATCATCCATCGCCGCATTTTTGCGGACTTCTTTACCTTCCGTCCCTCACGCGGGCAGAGAAGCTGGCTGGACATGCACAACCTGATGGGTGTCGCGGCACTGCCTTTCCATCTGATGATCTCCTCCACAGGCGCCGTCACCCTCGGAACACTGCTCCTTCCGTGGAGCACGCAGGCCCTCTACCGGAGCGATGTCACCGCCTCCTACATGGAACTCAATCCCGCACTCTATTCCCGACCTGCAAGCGGCCGTGCCGGCCATCTCGCGCCGATCCTGCCCATGCTGCAGGAGGCTGACAGGCGTTTCGGTGGCACAGGTCTGGAACAGATTTACGTTTTCAACCCGGCCGATCAGGCGTCGCTCGTCACTGTAATCGCGGGCAACAGTCGTACCATTAGCACGTCCTCACAGATCATCACCTTCGATGGTCCATCAGGTCATATCCTCAGGGAACATATCGAAAAACGCCCTGTCATCCGGGCCTATACGTTCCTGTACGGACTGCATGTCGCACGTTTTGCTCCCTGGATCACACGCTGGCTCTATTTCCTGTCCGGACTGGCGCTCGCAGCAGTAATCGGTAGCGGCATGCATCTATGGACGCTCAAGCGCCTGCGTCGCCCGCATCATTCAGGACACCGGATCGTCGCCCGCCTGAATGTGGGGGTCCTGATGGGCACACCCCTCGCCTTTGCATCTTTTTTCATCGCCAACCGCCTTCTATCAGCCACGATGCCCCACCGCGCCGGATATGAAGTGATAACCGTATTCATCGTCTGGGGGATCACGCTGGCCTACACACTATTCCGCAACCCGGAGCGGACATGGGCGGAGCTGCTGGGCAGCAACGCCGCAGCATGCTTTCTGATCGCAGCGCTCAGCCTGCCGTGGCACGGCAGCACCATCGCGGGCGTCGGGCTGACAGCCCTTCTCCTGTCAGCATCTTTCGCTTTTGCGACGTATCACAGGATACGCAAAACCGGGCTCCTGGCATGAACTGGATTTCCGCTCTGTGTGGACAGTCCGCCATGCTGATGTTCGTCGCCGCCTCTCATCGCGGAAACCGGATCTTCTGGCATGACCGCCTGACAGAACCACAGCGGCGCATCCTGAAATCATGCGCCGCTGTGGTTCTGCTCCTCAGCCTCGCGCTTCAGACTCTCAGCGACGGGACCGTTATCCTGAACATGATTGAATGGATCCTGCTTGCCGGCCCCGAAATCATGATCGCGACACTCGCCTGCTCCTTCAGAGAAAGCCTCGTCCGACCATGATCCGGAAGGTGCTCACCCCGCCATCGCCGGATCGGTAAGCGTGATCTTCCCCGTTTCCATACGGCCGCCCAGAACATGCCTGAAATCCGGATCTTCCGGAGACGTAAGCGTCACGTCATACCACTGATGGCTGGCTGACAGGTCCAGCCGGATCTTCTGATACCCTTGAGCTTTGAGGACCACAGTCCGCAAGGGGCCAGCATCTCCGATACGATACTGAACCGTCAGCGGCACCTTGCCAGCATTGGTCATGGTAAGGACGATCCCTGGCCCTTGTCCCTTGACGCCAATATCATAACGACAGGCTGAACGAAGCGCGACCCGATCAGCATGCCCTCGGTAAGCCCGATAGAACCCGTTAGGCGCATGAACTGCGACATCATACAGTCCATCCACGCCCGGCAACGTCACATCCATCCGGTCTCCTGCTGCCACGGCATAGGTTCCAGCCTGCATATCGCGACCGTCATTGCGATAATCATAGACATTGAATGGCGCACCTGCCGCCCGTTCCCCATGAAAACTCTGCCCGGCTCCCAACGTCAGGCTCACCTGCCCATGCTCCACATCAATGCCGCCGTCACAGTAAAGCTCATAAGGCAGCGCACAGGCCGGACGTGTTCCGCTTTCCTGACGCACGGTTTGCCGCAACAGATCCGGCTGATCTTTCAATACGGCGATCTCATCCGCAGACAGCGAGCGGAAACCACCCGGCAACGGACGGTTTCGTGCATCCTCGATAACCTTCAGATGCGTGTTCCGGTCCAGATAGTTCAGGGACGGTGCAACCTCGTCATGAGGATGAAAACAGGATGTCAGATCGCCGCAGATGGCTCGACGCCACGGGGAAATATTTGTTTCCCGGACAGGCGTGCCGAACTTCTTCTCAACAAAGTGCTCCAGAAACCGCAGTGTCGAGCTATGGTCGAAGAGCTGTGAATTAACCAGTCCACCCCGGCTCCACGGAGACGCTACAACCATCGGCACCCGGAAACCGAGCCCGATCGGGCCGCTGCGTGCGATCCGCTCGGGAACGCCCCGGCGAACCTCATCCTCAGCAGTCGTATATTCCAGACCGTCCGCCCCGATCGAAGCGGAAGAACGGCCCGTTTCCGGACGCTCCGGATCAGGGGCCGCATAGGAACAACCGTGATCGAAATACCCATCATTTTCATCATAGGTCAGAATAAAAATGGTCTTCTTCCAGACCTCGGGATTTTCGGTCAGGATGTTCATGACTTCCGACACATACCAGGCTCCGTACCAGGCCGATATCGGGTGGTCCGAGAAATGCTCCGGTGCCGCCATCCAGGAAACCGCCGGAAGCTGGCCTGTCCGGACATCCTTGCGGAACTGGTACAGCACATCTCCCTTCGGCGCCTTCATCCCCTTCGCATCCGGATCACCCACGAAGGCAAGTTCCTCAAGGCTGCGGTAATCGGGATCAGCATTGTTGACCACGAAAGCCTTCGTGAAAAGCGCACGCTCCTCGGGCGTCAGCTTTTCAAATCCCTTCGCAGATTTCTGACGCTTTTTCAGAACCTCCATCAAAGCCTTCGCCTCAACAAGCTGCTCACTCCGCTCTCCGGATACCAGCATCTCAAGGTTTTCAAGCCGATTGATATGCTCTGAACATTCCCGGATCCGCTCTTCAATCCATTCCCCGAAGCCCGGATTGGAACTGACATTGAAGCTATCGAAACACTCCAACACGTTACAGCCGAAATTGGACAGCCAGGAACGCTCCGCCGGAGACATGCCGCCCGTCTGGCTCAGTTCATTCTGGTAGAATTTCCATGACACCCCGACCTTCTCCAGCCGCTCCGGAAAGGTCGTCCAAGTCATACCACCTTCGAGGATTTCCGGGTTCCGCATATAAACGGCTGACGCGGTATTCTGCTGGTCCCGCACGGTTCCGGTCCAGAAGACGAGGCGGTTGGGCGTCGTGCTGGACATGACGCCACAATAGTTCTGGTCACAGACCGTAAATGCATCGGCCAAAGCGTAATAGAACGGCAGATCCTCGCGGGTGTAATATCCCATCGTCAGCGGATACTGCCTGTATTCCTTCTTGTGAGGTCGCTTGACATCAATCCACCGGTCATGATGCCCCCCGTTCCAGGCATCGACCTGACTGTCCCGAGAATGCGGGATCGAGCCCATCCACGTGACCTTCGTGTCGTGAATGTTCAGACGCCACGGTGCATAAGTTTCCCCGCTCTTGCCGGACTGCACAAAAACGGAACTGCCGTTCTTCTGACGGATTGCACGCCTGTCGTTGAAGCCGCGAACACCAGCCAGCGTTCCGAACATATGATCAAAAGAGCGGTTTTCCTGCATGAGGATAACGACATGCTCGGCATTCAAATATGTCGTACCCGGCTCGGGCGCGATGGCATAAGCGCGACGAATGGCGGCCGGAAGCCCTTCAGTTGCGACTGCGGCACCACCGAACAGGGCATATTTAAGGAAGGTTCTGCGAGTGGACATATCAACCGTTGCCTGGGACCTGAAGCCGCGTAATGCGACAGACTAGAGAAATAGCCCCGGATGAATAATCGTCTCCTGCCCCGAATTCATCCCGCAATCCCGAAACTTCATGAAAACGTAACCTGACCGAATAACGATGAACGGGCGCAGGTCGCTTTGCAAACCATACGCCCGTTCATTGATCATTTTCTCCAAACACACGGAAACCGATGCTCGGCAGTCCTCAGTTGCCCAGTGCGCGATCGACGGAACGACCTGCACGTTCGACCGGTCCTTTCGGCGGATCTACTGTATCACGGACCTTTTCTCCGAATGTCCGGTGATGCTCACACGCTGTCAGGGTCACGCAGGAGACCGAAAAAGCCAGCAGAACCAAAATTGATTTACGCATGCGGACTGTCTTTCGAAAAATGTCAGATTACATAGAACGGTACTCCCCGCATTCAGTTGCTGCTTATGATTTCAGATCCCGAATGGCGGTTGAGCCGTTTGAGTTTCGCAGAATCCCTATCTGAACGAACAACGGTCATGAGTTCATACCCGATAATGGCCAGAGTGGACCGCTCGAGCGGCAACCAGGCCTTCGGCCGGCCGTGAGATCTCATGACGCTGAAAGCAGCGATGCAGGGCGGAGCGTGTCAGATGGGGGATACCGGCCTGCAGGGCATAAAGACAGTCATCCAGCGGCAGCAACGTATGCCGGCGAAAAGTTACGATCATCGCTTCGTCCGTCTCAGAGAGAACCGTTGAGCGCGGCTCTTTAGGACCTGTCTTCTGATCCTCAACCGTTTGACGCTTTCGCCATTTTGCAACTGTTTTCGGGTTGATCCCGAACTCCTCGCTCAGCGTCGCGAGCGAAGCCTGCGATCGCTGTATTGCTGCTCGCACGGCGTGTGTGGTCGTGGCGCTCCCATGACGTCTCTGCCCCATAATGCTTCCTTCCACTCTCGTGAAAATACCAAATCATCAAACCACGGGACTAGACAATCAGATCCCGCGCCCCGACATGAGTGGAGGAAACAAGCCCCTGTATGTCGCGCTTTTCTTCATCGTGCTGGCTTTTAAGTTGGTTAACAGCTCCCACGATACAGAAAATACTGTTGCAACCGTCATCTATACCCGCAGCCTGCCGCCACTCATGGCCGTCATTTGGTCCGGTTTCTGGAACTGCTTCGGCGTCGCACTCTCCACTGGCGCAGTGGCCTACAACATCGTGACGATTATGCCCGCAGAGCGGATCCCAGGACAGCCCACAAAACGCTCGTTAGCTTCACACGATCGGTAATCTTCAAGCGGGATTTTAAAGCCCAAAAATCTCTTAAAGAAAGAATTACCTACAATATCGAAACGATAATTCTCCTTTCCCGTAAAAGTTAAGGCATAACTTTCTTGCAAACATACTGTCTTACCGCTCTGAATTCTGGAAAAATTTATAGCTCTTTTAATAAAAAGATTGAATTCTGGTTACAATTATAATGCTCTGTCGAAGAATTTTTTCTTGCATCCACGCTCGAGTTAACGTCTACCTAATATCGGCAGGTGCTCCTAAGTGGGTTTTCGGCGCATGTTGCGTCATTTGTTCCCCTTAAGAGTTATGATTTCGTGCGTATCTTGTGCACGACTGCTATTGTTAAAAAGGAGCCTCGTTATGGCAACAGGCACCGTAAAATGGTTTAACTCCACCAAGGGCTTTGGTTTCATCCAGCCTGACAACGGTGGTCAGGATGCGTTCGTTCACATCTCTGAACTCGAGCGCGCCGGAATGCACACCCTCAACGAAGGTCAGCATGTCTCTTACGAGCTCGAAGCAGGCCGCAACGGCAAAACGTCGGCAGTGAGCATCAAGGCAATCTAATTGCCTTGATGTACATTCCGATGTGCAGGAAGCCGCCCGCAAGGGCGGCTTTTTTCATGTCTGGCACCGGCTTTTCGGCTGCGGCCCGTACCCCCTTTTCGCGAGATCGATCATCTCCACAAACGCATCGGCGGCGGGGCTTCTGTAACGTTCCTTATGCCTCAACCCATAGAAAAAACGACTCTCCGGCACCTCTGACGCCGCATGAAGCGTTCCCGCAAGCAGCGCCGGAGCAACCACCAGCGATGACAGCGCAGCAACCCCCGCCCCTGCCTCGACAGCGGTGCGTACACTCTCGTTCGATGGCAGGACCAGACTGACATTCAGCTCATCCGCCGCGACCCCAAGACACCGGAGATAGTGCTCCAGCGTGGCCCGCGTCCCCGATCCCGGCTCCCGCATCACCCAGACCTGTTTGCGCAGCCATTTCCCGTCAGCATGTTCAGGTACCCTGGCGCCCGCCTGCACAATGGTCAGGTGGTCTTTTCCAAGCGGCCACTGCGCGAGCGCTGGATCATCGATAATTGCTTCCACGATCCCCAGTTCAACCTCGCCTTCCCGGACTTTCTTGGCGGCTTCTTCGGTATTGCTGACGGCCAGTTCGACCGTGATCTGCGGATATTTTTTGCGGAACGCGACCAGAATGGAAGGGATCCAGTAAGCAGCGATGGTCTGGCTGGCCACAGCACGAAGCGTTCCGCGCTTCAACCCGCTGATTTCATCCAGAACGTTTTCTGCCGCAACCGCCTGCGCGACGACCGCACGGGCCTCCGGCAGAAACAGATGTCCCGCCTCGCTCAGACGGATGCCCCGTCCCACCCGATCAAAAAGCCTGACCCCATAACGCTCTTCCAGAGCTGCAATAGCTGCCGAGACCGCAGACTGGGTAACGTTCATCGCCCGGCTCGCAACAGTGACGTGTTCGCGTTCGGCAACAGCGATGAAGAGACGGAGCTGATCTAGGGTCATGCACGATGGATAGCACAATCAATCGATTTTTCTGATTGGAATCATGAAATTTATGCGTTGGATTGATCGATTGTTCTCTCCGTAAATCTTCACGATCAAGGAGAGCATATTGTGAAGACCCTAGCGCCTGCGGGAGGCCACGTGTCCCGCTTTCCGGGAACGGCCCTGTGCATCGGTATTGAACTTGCGGCTTTTGGTCTCGAGCACATGGAACGGATCCTGGCTGGTAAAGCCTTTCTGGAGACCCTGAATATCGCGCTCATCCTGGGCGTCATCCTGCGGTCCGTCCACAAACCCGCAGACACCTTCACTTGCGGGATCAGATTCTGCTCGAAAACACTCCTCAACATTGCGATCGTCCTTCTGGGCGCAACTTTCAGCCTTCAGGCCGTCTGGTCTACCGGACCTGAAATCCTGCTCACCGTTCTGGGGATGGTGATCTTCAGCATGATCTTCACATACTGGGCCGGACGGATGAATGGTCTATCTCGAAATCAGACCCTGCTCGTGGCCTGTGGCGATTCCATCTGCGGCAATTCCGCAATCATGGCCGCAGCCCCTGCCATTCAGGCCTCAGATGAGGATGTCGGCGCGACAATCGCCTTCACGACAGCAGGTGGTCTGGCGGTCGTTCTGGGACTGCCTGTCCTGCTTCCCTTCCTGAACATGTCCGGGATCGCCAATGGTGCCGTCGCGGGGTTGACGGTCTATGCGGTTCCGCAGGTCATGGCAGCAGCCGCGCCGTTCGGGCCTACCGCCCTGCATGTCGGAACGCTCGTCAAGCTGATGCGCGTTCTCATGCTAGGTCCGGTCTGCGCCGTCCTGTCACTGACGGTTCATCGCAAAAACGACCGGATGCAGCCGCTGAAACCTTCCAGAACGGGCAAAGCTCAAAAACTGTTCCGTCTCGTCCCATGGTATATCGCAGGCTTCATGGCGATGATCATCGTCCGGTCCCTTGGCGTCATTCCCGAAGCCTGCATCGCTCCCCTCAACCAGACCGCCACATTGCTGACCATTTTGGCCATGGCCGCACTGGGTCTGGGGATCGATATCCGCTCCGTCTTCCGGGCGGGACGACCGCTGGTCCTGACAGTCGCGATGTCCCTGGCCGGTCTTCTGGGTGCCAGCATCCTGCTGGTCCGAATACTGAACTGCACATGAGGCAATTCAGCCCTGCGACTGATAGACCCGCCCGTAGCGGTTCGACAGATAGGCGGACAGCGGAATATCTTCCTGACGGACAAAGCCTGCCGACGGAATCTTCCCCTCCGCGAGCAGGTCCAGAACCGCGCAGATGGATCCCGCCGTCGTGAGCTGAATCGCAGTCCGGTAGCCGCCCATGAACTCCTGCGCGTGAATGGTCCGGGCCAGTGTTTCCTGTTGCAGCCGACCGTTACGTAGTCCCGTCACAATAACCGACAGCACCACCAGGTCCTGAGCCGTTCCGGGAATGGCACGGGTCAGGATATCCTGAAGGATCTGCCGCCGTTCCGACAGCCGCAAATCGGACAGGAGAACCTTCATGATATCGCGATGGCCCGGATATCGCATGGTGCGATAATTAAGTTCCCGGACCCGGCCGTCATAGGTTTCACACAACGATCCAAGACCGCCCGACGTGTTGAAAGCCTCATAAAGAACGCCATCGATGCCCAGACTTTCCATGCCCTCAAGCGCGGGAACGAGAATACGCTTCCCATCTACGATAGCCTCACAGGGTTCGATATATTCGTTGATGAGGCCTTCCGTGCTCCAGGTCAGGTTATATCCCAGCGCATTGGACGGAAAACGCGGCAGTGCTCCGACACGTAACCGGATCGTATCGATCTCGTCGAAATGCCCGGCCAGATCATGCGCGGCAATCGAAACAAAGCCCGGCGCCAGACCGCATTGCGGAATGAACGCATGTGCAGCGCCCTCGGCCAACGCCTTGACATCACGGGTAGACGCCACATCCTCGGTCAAGTCCAGATAATGCACGCCCGCCGTGGCGGCAGCCCGCGCGACAGTCCGCGTCAAATGAAAGGGAAGCGCGGAGAGAACGGCGAACTGTCCTTTGAGCAGCTCCGGATCAAGCCCCAGCGCGATATCGGCTGTTTTGCGGGCAATCCCTTCAGGCAGTTTGAGGCTGTTGAGATACTCCGCGTGACAGTCAAGCAGCGTCACACGATAGCCGCCGTAATGAAGAAGCTCCGCAATGGCTGAACCGATCTTGCCCGCACCTGCAACCGTAACCTGCTTCATGATCATATCCTGTTCCGGAAGTGTTACAGACAGGATCTGGGTCTGAGCCGACGGATCTCAAGCGGCAGCGTGACGGCAAAAAGACATTCCAAACGGCAGTTTGCCGTCTATAACAGTCAGAATGACGGATCCGATCGATCAAGCTCTTCTCGATATCCTGCGTCGCAATGCACGCACCCCCACAGCCGCGCTGGCCCGCAGGCTAGGGATTTCCCGCACGACTCTGCAGGGGCGCATAGAACGTCTGGAGCGGCAGGGACGGATCCGGGGCTACACGCTTCTCGAAAATCCGGACGAGGATCTGGTGCGCGCCCATGTCTCGATCGTGCTCACCCCCCGCCACCGGCAAAAAGTGGAGCGGGATCTGAAAACATTGCCCGAACTGCGGGAACTGCATGCGGTCAGCGGTGCCTCGGACCTGATTGCCCTGCTGGGGGCCGCCACGACCGAAAACATCAACCGCGCCATCGACGATATCGGACAGATGGAAGGCGTAGAGCGGACTGTCTCCGCCATCATCCTCTCGACGCGCTTTCGCAAAGGGCACTGAGCCAACAGCCTGACACCTCGCTCCCCTTAAGAAACGGCTTGCTTTCAATATTGACCGCTGTCCACTCTCTACAAAACAGATGTTTACCGCTCATGACGGAGCCCTGATGCAGACGCCCCCCTCCCGTTCCGACGCCATTACGGTCAGCAGCCTCCGCAAAACCTACCGGATCCGTGAAGGAGGCAGCTGGCGGGGAAAAACCCGCGATATCGTCGCGCTGGACGGAATTTCCTTTTCAGTTCCGAAAGGCCAGATCGCAGGCTTCATCGGTCCGAACGGCGCGGGAAAATCGACGGCGATCAAGATCCTCTCCGGCATCCTACGCCCTACGTCGGGAGAGGTGCAGGTCAACGGGCTGGTACCCTGGACGAACCGCATCGCCCATGTAGCTCGGATCGGCGTCGTATTCGGGCAGCGGACCCAGCTCTGGTGGGATCTTTCAGTCTCCGAAGGCCTCGCCTTGCTGCGCGACATTTACGGCGTGGAACCGGAGCGTTTTGCCCGCAACCGCGCCCGTCTGGCCGACGCGCTCGACCTGGGCGAAATCATGGACCAATCCGTCCGCCAGCTTTCCCTTGGGCAGAGAATGCGTGCCGAAATCGCGGCCTCTCTCATCCATGATCCGGACATCCTCATTCTCGATGAACCCACGATTGGTCTGGACGCCCCCTCAAAGCTCGCCGTCCGGGCCTTCGTGCATGAACTTTGCCGGGACCGGGGCACCACCGTCCTGCTGACGACCCATGACATGCACGACATCGAAGCGCTCGCTGAACGAGTAATCGTCATCGGTCACGGCCGCATCCTCGCAGACAGCCCGTTCGAAGATCTTCGCACCACGACCCTCTCCGAGCGTATTTTGGAACTCGATTTTCATGACACGCCGCCTGCACTGACGCTTCCCGCCGGCGCCCACGAAACCGCGCGTGAGCTCCACAGCCTCACCATTACTTTCGATCCGCGCCAGATCCCCGCACCGGCCCTCGTCGCCCATATCGGCCATCTCCCCGGCCTCGACGACCTACGGATCAGCCGCCCCTCGATCGACGAAATCATCACACGTTTCTATGCGGATCACGCCGCATGAGCCTGCGCCCGTATCTCACGGCCTTCGGTCTGCAATGGAAGATCGGGCTACGATACCGCATCGCGGTCGTCGCCGGACTAGTCGCACAGATGTGGTTCGGCGCCGTTACCCTGATGGCCTATGCGTCAGTGTACCATGCCGCTCCGGACGTGCAGGCTCCGCTCTCGCTGCGGCAGGCCATGACCTACACCTGGATCCAGCAGTCACTCTTCACACTTCTACCGCTCGGCTGCCTGCCCGCCATCGGCGACGCCGCCCGGACAGGAGCCATCGTCTATGATCTCATGCGCCCAGTCGATATGTGGAACTGGTGGCTCTCTGCCAGCCTAGCAAGACTGCTGGGCAATGCCGTCCCCCGCGCTGTCCTGCTAGCCTGCGTCGCCGGTCCTCTCGCGATGCTTGTCGGGCTCGGCGCGTGGAGCCTGGCCGGCCCCGCAAGCCTGATCTCCGCGGCTCTGGCCCTTCTTTCCATCACACTCGGTGCTCTACTCTCCGCAACCATCGTCATGTGGTGGAATATCCTCACGGCCCGTACCCTTTCGCCTCTGGGGAGCTATGCCGTTGGAACGCCGCTCGCCGTCCTGTTATCCGGGATGCTACTTCCGCTGCCGCTCTATCCCGACTGGATCCGGCCTTTCCTGCTGGCACAGCCATTCGCCGGCATTACCGACATCCCAATCCGCATCTATCTCGGAACACCCATTCCCGGTGGTGTTACAACGGGTCTGGGCCTTCAGATTTTCTGGCTGACGGCCCTGACATTTCTTGGACGTCTGTGGATGCGTCAGACCGTGAACCGGCTGGAGGTGCAGGGTGCCTGACATGATGCAATCCCCCTCCCGCACACTCAGTGACCCAGGCCTGTATCGACGCATGGCCGGGGCTTCGATCGTGGCGCAGCTCCGCTACCCCGGCACCTTTATCATTCAAGCCATCGGCAATTTCGTCACAACACTCCTCAGCTTCTTCGGCATCTGGAGCCTGTTCCATCGCTTCGGCAGCATCGCAGGATGGGATATCGGAACCGTCGCCGTCCTGTACGGTCTGGTGAACGTGGCTTTTGCCATCGCCGAAACCCTGGGGCGCGGCTTCGAGGTCTTTGGTGGTGAATATGTCCGGACCGGAAGCTTCGACCGCCTCCTCCTGCGCCCGCGCTCGACGCTGCTGCTGCTTCTAGGGCACGAACTGCGCCTGCGCCCGATCGGACGCTTCCTTCAGGGGCTGTTCGTACTCGCGGCGGGCCTGTGGCTCGCCCCACATGTCCAGTGGACCGCCACTCTGGTCCTGCCCTGGGCCATCGCAGGCGGGGCGGCCATGTTCCTCGGCGTCCTGATCGGACAGGCCGCTCTGTGCTTCATTACCGTTGAAGGACTGGAGGTCGTGAACGTTCTGACCTATGGCGGCGTGGAGGCCGGCCAGTACCCGCTGACCATGTTCGGACGCTGGCTCCGGCGTTTCATCACCTTTGTCCTTCCGCTCGCCGCCGTCTGCTATTACCCGACACTGTTCAGCCTCAACCACCCGGACCCGCTTGACGTGCCGACATGGATCGGCGCGCTTTCACCTGCGGCGGGGTTCGCCTTCCTGGGCGTCATGGTTCTCGCCTGGAACCGGGCAGTCGCAGGATATGTCTCCAGCGGAAGCTGAGGCCCGGAGTTCAGGATCCCGTGCCCATTAGTGAGACATGCGCAGCGATAATCTTCCATCCTTCGGGCGTTCGGAACCATGTCTGGCTCTGACGCCCGATACGCTCCGATCCGATCCGCCGAAACTCCAGATCCACCGTCGCCACATCCCTGCCAATAACGGTAATAACGCGGCGCAGGACTTCCCGCGGCGGCGAACCACCTGTTCTGTTGCGACGGAACGCCTTGATCTCGTCGAAGCCATAGAGATTTTCCCCTACGCCGTAACGCACCGTTTCCGGCCCGTCGTAAAACAGCTTGTCCAGTTCCTGCAGCTCATTCTCGCCCAGGGCCCGTTCGTAACGGTCGGACAGAGAGGTAATGTCGCGAAGAATGTCAGGATCGTTCAAAAGCGGATACCCGGATGACGTCATGGTCGCTCTCACTCATTTAAATGAAACGAAGGATACCAGATCGCTGCCAAAAGTCCTTCCCCTGAAAACCCATCAAAGTCATTGACCTTCCGCGAAGTCACGATCCAATGGACTGTCAGGATCAACCTGATCCCGCGCTTTACTCCATTCTCCGTCACGAGTAGGTTTTTGTCATGCGTTACGTCCTTCTCTCCAGCCTGCTTCTGCTTGCCTCATGCACCGCAGCGCCCTGGGTTACCGGTCATACTGACAGCAAATGTATTCGCGAGCAGATGCTGAGCGGCGCCAGTGGTAATCCGCATACCTTCGCCACGGCTGCCGGCATCTGTGCAACCACAGCACGCAAGGACAATGACGGTCATGACAGACCGCTGGATGTACGCGATGACCAGACCCTTCAGGCGATGGCGGAAAATCCAGATTATAATACCAACCGGCAGTCCTTCGTCGCGCGTGATGCAAAAACCCGCATTCCGGGTGGTATCCGCAATATCAATATCGACTGATTTTTCGGAACGGCACGCCCCTCCTTCCCCTGTATTATAGAGAAATGAGTTTCATGTTCAGCCATATCATGCTCGGCAGCAACGACATTGCCCTTTCCAAGACATTCTATGATGCAACAATGGGCGTTCTCGGCTGTGAGCCGGCCGAACCCAATGCCAAGGGCATCCTGACCTATGCCCATTCTGCTGGCTGTCTGTTCATCACGAAGCCCCTGAACGGCAAGTCCGCAACGCCTGCCAATGGTGGGACGATCGGTTTTGCCATGAGCAGCCCCGAGCAGGTCGATGCCTGGCATAAAGCCGGCGTAGAGAACGGTGGCGAGGCAATCGAAAACCCGCCAGGTATCCGTCACACCCCGATAGGCGACCTTTATCTTGCCTATCTGCGCGATCCGGACGGCAACAAGCTGTGCGCCCTGTACAAGGCTTCCTGAAACGGGGCCTGAGCAACTAACCCCGGCGACAAGGTTGTCTGCCAGGCTGCCCTGCGGCATGAAGGGGCCACTTCATTCCCTTCTCCCTGCCGCAGGTTTTCAAGATGTCCGAACATACTCCCATTGGTCTCGAAAATAGCGCAGCGCCCGTCACGGCGCTGACCCATTCGGGCAATTTCCACGTCGACGAGACCATGGGCTATGTCATCCTGCATTACGCCCTCGCCCCGCAGGGTGATCTGCGCGCGCGCGTTCTCGAAGAAAAATCTACCGACCGCCTGACCTTCATCCGCACCCGCAATCCGGATGTCATCAAGTCGGCCGATATCGTCTTCGACGTCGGCGGCCTCTATGACCCCCCGCATGGCCGCTACGACCATCACATGAAGGACAAGCCCCTGCGCGAGGACGGCACGCCTTATAGCGCCGCCGGTCTGCTATGGAAGGATTACGGTCGTGCCGCCATCCGCAACATCCTCAAGACCCCGGTTGATGACGCAACAGTGGATCTGATCTGGCAGAGCCTCGATAAGTCTCTGATCCTGCCAATCGATCAGGATGACAATGGCGTGGTCAAGATGGGCAAGCTCTCTCTGGCGGATATCGTCTCCGCCTGTAGCCCGCCCTGGGATACGGCCGAACTCTACGGACGCCAGGAAGCCCGCGCCCGAGAATCCCTCGGCTTCGCCACCGCCGCCACCGCCGTTGCATCACATCTGACGAATGTCGTGGACCGCGTCCGCGCCAGCTTCAAGGCAACCGACCGCGTTCTGGCGGCTTATGAAAATGCCGAAGACAAGCGCATCCTCGTCATGGGAACCGGCATGCCGACCGAAAAGGTTATTTTTGAGCATGACCTGCCCGTCGTTTACGTCGTCTCTCCCGCTGGTCCGGAGCAGTGGAACGTCAAGGCTGTTCCGCCCGTGCGCGGGGATTTCGGGCAGCGCGTCTCCCTTCCCGAAGCCTGGGGCGGACTGGAGCGAGAAAAATTGGCCGCAGTCTCCGGCGTTTCCGATGCCGTGTTTGCCCATCCTGCCCGCTTCATCTGCGGTGCAGGCAGCCGCGACGGCGCAGTCCGTATGGCACAGCTGGCTCTGCAGATCGCCGGGGTCTGAAACAAAAAGAGGGACACGATAGCAATATCGCGTCCCTTTCCCGGTCAGGACTGGAGCAATCAGGCTCCAGTCAAAGAGTTCCGCCTATCAGGCCAGAACGTAGAAGATTGCCGCCGCAACACAGACCGTCACCGGCAGTGTCAACAACCACGCCATCACGATCTTCGTCAGCATCTTCTTGTTGATGCCGGAGCCAGCCGCCACCATCGTTCCAGCAACGCCCGACGTGATGATATGCGTCGTAGAAACTGGCAAACCGGTATAGCCGGCCGTCATGATCAACCCCGCGCCAACAACCTCGGACGCAGCGCCTTGCGCCGGCGTCAGATGGGTCGTGCCGATGCCCTCGCCCAGCGTCCGGACAATCCGCTTGTAGCCAACCATAGTCCCGATCCCAAGACACAGAGCGCTCAGCAAACGCACCCAGCCCGGCGCATATTCCACAGTCGGACGCAACTCGGATGCGAGATGGGATGCAAGCTTCCTGTCCGCGTCAGAAGCTGCCGGGTTGGCCGCAACCGAGCGCAGACCGGACAGAACCTGATAGACGTCACCACGTAGTTCGGATGGAGCCTCTGCAGGGCCTTCCGTCTGCGAAAGACGGCTGATCGAAGCAACAGCATCCCCCTTGAAGGAATAACGATCATACTGCGTGACCAGCGGAAGGGCCTGATGGGCGTCCGCACGTATCTGCTCAATGCTGACCGGAGAAGCCGGATTGAGAGCAAAAGCGGCGGGCATGATGCCGATGATGGTCAGCATGATCAGACCGATGCTCTTCTGACCGTCATTACTGCCATGCGAGAAGCTGACCAGCGTGCAAGTCAAGACCAGCACCGCCCGCACAATCGGGTTCGGCGTCTGCTCGGGCGTGGGTGCCCTGTACATTTCCGGCATCTTCACGAGCGATTTGATGAGGAAATAAAGCAAAAGCGCGCCGACAAACCCCAGTAACGGTGAAACGGCGAGCGCGCGCAGCACCTTCCAGATCTGGCTCCAGTCCACACTGTGGCCGAGTTCACGGGCATGGACAAAGGAATCACCGATCGCAATGCCGACCAACGATCCGATGACACAGTGCGATGATGAGTTCGGAATCCCGAACCACCAGGTCATCAGGTTCCATGCCAGGGCAGTTCCGAACAGCGCGACCAGCATCGGAACGGCCGGGTTTCCGCTTGGCGGCGAGAGAACATCGGGCGGCAGAAGCTCCACCAGCGCGTAGGCGACGGAAATACCGCCCAAAATCACACCCAGAAGGTTCATTAGTCCCGACCAGACGACAGCAACGGTCGGCTTGAGTGAATTGGTATAGATGACAGTTGCGACAGCATTGGCCGTGTCATGAAAACCATTGGCAAATTCAAAGACGCAGACCAAAACAAAGCAGAGGCACAGCGCGAAAAGCGACGTCGCCGAGGATGGGTCAAAATGAAGCATGAAGTTCTGATTCCGTTATTCAGAACCCCAATTTAGTCCATTTCAGATATTTTTAATTATGATGTTTTTATTTTTCATAAAACATTCACACCAGTGACTTCAGAACCAAAAGTATACAAACATACCGAACCCTGTCTGCACCCCCGTATACATCATCTACTGCACGAGCGCTTTCAGAAGTGCCTTGAGAGCCTTCTGGGCCGCTTTCGATCCCCATTCCTTCAGCAGTTCCCGCGAACGCGACCGTCGCGAAAGGGCTTCCGGCGTTTCCCGGATCGGCGGCATGGCACTAACGTGCTCTTTCAGGGACGCTGGAAGCGCGGGAAACGGATCAACCCCCACGAGCTCGGTCAGAAGCGCCACACTCGTAATCCTGCAGGTCGGACGGCGTGTGTTCAGACACACATAAGCCCCCATCCCGTTAGCCGCCGGATCATAGATCGCTTTCCAGGTCACGGCAGGCACCGGAATACGCCCCGCCCCGATCGTCCGGGTCTGATCCGGATCATAACCAGGCCCGGTCACGACAAAGATTTCCCCTTCCTGCCGAGCCCATCCCCGGACAGCGCTCTCTACCCCTTCCCAAGGCCCCCGGTTCAGTTCCGCAGTCTGCGGAACGATATTCGACAGCAGGAAGGACTGCTGCTGTGCCTGAACACCGGGTTCGTCCCCGCTGGGTGTCATGTGCCCACGGTCGTAACCCGAAGCCCTGTAATCCTCGAGAGCCGACCGCATCCTCACAGGGAGACGCTGATCAGGATAAAAGTCTCCCTGTCGCAGTGTGCGATCCGCGATTTCCAGATTTTCTTCCGTCAAATCCTCGGCCGACCACAGCGGCCCTTTCGTGCCTGCTGAAGCAAGCACCGCATAATCCGTATTACACAACTGAACTGTCCCGCTCCGGAGCGTTTCATTCAGCTCCTGGGGGGCAACGCCATCAGCAAACATATCCGGACAGGACGCAGCCTGTGCCGGAAGCACGACAAAAAGAGCACAAATCGGAAGATACGACAGAAAATTCAATAATACCTCGCCACCCGGTTCCGCAATATCATCCGGGACTATTCCGGTGTTAGTGGATCAGGGAACCCCACACAACCAACTGATTTTCCAATTTCTTTCCTTCAACAGGCATCACCTGTTTCGGCGCGCTGCTCCTTGCAGACGGTTAAAACTCCGCATTCTCCATTGGCGTTACAGGGGAAAGTCGGGATATGCCTGATACGGCAGAGCAGCAGAGCCCGCATGACAGAAAAGCGGAGACAGACCATCCTCAAGATGAAAACCCTGATCGGTGTCATACTTCCGGCACTCCTTGCCACGAGCGTTCCAGCCCGGTCTGCTACACTCCATCCTCTCGTACCGATTGCTCAGGCAGAAATGGGAAGCAACACCCACGCCGCCCTGTCCGCACAGGGTGTCGTTGCCACCCTGGACGTCCGTCGGACCTCGCGCTGCAACGTGCCCGTCGTCTGGGCCGATGCCGATACCAGCCCGGCCTCTCCGTGCAGCATGGCCTTCCTGACACTCAGTCAGCCCGGCAACACACACTCCCACCCCGCCTCATTCCCCCTGACGCCTTACGGCACCGAGGATGACGGCATGGCGCAGCTGAAGATGTCTCTACGGCATCTGGACGCGTCATCACCTTTCCCGCAGGTCATGGTCTCCGCCTATACCGGCGGTGCCCATTGCTGCTCGCTCACATCCATATTCGATCTGAGCCCTGATGGAAGCTCCGGCAGAAGTTGGCAGCATCTCGAACTTGGAGCAATGGATGGCGACGGAGAACCCGACGTCGTGGATGTTGCCGGAAACGGGCAACAGGAAATCCTGACCTCCGATCAGTCCTTCCTCTATGCCTTCGCATCGCATGCCGGGTCCGAAGCCCCTGTCGTCATCGCACGCTACCACGATGGCGTCCTTAAAAACGTCACGCGCGATCCGGCCTATCGAGACTATCTTGCGAAGGATCTGGCGGACAGACGGCGCAACTGGATCAAGTCCGGACGTTTCGAGCCCAATGGTTTCCTCGCCTATGAAGTCGCAACCATGGCCAATATGGACCGGTTCGAGAAAGGCTGGCGCGACATGCTAGCCCATGCACAGTCCACGAAAGAATCCGGCTTCGGCCTGTCGGCATGCGATCTCAAACCGACCTCTAAAAAGCAGAACGGCCATGCCTGTTCCGTCAAGGAAAAGGAACTGCTCCCCTTCCCGCAGGCCCTGTCCCTATTCCTCGTCCGCGCTGGATACGTCACGCCAGAACAGATAGCCTCCGTGACGGACAGTCATGAGCCTGCTTCGATGCTCCAGTCTGCCCCCCCCACGGCCACGCCACACGAGACCCCGAACCCACCCTCATCCGCCGCAGCCCAAGCACCCGAAAGAGACCAGACCCTCTCCGCTTCGGCTGTTCCCGCAAAATCCAAGGGCCTGTTCGTGGTTCTCGGCGTTCCGGGACTGGCGCTCTATCTTGTTCCGGTCCTGATCGCCTACCGCCGCAATACGATCCGCCAGCACTGGATCGCGATAATAACCGTGCTTCTGGGCTGGACCATTATCGGGTGGATTGCGGCGCTGGTCATGGCGCTCAACGAACCCATCCGGACACGGTAAGGTTCATCAGTCCCGAGCAGGAGGCTGTGGCATCCGCGCCTCGCGCAATGTCATACCGCAGAGCCGGTTCCAAGGCGCGCTCTTGGCTATTCCGACCCGCTGAGACAGATAGATCCCGGTATGCCCCGAACAGGCATAGGCCACGAAACATCCAGTCGCGAAATAGACAATATCCCCAGCCCCGAAGAGTTCTACCCCCATTAGCGTACAGGCCAGAGGCGTGTTCGCTGCCCCCGCAAAGACCGATACGAACCCGACAGCCGCCAGCAGATCCACCGGAACATGCAGTAGAAACGCGAGAATGTTTCCCGACGCGGCCCCGATAAAGAACAGCGGCGTAACTTCACCACCCTTGAACCCGGTCGCCAGAACCGTGACAGTAAAAACCAGCTTCCAGAACCAGGACCATGGATAGATCGTCGACCCGAAAAAACTAACGATCGATGCCCCACCTGTCTCCGCAGGCAGCACGCCCAACCCCAGATAATCCCGGTTTCCCACAATCATCACCAGAAGAATGGTCAGAATACCGCCAATCGCCGGACGCAGCCACGGCGTCTTGCAGAGCTTTTTCATAAAAGCAGCCAGACGATGCACACTCTCGGCAAATACCCGGCTCAGTAGTCCGAACGCCACTGCGGCAATGGCAACCCGAACGACAAGCATAATGTCCACATGCGAGACGGAGCCATCAGAATTCAGCGTCCCCTGAAACACCAGCGGATAGGAGGCATGATGGATGCCCCAGGCGCGACAGGCCCAGTCCGCAATAATCGATGATATCGCTGTAGGGAGAAGAAAACGGTAGTCCAGCCGCCCGAGTGCCAGGACTTCAAGAGCGAACACGGCTCCCGCGATGGGTGTCCCGAAAACGGCTCCAAACCCCGCCGCAATGCCGCATATCAACAAAGCACAGGTTTCCGGAGGCCGCAGTCTGAATAATCTGGCCGTGGCGCTCGCCAGACTTCCGCCGACCTGTATCGCCGTCCCTTCCCGTCCCACAGACGCGCCAAACAGATGACTCACCACCGTGGCGATCAGCACGAACGGCGCCATCCGCAGTTGAACGCCCGCACCCGGCTCATGGATTTCATCCACGATCAGGTTCGCCCCGGCCTCAACATCCCGGCCTAACCAAAAGTAACACAGCCCGACCACCACGCCCGCCAACGGAAGGCCGAACAACATAGCCGGATGCTCGATCCGCAGCGACGTGGCGCGTTCCAAAAGCCATAGGAACAGGGCACAGGCACTGCCGATACAGACCGACAGCGCAACAAGCACCGCGCTCAGGCGAACAAGGCTGAATATGCCGGGAAAACGGGGCTGATTCTGAAGTTTACTCATAACGGACGCAGCTCTCCTGTCTTGCCCGAAAGGGACGAGGGACAGGAATCATCAGCTTCCGGATGAAGCGGTTCGACCAGGAACGGTCAGGCAGAATCCATTGCCTTCTGCCTCAGAAAAAGCCGTGAAAGCCCCAACCTGTCAAGAGATGACAAGGTTTTTAGGGAGAGACACTTTTCCGCATGACGACGCTATGCCACCGTCTCTGTAACAAAAAACGAACGGCCCATTCCGTTTCCCATCATTCAACCGTTTCAAGGAACTGCATTTCATGCGCCGTCTTCTGGTCCTCACAACGTTGCTTGCAGGCCTGCCCCTCGCACTCCCGGCCCATGCTGAAGGCACGTTTTCCTTCGCCACAACACCGGGTCAGCTTCCCAAAACCGTCGTGCCGACGGACTACATCATCGACCTGACAACCGACATGGATCATCTGACGCTTCAGGGCGACGAGATCATCCGGATTGAAGTGCAGAGCCCGACTGCGGATATCACGCTCAATCAGGCCGGCCTCAAACTGGCCAGTGCCCTTCTGGACAACTCACAGAAGGCCGAGATCCGTCAGGATGATGCCGCCGAAACCGTCACTCTGCACTTCCCGGCTCCGGTTCCGGCCGGCGTCCACACGCTGGCCATCAAGTATTCCGGCCCCATCCTGAAAACGCCAAACGGCATCTATGTTGACGACTACACCGACCCGGCAGGCAAGCCAAAGCGGATGCTCGTCACGCAGTTCGAAGTCGCCGACGCACGCCGGATGTTCCCGGGCTGGGACGAACCTGCCTTCAAGGCGACCTATCAGCTCAACGTCACGTTGCCGTTCGACTATGCCGCCGTGAGCAACATGCCGATCATCGGCACGACGCAACAGGACGAAAAGACCAAGCGCGTCTCCTTCAGCCCCACCCCACGCATGTCGAGCTACCTGCTCGCACTGGTGGCAGGTGATATGGCATCTGTCGACGGCAAGGCGGACGGAACCCCCCTGCGCGTTTTTGCCCCTACCGGTCTTGAACAGCAGGGCACTTACGCACTTGGGGCCGCCGAAAAAATCCTGCCCTATTACAACGACTATTTCGGAATTAAGTATCCACTGCCGAAAATGGACATGCTCGCCATCCCCGGAAACTATCAGGCCGGCGCGATGGAGAACTGGGGGGCGCTGACTTATATCGACAACGTCCTGCTGTTTGATCCGAAGAACAGCACACCCCGCACCCGCGAACTGATCTATGAAGTTGTCGCACATGAAATGGCACATCAGTGGTCGGGTGATCTGGTGACCATGGGCTGGTGGGACAATATCTGGCTGAACGAAGGCTTTGCCTCCTGGATGGAAATCAAGGCGACCGACAAGATGAACCCGGAGTGGGACATCTGGCCGCGTCAGCACGAGACCCGCGAAGCCACGATGGCAACGGACGCCCTGTCCACGACCCATCCGATCCAGCAGGTCATCCACAATGTGAGCGAAGCCAATTCCGCATTTGACGGCATCAGCTACGGTAAGGGCGAACTGGTCATCCGTATGATGGAAGGCTGGCTTGGCGAAGACCATTTCCGTGATGGTATGCGCGCCTACATGAAAGCCCATGCTTTCGGCAATGCGACCAGTCAGGATCTGTGGAACGCGCTCTCCACCACGTCCGGACAGGATGTCGGCAAGGTCGCCCGCAGCTTCACCGAACAGCCCGGTATTCCACAGGTCAATGTCGCCGCCGTCTGCAAGAACGGCCAGACGACCTACACCCTGACGCAGAGCCGCTTTACGATCCATGACCCGAATGCAAAGGCTCTGACCTGGAACATTCCGGTTGTCGCCGGCGGCCCCGGTCTTACGACCAAGAAGCTGGTACTTGGTGCAGAACCCGCTACCTTCACCCTGCCCCGCTGCAATGCGCCCCTCAAGCTCGATCTGGGCGAAAGCGGATATTACCGCGTGCATTATGACGATGTGGCCTTCGCCCCGATCGCCGCATCGATCTCAAAATTTACTCCCGTGGATCGTGCCAACATTCTTGGTGACCAGTTCGCGCAATTCCGGGCCGGGCATGGCGCGCTATCCTCATATTTTGACCTCGTAGACCGCCTGACCGCCGCTCATGAGACCGACATTGCCACGCTTGAGGAAATCATCAGCAAGCTGGAAACACTCGATTTCTATGAAATCGGCAGCCCGGATCGCCCTGCGTTCCAGGCCTATGCCCGCAGCCGCCTTGCCCCGGTCCTGAAGCGTCTGGGCTGGGACCAGAAACCGCATGAGAGCGTTCTGGACACGATGCTGCGCCCATCCGTTATCTCGGCACTCGGCACCTTCAATGATCCGGCCGTACTGGCCGAAGCCAAACGCCGTTTTGCAATCTGGCTGAAGAACCCGGCCTCCCTGCGTCCCGATCTGGTCGGTACGGTCTCGGCCCTTGCGATGAAACATGCCGATGCCGCGACCTGGGAGATTATGGCCAAGAAAGTTCGCGATACGCAGGCGACCGAACTCAAGCTCCGCCTCTTCCAGGCCATCGCCAATGCTTCCGACCCGGACCTGATCCGTCGCAATGTGGAACTAGCCTATAGCGGCGCCATTCCGAACGGCCGTATTTCCATGGCACTGTCGTCCATCGCCTCTGCCAGCGAAAATCTGGATCTTGTCTGGAAACTCGTACGTCAGCATGAGGCCGAGATCCGCACACATCTTGCGCCCTGGTCACAGGACGGGTTCCTGCCCGCCATTGCCGCCCATTCCAATAACCCGGACATTCTGGCCGAACTTCAAAAAGACCCGTCTTCCACAAAGACAACCGGTGCGAAAATCGCCACGGCCCATGCGGTCAATGCCGTTTCAGCCCGCAAAGAAGCCGTTCAGGCGGCCCAGAGCCAGATCCACGACTGGCTCGCCACTCGCACCCACTAACACTCCAACGAGGCGGAAAAGATCCGCCTCGTCCCTGTCCGGAGCGGTAAAACTGCTATAGACGTGGCTCTCCTGTTTTACCCGCCACCGGACCATCCTAACCCATGCTTCAGATCGAAAACCTTGTCTTCAACGCCTGGGGACGACAGTTCTTCAATCGTGCAAGCGCCAACCTGCCCAACCCGTCCAAGGTGTCTCTGGTCGGTCGGAACGGCGTCGGGAAGTCCACGCTTTTCAAACTGATCAAGGGCGAGCTTCAGCCGGATTCCGGTGAGATCGTCATCCCCCGCGCCGCCCGTGTGGCAACCGTGGATCAGGAACACCCCGCCACTCCCATCAGCCTGATCGACACAATCCTCGCAGCCGATACCGAACGCGCTGCCCTCATGGCCGAGCTGGAGACCGCCGATCCGGAGCGAATGGGCGATATCTGGATGCGCCTGATCGAAATCGACGCCGACAGCGCCCCCTCCCGCGCCGCAGAAATTCTTAATGGTCTGGGCTTCTCCACGGCCGACCTCGATCGCCCGATGGCTGAGTTCTCCGGCGGCTGGCGCATGCGTGTGGCCCTTGCGGCCGCACTGTTTGCAGAGCCTGACCTGCTACTGCTCGATGAGCCGACGAACTATCTCGATCTCGAAGGCGCCCTGTGGCTGGAAGCGCGCCTCGCCCGCTATCCCCATTCCGCGCTCATCATCAGCCATGACCGCGAACTGCTAAATAATTCCGTCGATTTCACACTGCACGTCACGGAAGGGAAGCTGGAACTTTATACAGGCGGCTATGACGATTTCGAGCGTCAGCGCGCCGAGAAGATTCGCCTGCAAAGCGCCACACGCGCCAAGCAGGAAGCCGAGCGCGCCCATCTGCAGTCTTTCGTGGACCGCTTCAAAGCCTCGGCCGCCAAAGCCGCCCAGGCCCAGAGCCGCGTCAAGCGCCTTGCAAAATTGACACCGATCGAGACCACGATCGAGGCTTCGGTCTCGCCATTCCTGCTCCCCTCACCGGCCCGCCCCCTCGCCCCGCCCCTGATCCGGCTGGAAAACGTCGAGGTCGGCTATGGCGATGATCCGGCCATCCTGCGTGATCTGAACCTCAGGCTCGACGTGGATGACCGTATCGGTCTGCTCGGCGTTAACGGCGCCGGTAAGTCCACCTTCGCGAAAATGATCGCAGGTGCCCTTGAAGTCCGCTCCGGCGAAGTCTCGCGCTCTCCCCGCATTGAGGTTGGCTGGTTCCACCAGCACCAGATCGAGGCGCTCGATCCCGAGCAGACCCCACTCGACATCATGCGCGAAGCCCGTCCGACAGACAGCGATCAGTCACATCGCTCCCGTCTGGCACAGTTTGGCATCCATTTCGAAAAACAGGGCACCAAGGTCGAGGCCCTATCCGGTGGCGAGCGCGCGCGTCTGCTCCTGAATATGGTCGCCATGGCTGCCCCGCATCTGCTGATACTCGACGAACCAACCAACCATCTGGACATCGACAGCCGCCGCGCCCTGCTGGACGCCCTGAACAGTTACGAAGGCGCGGTCATTCTCATCACTCATGACCGTTCGCTGATGGAACTGGTCGCAGACCGTCTCTGGCTCGCCGCAGACAACCAGATCGTTCCCTTCGACGGCGATATGGACGATTACGCCCGCTTCGTGATCGACCGTGCAAAGGGCGGAACATCCGCCCCATCCCAGAGCGCGGCAAAGGAGAAGCGTTCCAAGGGTAAGAAAAAGAAGGCCAAATAAGAAAATACGAAAATCATTATTGAGGAGGGCCGCCCTTGAATTACCCCTCCTCGATATCCTGACTCCAATATAAAAATTGTTAAATATCCACGACAGAATAGCAAATACACCCCCACGAAACGTGGTAAGATTTTATTCTAATCCATAAATAATGTGTAATTTTCGTTATTTTTGAGATATGTCAATTTCCAAACTTCCGTGAACGCGTAAGTCTCTCCTGACGGGGAATGCCCATCGGCATGGCGGTCAGGTAACTGATGGAATTCCTTGGACGGATTTTAGGAAGGGAAAAGTGTGTCTCCTCTCGGTGGCCTGAAAATCACGGGAAATGACTTGCCCAAACGGTACAGACTTCTCCTGGGCGCTGTCTTCTTCATTGGCTCCCCCCTTCCTGCCTTTGCCCAGAGCGCCGACGACCAGGAACTGGCCGCGATCAAAGCAGAGATGCGCATGCTCGAAGGTCGCCTTCAGGCCATCGAGCAACGTCGTCATGCAGGATCGGCCTCCCATGCAGCCCGCCCGAACGCCCCGAAAATGTCCGTCGCACGTAGGGTGCCAATAAAGAGCGAGATCCCCAAAATCGAAACCGCCCGCGCGACAACATCGCCGTCTTCTCCGGCCAGCAGCTTTCCCCGCCCCGGCACCGGGATCATGCCGGTTTCAACATCAGGCTTCGCCCCGGACAGCGTCACGACAGGCGCTGCAACGTTCCCTTCAACCCCAAACGTTACGCCAACCCACCAGACACCGCCACCGCTGTTCCAGTGGCTAGGCAATCAGCACAATGAAGCACACCGGACATCCATCGACCTGACATCGTCCAGCCCGCTCGCCATTACGCAGACGGAAGTGGATCATCTTCCACCGGTCTTCCAGATTGGCAATCTGACGGTCAGGCTGGGCGGGTTCATCGATTTCTCCAATATCTGGAGAAGTTCAAACATGACCAGTGGCCCTGCGACGGCATGGAACAATTTCCCGTATGCCAACAGTCCTAATCACGGACTGAGCGAGGAACGCTTTTCGGCACAGCTTTCGCGTTTCTCCACCCTTCTGGAAGCTAACCCAACCAAGTCCGTGCGTCTTCAAGCTTATATTGAAAGCGATTTCGGCGGCTCTGGCGGGACGACCAACAGTGTGCAGGTCAACGGTTATACCCCCCGGCTGCGACAGGGATATTTCACGTTCACACAGAAAGACTGGGGGCTGCACGTCCTCATGGGCCAAGCCTGGAGCCTGACAACGAATTATGCCAAGGGTGTCATTCCCCGTCAGGAACAGCTCCCGGCAGTGACGGATAACAACCAGATCCCGGGCATTACCTTTACCCGTGTCCCACAGATCCGGATCGCCAAGGACTGGGACAAGAAATACTGGATCGCGCTATCGATCGAGGACCCACAGGCGACGGTCGGTTTCTCCGATACACTCAGCTCCGGAGGAACCCTCCCGGCCAGTTATGGGCGTCTGGCCGGGCCGCGGGTCTATTACGCCAATAGCGGCGGCGTTCTGCTGAACCCGAACACGCAGTACACATACAATCCAGCTCCCGACATCGTCCTCAAGACGGCGGTTGATACGTCATTCGGGCATTACGAGGTCTTCGGCCTTGCCCGCTGGTTCCGTGGACTGGTTCAGCCAGCTGGCGAGAACCATACTCACAAAAGCACGCAGTTCGGCGGTGGTGTGGGGGCAGGCATGACCGTTCCGCTTGGAACGGACAAGCTTCAGCTGACCGGAAACGTACTCGCTGGTCAGGGTATCGGGCGTTACGGACCCAGCCTCATTCCCGATACGACCTTCGACAGCAACGGTAATCTCACTCCGATCCCGGAAATCATGGGGGCGCTCGGGCTGGTTGGACATCCAGCACGCTCCGTACTGCTTTATACCTATGGCGGTGTGGAGAGCGCGGGACGTCGCACCTATCTGGGTGCCGATGGCATCCAGCATGGCTATGGCGCGACAGACCTGAACCTGTCCGGCTGTGAATACGAATTCGGAACGTGCTCCGCCCAGACGAGAACGCTGGCTTCCCTGACGACGGGCGGCTGGTGGCACTTTATGGACGGGCATTACGGCAGTGTCATGGGTGGGCTTCAGTACACCTATATCCGGAAGTTTGCCTTCAAGGGTAATGACGGCGCGGACCATGCCGTCGACCCTACGACTTACGGACACACGGTGTATGTGACCTTCCGTTACTACCCCTTCCAGCAATAACACCTGGTGAAATATTCACATTACCTGACAAGCATTTCCAATCGTAAACAGAATTTTTTCAATAATTCCGCGCCCTCACAATCATGGTTTCCGGTCTGACAGGCCAACTATGACACTCTGGAGAATTTTATGTCTGGCACAACAACTCAGGCGCCGCCCAAGCCTCTGAATCCGTCCCCGACGCAACCGCAGAAACTTCAGCCGCTCTATGTGCTGTCGTGGTTTCTATGCGCGCTGTTTTATTTCTATCAGTATGCCATTCGTTCCGCCCCCGGCATCATGCAGGATGAGCTGACACGAGCCTGGGGCAACAGTCATCTCGGTCTGATGATTGCGTCCTATTACATCGTCTACGCGCTAATGGCCCTTGCCGTGGGCGTGCTACTGGACCGCTATGGCGCCCATGCCATCATGCCAATGTTCATTGCCATCACGGGCGTGGGTTGCCTGATCTTCGGCCAGGGTAGCCTCGTTGCCGGTATTGGTGGTTACATCATTCAGGGTATCGGCGCTATTTGCGCGTTCGTCGGCGCGTCCTACGTTGCCGCGCGTTATCTTCCGGCTCGGACTCTGGCGCTTTTTGTTGGTCTGACGCAATGCATGGGCATGGCCGGGGCTGCCTTTGGCTCCAAGCCAACGCGCATCCTGATCGATCCGCATGGGTCGTTCCATATTCCCTGGCAGTCCGTCTGGTTGGGATTTGGTGTCATCGGACTCCTGCTAGCCGTGGCAATCTTTTTTGTCATGCCGCGCGATACGGGTGACAGTGCCCAGCACCATGGCGATTTTTCGATGGCCAACCTGCTGCGTCCTTTCAAGATCATCTTCTCCAATCCGCAGAGCTGGATTGCCGGCCTTGCTGGCGGCCTGCTCTTCGTACCGACCACGATCGGCGCTCTGGGCTGGGGTGCACTGATGCTGAGCAAGGGCGAGCACACCACGATGGGCTTTGCGGCCACGGATGTCTCGATGGTTCCCATCGGCTGGGTAATCGGCTGCCCGCTTCTGGGCTGGATTTCCGACAAGATCGGCCGTCGCAAGCCCGTCCTGATCGGCGGTGCTCTGGTTCTGCTGGCAGCGTCGCTCTGCGCACTTTACGTACCGGTCGGCGTTATGCCGCATTACTCCGTGGCGCTGATCATGGGTATTGCGTCCGGTGCGGCCATGATCCCATTCTCCTCAATGAAGGAAGTCAATCCGCCCGAGGTCAAGGGAACGGCTGCCGGCGTCATGAACTTCCTCGTGTTCGGAACGACAGGCATCATGTCGCCGCTCGTTTCCACCCTGATGGGCAAGGATGCGCCGGAGACGATGGAACAGTTCCATACCGCCTTCCTGCCACTGGTCATCGGTATCGGAATAGCCATCTTGCTTGGCTTCCTACTCAAGGAAACCGGATGGAAAGTCCGCAAGACGTCCTGATTTTTCCGGACAGTGTAAAAAAACGGCTCACTCTCGTGGGCCGTTTTTTTTAAGCGCGTTATTTCGCGGCAGTCTTCTCAAACGCCCCGGCAATCGTCAGCTTCACGTCGTCACCGACATAGGGGACATATTTCTTTACGCCAAAATCACTGCGATGGATTGTCGCTTCAGCCTGAAAACCGACTGTATATGCCTTGTCCATCGGGTTAATGCCGGCACCTACGAAATGGACATGCAGGACCTCCGGATGGGTGACACCATGAAGCGTCAGGTTGCCAGTCACCAGGGCCTCATCCTTGCTCGTGCGGCGGACCTGCGTAGAGACGAAGGTCGCATCCGGATATTTCGCAACATCGAACCATTCACTGTTCTTAAGTTCGCCTGTCAGAACTGCGCTGGTGGTTGAAATGCTGGAAACCGGGATGGTCACGTTCAGGTGCGAGGCGTCCGGATGGGTCGTATCAAGCTGAAGCGCGCCGGTGACGCCGGAGAACTGGCCGGAATAATAGGTGAAGCCGAAATGCAGCACGGAGAAACCGATCTGCGTATGGCTGGTCTCGACAGTATAGGCGCCGGACTGCACATCCGCAGGGTTGGCGGCATAAGCTGTAGAAGACAGGATTGCGAGAGCGAACGCAGCACCTGCGCTTTTGAAAAAACGTGCTTTCATGATGTCATGATCTTTCTTGATGAAGTGAGTTGAGGACATCAGCCGAACCGAAAACCGGACAGGGCCTTCCCCATGACGATATCGCTATAATCGCGATAACCTGCATCGGTTCCCGCGGCTCCCGCAGCGAACATCAACGGCAGGAGATGTTCCGGCTGAGGGTGACACTCCCGCGCAAACGGGGCCTGCTCCCAATCCAGCAGGCTCTGTGTGCGACGAGCGGGCGGAGCCTCGACCGCCTGCTGAAGCCAGGTGTCGAACGCGACGGATCTGGCGTCGGATACGGCGCCGGAGCGCATAAGATAGCGCATGTTGTGATAAGTCATGCCCGTGCCCACGATCAGGATGTTTTCGTCCCGCAAAGGCGCCAGCATCTCTCCGAGCTTCAGAACACCTGCAGCATCCAGTGCCCCTGGCAAAGAAATCTCCACAACCGGAATATCCGCATCGGGAAATGCGAGCATGAAGGGAATGAAGACACCGTGATCCAGTCCCCGTGTGGCATTTTCCGTACAGGCCATGCCGTTGTTACGCACGAGATCACGGATTTTCCCCGCGATGCTCGGGGCTCCGGGTACGGGATATTCAAGCTGATAGGTGTGAGGCGGAAAGCCGGAATAATCATAGATCAGCGACGGATGGGCTGCTGATCCGACGACCATATCCGACGTCTCCCAATGGCCGGACATAACCACAATGGCATCCGGACGACGCGGCAGGGACGGCCCTACAGAACGGAGATAGGCTGCCATGTGATCCCATGTCGTCCCCCACTCCATAAAGAAGCACGGGCCACCTCCATGAGGCAGGAAAAGAGCGGGCTGCCGCATAGTATTCTGATCTTTCAGACTCATCGTAAGTACCTCCGTTCCTTGCGACGGGGCTGATCTTGCCACCCTCACCCAAAAAGAATAATTCCCTGATTCAGGATAGGATCTGATACCAGGAGTGTGAGGTAAATGCTTGATCGCTTCACAGGCATGCAGGTTTTTGCAAAGGTCGTAGCTCAGGGCAGCTTTTCAGGAGCCGCGCGCTCGCTGGGTCTGTCACAGACGATGATCACGAAACATATTGCCGCTCTGGAAAGCCGGTTGGGGATCTCACTGTTTCATCGCAGCACGCGCAGGCTGTCTCTGACGGAGCCGGGGCGCCTCTTTTTCATTCGCAGTCAGAAAATCCTGACGGATCTGGAAGAGATGGAACAGGAAGTCTCGGCAGAAAACCAAGAGCCACGCGGGCTCCTGCGCCTGAATGCACCGGTCTCCTTCGCTATCCGCCATGTAGGGCCTATCCTGCCAGAATTCAGCCGCCGCTATCCCCTCGTCACGGTCGAACTGGGGCTCGATGACCGGAGGATTGATCCAATTACCGAAGGATGGGATCTGACGCTGCGTATAGGGCGGATGCCATCAAGCGCGCTGCGGTCGCGTCGGCTGGCCCAGGTCAATTTCGTAGTCTGCGCGGCACCATCTTATCTGGAAGAGTGTGGCACACCGCAAACTGTCGCCGAACTTCAGAACCACCGTTGTCTGGGCTATACGCTGGGCGATGAAATCAGCAGTGCACGCTGGAGTTTTGGTACGAAGGGGGAGCGCACGGTTCCGGTGAGGGGTCCCATGCATGCCAATAACGGTGATATCCTGCGCGAAGCTGCCTTAGCCGGACAAGGCATCATTTACCAGCCGACATTCATCGTTTCGGATGATCTGAAATCAGGTCGGCTGGTTCCGCTGCCGCTTGATGTCCCCGTCATGACGGGGCCGGAACTCCACGCCGTCTATGCTCCAACGCCTCATGTCCCGCTCAAAATCCGGGCGATGATCGATTTCCTGGTTAAACACTATAGCCCGGTTCCGCCCTGGACGATCTAACGAAACCAGAAAAAGCGTCCCTTACTGAACCGTTGCCGGAGCAGTTTTCTCGCGGATGGCGGCGAATTCTGAACCGACCTTCCATTGTGGCCAGTCATGGGAAAAGGCCACATCATGCCCGACTTTCCACACAGCCCAAACGTCCTGCGCGGCACCACGCACATCCCAGTCAGGGCTCCAGGCGTCACAGGCCTGATGGTAACAAGCCATATAGGCCGTCAGCCATTTGCCGCCTGCTTCCGTCCCGCCTTTCAGAAGATCGAACTTGCCGGCCATATCCATGACAGCAAGAACCGGCACGCCAGCGCGAGCGAAAGGCAAATGATCCGCGCGGTAGAATGCGCCACGCTCGGGCATCGCTTCCGGCTGGGCCGTGCGCCCCTGAAGGGCGACTGCGGCCGCGAACTGCTCCTGAAGCGTATCCTGGCCCGCCCCGATGATAAACGCGTTATGCGCAGGCCCCGCCATCTGGAGCACATCCATCGTCAGATTGGCAGCCGTTTTGTCCAGAGGTGCCAGCGGATGGGCGACGTACCAACCGGATCCCAGCAGACCGCGCTCCTCGCCTGTCCAGGCGGCGAAACGGATAGTCCTATGGGGCTGCGGTCCAGCCTTGAAGGCACGGGCGATTTCGAACAGCGCTGCAATTCCCGAGCCGTCGTCAATCGCACCACGTCGAATGACAGTGTTCCCCTGCGCATCCGTGCTTTTGCCGTAAGCATCCCAGTGGGCACCGAACATGACGGTCTCATCCGGATATTTCGCGCCTGTGATCTTGGCGAGTACGTTCTGGCTCTGCAGCCGATCGACCGTAACCGGCAGATCGGCTGAGAACGTCGTGCGCTTCAGCGTGACAGGATGAAAGTTCTCGGAACGAGCCTTTATCCGCAGAGCATCAAGATCCAGCCCGGCCTGGCGGAAGAGCGCAGCCGCAGCCTTGCCTTCAAGCCACCCCTGAACAGGGACAGGACGGCTTTCGGTGGCAGTATGTTCCACATCATACGCCTCACCGCCTGGTGCCACGACCGTGCTCCAGGGATAGGACGCGGCGGCCGTGTCGTGCACGATCAGGGCAGCGACGGCGCCACGGCGAGCGGCTTCCTCGTATTTGTAGGTCCAACGGCCGTAATACGTCATGGTCTTGCCGCCGAAGCGACCGGCGACGGGTTCACCGGGATCCGCATCGAAATCGGGATCGTTGACGAGGAAAACCGCGACCTTGCCCTTCAGATCAACGCCCTTGAAATCATCCCAGTGACGCTCTGGCGCATGCACACCATAGCCCACGAAAACCATTGGAGCATTTTTGACCTGCAGCCGATCTTCCGGCAGCAGCGTCGAGAGATAGATGTCCTGTAGCTGGATCAGGGGAAGTGCCCTACCGCCGCTCCGGACACTGATGGAACCGTTCGCAGCGGTTCTGGTGCGGATCATGGGGACAGTCTGCGTCCATCCGCCGTTTTCACCAGCCGGCTCAAGCCCCAAAGCCTTGTACTGCTCAATCAGCCAGGGAACCGTGACCTTCTCCCCTGCTGTTCCGGGAGCACGGCCTTCGAAACGATCGGACGCCAGGATCTTCATCGTCTCCGACATGCGCGACGGGCTGATCTCGGCTGTCGGATCGGCATGACCGGTGACCGGAGCAAGAAGAACCGCTGTCAAGGCAGTGGCAAGAAAGAGGCTACGTCGGGGAAATGTCTTCTGTATCATGGCAAGAGCATATCTTCAGTTACGGTTCTGGGAAGAAAAAATCGTACCAGCGTCTTGCAGTTCTGCCGGGTCCACACGATCACGGCGAATATAGACGCCTTTTCAATCGAATCGCGCTGATAATCCTGTGCGAATATTTTCAGAACGCAGGGCGGAAGATCTTGCGAAAGCTCCCGCTCATGGCCGCTGCAGGGGTGACCTGG
>NZ_BJMK01000018.1 GCF_006539125.1 Gluconobacter sphaericus NBRC 12467
TCCTCAATGACTTCATGGCAGCCTATAACTTCGGGCGAAGACTCAAGACACTGAACGGCCTCACTCCTTACGAATATGTCTGCAAAATCTGGACTTCAGAGCCAGAAAAATTCATCACCAATCCAAACCACCAAAGCACGGGACTAAACAACTAAGCCGTCTCGAAGAAGGATCATCATTAGACAAGACGTAGGTTAAAAAACCGACCGTACTTTACCGTCCCCGATAGACAAATTCTGTTTTTTGACTTCCTGCCTGTTCCACAAGATTGTGAAACGGCGACAGGCTACAGACCGGATCGGTGTTCGCCGCATTTCCTGTCAGGGCCAGGGCCTGACAGCGGCATCCGCCCCAGTCCCGTTCCTTGCGTTCGCAGGAACGGCAGGGCTCGGGCATCCAGTCCGTCCCGCGGAACATGTTGAACAGCGGCGAGATGTTCCAGATTTCGGACAGGGTCACGTCTTTCACATTCGGGAACGAGACATCGGGAATGATCTCGGCCGCATGACACGGCAGCACCCGGCCCGAGGGCGTGACATTCACGAAACGCTGCCCCCACCCCCCCATGCAGGGCTTGGGCCGGTCTGCATGATAGTCCGGCGTCACATAATCGATGGAAAGCCCACCCTTCGCGCGTTCAGCTTCAACGGCACGGGTGGATTCCTCCAACTGCTCTCGGCTGGGAAGAAGCGCATCGCGGTTTTTCAGCCCCCAGCCATAATACTGAGTATGCGCGATCTCGACCCGTCCCGCTCCAAGCTCCCGCGCCAACGCGAACATCTCGGGGATACGGGCGACATTTTCCCTGTGCACCACAAAATTGAGCGTCATCGGAATGCCGGAGGCGCGGATGAGGCGTGCCGCCGCGACCTTGCGGGCCTGCGCGCCCTTGAGACCGCCGATACGCTCGGCTCCCGCCTCCGTCACGTCCTGGAAGGAAAGTTGGATGTGATCCAGCCCTGCCCTGTCAAGGACTTCCAATTTCGGTTCGTCCAGCAGCACACCGGACGTGATCAGGTTGGAATACAGGTTGAGTCTCCGTGCGACGGAGACCAGTTCGACCAGATCAGGCCGCGCCATGGGCTCGCCGCCGGAGAAATGAACCTGGAGCACCCCAAGCTCGGCCGCTTGCTCCAGTACAGCAGTCCAGGTCGCCGTATCGAGCTCTGCCGCTTTGCGTTCGAGTTCAAGCGGGTTGGAGCAGTAGGGGCAGGAAAGCGGGCATCGATGCGTCAGTTCAGCCAGAAGGCTCATCGGCGGCGAAGGGAGTGTCATATGTGTAGGACGTTCTTTTCTGTCAGTTCAGAAAGAAGCGCGAGGACATCCTTCGCAATGACCTCACGCGGGGCGGAAAACTCGATTGCAAGCTGCTGGATGATGTCGCCGACGCTGCGCTTCCCATCTAGCAGCCGCAGAATATGCGGCGCGGCGCCTTCAACTACAAATGCTTTTTCAGGCGCCTGCACGATCCACACGTCCCGTACGCGATCATGCTGCAGACGATGTCCCCGGGCAAAGGAGAGGGCCGCCCCCTCCACCACGACATGCTGGACATCAGTCATGGAACGAAAGCCCCTGGTGGAATGTGACCTTCTACATAGGCATAGTCGAGCGCATCCAGCATCGTCCACAGCACAGAACACTTGAACTCTAGCGCTCCCAGAACTTCTTTCTGCTGTTCTGGCGTACGGGCATTTTCGCGAACATAGGCCAACGCGAAATCGGAATCCCGGGGGGCCTGCGTCAGGCGCGGTGTAAAATAGGCTAGCGTTTTTTCCGACACGAAGTCATAGTGACGCAGCATCCCCGACACGCGCTCGCTGATAATCGTAGGTGAAAACAGTTCCGTCAGCGACGACGCAATGGCCGCCAGAATCGACTGGTCCCTCACGAAGTTCACATAGGCATCGACCGAAAAGCGAGTGGCCGGAAGCAGGCCATCTAAGCTTTCCACATAGTTCCGGTCCAGCCCCAGGCCATTCGTTAGCATCAGCCAGCGCGCGACACCGCCGGTTCCGGGCTCCGTGCCGTCATGGTCTTCGATCCGGCGACGCCATTCGCGGCGAAGCTCTGCCGTCGGCAGGCGTGCGAGAAGCGTGGCATCCTTGGCTGGAATACGAGCCTGATAATAATAGCGGTTCAGTGCCCAGGCTTGAACCTGAGCCTTATCGAGCTTGCCGTCATGCAGCTTGCGATGGAACGGATGTCGGTTGTGGTACCGCTCGGCCCCGATCTGGCGAAGCCGTGCTTCAAGCTGGTCAGGTGTGAGAAGCGTCATGGTGTATCCAGTCTGAAAGTCATGCCGTCTTCCGCAACCGTCCATCCGGTGCGTTCGACTTCTTTACGTTCGGGGCTGTTTTCGAACAGAATTGGGTTGGAGTTGTTGATATGAATCAACACTTTATGTGGTTTTTCGCATGTCGTGAAACATTCGACCGGCCCCCCGGCATCATTCACCGACACATGCCCCATACGCTGCCCGCTCTTGGGGCTCAGTCCGGCGCGGATCATTTCATCATCCCGCCAGAGCGTGCCATCGAAGAAAACGAGATCGGCCGCAGCGACCCGCTCCACGATGGCGGGTGTGATGTGCGCACAGCCGGGAATGAAGAGCAGCGTCTTCTTTCCATCCGTGATGGACAGACCAAGCGTCTCGTCCGGGCGTGAGCCTGCGGCTTCCGCGTAAAGCGGCGCCTTGCCCGGAACAGCGAAGGCCGTGAGCAGAAGACCGGACGGAACTCCGTCCTTGTTCATCAGGGAGGTGGCTTCATCGAGAATAAGCGGGACACGCGGGACGATTTCCGGATCGAGCGCACCGAAGATCGGATTGTCCACAAGCTGCTGAAGTGTCGAGTCGCTGCCCATCAGGGTAAAAGGCTCACGCTCACGCAGGGTTAGAAGCCCGGTTATAGCGTCGATCTCACCGCAGGTCAGGACGACACTCTGAATGGGCGTGCCACGCAAGCTACCCTGATGATGCAAGGCTGGCGTGTCGATGATCTGTTGCCGCAGATCGGGCGAGGCGTTGAGAATGAACCAGCGCTTACCGTCAGCACTAACGGCAAGAGAGGCCTGGGTCCGGGCTTTCGCGCCCTGTCGCGTGCGGGCGGCCACACAGCCGGGTGCTGCGGAGTTCCATTGCGGAAACCCGCCCCCTGCCGCCGCGCCGAGCACGATGACATCAATCATTTTATCACAAACCGTCTGACTGGGGCGCCTCAGGGCACCCATGAACGAAAACGGCCGCTCCGTGGGGGAGCGGCCGTGCCATATTCCTCAAGGACGGTGCCTCAGGAAAGTGACTTATTTCTTCTCGCCGCAGACATACGAGTTGATTTCTGCGCCCAGCGGGATTTCGGTAACTTTCGGTGTGTTCCAGGCCATGATTTTTCTCCTTGGTCTCCGATAACCGGCAGATGTGACAACAACACATCCGCAGGCGCTCCTCATGATTTAGTGACCGGATGCCACTGGAGTTCAAGGGGTTTTTTGGGCAGAACACGCAACTGTGTCCTTTCGCGGATCATTTTGATCCCTAAGCTCCGTCTTCGTTGCAGGCAGAAAATATGTCCGGCCGTCCCATTACGCCTTCCGCCGACCCTGCCTGTAGCAAGAGCCCGTCTCCGTCCGGAAAACCCGATAAGAAACTGACGCCTGACGGCGATTTCCCAGACCCGACGCTTGACCGGAACCTCCTGCGTGAACACCTGAACATCCGGGATATGTGCGTCCTGATCCTGACGATTCTGGCCGTATTCTATTCTCTGTATTTCACAGCCCCGATCCTGCTGCCGTTCGTCTTCGCGCTCGTTCTGAACCTCCTCATGATCGCGCCCATGCGATTCCTGACCCAGCGTCTGCGCCTGCCGAGGCATGTGGCGGGGCTTACGCTGATCGTCATGATGTTCGGCATTGTGGGGGGAATCGCCACGACCATTTCCGTACCGGCCGCCGGCTGGATCACCCGCGCCCCTCAGACGCTTCCCGCCCTGCAAAGCAAGTTGGCAGTGCTCAGCGGCCCGATTGACGTGGTCCAGCACGATTACATGCGCTTGTCGGCTATGTTCGGCGGCCATGCGGGCAACACGCATACAGCGCATGGCGTCACCGGACCGATCAGCGGGGAGACGGCGCTCTCGCGGCTCGGCTCTTCCGTTCTTGCCGGGACGCGGGAGCTTGCAGGCGGCTTCTTCTCGATGCTGCTGATGCTGTTCTTCCTTATGACGGAAGGCGACACGCTTCTGCGCCGCTGCGTCGAGATCATGCCGACCTACGCCAAGAAACGCCGCCTCGTGGAAATGGCGACGCAGATTGAACAGAACGTCTCGCTCTATCTCGTGACGATCACGATGATGAATCTGGGTGTGGGGCTGGTGAACATGATCCAGTGCTGGGCGACCGGTATGCCCAACCCGCTTCTGTGGGGCGTGCTGGCGTTCCTGCTGAATTACATTCCAATCATCGGGCCACTAACGGGTGTAGTGGTCTATTTCGTGGTCGGGCTGTTCAGTTTTCCGTCCCTGCTTTACGCGCTCCTGCCGCCGTCAATCTATCTGCTAATCCATGTGCTGGAAGGCGAGACCATCACGCCCATGCTGCTGGCCCGGCGCTTCACGCTCAATCCCGTATTCGTCATGGGATCGCTGCTGTTCTGGGACTGGATGTGGGGCATTTCGGGCGCCTTCCTGTCCGTGCCGATGCTCGCGGTCTTCAAGATCGTCTGTGACCATATCGAAGTTCTGGCGCCGCTCGGCCATGTTCTGGGTGGCCCGACACGCAGGACGATCAGCAGCGCCATTGTTGCGCAGTTGCAGTCTGAACCGTGAAGATCGGGGCTTTGCCCCGCGCCCCACAAAGGGGCTCGCCCCTTTGATCCCGATTCCAAATAAAGCGGTTTCCAAAGATCCCCAGCCTTTGGCGGGTTTCAGGGCAGCGCCCTGAACAGGCTCTGAATATCTGGCCAGAACCGCCCCCTTTACGCTAGACGCTTCGGCAGAACATTCCTGTCCGGTTCATTCTTCCAAGGAGACCCCATGACCCAATTGCCCCGCCGTGGCGTCTGTCTGGTGATCTCGGCCCCGTCTGGCGCGGGCAAGTCTACCATTGCCAACGCCCTGCGCGCTTCGGAGCCAACCTTGCGCCATTCCGTCTCGGTCACGACGCGCAGGCCGCGTCCGGGGGAAGTCGAGGGTGTGCATTACCATTTCCGGGATATCGAGGAATTCCGCCGCATGGCTGCGGATGGCGAACTGCTGGAATGGGCGGAGGTCTTTGGTCGAGGCTATGGCACACCGCGCGCACCGGTTGAGGAAGCGCTGAATGCCGGGCATGACATGGTGTTCGATATCGACTGGCAAGGGCACCGCCTTCTGCGCGCGGCCCTGCCTGACGATGTGGTGAGCCTATTCGTTTTGCCGCCGTCGCTGGAAGAACTGGAACGCCGCTTGAACAAACGCGCTTCGGACCATCCGGAAGAAATCACCAAGCGCATGGAGGCAGCGCTGGATGAAATTTCCCACTGGTCCGAGTTCGATCACACGATCATCAATTCGGATCTCGACACCGCCATTTCGCAGGCCCGATCCGTCCTCACAGCTGCGCGACTGTCCACACGGCGCCAGCGCAACCTGCTGGACATGGTCGCCAGCTTCAGCCGATGATCTCGTCACTCGCGAATCTTGAGAGCCTGCTTCCCGGTTTTTATGCAGATGGAAAGCTTTCTGCAGAATTTGGGAAGACTCCGGCTTCGTGATATGGCCTGCCGTTCTCTCAGTGGCTGCGGACGGCAAGGGAAAGACACTTCATGACAGCGCCCCAGAACGGGACCGGAAATGGCCTCCAGACCGGAGCGGACCTCGCTGTCCGCAGTGATTCACCTCTGATTCTGGCGCTTCCGAAAGGGCGTATTCTCAAGGCCCTGGCCCCTGTCCTGACGCGCACCGGTATCGAACCCGATCCGGATTGCCTGACGGAAAGCAGCCGCCGACTGCGCTTTGGCACGTCCGATCCGAATCTGGATGTGGTCCGGGTCCGCTCCTTCGATGTCGCGACCTTCGTGGCCTATGGCGGCGCGGATATCGGCGTGTGCGGCGCGGATGTACTGATGGAGTTCGATTATCCGGACATTTATGCGCCACTTGATCTGGGCATCGGAGGCTGTCGCATTGCCGTCGCACGACCAAAAACCATGGTCGAGGACCCCGCAACCGGTCAGTCTCGTCTTCGCGTCGCCACGAAATACCCGACTATCGCCCGCCGACACTTTGCCTCCCGCGCCATCAACGCTGAAATCGTGCATCTGAATGGCGCGATGGAACTGGCACCGACGCTGGATCTGGCAAGCGTGATCGTCGATCTGGTTGATACCGGTTCCACGCTCCGCGCCAATGGCCTGATGGAAACCGAAACTATCGCCCATGTCACGAGCCGCCTGATCGTCAACCGCGTCGCGCTCAAGACCCGTCCTGAAGAAATCAGCGCCCTGATCGAACGCTTCCGCGCCGCGCTGAACACGGAAGAAGACGCCTGATGAAACGCCTCGATACATCTGTCGCCGGGTTCTCCGAAGACTTCGCAACACTGCTTGCCGCACGTGGAAGCGACGAGCGCAGCGTGGCCGAACCGGTCCGCATCATTCTCGCCGATGTACGCAGCCGGGGCGATGAAGCCCTGTGCGATTACACTGCCCGCTTTGACCGCCTGTCCCTGCCAGCTGAAAAACTGCGGATCAGTGCGGAAGAAATCGCCTCCGAAGCCGCACGCGTCCCTGCCGACCTGATGGATGCCCTGCGCACCGCCGCCCGCCGGATCGAGACGTTCCATGCCGCACAGATGCCTAGGGATCTGGATTTCACAGATGAGGACGGCATTCGCCTTGGCATGCGCTGGACCCCACTGGATGCGGTCGGGCTGTATGTTCCAGGTGGCAAAGCGGCCTATCCGTCCTCCGTACTGATGAACGCCCTGCCCGCCCGCGTCGCAGGTGTGAAGCGGCTCGCTATGTGCGTGCCGTCGCCGGGTGGCGTGCTGAACCCGCTGGTTCTCGCGGCCGCACAGCTCTGCGGCGTTGAAGAAATCTATCGTATTGGTGGCGCGCAGGCTGTGGGCGCCATGGCGTTCGGTACGGACCTTATCGCGCCCGTGGACCGTATTGTCGGTCCCGGCAATGCGTTCGTTGCGGAAGCCAAGCGGCAGGTCTTTGGGCACGTCGGCATCGACAGCATCGCCGGGCCGTCCGAAGTCGTGGTCGTCGCTGATGGCCAGAACGATCCGCGCCTTGTCGCGCTCGATCTACTCGCCCAAGCCGAACATGACGAGCAGGCCCAGGCCATCCTCATCACGACGGATGCCGCCTTTGCCGACCGCGCTGCCGAAGCCGTCCGCAAGGAATTGGAAACGCTCCCTCGCACAGCCATCGCCTCCAAAAGCTGGTACGATCATGGCGCGATCATCGTAGTGCGCTCACTTGAGGAGGCCTCTGAAATTGTAAATGCGCTGGCCCCCGAGCATCTGGAAGTCATGCTCGACGCCCCGCGCGAGTTTTCGGACATGATTCGCCACGCAGGCGCGATCTTCATGGGCCGCTACTGCCCCGAAGCAGTGGGCGATTATGTCGGCGGCCCAAACCACGTCCTGCCGACCAGCCGCACGGCGCGTTTTGCCTCAGGTCTATCGGTCTTCGACTTCATTAAACGTACCACCACCATCGAAGCCGACGAAGCCGGTCTGCGCCGGATCGGCCCGGCCGGTGTGGCGCTGGCGAATGCCGAAGGACTGGACGCCCATGCGCTCAGCCTGTCGGTCCGGCTGGAAAATTAGCCTCCATCCGAGAGGTTCTGACACCTCCCGGAGCATCCCGCTTTACCGGAGCGAGCCTGTATCCGGATCCAGAACCAGAGGCGTGGTGTTCGGCTTTTGCGTGAAGTCAAACAGCGTATTGATCTGGCCCGCAGCCGCATCAAACGAACCGCCCCCAAGCCGTTTTCCGCCCAGCCAGTTGTCTTCAATGAAGCGCACTACGGAGGCCTGACTGGTCAGGTCATGACTGACAAAGTTCCGGCGGGCATACGGCGAGATCACGATGAGCGGGATGCGCGTCCCTGGTCCGCAACGGCCATTGACCACCTTGCCCGCCACACCTTTTGGAGCCGACCCTGCGGTTCCGCAGATCCCGGGACCGTTGAGTTGATCCGCGATGCTGTCGAATGAACCCCAAAGCGGTTTGTGGAACGCATGATCGTACCAGCCATCGGAGTCATCATAATCAATGATGATCGCCGTACTGGCCCATTCCGGCTGGCTCTGGATAAAATTGACGAGCGTCACGATAGCGTTCTGCTCATCCAGCGGGTCCGAGTTGCCAGGATGAGCGTCCTGATAGGCCGGCATCTTGATATAGGAGACCGCGGAGAAATTCCCCGCTTTCACGGCCTTATAGAAATCCTTGATATCATACTGATGGTTGGCCGGTTCCCGGGTCGAGGTTCCGGGGATCGTGCTGAAGCCGATCGAAGCCGTGGAGTTCGGCCGGGCATGCGTCGGATTGGCCGTACTTGCGAAATACTGGAACCAGGCATGATGCGGAACATAATCAGTGCGGGTTCCCACTATTTCGGAATAGGTGCTGCGACTGCACCCCGTGGTGTTGTTCGCGTTCGTGAGCGTCAGGTCGAAGCCGCCCATGAAACCACCCCAGGAAATACCCTTCTCGTTCAACAGATCACCGATATTTTTGGCATTCATCCTTACCTGTGATGAGGTCGAACAGCGATCATAAGCCGGATCCTCATCGTTAATCAGGGTGTATCCGCCCTGTCCGTCATGAATGTAGGCATTGCCGAGCATGTTTCCCGCGATGGGCTGAAGACCATTGGTCTGTCCAGACACAATCTCAAGCGCACCCGGCGTGGACGGCCCGTAAGTATCGCTCCAGTTATTGTCGCTCATCGCGTAATGCTGGGCGTAACTCCAAAGCGCCGTGACCGTGTTGCCATCAAAATACCCTAGGACCTGCCCTTTCGTTCCGAAAGCACCCGAGCTTCCATATGTTGCTGATCCGGTATATTTTGGAAACAGATCCATCTTTCCGCCATCGTAAGCCTGTTGTTCCGGCGTGTAGCTGTGGTTCTGATCTGCTGTATTCGCCTGCGTTCGGTCAATACGGAACGGAAGTGCTGTTCCCATACCGTTCGCCGGACTGGAATTCGGATTGTTCGTAAGGAGATTTGCGCTCGTAAGATTATTGACAGAAGGCGTATCAGCCAACGCCGTAAAAGCCGGTTCACCGCTCACATTCGCCGCCTTGGGATAAGTCGCGAAATAATGATCGAAGGAACGATTTTCCTGAAAAATCACTACAACATGCTTGATGGGCGTCGCTGTCTGATAGGACGCAGCCACAGAGGAAGCCAGCCCCATGGACGGGAAAAGAACGGAGCCGGACAGAAGGACTGCTAGGCCGGATTTTGCTCGTTGTACGCGCTTCATGAACACCTTACAGAACCTTTCTTCACTACGATCAACCGGTTTGACAAACATTCTGAACCCCACGTCCATTGTTCGTCCGAATGTTCCTGGTTGGTTGAGCATGTCACTCATCCTGTCCCCTCCCTACCTGTCCCGTGACAGTGGCAGCCACGTGATCCACAGACGGAGCATCCATATCTGTCAGCGTTTCAAGGAATGCGATGATCGCCTGGCGCTCGTTTTCGGTTAACACCGGGGCTTCACCGGAGCGGCGATCAAATGGCGCATCTATCGTGTCAATATTGGAACGATATTTTTCTGGAATATCGTTGTAGATGTTGATTTTCCCGTCAGTTCCACGGGGATAAAATTTTTCTGGCTGAAGATCCCGAACAGCATAAAAATCCAGAACAGCTTTGAGTGTGTGAAAAACACCGTTATGGAAAAAAACATGACGCGTCGCGACATTCCGCAAGGTCGGCGTCATGAACATTCCGCAATAAGCCGCAAAGGCCTTTCGACCATCGGGCTGACTGTCGCAAACCCCTAGATCATCATAGCGGGCGACGGTATTGCGGCTGATCGCCATGTTGCGTGGCGCACCAAGCGCTTCATACTGATGATCGGTGAAAAGCGGTGGCAGGCCATCGCGTGTGATGTGGTCGAGATGACACGCCGCACAGTTGCCTTTTTGCGGATCGTTGAACAGAAGATACCCATCACGTTCGAGCGGCGTGAACCGGGCTTTCCCTTCCAGCCAGGCATCAAACCTGCTGGAATATTCGTGGAAATGGGGATCTTCCAGTTCATAACGCCCGATTGCGAATAGCGCTTCTTCACGCAGGAAGGCAGGATCCTTTTCCCCGCGCGCTCCCGCCAATGCAAGAAGAGCCGCACGGTAAAGTGACGTGTTCAGCCGTGCAGTGACATGCTCCGGCGTGGAAGCCATCTCATCGGGATCAAAAAGCGGTCCACCCGCCTGTTGCTGGAGTGTATCGACCCGGCCATCCCAGAAAAGTCCACCCTGTGGAACAATATGGGCGGCGGATGACGCTGTATCCGTAGCACTTTTGCTGCCACGCTGGTTTCCCGTATTCGGCACAGCGATGACGCGCGGAGCCACATCGTCATTCCCCAGATCCGGCCCGATACTGAACGGCGGCATACGTTCCAGATAAGTCAGCGTGGGAATTGCGCGCCGGCCCTGCTGATGCAAATCGGCCCCGCCTTCGAAAACGGAAGTATTGCCCGTCGGCCCATAATGGTTCGCCGGATCATGACAGGAAGCGCAGGACAGTTTGCCCGAACCGGACAATGCCCTGTCGTAAAATAGCATGCGCCCGATCTGTGCCATTTGCGACAGAGGAGTCTGTCTGGGACGATGAAAAGTCTGGGGACAAGGATTGCGACCATCTGGCGCGGGATCACAGGCACCCTGAGAGAGCGCTGGTGATACAGGTGGGGATTGCGCCTCACAACTTGCGCCGAGCAGTGTCATCCAAAGAACTATACTGACACACCGGATTGTCCACGTCGCGCTCCTCACAGGAGAGACGTCTGTTCTCCATCCTGCACGTGAACCATTTCCTGAACCCGTCATAACCAAAGGTCATACCATACTGAAATGCGGGAGCTTCCTTATTACCGGTACTGAGCCAGTCCTCATGATCATCTCCAAAAAAGGAGTAATCGCTGTATCCGAGACAAGGGCTGATAACGGATTCAGCGCGAAGAGGGATATGACAGTTTTATGAACCTTAACCTGCGGTTTTCACGTTCTTTTCTCATGAAAACAGCAGTGATGCAGCCCGCGCCATACTCGTATACGCATTCGGATTTGAAATCCGGCACGGGAATCACAACATTTCCACCCACGACCCAGAAGTGCTCTAGGCTCAGGGCCGAGAAGGAGAAATCAATCATGGCCCTATTGTCGATCGGTGATCATGTTTCGGACCTAAAAGGCACGCATGACGGCAGGCTGGTCGATATCGACGGCTCTACCGGCTATGTGGAGCAGGCCAATGGCGTAGAAGTCGAATTTCCGCTGAGCCAGCTCAAGCCTTACGAGCCTCCGAAAGTAGCAGAAGAACGCACCCTTTCCGGCCCGCTACGAGACCGGCTCCTGAATCCCGCGCAAAGAGCCCTTCTCGCCGCGGTCCCCTCGCCCCTCCTTGTTGCAATCGCCAAAAGTTATGATGCGGGATGTGACGGGCCGGGGTCACGTCCCCCTTTTGCAGCTCTTCCGGAATCAAAGCGGCTTGAGGCCATCCGGATCTATCTGCCCACATTACCGCAGCGGCTTCTGGCATCACACATGTCTCTGGTCGTCGCCATGCGCGATATTTCCAAACTGTCCTGACGCGCTGAGTCTGCATGCTTTTCGGCCGCGTTGACGGCGGGAAGCATCATTCGTACAAGCCCGTTTTCTGAATCCGCGAAGCCCCATCAGGCGCAGCTTTACTCAGCGCCGGAGGCGCCGCTTCATCATGTCCACGACTTCTGCCCAGGCTTTTGCCGATCTCGCCCTGGCGCCCACGCTTCTCCGCGCGCTGGATGAAGCGGGCTACGTCAAACCCACACCCATTCAGGCCCAGTCCATCCCGCTGCTTCTTGAAGGCCGCGATCTGCTCGGGCTGGCCCAGACCGGCACTGGCAAGACGGCCTCCTTCGCACTTCCCCTGCTGCACCGGCTCGCCGCAACGCCCCGTCCCGCGCCCAGGAACGGCGCGCGCGTTCTGGTTCTGGCACCCACGCGTGAACTGGTTTCCCAAATTGCGGACGGGTTCGAGAGCTTCAGCCGTCACCAGCCGGTGCGCGTCACCACGATTTTCGGCGGCGTCAGTCAGGTGCATCAGGTAAAGGCGCTTGAAGAGGGCGTGGACATCATCGTCGCCGCACCGGGACGCCTGCTGGACCTGATCGAGCAGGGCCTGTGCGATCTGTCACAGCTTGAGGCGCTGGTGCTGGATGAAGCCGACCAGATGCTGGACATGGGCTTTGCAAAGCCGATCGAGCGCATTGTCGCAACGCTCCCCGAACACCGGCACACAGTGCTGTTCTCCGCAACGATGCCGAAATCCATCACGGCCCTCGTCGAGAGCCTCCTGCGCGACCCGGCAAAGGTCGAAATCGCACCGCCTTCGACCACGGTGGACCGGATCGCGCAGTCTGTCATGTTCCTCGATGCGTCCAACAAGAAAGCGGCCCTCCTGTCCCAGCTTCAGGCGCCGGGTATCGGTCAGGCCGTCGTCTTCACATTGCAAAAGAATATCGCCAACGAGGTCTGCACCTTCCTGACGGAGTCAGGAATCACGGCGGAAGCGCTGCACGGCAACCGGTCGCAGGGTCAGCGCGAGCGAGCGCTGAACGCATTCCGTGAAGGCACTGTGCAGGTTCTGGTGGCGACCGATATCGCCGCACGTGGCATTGACGTCGATACGGTCACGCATGTCATCAACCATGATCTGCCGAGCCTGCCAGAAAGCTATGTGCACAGGATCGGTCGCACAGGTCGTGCGGGCCGCAGCGGGTTTGCCATCACGCTCTGCGATGCCGAACAGCGCGCCTGGCTCCATGCCGTGGAGCGTGAGATTGGCCGGACTCTGGACGTTCATGACAACCATGAATGGCACTGTGAAAAGGCCCGGAACTCGACCATGCGCCCGCCCGTGCTCGGTGGTGGTCCGGTCAAACAGGTCAAGCCGCAGAAGGTTCGTGAGCGCCGCGTGTGGACCGAAGAGGAAAAAATGGCCGCACGGGCTGCCGCTGCCAAGACGTCCTGAACGGACCCTGTCGTGCTGTCTGAGAGGGCGACACGACGCCAGAGTGCCAAAAAACCACAAGAATCCTCGGACAGGGACCGGTCATGCTTGACCTTTGGGCTGACAGTCCGCACATAGCGGGCTGGATTTTCTGGCTCTGCACCGGAGCCACTGCCGCGCGCAGATCATTACCCTGTCCCTGAAGCAAGGATTCACATGTCAAAAGAAGACCTTATCGAGTTTACCGGCACCGTCATGGAACTGCTCCCTAACGCCATGTTCCGCGTCACGCTCGACAACGAGCACACCATCCTCGCCCATACGAGCGGTAAGATGCGCAAGAACCGCATCCGCGTTCTGGCCGGTGACCGTGTCAATGTCGAAATGACGCCCTACGACCTGTCCAAGGGACGGATCACGTTCCGCTTCAAGTAAGACAGTCCGCCGCATGACCGCATCCCCGTCTTCCGCAGAAGGGTCATCCGGCCTTTTGGACCGTCCGAAGCTCGTTCTGGCCTCTGCCTCCCCGCGCCGCCTGAGCCTGCTGGAACAAATCGGCATCGTGCCTGACGCCATCGTCAGCGCCGATATCGACGAAGAACCGCGCCCCGGCGAATTGCCGCGCCCGCTCGCGCAGCGCCTCGCCCGCCAAAAGGCGGAGCATGTGGCCGCGCAGCGCACGGACGCCGCATTGGTCCTCGGCGCGGATACCGTGGTGTCGGTCGGTCGGCGCATCCTGCCGAAAGTCGAAGACGAAAAGACAGCCCGCGCGTGCCTGAAGCTGCTATCGGGCCGTCGGCACAAGGTTCTGACCGCTGTTGTCCTGCGCCCGAGCGCGAGCTGGCCGCAGGGCAATTCCTGCGAGCGGTTGGTGGAAACCTCCGTCATTTTCCATCGCCTGACGGATGCTCAGATCGACGCTCTGATCGCGCAGGGGGACTGGAAGGGCAAGGCAGGCGGTTATGCCATTCAGGGCGCCGCCGCTGCTCATATCCGCCAGATCGGTGGCAGCTACTCCGCCGTTGTGGGGCTACCTCTGTTTGAAACCGCGCAACTCCTACGTGGACAGCCGGTTGGCAAGCCCTCAGGTGGCTGGATCGCATGACCGAAATCCGCGCAGCCTGTTCTCCAGGTGAAGTGCGGATTGCCGTCACAGATCATGACACGCTCCTGGATGCCGCGATCTGGCGCCCCGGCAGCCCGGATGGTCTGGAAGACTGGCATGTTGTCCGCGTCCAGAAAGCCGCTTCCGCTCTGGGGGGCGCGTTCGTCCTGCTCGAATACGGCCAGAGCGGCTTTCTCTCCACACGTGAAACCCTGATCGAAGGGGCTCTGACCGCAGCGCGCGTCAGTCGCGCAGCCCAGAACAACAAGGGTCTGCGCCTGCGTCGGGCGGACATGCCCACCGAAGCCCCCTCCGCTCCAAAACTCCTGGAACGCGGCCCGACCCCGCTCGACGAACTTGCGGACCGCTATCCGGAGGCTCCGATTTTCGTGGATGATCCGGGCATTGCCGCAAAACTCCCTGTCCGGCTGCGTCCGCGCCTCCAGCGTTGCCAGCAGGCATTCGATGGTACGCTTGAGGCCGATTTCGACAGTCTTGGCAGTTCCGATGCCGATCTGGGCCTGCTGACCGCCAGTTTTTTTCCGACCCCCGCCCTTGTCGCTGTCGACCTCGACAGCACTGGCACTCCTGACTTCAAGGGGAATGTAGCGGCCTTTCCCGAACTGGCGCGGCAGATCCGCCTGCGGAACCTCTCAGGCACGATTCTGGTAGATCCGGCAGGTGTAAAGACGCGCAAACGCCCCGCGCTAGTCGCATTCCTGCGCGAAGCCCTGTCCGACGATCCGCTCAAGCCAAACGTTCTCGGCGCAACACCGTCGGGCCTGCTGGAACTGACGCGCCCTCGCCGTCGCCCTCCTTTGCATGAACTTCTGTCTTCCCCACAAGGTCTGGCTCTGTCCATCCTGCGGACGATCCTGCTCGAAGAGCGCCCAGGCCAGACGCTGACAGCTTCGATCGGCCTTATCAAAGCACTGGAAAGTGACCCCGAGGCGCTTGCTAATTTCACGTCCCGCCGCGCCCGGCCGCTGGACCTTGTCCTTGATCCCAATGCCCCACCCGCAAGCTGGAGCCTGTCATGAGCGAGTCCACCTGTCCGATCTGCCATCGCCCCACGGATCCCCGGTTCCGCCCGTTCTGCTCCCGACACTGTGCAGACGTAGATCTGGGCCGTTGGTTCAATGGATCATACCGGGTTCCGTCCTTCCGTCAGGATAATGACGAAGAGCAGAACGAATATCACGACGGAGAGGGTTGATCCCACCTCAATCATCCGCTAAACCCCATTCCGCAGCAGGGTCCGCCCTGTGGCTTCGGTGCCCAAGTAGCTCAGTTGGTAGAGCATGCGACTGAAAATCGCAGTGTCGGTGGTTCGATTCCGCCCTTGGGCACCATTTTCTCCATAAAAATTATTTTCTGATCAGCACTTCACGCGAATGGTTGTCTCCATAAAGGCACGATTCCCTCTGATGTTCTGACAGCCAGATCTTCCATGATGAAGCCGGGCAGGCCATCGCCGCCCAACTCAACCGCGCCCTATCTCGAAATCCCCGTTATCTTCAGAGCATAATCGACCAGCATATCAAAGATCACACCACGGTGGCCTGTACGCTCGATACACAAGGCCGCTCTCGCGACTGCCTGGTCCGGGAAGGGCATTACGCGGAGCTGAATCAGGCCGCACGCGACTATGTGGTTCAGGCACCCTATTTCTCTGCAATAAGAAGAGATCATCCCGTCAGCCCACACTACAGGATGCACTTCAATTTCCTCATCCCACCGGACCGCTGACTGATAGCCGGAACATGAATTTTCCCTTCGTATGCATCCGAACCGTGGTCGGGGGCGTTGTTTTCTCAAGCGTCAGAACAACACGGGTTCTGACCCGCACGCAGTGACTACGAAAACAGACAGAAGGTTTCATGATGTCTTTCAATATCAGCCGCCGTGGCGTCGCCCTTGCAACCGTCCTTTTCGGAGCAGGTCTTGTCGCAGCCCCCGCCGTCCGCGCTGAAGATACGCTCGGAACCCCGGTGGGACACATCACACTCTCTGCTCATTCGGCAGATGTCGGCATCGGTTACACCTGGGGCGACGGCACCCTGACCTATGGCCATCACACCTATCACTTCAAGGTCAGCGGCGGGAACATTGCAGCCGTTGGTTACTCCACCCTGAAGGCCGAGGGTCCCGTCTATAACCTCAAGCATCTGCATGATTTCGACGGCAGCTATGGCGCACTTGCCGGTGAGGCAACGCTCGACAAAGGTCTGGGTGGTGCGATCCTTTCCAACAGCAATGGCGTGCGAATCAAGATCGAGACCGCAACGCAAGGCGCACGTCTGGCAGCAGGTGCGCAGGGTCTGACCTTTACGTTGAGCAAGTAATTTTGTACCCTCCTAGCGCATCCTTATTTCAAATAAGGATGCGGTTACAGGCCAGACACTTCCCCCGCGTGCCCGTTTCTTCCGAATTTTTACGGGGGATCGGAGCATGACAGATCATGGATACCAACATTATTGTTCTCTCCTTCACCGAGCAGAGCAAGGCGTTCCAAGCGTTTTCCGAACTTCGGGAATGCGCTGAGGACCAGAAACTGGTTGTCATCAGTGAAGCTGTCGTTGAGCGCGGCACGAACGGAAACATCATCATCCATGACAACTGGACCAACGGATCTTCAGGCGAGCAGGTTCTGAACGGAACGCTTCTGGGCTCACTTGTTGGGCTTCTTCTAGGGCCGCTGGGCGTACTTCTCGGGGCGTCCATGGGTGCGCTCGTGGGATCGAGCCTGTCGGCTGAGGATGCGATGATCCGCAGGAGCCTCCTGGCGCAGCAGCAGAGGCCAAGCGCCTCCTTGTGGAGCAGCATTCGACCGAATGGCACGACCGTCTGAACTAGTGGCAGAAACAGGTTGCGACCAGCCTTCACAATCTGAAGAACAGGATCACGAGCGACTGAGACCGTTACGGTCGTGAGCTGAGCCCCTAATGCGGGCCATCGTGACGAAACATTTCCTTGCAGGATGTCGTCACGATGGCCCAGCGCCGTCAGCGGATTGAAGAAGATTCCCAGTGCGCAGGCGTTCTGTGTCATACGCAGAAAAGAGTGGCGGCTGTTGGAAATCAGTGGCGTGGAGAAGCGCTCTGTGAAGAACGGCCGTGAGAAACCGCGCTTGAGCCAGAGCTGGAAAGCATCGAAAACCGATAAACAGAGATTTTCCCTCTAGGTGGGAAACACGATCACGAAGCGTCCCACGCGTCCCTGTTCGCCGCTCGGCTGCGGGTTGTTGCTCTCACCGATGGTGGCGGTCAGGAGAAGTTCGATGGCGGTGCCTGTGGGGAGGACAACCTTTACACCGCCCTGACACTTTCCGTCAGACGTAGGCTGCTGCCGATGGTTCCGGTGGCAAGAAGGGATGTCAGGACGTGGCAGCGGCCCGAGACGGAAAGGTCCTTATGGTCTGTCATGGCGGACAGGATACATGGGACGCTTTATTTTAAGAGAGAGGGCATGAGCCTGGGGACAGGACGTTGCATGTCCGGCCCGGATACGGACATAGTGCGGCATGAAGCGTCTCGACCCCTTTCTCCTGTCTCTTATCGCCGCCATTGCACTGGCCTCTTTTCTGCCCTGCCGTGGGCAGATGGAGCATATCCTCCAGCATGTTGTGACGATCCTCATCACGTTCATGTTCTTCTTTCAGGGCGCAAAGCTCGAACGTCATGCCATCGTGGACAGCGTGAAGGATTGGAAACTTCAGGGGAGCGTGCTGCTCTGCACGTTCGCGCTGTTTCCGTTGCTGGGGATCGGGCTGCATCTGCTGTTTCGGGCAGTCTTTCCGGATGCCCTGTTCGGTGAGGATCTGTGGTCGGGCATTCTGTTCCTGTGCTGCCTGCCATCCACCGTGCAGTCTTCCATCGCGCTGACCTCCATCGCGAAGGGCAATGTTCCGGCGGCGATCTGCGCGGCAACGGTTTCCAACATCGCAGGTATCGCGCTCACACCGCTACTGACGGGACTAGTGCTCGGGCATGTGGGCGCGGGACATTCGCCGCTGGAGTCCATTCTCGACGTAAGCAAGGAGTTGCTGTTGCCGTTTGCGCTGGGGCAGATCCTACAAAAATGGGTCGGGCCGATCGTACGCAGGCACAAAATCCTGATCTCATTCACCGATCGTGGGTCTATCATCGTGGTGGTCTATACGGCGTTCAGTTCGGCCGTGGTCGAAGGGATCTGGCACCGGGTTTCGGGCGCGCATCTACTGCAAGTCGCGCTACTCGACAGTCTCATGCTAGCGCTGGTTCTTGTGCTGTCCCATCTGATGGGCGACGGTCTGGAACAGACGACGGAAAACAAGATCACGCTCCAGTTCTGTGGCTCGAAAAAATCACTGGCGTCAGGCGTGCCTATGGCGAGCGTCATTTTTCCGGCGGCGTCGGTCGGCATCATCGTGCTGCCCCTGATGATCTACCACCAGATCCAGCTCTTCACCTGTACGCTGCTGGCCCGGCGTTATGGTCGTCGCGTGCTCGCAACCAGCGACCAGGGCACGGCGACCTCACCGCAGCGTCGCACTGCCACACCATAGACTTCGGCAAACAACGCATCCGTCAGCACTTCGGCGGGCGTCCCGATACCGACAAGACACCCCTCCGAAAGGACCGCGATGCGAGTGCAGAAGCGGGCCGCGAGCGCCAGATCGTGCAGAACCACAGCGACGGCCTGGCCCTGTGCGGCGTACTGGCCAAAAAGGTTCATAACTGTCAAGGCCTGCGCGGGATCAAGAGCCGCGACGGGTTCGTCCGCCAGCATCACAGGAGCCTGAACGGCAAGCGCACGCGCGAGCAGAATGCGGGCGCGTTCGCCGCCTGACAGACGGGCGGAAGAACGGTCGGCGAAGGCGCTCATCCCGACCGCGTCGAGCGCCTGTCGCACGGCGGCGGCGTCCTGTTGCGCTGAAGCCGTACGGCGATGGGGCAGACGACCGAGGGCCACGACGTCCCGCACGCTCATTCCGATTGAGGCCGGGGCTTCCTGCGGGAGATAGGCCAGATGGCGACCGCGCTCTTCGGGCGGCATGGTGAACAGGTCCCGTCCATCCAGAAAAACACAGCCCGTATCGGGGCGAAGCAGACCGGCCATAACGCGCAGGAGCGTACTCTTGCCCGCACCGTTAGGGCCGATCAGGCCGAGGACTTCGCCGGGACGCACCTCGAGTGCAATATCGTTGAGAAGTCTGTTGCCCTGAAGGGTCAGGCTGATCGTGTCTGTCTGGAGGATCATGACGCACTCCTCATACCGGCCGGCCGCGCAGGCGCCAGACCTGCCAGAAAAAGACCGGTGTTCCGATCAGCGACGTGACGACACCGAGTTGCAGTTCGGCCCCGCTGACGGGCAGGCGTACAAACAGGTCAGCCGCCAGCAGGAGCGCCGCGCCACCAAGGGCAGAGGGCAACAGCAGACGTGACGGGCGCGCTCCGGCGAGCGGGCGCAGGAGATGCGGCATGACGAGCCCGACAAACCCGATCCCGCCCGCAACGGCAACCCCGCTGCCGACCGCAAGCGCTGTTCCGATCACGACGCGCCACTGCACGACCCGCAGGGAGAAGCCCATCGTCTGGGCAACATCTTCACCAAGGGTCAGGGCATCCAGCGACCGCCCCGTGCTGAAAAGCAGCGCGGAGCCGATCAGCAGACCAGGCATCGCAATCAGAACATCCTGCTGGCTGGCACGCGACAGGGAGCCCATGAGCCAGTGCATGATTTCATAAGACGCATAAGGGCTTGGCACGAGATTGAGCGTCAAAGCCAGAAGCGCGGCACTCATGGAGCCCAGCGCCGCACCGGCGAGTACCAGAACCAGCGTACCGCCGCGCGTGAGGACCAGAAGCAGGAGTGTCGCGAGCCCAGCGCCGGACAACGCCGCCAGCGGGAGTGCGGGCGCCCAGACTGCCGAGACGCCAGTATAGAAGACTAATACCGCCCCAAGAGCACCACAGCCCGAAATACCCAGCACGCCCGGATCAGCGAGTGGATTACGGACCAGTCCCTGAAGCGCCGCCCCCGACAGACCCAGCGTTGCGCCGATCAGCAAAGCGAGGATCATACGCGGCAGGCGGATCTGGCCGATGATGGTCGCGGCGATCGTCGCGCGGCCATGCAGCATGTCGGACAGGCCCTGAGTGACGCCGATCCCCGCCGGACCTGCGGCCAATGACAAAATGGCGAGAGCCAGAACCAGCGTGGTAAGAATGGCAACGGTCAGGGCATAACGGCTCATGGTGTAGACTCCGCGCCGGTCAGACGGTCATGCGCGGCGATCAGGGCGGTCAGCGCATCGAGAGTATCAGGCGTGCCGCACATGGTCAGCCGACCGGGAAGGGCTAACAGATGCATGCCCGTGAAGCGGTCCCGCAGGGCAGGATGATGAACGGCATCTTCCGCTAAAGAGACGCCTTCCGAAATCATGCCCGTCACCAAAAGATCCGGCGGATGGGCAATCAGCGTTTCCAGCGCGATGGTGCCATCTGGTCGCTCGGACGCAGACATGCGGAAGCCCGCGCGTTTCAGCAAATCGGTAATCAAGCCGCCCTCTTCTCCGGCAAGGTTCGCGCCGATGACCGTAGCCGTCAGGATCTGCTCCGGATGAACAGGATGGAGACTTTCCAGACGCTTACCAAACGCACGGATCATGTCCTCGCCGCGTGCATCTTCGCCGATGGCGTGGGCGACTGTGCGGATCTGGGTGGGAATATCCGCTAGAGATGCAATGGAGGGAAGCTGCACGAAGGGGACATGTAGCACATCGGTCACGAGCGGAACGGTCGGACGGTGCCATGTCCCGTCCAGAACGACGTCAGGATGGGTGGCAACAAGATTCTCGCCGTCAGGACGTTGGACGGAGTAAGCTCTGGCAGCCTCACAGCGTACGGATTCCGCGCAATCCGTGGACAATGGACTGAGACCGAGAATATGGGCCGGTTCCGCCAGTTCAAGCAGCAGTTCGTCGGTACACAGGTTCAGCGAAACGACGCGGGTGCGCGCCGGAACAGCGCTAGCAGATCCGGTAAGCGCACCCGCCATCAGGCCCCACAGCAGCAAAACTGCCGCCGGGGTTGAAAGGACGTGAAGGAACGCCTTAGAGGCCAAACGTCACACCGCCGTAAAAGGAACGACCCGGCTGGAGATAGCCGACCGGATTTTCATAATACCGGTTCCCCAGATTGTCGCCACGCGCGAACAGGGTGACAAAATTGGCCAGCTTGTATTCCGCGGCAATGTTCACCGTCACATAATCATGCCCGATCGTGCTCATGGACGTATACCGGTCGAGGTCATGCCAGCCACTAACATACAGCAGGCTTGGCGTAATGCTCAGGCGCTTGGTCGGCGTCCAGATCACACTGGCCGTGGCCTTGTGGCGGGGACGACGCACGAGGGCCGCACCCGTGCTGCGATCCGTGGCGTCCGTCCAGGTATAGGTGCCGCGCAGATCCACGCTCTTGATGATACGGTAATCAATAAAGGCTTCCACACCATGCGTCTGCGCACGGGCGACATTGATATAGGTGTAGTTGTAGCCCGACAGTGCATAGTTGATGAGATTGCGGACATGGTTGCCATAATAGTCAGCACCAAACGTCAGCTTACCGCCCAGAAGACGCTCCTCGAACCCAGCGTCGAAGCCCAGAAGACGCTCGGCTCGCAGGTTCGGATTGGCAAGGGAGTAATAGGCGGGATAGCTGACGAAAAGCTGGTTCAGCGACGGACCATGGAAGCCTGAACCACCGCTGGCTTTTAGCGTCAGACCGGTACCAGGAATCTTCACCGCCGGGGCGACACGCCAGGTCACGTAATTACCGTAACGGGAATTGTTGTCGTAACGGATATTGGCTGAACCGAAGAGAATATCGTGCCAATGACCTTCAAGCTGACCCCAGGCGGCATTCGTTGTGGTCTGAGCTACGACCGGGGTCATGATCCGCTCGCGGATATAGTCATATCCCACGAGGAAGGAGCCATTATGACCAAGATGGGTCAGGCCCTGCCAGTCCACCTTCAGACGATCGCCACGGTTGGACGCGATGTCTGATTCTCCAGCCGTGATGTCATGGCGACGATAGGTGACGTACCCGACGCCGAGCGTCTGCTCGAACACACCCTTGAAGGATTTCAGATGAGCCGTTCCGCGCAGAATTGCTTGTTTGAGATCGCTTTCATTCTGCTGGGCTGAGGGCAGCGTCGGGTAGGAACTGTAATCGTCAGCGACGTATTCGTAATCCGCCTGCGTGAGATGGGCCGTGAAGCCGAGATCGAAATTGTCCGTCACGTCGTAGCCGAGCCGCACATTGGCTGTGCGGTTGTCGTTACGGTTGGACGCAACGTCATGGTCGTGAACCTGCGCGCGAATGGCTTTTGGTACGGCCTGATAGTCGCCGACATGATTGTGCGAGACTTCGACCATGTAGTGGAAACGGTGCAGCGATCCCGAGAACCCGGCCGTCTGGTTCTTCGTTGAATAGCTGCCGCCTTCGAGACGGACGAAGCCGTGCAACGGTCCCTGCCCCTGTTTGGTCGTCATGTCGATGACGCCTCCCATCGCATCCGCACCGTATAGGCCGCTCTGCGGGCCACGCAGGATTTCCACGCGGGCCAGCCCATCAGTAAGAAACTGCGCTGTATCAAATGCCCCAGCCGGCGTGGACGGATCGTTAATGTCCATGCCGTCCAGCCGCACCTTCACTTCATTGGCGTTGGTGCCGCGCATGAAGATCGACCCTGTACCGCCAGGACCGCCCGTACGCACCATGTTCAGGCCCGGTTCACGCGACAGAAGGTCTGCGAGGTCGCGCCTCTGGAGCAGTTCAATGTCACGCTGGGTCACAACCGTAACCTGAGAACCGACTTTGCTGATGTCCTGCGGCATGCGGTTGGCCGTTACGGTGACGGTCTCAGGAATGGTGGCGGTTACGGTGTCAGGAGTGGTCTGCGGGGCTCTGGTGGCTGTCGTCCGGGAAACGGTCGGGGGTGTCTTGGGCTTCTGCGGCGGTGTTGGCTCCTGGGCCGGGACGGACGCCAGCGCGGGAACGGCGGCAAGCATGCTCGTCGCGAAAAGAAGGCAGGAAATACGGGGCATGGCGATAGTAATGTCTCGTCGTTCTGCGTCGCCCTCAAGAAGGAGGCAGCCCCGCAGTGACAGGGTCTGATCCAGCGTTCCGATGCACCCCGCCCGGACCGTCCTTCGGACAACTTATGCTGACGGCAGGTCTCCTGGCTCGCGCTTTGGTCTCAGGCCCCTTCCCGGCACCGGGCCAGTGGGTTCTCTCCTGAAGCCGTACTGTCCACTCGTTACGGAGCGACAGTCAGTGCTTACAGTTGCGGGGGCAGCCGCAGTTTTGCACTGCGTTCCCTTTTCACCCGGCAGACCGGGCACCGTCAGATGTCATGAAGCGCCCCGGGCAGCACAAGTCAAACACAAACATCCATTCATCGCTGATTTGATACCGCACAACTCTGCAACATCGCTTTCATTCCGTTGCAATCCGGTCTTTGCCTCGAATGTCCCTAGACGTCAGTGTTCCCGCCATCGGATACAGGATCAGGACGCGATCATGACGACCCCCTCTGCTGCCCAGACGGTTCACCACGAACGCGACCTTCCGGCAGGATGCGATGGCATGAAAGGAGAAGGGCCCGGTCTTCCCCAACGTCTGTTATGCAGCACTTTCCGGGTCCGGCAGTATAACGACGTACATGCACGCGCCGCGGATCTGAGACTGCGGCTGCCGCTGGGCCGCAAACGCCTTCAGCGGATCGAACGCATCCGCGAAGCCGGGGCGCTATTCATCCATGTTCCCAAGAATGGCGGCACGTCGATCTGTGACCTGCTGTATGGAGGGATCATGATGCATGAGACCTGGCGCTATTATCAGCATGTCGCCCCCGATCTGTGCCGGACCCTTCCCAGCTTCGCGATCTGGCGTGATCCCGTAAAGCGTTTCGTTTCCGCATGGGCCTTTGCCCGTCGTGGCGGCACGTCACGGGTGAAAATCCATCCTTCCGTCAACGCACTCTACCGCTCGTTCCACACGCTGGACCATGCTCTCGAACATGTGGAATCCTGTCCGAGCGTTTACGAGATGGACCATGTTTTTCGTCCGCAGGCTTTGTATGTTTGCGACCGTAATGGCCAGCTGAGCGTCGATCAGCTGTTTTCGATGGATCGGATTGCGTCCCTGCCCGATTTGGTACCTGTCCTGAAAGGCAAAACGATTCCCCATTTGAACGGCAACACCCACGATGTCGTTCCCACGGCCGCGCAAGCAAAAAGGATTCGACAGCTCTACAGCGCAGACGAAGCGCTGCGCCCAGCTGGATAATACTTTAAAACGATCCTTCCCAGAAAAACGGGACATGTCTTCCAAATGTCACAATCAATGGCAGGTTTCCTGCCATTTTTTTGCCATTGCGATAGTGGAATGTGGCTAAATTACCATGCCCTGTGTATGTCATATCATGTCAGCCCACATCCGATTGAAATAAGGCCATCACTCATGCTTTTTCTCGGCTGAAAGTTCCCCTGACCGAGAAAGACCGAAAATACGATGCGCCTTGTTCGCCTGCTTTCGACTTCGGCCCTGTTTGCGTTCGGTACGGTATCGGCCTTTGCCGCACCCGCAAACAACACGGCTCCTTCTGCCAAGAAGAGCCATACCAAAGTCGCTGCCGCCGCCGCCCCGTCCATGATGGGCAACACGGCTCCAACAGACGAACATATCTCTGTCAGCGGTCACCATTCCTATTTCGATGGCGTAACACGCCGCGATGTTGGTGGTGGTCTGATGCAAAAACAGGATGCGGCGAAATCCGTTTCTGCCATCTCCCGCGACTACATCGAAAAACAGGCCCCCGGTCAGGACCCGATGCAACTTATCGCGCTGCTTCCAGGTGCGAACGTTACATCCTCCGATCCGGCGGGTCTGACGGGAAGTCACATGAGCGCCCGTGGCCTCGACCAGTCACAGATGGGTTTCACGCTTGAAGGCTTCCCGCTCAATGATATTGGAAACTTCGCGGTATATTCTCAGGAAATTGTAGATTCCGAAAACCTGCGTAAGATCAGCCTTGCACAGGGCTCCGCAGACCTCGACAGCCCGCATCTGAGCGCCACCGGCGGTGTGGTCGACATGTACATGATCGACCCTAAGATGAAGAAGGGCGGCGCATTCGACGTCTCCTACGGCTCATACGACTACACGCGCGGCTTCCTGCGTCTGGATACCGGCAAGATCGGCCAGACCAATCTGCGCGCCTATTTTTCTGGCTCCTACGCGACAGAAGACGCTATCCATTCCATGGCCACGAACCGCAAGCTGCATGCTGAAGCGAAGTTCGTGAATGACTGGGGTGATGGCAACCGCGTGTCGCTCGCGATCGTCGGAAACCGACTCTATAACTACCTGTCGCCAAGCGTAAATCTTCCATCGTGGAATGCGTATGGTTTTGGCGAAAAAACGGGTTACGTTGCATCGTGTTATGCTGGTTCCACCTGTACTCGCCCGAATGGAACCACTTTTAAAAACACAAGCAATGCTACAATAAATAATACCGTTTATAACGGTACATATAAAGAAAATAATAGTAATTACTATAAACTTCACCAGAACCCGTTCACCAATATCTATGCCAGTGCTCCCTCAACCTTTAAGTTGACAGATCACCTTGTTCTCACGGAAACGCCTTATTTCTGGTACGGTGACGGCAGCGGCGGCGGGGCTTACACGACACCAACAAGCTGGGGTGCCACGAGCATGACTGGCACACTGAACGGCAAAAAGCCCTCCAGCAGCACACTGATGTATGAACCCTCGCTCACCACGACCTATCGCCCGGGTGCCGTCACGAAGCTAACACTGACAACCGGCGTTAACCGCCTGATGGTCGGATACTGGTTCGAATACGCCAAGCAAATCCAGACAGCGCCTGCAACGGGCATCGCATCCAACGGTACACCTTGGAACATCTGGGGCAGTGGTTCGAACTTCATCTTCAATGACGGCACGACCTATCAGTACCGCGCCAGTCTGACGCAGACCCGCACCCACGTCATGTTTATTGGTGACAGCCTGTCGCTGCTGCACAACAAGCTGACCATCGACGCAGGGTTGAAATATGCAATCGTCACACGTGACGGTCACAATATGCTGCCCAATACGTCAACAGGTCCTTACATCGACAAAACATTCTACCAACCGCTGCCGACAGCATCGATCCGCTATCAGATCAATCCGGAAATGCAGGTCTTCGTGTCTGGTGCGACAAACTTCCGTATCCCGATGAACTACTCGCTCTATGACGCGGGTACATATTATAAAAACGGCGGATACAGCACGCAGGCCAATGCAAACCAACAGCCTGAAATTTCCATTTCGGAAGAAGCCGGCTGGCGTTACACAGGCCCAACGGTCATGGCCTCAATCACGTACTTCCACTACAACTTCACAAACCGTCTGTTCTCTCAGACCGAATGTCTGAACTCATCGTGCACCAACTACGCCACGACCAACATCAATGCCGGTGGTCAGAGCACGAACGGTGTGGATGCCGAAATCGGAACACGTCCGATTTTCTATCACCTACGGCCCTATGCATCCTTCGAGTACGTTGACGCCCGGACCACCAGTAACCTGCGTGCTGGTAGCGGTGCATCAAGCGACTACCTGCATACCGCTGGAAAATTTGCTCCTGAGACCCCCAAATACCAAGTTGGCTTCAACCTCGACTATGACGACGGTAATATCTTTGGCGCTTACAGCCTGAAGTACGTTGCCAAGCAGTATTCGACATTCATGGACGACCAGCACATTCCAGGTTACGTTAAAATGAATATCTCGGTCGGCTATCGCTTCAAAAACCTGGGCTTCCTGCAAGCACCGAACATCAAATTCAACCTGACCAACATCACCAACAACCATTACCTCGGTTTTCCGACCGGCGTTCAGACCAACGCACAAACACAGCGCGGTATCTTCGGAACCACCGTCAAAGGAACAGCTCCGACTTACATGATCGCGGCACCGTTCGCTGCAACCGGTTCCATCAGCGCTGGTTTCTGATCCTTCAAATCTTGTTAACCCTGAATGCCCCATGCCGGTCTCCGGCATGGGTTTTTTCATGACCGTTAAGGTATTCCAAAACGAAGCGCTGCACTCTTGCGCTCTATTGGACAATAGGGCCATTTAAACCCACACTCGCGACACACCAGAGACACATAAGGATCCACGGTGGGCAGAACGAAAACGACGGACAGGTCAGCTCTGGATATCTATCTGAGGGCTCTTAGGGATCATCTGTCCATTGAATCCAAGGCCATCGAGACCGCGCTTTCCGAGTTGCCTGTATGTGAGCGGTATCCGGGGCTATGTCGGCGGATGGAGCAGGATCTGGCGATGGGTCGGAGCCATGCGCGGGAGGTCACGATCCTTCTGTCCCGACACGGACACCCTGCCCCAGTTCCTCATGAAACCGTCTCGTCCATTCTCAGCACCGTCTCGGGGCTTCTGCATGGGGGTGAGGAGCATGACGTTCTGAAGAACGTGCTGGCGGCGAGCGGATATCGCGCGCATCAGATCGCATCACTTCAGGTTCTAATTGTGCTGGCACAGCAGCTTGGTTTTGCGCAGGACGCAGCGGCTCTGGACTGCCTGAAGGATGAGGAAATAGCGGCGGCCGGGGCGCTCGAAGGACTGACGCCAGAAATCGTGGCGCAGTATCTGGCGGCAGGCTGAGGCAGCTTGCAAGACATCCGTGAGGGCGTAAACTTCGGGTATGTCCTCATTCCGCTTTCTTCACGCTGCTGACATCCACCTCGACAGCCCCCTGCGGGGACTGAGCCGTTACGAGGGGCTTCCCGAGGCGGAAATCCGGGGCTCCACGCGGCGCGCGCTGGACCGGCTTGTCGAGACAGCGCTGACGGAAAAGGTCGATTTCCTCGTGCTGGCGGGGGATCTGTATGACGGATCCTGGCAGGATGTGGGGACCGGGCTTTACATGGTCCGGGCACTGAGCCGGCTGGTTCAGGCTGGCATCCGGGTCGTGACGCTTTCGGGCAATCATGATGCCCAGTCGGTCATTGCGCGCGAACTGCCGCTTCCGGACGGGATCGATCATTTCTCCTATGATGCACCCCAGACGCTGCACTGGCCCGAACTGGGCGTGGGACTCCATGGGCAGAGTTTCCGGGACCGGCATGTCACGCAGGACATGACGCGTGCCTATCCCGCGCCAGTGGCGGGGTGTTTTAATATCGGTGTGCTGCATACGTCGCTCTCAGGATATGGGGAGCACGAAACCTATGCGCCCTGCTCTGTCGAGACCCTCTCGGCCAAGGGGTATGATTACTGGGCGCTGGGGCATGTTCATGCGCGCGAGATTGTCTGCGAGCATCCGTGGATTGTGTTTCCCGGCGTGCTTCAGGGGCGCCATGCGCGCGAGACCGGAGCCTGTGGCTGTGAACTGGTTACGGTTGAGGACGGGATCGTCCGGTCTGTTGAATTCGTGGAATGTGATGTTGTGCGCTGGGCCCGGCTGGAGCTCGATGTCAGCGATATCCAGACTATGGATGCGGTTCTGGGCACGGCGCGTCAGGCGATGGAAGGCGCACTGTCCGAGGCCGGGGGGCGGACGGTCATTGCGCGGATCGTGTTGACGGGACGGAGCGTTCTGCATGACCGGTTATGTGCGTCGCAGGCATGGAAAGAGGATCTGCGGGGCATAGCAGTGTCGATGGCGCAGGGCACAGCCCAGATTGCGCTGGAGAAAATCCGTAACGAGACTTCCGCGCCTGCGCACCGGACGGGCGTGGCGGAGACGCGAGAGCTGGATCTGGCACTTGAAGGGCTGAGGCAGGACGACGAGTTTCTGGCGTCCCTGCCCGAGGCGTTTGAAGGATTTTTCTCGGTTCTGCCGTCCTGCGTTGAACGCGACAGTCTGATGCCGGAGGGGCAGTTTCCTCTTGAGCAGGCCCGGGCGGCCTTGCGGGCGCGGCTTGTGGGGGAGACGGAATAATGCGTTTCGAACGTCTCGATCTTCTGCGCTATGGTGGGTTTCAGGATGCAACGCTGACCTTTCCAAAAGGTGCGCGGGATCTGCATGTCATTTACGGGCCCAACGAAGCCGGAAAATCGACGACGCTTTGTGCGATCCGGGATTTCCTGTTCGGGTTTCCGCATCATGTTGCGAGGGGTGACTGGATGACGGCCGCGTCGCTGCTGCGGGTCGGGGCGTGTCTGGAGCAGGACGGAACGGTTTTTGAGGGCCTGCGGCGTCGGGGGCGGAATCAGACGCTTTTTGCGACCGATGATAAGACTGCTCTCGATGATCTGACATTGACATTGCGGAGCTGGCTTGGTGGGCTGGACGCAAAAGGGTTCGAGGCGGCCTGGGCGCTGGATCATGCGCGGCTGCGCGAAGGCGGCGAGGAGATGCGTCGTCTGAAGGATGATGCAGGGCTTCAGATTCTGGCGGCTGGTCTGGGTCTTGAAGGCATCGGGAAACTGGCGACGACGCTTCAGGAAGAAGTGAATTCGGAATGGAAATCCGGGCGGGCACGCTCGGCCTTGCAGCAGGCAAAGCAGAAACTGAAAGATTTGCAGCAGACCCTGCGTCAGGACACGACGACAGCGCGGCAACTTTCGATTGCGAACAAGGCAGTATCAGTTTCTGAATCAGAACGGACAGCCTGTGAAAAGCAAGCTCAGGCGCTCGGGGTGCGTCGCAGGACCAACTCCCGGCTGAAAGCGACATCTGTTCCTATTCAGAAACTGATGGAGACCGAAGCGGAGATCGCTACTTTTCCGCATTGGGATCTGACGGCTCAGGATTGCGCGCGGATCGAGAAAACCCTTGAAACCCTGCATCGGGACGAAGAGGCGCTTTCGATCACGCGCCAGAAACTTGAGACATTATCCGGGCAGGTGCGGGACTATGGGGAGCCACATCCTGTTCTTGCAGAGCAGGACGCCATCCGGGCGCTGCTGGGACGGGCTGTGCTTGTCGCGCGTCTTGAAGCGGCGGTGGGAGACCGTCAGGCACGGCTGACGCGGGACGGGATCTGGCTTGAGCAGTTCAGGGCGCGGCATGGCTGTGAGGCGGGCGCGCTGCCAGAATTGTCGGAACTGGACGATCTGGACCAGCGACTTCAGGCGCGCGCGCTGCTGCAGACGCAGGCGCAGGACCTGGGCGCGCGGCTTCGGGAGACGGAGCAGGCGCTCGGTGCGCTTCGTCCGAGATCCGTTCCAGATACGGATGAAAAAGCCGATGGGGAGCGTCTGCGCCTGTTTCGGCTGGAACTGGATGAGGCGCGTAGCCTTGGTAAGCTGGATGAGCTGATCGACAGCCTTTCGGATGAGGTTGCACGGCACGAAAATGTCACGGCAGCGGCTTATGGAGCGTTGTTGCCGTGGCGTACGACAGGTGCAAATCCGAAGGCCGAACTGACGGCGCTTGCGTTGCCGGACATGGCGGTCCTCGAAGAGGAATTACGGCTCCGGACAGCGCTGGACGAGCAGCGGCGGGCCGCGTGCGACGACGCGCAGGCGACGGAGACGGAACACGCGCGTCTGGAGCAGCAGCGTCGGCGACTTGAGGAAAGCGGACAGGCGGTGTCACGCGAGCAGCTTTCCGCGGCGCGACAAGAACGCGACCGGCTGTGGCAGGAGATGGACCGTCATTGCCAGTCCGGAGACATTCCGCCTTCGGCAATACGGGAGGCGTTTGGGGTTCTGGTCCAGAATGCGGATGGTCTGGCGGACCGGCGCCATGACCATGCCGAGCAGTCCGCCCAGCTTGCGGCGCTTTCACGGCAGGTCGAGGATCTGGTGCTGAGGACCGCAGAGGCCCGGCGTCGGACGGCTCATGCAGAGGCAGAGTTGGATCGACGGGATGCCGCATGGTCGGCTCTTCTGGAAACCTTGGGTGCGCCGGTCTTGCCGCCTGCCCCGCTTCAGGTCTGGATTACGCGGCGTCAGGAGGCTCTTGAAGCTGAAGAGCAGTTGCAGGTCACACGCTCGCAGTTGCAGGCCGCGACAGAAACGCGGGCGGATATGTGTCGCCGGCTGCAGGTTTTCGTGCCCGCATCTCCGTCCGACCGGCTGGCGGCTCAGATCCGGCAGGCCGCGTCCGTTCTGGAGCGTGACGAGGCCGAAGCCCGCCAGAACGAGACCCGGATCGCGGAGCAGCGCCGCTTACTGGAGGCCGTGGCGAAAGACCGGGCTGCGTTGGTCGCACTGGAGCGCAGTCTGGCGCAGTGGGACGAAGACTGGGCGCTGGCCTGTCAGGCGTGTCATTACCCGGGCCGGCCGGACCGCACGGATCTGCTGGATGTGCGTGAGGCGCGAACGATCCAGAGCCGGATGGACAGCGAGCAGAAGGAACAGGTGGCCGAGGCCCGCGATATTGCGGCTTTCCACGATGAACTGCGGGTGTTCCTTCAGCGTCACGGGCAGGGCTCTGCGGTGGAACTTGAGACCTTCCTGACGCAGAAGCTGGGTCTCGAGCAAAAGCGGCTGGCGACTGTGCAGGCACATGCGGCCCTTGAGGCCGAGATTGCGCAGAAGGATCTGAAGATTGCATCGCTGATGGCGGAGTTGGTGCCTGTGCGATCAACGCTGGGTCTGGGGCCGAATGATGATTTGCGCCGCGCTTTGTCACGAGCCTGCGAGCGCGCCGGGCTTTGTGAGACGCGTGAGGGATTGCGGGATCAGATCCTTCAGGCGGGCAATGGCCGTCCACTCGATATTCTTCTGGAAGAAGCCCGTGAAACGGACCCGGCACAACTCGAGCAGGAATTCGAAGCCATCGAGGCAGAAACAACGGCGCTGAACGCCCGCAGATCGGAAGTGGATGAGCGGCTGTTCAATGCGCGCGCAGTTCTGGCGGGGCTGGAAAATGCGCGAGGCGTTCATGAGACGGCCGAGGAAATCCAAGAGACAGAAGCGGAGATTGCCGAGCGGGCCAGCCGCTATGTCTCACTCAGGCTCCAGCAATTGATGCTGTCACGACTGGTGGAACAGGGGCGCCAGCAAGCGCACGGGCCGTTGCTGACGCGTGCGGGGGCGCTGTTTTCCCGACTGACACTTGGGCGTTATGTCGGGCTTGCGACGGAAGAAGACGGCTCGGACGGGCTGGTTCTGGCAGGATGCCGACCGGGAAATACGGCGCTTGTTCCAGTTTACGCCATGAGCGAGGGCACGCGCGACCAGCTTTATCTGGCGCTGCGACTGGCATCCGTCGAACAGGCTTTGGAGCGGGGAATCCGTCTACCTTTCCTTGCGGATGACTTGTTCGTGACGTTTGATGAAGAGCGCACGGATGCGGGTCTGAAAATTTTGGCTGAGATTTCGGAAAAAACGCAGGTTCTGTTTTTTACCCATCATAGATATATTTTAAATCAATCGAAAGAAATTTGTTCTTTTATAGAACTATAATTATATTAATGAAAAAATATTTATTTTATGATATTTTAATTCTTTCCTTCTTTTTCAATGGCACTGAGTGACGAAATATTATGAAATACAGACTGTCTATTTTCCTTTGAGCTGATCTTCAATATAGCCATCCTGACATGGGTGTTTTGACTGGTCTTACTATTAAAAATGGTGTTTAGAGGCATTCCCACTTTCCTTCACGGAGCGCAGTCGTGACTGAAAGCCCACGCGGTAGCCTGAATGCACAGCGCATCATACCGCTCGCAACCCTTGCGGCACCTCCCCGTGGAATGGACCCGATCGTCGCTCGTCTCAGCACGGCTCTGTCTGAGGGTATCGCGGAGGTTCTGGAGCAGGAACGGGCGGTTCTTGTGCTGTCACGGCATTCCACGGGCAAGCTTTATCTGGATCAGCACCAGTTCTCGACACTGGCCACGCCGCCGCAGATCGAACCGACGGCAGATGTCTTTCTGCTGAGCGTTACGCGCAGTGCGTTGCTGCGGTATCTTCCGATGCTTGCGGCGCTGCCGCCCCTGTCTTTCAATATGGAGAAAGGGCCGGGGGCATTCCTGTTGTCCGCGGGGTCCATGCTTGAGGCTGGTATGCTGGAAGGCACGATTTCGCAGACACGCCAGCGCCTCATGCAGCATGTTACGGATCTACTCATCACGACAATTCTGGACTGCCTGCAACTGGAAGTCAGTGTCGCCGGGCGGCGCCGGCATCGGCAGAAGCATATCCGACACTATATAGAGACACGTTTACACGAGCATGATCTGACGCCGCAGAGTATTGCGGAGGCGTCGGGGATTTCCACCCGTGCGCTCTATCAGCTTTTCGATGGCAAGGACGGGGCGGTCGCGGGCTGGATCCTTAACAGGCGGCTTGAGCGGATCCATGCGGATCTGACGAACCCAGCACATGATACACTGTCGATCGCGCAGATCGCGCTGAACCATGGTTTCCGCAATGCCGCGCATTTCTCCCGGCGTTTCCGGCAGAAATTCGGGGCGTCCCCGCGGGAAATCCGGCAGCGTTCCGCCTTGCGGCTGGGGCGTTTGGAACAGACTGGATCGTCAGGATGGCACGGACGAGGCGGGTAGTAGACTGGCCTACGACCAGGTCCAGCAGAACGACTTGGAGGATTCGAAAAACCCTCTTGCCCAGTTAATTCAGACTCACAAGCCCTTGGTATGGTCGTACACTGAAAGTGCTTGCGAAGGGTTTTCGAACCCTCAGGGTAGCAGTCACCTAGGTAGTCGAAACCGTCACGATTCACACCATTATCTAGAAACGGGCGTCTCTGCCGCCAGAGCGCAGCACTTATAGGCGCTTCGGAAATCCAGCGGCGAGGTAATCGATGAACGCACGTACCGCTGATGGCAGCCCACGCCGCGTTGTAAATACGAGATGGACGATTCCTTCTGCTCCTCTCCATTCCGGAAGGACCTGCACTACCAGACCCTTCTCCAGTGGCTCCCGAACGAAATGATCCGGAAGCCACGCAACACCCAGCCCTGCAATCGCCGCATCCCGCACTATGCCCATATCCTGCGAACCAAACCGAGGCATTCGGCGTATTTCGTGAGTCTCGCCGTGGTGATTTATTAAAGGCCAGATGCAGTCTGTTGCCTCGTCGCTTGTTGTTAAGAGCGATGCACTCTTCAGATCCTGCAGGTTTCTGATGCTTGCAGCTACACGCGGATGTGCGACTAAAACACGTGTGGAGCGCCCGAGAGTACGCATTGTCAAAGCTGCATCCGAGGTGAGAGCCAGGCGAACCCGTAATGCGAGGTCGATGCGCTCCTCTATCAGATCCACTGCCCGATCTACCGCCAAAAGTTGCAACCGCACCTTGGGGTAGCGATCCAGAAAGCCTGTCATCAAGTGACCGATCACAGCAACCATGCCAGTCGGACAACTGAACCGAACGACGCCCGCTGGCTCAGCCTGGGCCGCGCTGATGATTGCCTCTGCAGCTTCTGCCTCATCCAGCATAGTACGGCAGCGCTCATAAAATATCCGACCGAGGTCCGTGACGCGGAAGCGTCTACTGGACCGCTCGATCAGACGTATACCGAGCCGGCTTTCCAGATCGGTAATGCGGCGGCTGAGTTTTGACTTCGGCTCATGCAGCACACGCGAAGCAGCCGAAAAGCCGCCATGCGCGACGACTGCTACGAAATACGCATAATCATTGAGATCTCGACGTTTCATCGTTCCTCTTTCTGAACGCTGTGTGTCAGTATTGCCATCTACAGCGATGATCGTTCCAATGGCATCTCTTTCCTGACGGCGCAAACGGAGCGCTGAAAATAAGGAACAGAACAATGACTTACGGATTTGATGGCAAGGTCGTGATTGTAACCGGCGGTACAAGTGGCATTGGTCTGGCTACCGCCAAAGCTTTCGCCGATGAAGGCGCATTCGTTTTCATCACCGGAAGACGACAGGAAGCGCTCGACGCCGCTGTCACTCGCATCGGTGGCAAAGTAACGGGTGTACGCGGTGATATGGGCCGTCTAGAAGATATCGACCGTCTATATGATACCGTTCAGCAAACACATAGCCAGATCGATGTTGTCTTCGCCAATGCCGGTGGCGGGGAATTTGCACCACTTGGTGCCATTTCCGAAGAACACTATCAGTCCACTTTCGACAATAACGTCAAAGGCGTGCTCTTTACTGTACAGAAGGCGCTTCCCCTGCTGCGCGACGGGGCCTCGATCGTGCTGAATGCTTCGAATGTCAGCGCCGCGGGCACCCCGGCTCTCAGCGTGTATTCTGCAACGAAGGCAGCTGTACGCAGCTTTGCGCGAAACTGGATGCTTGACCTCAAGGACCGACATATTCGCGTCAATGCAGTTAGTCCGGGTGTGACCGATACGGCAGGTTTGAATCAGCTTTTTGGCGGCGGCGAACAGGCCAAAGAAACCAAAACCTATCTCTCTGGCCTGATCCCCTCAGGTCGCGTGGCCCAGCCGGAAGAAATCGCCCGCTCGGTTCTGTTTCTGGCGTCTGACGAGGCTAGTTTCATCAATGGGATCGAACTTTACGTTGACGGTGGTCAGAAACAGATCTGAACGCCATCAAAACTGCCTCCCGGACGTGTTCCGGGGTAGCCCCGAGACAACTGTCACCATCTGAATTTTGGAGAAATAATCATGTCGTTCGTTACCACCAAGGATGATGTCGAGATCTTCTACAAGGACTGGGGACCGAAAGACGCCCGTCCCATCATGTTCCATCATGGCTGGCCCCTCTCTTCCGACGACTGGGATGCCCAGATGCTCTTCTTTTTACAGAATGGATTCCGCGTTGTGGCCCATGACCGCCGCGGCCACGGGCGCTCTGAGCAGGTTTCGGCGGGGCATGACATGGACCACTACGCATCAGATGCGTTCGCCGTGGTCGAAAAACTGGACCTCCGAAACGTCGTACATATCGGTCATTCCACTGGTGGCGGCGAAGTCGCACGTTATGTGGCCAAACACGGTCAGCCGTCCGGACGCGCCGCCAAAGCCGTTCTGGTCAGCGCTGTCCCGCCCCTGATGCTGCGCACAGAAGCAAATCCCGAGGGTCTGCCGCTTGAGGTGTTCGATGGTTTCCGCGCTGCCCTCGCAGCCAACCGGGCACAGTTCTTCCGCGATGTGCCAACCGGTCCGTTCTATGGGTTCAATCGCGAGGGTAACAGCTCGCAAGAGGGCGTCATTCAAAACTGGTGGCGTCAGGGCATGATGGGGAGCGCCAAAGCGCACTACGAGGGCATTAAGGCATTTTCCGAAACAGACCAGACCGAAGACCTGAAAAGCATCACGATACCAACACTCGTGCTGCATGGAGAAGACGACCAGATCGTGCCCATCGCTGATTCAGCACTCAAGTCTGTTGAGTTACTCGCCAATAGCACCCTTAAAACCTATCCCGGCTTCTCGCACGGAATGCTGACGGTCAATGCGGAGGCACTCAACGTGGATCTCCTTGCGTTTGCTGCAAGCTGACATCCATCAGCAGCCACGGCTTAATCGCCGTGGCTCTCTTGAGAGATCGGATCAAGGCTTTTCCGGAACACCATGCTGCGAAGTACGCCATCGCGCCGGATCAGGCCATGAAACAAAGCGGCGGCGATATGCGCCAAAACGAGACCAAACAGCAGAAAGGCCAGTAGGGTATGCACTGATCGAAGTTCCGCCCAGAGCATCGGATTGTGAGGAAGGATCGGTGGTAAAAGCACGGACTGACCCCATAGCGGAATGGGATAACCCCCTGCCGACAACATCCCCCATCCAACAAGCGGCAAAACAATCATCAGCACATAAAGCAGGATATGCGATGCATGAGCTCCAATTTTCATCACTGGGGGAAAATCCTCCGGTAAGGGAGGTGGAGGCGTGTGCAGCCGGTTTCCCAGACGCAGCATAGCAAGGACAAGGATTGCGATCCCCACAGAGCGATGCAACGCCACCAGGCGATAGTAACCAGATCCAACGGTCGACGCCATGAACACACCAATGAGGAGCATGGCCAAGATCATGACGGCCATAACCCAGTGCAGGATGCGAGACGGCAGGGTGAAAGATTCCACGTTTTTCATGATTTTTTGTCTCTCGCATTGGCAGACGGGACCGTCATTTCAGGTGAAACAGCAGGGGCAGTCGGCCGTTCGCCGGAACGCAGATAAAACGAACGCATATAGGCCGCAGATCGGGCCTGTAGGATCGGATCGCCTGACGGCATTATGCCCTCGGGCAAGACAAGCGGATCAAAAGTTATGCCGGTACATGGGCCGTTTTCCTCACTCCCGATACCTGTCAGGGTCAAGGTTCCCGCATTGATCTGTCGATCATCCTGCGGCCATCCCTTGCTCGGGTTGTCAATTGCGTCGCCGCTACCTGCCAGCGTTACCATCAGCCGCCATTGCAGTGGATGGGTGTGAATGTCTTCGATAACTTTATGAAACAGATAATCATGATCATTCGCATGACCAATCTCAGGCATAACTGGTTGGACCGGCACCATAGCCCAACGTACGGCTGTCTTCGTTCCGTCTTCCGCGACAAAAAGAAAGCTGTCGAGACTACGATAGGTATCATCGGCGAAACCCGACGAAACAGGTCGTCGACCAATCTGTGCCCTCGCAGTTTGTAACCAAGGATGGCTTGTACGGAAAACCTGCATGCGTGCGGGGTCAGGTTTTCCCGTCGTCAAATCCGGGCGCGATGCAAGCTGGAGGTCGTGGAATTCCTGCGGCGTTCCAACAGGAAAGACAGGAATATCGTTAATTCCCATACGCCATTCCTGACGGTCCGACGGCATCAGACGCAGGGCCATGCTGCGCACTTTCTCAGGAGCATCGGCCTGATATGGAAGGCCGCCAGCAAGTGCGAACCGCCCAACGACAGGAACCCGCCCTTTCTGCAGGACGGTGGCCATCGAAAGGCTGGAGGCGTTCCCATTACCCTCAAACCATCCAGTTATACAGACACCTTTGGCGTGGTTGCGACGAAATCCAGGGTGCATGCCACTCCCTTTCTGCAAAGCGTCCAGCATAGCGACCTGTGTCAGGCGGTAAGGCGTCAGCCACCCGCCCGCCCAAAGAAATAACAGCATGAGAAAAAATGGAAGCGCGATCACACCGAGCCAGCGCAGGATGGAACCAGACAGCGTATGAGTGTTGGTCGTCATTTTTTCGATCCTCTGACCTCGTCTGGTTTAAAGACGATCGAGCAGGCGGATCTATTCCGTCTGAGTAAAATATTTAGTGAAAATGTACCCGTCTCGTCATTTGGCTCGGAATAAACTGGACCCGTGCGCGTTCACATTCAGAAGTATGATAACTACATGAAGCAGAGGCCGGGTTGAACGAGACCAACGACATCAGGTTACAACGGGCGATACCGGCCTTGAGACGGTACTCGCGGGTCCTGACGCGCGATCCCCACCGAGCAGAAGATCTTGTGCAGGACTGTTTGGAGCGTGCCCTTACGCGAATGCATCAGGTGCGCGACCTATCGGATCTGCGGCCATGGCTGTTCACTATCGCGTATCGTCTCAATATCAGCCACTGGCGTCACCTGAAATCTCTGGTCACTCCACCGGAAACATCTTCTGACTCAATTCAGGATGCTACCCAGATCCCACACCTTGAGTGGAAGGAAGTCATCAATGCCTTTGACCGTTTGTCTGATGAGCATCGGCAGGTCCTGCTACTCGTGGGAGTTGAAGATTTAGAATATGCAACTGTCTCGGACATCCTGAGAGTTCCGATCGGAACCGTAATGTCCCGACTATCCAGAGCCCGAGATGCCTTGCACCGGCTTGTCGATGAAGGCGAACGACCCAAGCTCAGGAGGATAAAATGACACGGTCTGCCCCCCCCGTAACTGAGGATGATCTTCACGCCTGGGTCGATGAGCTGCTTTCGCCGGAACGACTGCGGACTGTAGAAAGGTGGCTGGATGAAAATCCAGCAGTGCAACAGCGTGTGATGACATGGCGGAAAGAGAGAATCTTGCTACGGGCTGCACTGAATACTGACTTTGAACAGTATCCTCCTGTACATTTGGATATTACGATACCAAATCAATTACGAATTCGTTATTTCAGCATATCGCAGATGGCTGCGTCCGTTGTCCTTGCGCTATCTATTGGACTTGGAGGAGGTTGGTTCCTTCGGGAACGCGAAGTCCCTCTTGGACTTGCATCCGTTGAACAGGAAGCAATGATCGTACATGTTTCAGGTACGGACAGCATAATCGCAGAGGGAAATGTTGCTCAGCTCACAGCCTGGGGGACGCAAACATCTGGTCGCCTAGTGCGTGCACCGGACCTATCCGCCGCAGGTTACCATTTTCTGACAGGACAACTGGTCACGACAGATCATGGGCCAGCTTGTGTATTTTTATACAAGGATAAACACGGTACACGCATTTCACTTTTCATTCGTCCCATGCACGGCCGTGACATGACGGCCCCGATGCGCGCGATGAGGGATATACCGGGCTATATTTGGGCGCAGGATGGCCTGGGTGTTAGCATGATATCGGACGAATCAGTTCTAGGTCTGCACAGTCTTGCAAATCAGGCGCGGGATCTCATGGCACAGCGGCATTCATCTCTATAGGTTTATTGTTTAGTCCCGTATTTTGATAGCGTGATATTTTCACGTGAGTGGAAGAAAGCCTTATGGGGCAGATACGTCATGGCAGTGCAACGACGACGCACGCCGTGCAAGAAGCAATACAGCGATCGCAAGCTTCGCTCGTGGCGCTGAGCAAGGAGTTCGGGATCAACCCGAAAACAGTTGCAAAGTGGCAGAAGCGACAGAGTGTCGAAGATCAGAATACAGGTCCTAAAGAGCCGCGATCAACGATCCTGTCCGAGACGGACGAAGCGATGACCATGGCATTTCACTGACATACGTTGCTGCCGCCCTCATTTGACCCGCTCAGCCCTGCATCGCTGCTTTCAGCGCCACGAGATCTCACGATTGCCGGCCAACGAGGGAGACAAACCAAAAACGACAACACTTCGAACACACCCCGATTGGGTATTTTCATCTTGATATCGCGGAAGTCCAGACCGCTGAGGACACACTTCTGATTTAAGGAGACATTCTGCCCCCTCCCCTGATTTACCTGTAACAAACCTTATTCAGCTTTTGTAACGCAGAGCATCAAGAACAAGATTGAATGCTGGAGAGGGCTGACGCTTGCTTGGGTAATACAGATAATAGCCATCAAATGGCTCACACCACTCTTCAAGAATTTGCATCAAAGTTCCGGAAGAAAGGTGATCTTTGACGTGATCCTCAAGCATGAAAGCAATACCGTGCCCGGTGAGGGCGGCTTCCACAATCAGATTGATATCATTGAGCACAAGCTGTCCTTGCGTTTTAACCCGGATCTCTTTGCCATCGCGCTCAAACTCCCAAGCGTATAATCCACCAGAAGTCGGCAAGCGCAGATTGATGCAGTTATGTTGCGCCAGATCGTACGGCGTTTCCGGGATGGTCTTTTCGCTCAGATATGATGGGGAGGCCACAGCAGCCATCCTAAGGCGTGGGCTGATTGGTACTGCAATCATGTCCTGCTCCAGTCTTTCTCCAAGCCTTATCCCGGCGTCATATCGCTCAGCCACAATATCGACGAGGCCTCCTTCGATATTGATTTCCACGTTGATGTCAGGATGTTCGGCTGTGACACGATCAATAGCTGGCCAGAGCAATGTGTACGCCGCGTGAGAGCTTGTCGTGATCCGAACAGTGCCAGCAGGGCGATCCCGCAACTCGGTCAGTGCGGCAAGCTTCTGATCAATATCTTCTAGGGCAGGACGCAGTGTTTCTATAAGGCGTTCACCAGCCAGTGTAAGTGCGACGCTTCTGGTTGTGCGTGTAAGCAATCGTAGACCCAGTCTGGCTTCGAGCCGCCGAAGAGAATGGCTGAGCGCAGATTGTGAAATGCCAAGCTTCCCTGCGGCCTTAGTGAAGCTGCCTTCATCAGCAACTGCCATGAACATGGCCAGACTTCCAAGCTCTTCACGCAGCATTGTACTCAGGCCTTCTGGTGATTTTCATGACTGAAAGTCATAGACCTAAGTAATTTACCTCGTCTAATCGATTGATGAGTCTGGGCTTAAGATTTGTGTGTTCAGAGCCTTGGTCGATGCCCAAGGATTAACACGCGGGATCAAGAAACATGCAAAAACGTCTATTGGGCCAGAGTGGTTTGGAAGTATCAGCGCTTGGCTTCGGCTGCATGGGTCTGAGCTATGGCTATGGCCCTGCCACCGACCGCAAGGATGCTATTACCCTGATCCGCGCAGCTTATGAGCGTGGGGTCACTTTCTTCGATACTGCCGAAGCTTATGGACCAGGCATTAATGAAGAAGTTGTTGGGGAGGCACTAGAGCCGGTTCGTAATCAGGTCGTGATTGCCACCAAATTTGGGTTCGTAAACGGCGTACCAGCACAGGGACTGGATAGTCGGCCGGAGCGTATTCGACAGGTTGCAGATGAAGCGCTGAAGCGCCTGCGGACTGACAGGATTGATCTCTTTTACCAGCATCGCGTCGATCCAAACGTGCCGGTTGAAGATGTTGCCGGAACAGTGAAAGACCTTATCGCAGCGGGAAAGGTCAAGCATTTTGGCATGTCTGAAGCCGGAACGAATTCAATCCGTCGTGCACATACCGTACAGCCGGTTGCAGCTCTCCAGAGTGAATACTCGATGTTCTGGCGCGAGCCGGAATTGGAAATCCTACCGCTGCTTGAAGAACTGGGTATCGGCTTTGTGCCATTTGCGCCGCTTGGCAAAGGGTTTCTGACTGGAAAACTCGACCCAAAGGCCGTGTTCGCCAAGGATGATTTCCGAAGCTCTGTTCCCCGTTTCCAAGCTGATGCACTAGCCGCGAACCAGGCTCTTGTTGATCTTGTCAAAGTCATTGCATCTGAAAAATCCTGCACACCTGCGCAAATCGCATTAGCGTGGCTTCTAGCTCAGAAGCCGTGGATTGCTCCCATTCCCGGTACGACGAAACTTGATCGTCTAAAAGAAAATCTGGGAGGGGCTGATGTCAATCTGACGGTTGATGACCTGACTCGCATTGAACAGGCGCTCAACGAAATTACCCTGCAAGGGGATCGTTATCCTGCCTCACATCAGAACCTCATCAATCGCTAAGCTACTGTCGCGGAGAGAATAATCGTGACTATCGCCACATCTGTCGTGATGTTGAACAATGGCATCCCAATGCCTTCTCTTGGCTTCGGTGTATTTCAGGTTCCTGACCCGGCGGAGTGTGAACGCAGCGTTCGGGATGCCATTGATGTCGGTTATCGACTTCTGGACACAGCCACCTCCTATGGCAACGAGGAAGCAGTCGGACATGCGATTCACAACCATGGGATCGACCGAAACGAACTTTTCGTCACCACCAAGCTCTGGATTGAAGATACGAGCTATGAGGGAGCCAAGGCTGCTTTTGAACGATCGTTGAACAAACTCCAAACTGACTATCTCGATCTTTGGCTGATCCATCAACCATATGGAGACGTCTATGGGGCATGGCGCGCAATGGAAGAACTGTATCGTGCGGGCCGTATCCGGGCGATTGGTGTCAGCAATTTCTATCCTGACCGACTGGTGGACTTCGTACTGCATAATGAGATCACACCCGCGATCAATCAGATTGAGCTCCATCCTTTTCATCAACAGGACGATGCTTTGGAAATCCTGAAGCAGTATGATGTTCAGGCGGAAGCCTGGGGACCGTTTGCAGAGGGGCGAAACGGGCTGTTCTCGAATGACGTGCTTCAGTCCATTGCGCAGAAACATGGCAAGACTATCGCTCAGGTCGTATTGCGTTGGTTGAACCAGCGCGGAATTGTCGCGATCCCCAAATCAGTCAGAAAAGAGCGTATGGCCACAAACTTCGCTATCTTCGATTTTACGTTGGACAATGCTGATATTGAGGCAATTGCCACGCTTGATCAGAGAGCCAGCAGTTTCTTCGATCACCGCGATCCAGAAAAAGTCCGATGGCTAGGCACAAGAAAGTTAGGGTAAGAGGTTTCTTGTCAGAGTTGTCCGCCTACATTCAGATTTCTGCATATCCTATCGGATTAGAGCGGATATTTTTTCGATCCATGTGAGTTAAAGAGAATGTCCGAGTATCGGCAATTTCGCTCATAATCAGACATTCTGCTTCCCCTCCCCCATAGCAGGCAAAAATAGAGAAGTTCATGGATGAGAGGCCTGTTCTTCTTCTGAGCAGGCTGTGCAGTGAAGTTTGTTTCTGCTTGCTCTAATTTGACGTGTTGTTAAACGGGCCTAGGTTCAAGAGCCATTGATTTTATTACAAAAATCTGATTCAGGCTCTGTAAGGAGGCTGAAGATGAGCGATCTGTTTT
>NZ_BJMK01000019.1 GCF_006539125.1 Gluconobacter sphaericus NBRC 12467
CGTAGCGGAGGGAGGCGCCGGACTTCTTCCTGTCTGGAACCTCCAGTAGCAGAGCAGCGCTCGTTCTCTGATTTTTCGTCCGTACCCTCTTGCAGGGAAGCGTTAACCCCTGTAGGAGAAGCGCCGTCGGCCGGAGTGTAGCTCAGCCTGGTAGAGCACTGTGTTCGGGACGCAGGGGCCGGAGGTTCGAATCCTCTCACTCCGACCAGCCGATAATTTTTCTAGAAATCGTCAAAACTGTTTCAGGCTAACAGGCCAGCGCATTTCTGCGTCTGATGCGCAGGATCTAAAACGCAAAAAATGCCCTCCCCCTTTCGGGAGAGGGCACAACGGCTTCAGGAGCGCTTGTCAAAGGCCGAAGAAGTCGGCCAGACACCTTGGGCATAAACCTGCCCGTAAGCATGGACTTCCGTCAGATAGGTCCGCTCACCTTCAAGGACAATCTTCACGGTCGGTGCGAGCGTGCCACCGATGCGATAGGTCGTCGGGTCCTGCGGGTCAGCCGAACCGGGCTGCGGCAGGGTATCAATGAAGGACTGCACATAACCGGCAGGATCGACGAAGTGCGAGTAGGTCTCGTACGGCGCCGAGGACGGATTGCCGAGCACGAGGCCCGAACCGTTCAGCGGTGCATACGGACCGAAAATACCGTTCCGGGACACGAAACCATACACACCATCCGGGCCCGTGCTATTGCCGGTGAAAGTGGAATGATGGGAGATCGTGAACAGATAGGTCAGGCCGTCCTGGAACACGACATGGGGACGTTCCGTCTGGTCATTGACACCCAGCGCAGTCACGAGAGCCGGCAGCATTTCCCACTCCGAGAAATCACCCTTTGTGGCGTCGGACGTCAGGCGGGCAATGCCGATGGCCGCAGCGCCATACTGCGCACCAGCAGGAACAGTCGTAGCTGGCGGCACAAGGCCCATCTCGTCAGAACCGATGGTGAAGTCACCACGCATGCCCGGAACATTGCCTTCGAACAGGGCGTAGATCTGATTATCATCCGGATTACGGAAGATATGCGGATCGCGGAAGTCCCAGTACTCGTCCTCGACGATGTTGGCGTAGTTCACGCCGTCCGCCTGGAACATGTCCGTGCAGACATCGAAGCCCTCGAACCAGACGCCGGTGGCATCTGCCAGAATGCGGCCCGTCGTGTAGGACGGAACAGACTCAGACGGCGTATCGTTGACGGAGGTGTAGAACAGATCGACCGTATTGGCGCTGTTCTCGCGCATGACGGCACAACCGGACCATTCCCAGCTGCGGGAGTTGGCACCTTCCTTGATGACGCGACCACCGAACTTCCAGTCCGCGCCATTGCCGGTGCGGCTGTAGTAGTAGCCGATGTAGGAATAGTTGTTGCGGCTGTGCCAGCCCTCAGTCGTATCGCCCGTGGCAGCACGATCGGCAACGAGGGCGAACATGACGTACCAGCCCTTGAAGGTCACGGTCTTGCCGTGAATGTCGCGCAGCAGCCAAGTGTCCCACTGCCAGACATCGGAATCGATGACGGGGAACGCGTAGTCGATGACCGGCATGGTCGTGGTCGGATCATCGGTACGGATCTTCATCGCATCAGCGATCGTCCAGCGCGAACCCGACTGGACTGCGCTCTGCGTGCTGGAAACAGCGTTCATGAGTTTTCCTGTAGCTGAAAAAGAAAAAACCAGACGCACGTCAGAATCCGAGATAATGTTTCAGGTCCGGATGCTGACGTACAATCTGAATAAAGAAATCAGGTCCCGTACTGAGCCGTAATTTTTACGAAGAAAAACATGTCTTGCTTCTAAAATGCGCAACAAAAAAAGGCTGCTTCTTGCGAAAGCAGCCTTTTCAAAATTCTTTAACCTGAAATTAAGTTTTTAACGAGCAATCAATTACGTTTCATGGCTCAGTGCCACAGTTATAGAAAAAAGCTGCGCGCAATGCAAGCAGAAAACTTCCATCTGCCCTTGCAGGCTCCGATTCATAAAAAAACCCACCTGCTACTAGGTGGGTTTTTAAAGGAACCTGAAGGCCGCAGAAGTTAGCCGCGCTGAAAACCGGCCAGCGCGGATCGCGAAAGCTCTTCCAGAAGATCAATCGCGCCTTTCGAGTCGTTCAAGCAGGGCACGAGCGCAAACTCCTCTCCCCCTGCTTCCATGAATTCTTCCCGAAGCTCGTTCCCGATTTCATCCAGCGTTTCGATGCAATCCGTCATGAAACCAGGCATGATGACGGCAATCTTCGTAATTCCCTGTGCCGGAAGGGCTTTGACGAAAGGCGCCGTATAAGGCTGGATCCATTCAAGCGGCCCGAAGCGGGACTGAAACGTCAGAGGCATCTGCGCCTCACTCAGCCCAAGAGCCTTGCGCAGTCCGGCGATCGTCCGCTCACATTCATCCCGATACGTATCGCCCTTTTCGATGCAGGTTTTGGGAAGACCATGAAACGACGCAACAATCTGCTGCGGCTTGAAGGACAGTTCCGCCAGCGTGTCCTGGACAGACGTCTCAAGTGCGCGGATGAAAGCCGGATGATCCGGAAAGGACGGAACCGTCAGAACGGCTGGTTGACGTCGCAGACGCATGAGCGCACGGAAAAGCTGATCGTTGGCCGTAGCGGTCGTGGTTGCGGAATACTGCGGATAAAGCGCAATGCTGACGATCCGGTCGCAGCCCTGATCCATCAAACTTTCCAGCGCCTTTGCAACGGAAGGACGGCCGTAACGCATCCCCCATTCCACCGGCACACCATCGGCTTTAAGGCGCGCAGCAAGCCCTTCAGCCTGCCGACGGGTATAGACCCGCAAGGGAGATGCATTCTCGTCCCGATCCCAGATCCGCGCATAATTGGCGCCGCTAGCAAAAGGACGTTTTGTCAGGATGATGCCCTGAAGAATGGGCTGCCAGATCAGGGGAGGACTCTCGATGACGCGACGGTCAGAGAGAAACTCGCTCAGATATCTTCTGACTGAGAAATAGCCTGTATCGTCAGGCGTACCCAGATTGATCAGAAGAACACCCGTCCTGCCTTCCGGCGGAGGAGTAGTGCGGGGGGTTTTATGTAAGAAAGCCATGGTGCCCTCACTGTGGAACCGGGCACGCAGTCAGGTAAAGAGGGAAAACGTCCGGGGATACGCGTCCCTTGCGGGACGCTATCGTCGGTGCCTTACTTTCGCATAGGAAACATCCGGTTTCCGCATCCCTTGCAGGAGAGTATAGGCACACACCGCAACTGCGGCAGCCATCGGACCAACATACGGCAGAAGAGTATTCGTCAGAGCCATACTTGCCTCCTTTGAGCTTTTGGAAAAGATTTTCCGGTAAGCTCAATTCAGAGATTGAGCACATCTCTTCTGCATTTCAAGAAAAAAATCGAAATTCTTCAAAAAACATTCAAAAAAAATGAAATAATATCATTTTTTCAATATCTTAAACGCATACAACTCTGCATCACCTTGGCAGCTTTACGCAACCATCCCATCTCAGAGAGGTTACAGACGCATCATTCGATTTTGATTAAGGATTTCCAGACATGGCTACACAGGACCCCGTCATTTACGTTGTCGCTGACGGCGAAAAAGCCCGTTTCCTGCGCCTTGAAGGCTCACAACTCCGCACCATCGAAGCCTTCGACCTGCACAAAGGCTCCAGCGCGGAAAAGGACGTCTCGTCCATCAAAGCTCCTCACGAAAGCCCGCGTGATCAGCTCAAGGTGCATTTCACTCGCGATCTGGCCGCCCATATCAACAAGGCAGCACAGGACCACAACGTCGAAGGCATTCTGCTTGTCGCTCCACCGCAGGCTTCACACGAGATCCGCGAACACCTCGACAAGCCGACCACGAAAAAGCTCTTCAAAACGCTGGTCAAGGATCTGGTCAATACGCCGGACCACGATCTGCTGAAGCATCTCGACCGTCCAGAAACAGGCTGGTCCGAACTCGGCCCTGTCTGATTACCATCAGACCGTAGAGAGGATCGTCAGACAGTCCTTCCCGCACGACAGGGCTGCCTGACTCCGGTCGTTCCCGGCCAGGAGGACGGCAGCCCGCGCAGACAGCGCACGGCCAGAAGCCCGAAACATTGCGCTTCCAGAGCATCCCCATCCCATCCCAGGTTGTCCACAGATGCCACAGGCCCTAGCCGCCGGTTCAGTCCATCCATCAGGACCGGATTGTGACGCCCGCCTCCCGCCACAAACCACAGTTCCGGCCTCACTGGAAACACCGTTCGGGCCACGGATTCAACCGTAAAAGCCGCCAGAGTCGCTGCACCATCTGCCGCAGACAAATCCCGCACAAGCGCCATGGCTTCAGGATGGAAACTCAGTCTGTCGAGTGATTTGGGCATAGGGCGTGCAAAATACGGCATCGCCAGAAGCGCCTCCAGAACATCCTGACAGACCGTTCCCGCAGCCGCCAGTGCGCCACCGAAATCGCAGGGCTGACCCGTATGCTGGAGCGCCCAGTCATCCAGAAGTGCATTTCCCGGCCCGGTATCACAGGCCCACACGCCGCGCTCCCCGGCCAGATCCTGAGCTCCCAGAACCGTCACATTGGCGACACCTCCAATGTTGAGAACCGCAACAGGACGCCGTTCCTGCTCAAGCAGAGCAGCGTGAAACACCGGTACCAGCGGCGCGCCTTCCCCGCCATTTTCCAGATCCCGCGTCCGGAAATCATGCACGACCGGCACGTTGCACCGTTCCTGAAGAAGCCCAGCATCCCCAATCTGCCAGCTTCGGCCCAGTTCTGGCTGATGCAGGATGGTCTGACCATGAAACCCGATCACCGCAGGTTCAAGATCCGGCACCTGCTCCCGCAACAGACGTACTGCCTCCACATGCTGCAAGGTCAGATCCCAGGCGATCGCCAGAACGTCAGTATCATCCGCCGACAGGCCCGCTGCACGATCCAGCAGGGACCGCGTTTTGGCCCGGAGTTCCGGACTGTAGGGCAACGTCAAGGACGGCCCGATGCGCCCGATTCGGACGCCATCCGTTTCGATCAGAGCGGCATCCACCCCGTCCAAAGACGTCCCGCTCATCAGTCCAAGCGCCCAGATCATTCCGGTCGCACCCGCATTGGCCGCGGCATTCAAAGCCCGGCGAGCGCCAGATGCAGATTGCCCTGACACCGCTCCAGAAGCGGCTCGATCTCCGCCAGAGCCACACCATGCCGCAGCAGAACGGCCCGTTTCGTGTTCCCACGCACGCGTTTCAGAGCCTCACGCGCCTCTTCGGCTGTCCCTCCAGCCAGTTCCATGACCATGCGTTCCGCACGCGCCTGAAGCTTGTCGTTGCTGATGCGCATGTCCACCATGCGCCCACGATAAACATGCCCCAGACGCGTCATCAGCGCGGTGGAAAACAGGTTCAGCGTGACTTTCTGCGCTGTCCCGGCAGCCATCCGCGTTGAGCCCGCCAGAACTTCCGCTCCAGTCGGAATACAGATCCCAAACTCCGCTTCCCGCAACAGGCGCGAGTCCGGATTGCCACTCACGCCGATCGTCAGGGCTCCAACTTCCCGTCCAAGCTGAACAACCGCACAAGTGTAAGGCGTGTTGCCGCTAGCCGCGACGCCGATCACTACGTCACGTTCGGTCGGATGATGGTCCAGCAGATCAAGCCGCGCCTGATCTTCCCGGTCTTCCGCACCTTCTGCAGCCTGCGTCGTCGCCCCGGCGCCACCGGCCAGCAACAGAACCAGCTTTTCGGGCGCGACCCCAAAGGTCGGCGTCAGCTCCACGCCATCCTGCAAGCCGATCCGCCCCGACGTCCCGGCCCCCGCATAGACCAGCCGCCCCCCGGCCTGAAGCCGGGGCACAGCCGCCTCAACGGCGCGTTCAATGGACGGCAACGCCTCACCAACCTGATCCAGAGCCGCTTTCTGCGATGTCAGAAGCCGCTCCAGAAGAGCATCGAGCGGCAGGTGCTCGATATCTTCATTGGCCGCGAGAACCGTCTCCGTGCGGGAGTTTGTCATTCAGCCTCGTCTTCGTCCGGAACTTCATTGCGACGGAAAAGCTGCCCGTCCTTCAAAAGCCCCTGCTCGACAACGCTTTCCGCAATCTGAACCGCATTGAGGGCTGCGCCCTTGCGCAGATTGTCGGACACACACCACAGCGCCAGACCGCTCTCGACAGACGGATCAATTCGCAGACGAGACACATACGTCGCATCCTCGCCCACACATTCGATCGGCGTGACATAGCCGCCGTCTTCGCGTTCATCGCGCAGAATCACACCCGGCGCCTTGCGCAGCGCCTCGCGTGCCTTCTTCAGATCGACAGGCTTTTCGCACTCGATGCTGATGGCTTCCGAATGCCCGATGAACACCGGAACGCGCACGCAGGTCGCCAGAACCTTGATGTCCGGGTCCATGATCTTGCGGGTTTCGACGGCCATCTTCCATTCTTCCTTGGTCGCACCGTCGTCCATGAAACGGTCGATATGGGGAATGACGTTGAAGGCGATCTGCTTTGTGAACTGCGCGACCGTCGGCGGATCATTGACGAAGGTGCCCTTGGTCTGGGCGAACAGCTCGTCCATCCCGTCCTTGCCCGCACCTGAAACGGCCTGATAGGTCGAAACCACGATCCGCTTGATGCGGAACAGGTCATGCAACGGCTTGAGCGCCACGAGCATCTGCGCGGTGGAGCAATTCGGGTTGGCGATGATGCCTCGGCTGGCTTTGCCGATGGCGGCGGCATTCACTTCCGGCACGATCAGGGGGATCCCCGGCTCCATGCGGAAATGCGACGTGTTGTCGATCACCACACATCCCGCAGCCGCAGCCTTGGGCGCATAAACGGCTGAAATCGCGCCCCCCGGCGAGAACAGCGCAATATCCCAGCCTTTGAAATCGAACGTCTCGAGGTTCTGAACCTTCAGGACCATCTTGTCCCCGAAAGAAATCTCGCGCCCAGCCGACCGCGGTGAGGCCAGCGCCACAACCTCATCGACCGGAAACTCCCGCTCCGCCAGAATTCGCAGAAGTTCACGCCCCACCGCACCCGTGGCGCCAACAACCGCAACCCGATAACCCATGATCTTTTCCTGTTCCCTGAAAATCAGCCCAAAAAAGGCAGACGCTTTACAAGCGACGACAGACGGTGCCGACGCAGTTCGTAGCGAGCCTTGCGCCCCGTCGCCATGTAGTTGAGCTGGATCGCATATCGCGTTCCCACAAACTGCCGGTGCCCGTGCCAGGTTGTCAGACCGTTCGGAAACACCAGAAGCGTCCCTTCCGCAGGTGTCACCTCGACGCCGAAATCCTCGACATCATCCGGCCCGTTCAACAGCCGCAGACAGCCATCGCGTGACGCCCAGTCCTCACCGCGCGGATTGAGATACAGCAGGATCGTGACCAGCTTGGCCTCCGAATCCCGATGGATCCGCCCGTCCTTTTCCCGCGTGCGCCCACGCATTGTCAGCATGGTCGGCGCATCCTCCAAATCCAGCCCGAATTTCTCAGAAACCAGAGCCTTAAGCTTCGGCCCCTGCAATTCCGCAATCATGCCTGCGACACGCGGCGTCAGCTTCAACGCTTCCGGCGGAAAGGAGCCGCCGGATTTCATTGCCGGCAGGTCCGAAACAACTGCCTTCAGATCATCGTTGCCGATGAAATGCGGCACCACCAGATGCGGAAACGGTTTTCCCGCAACGGGCGTGCTCTCGAACGCATTATAATCAAGAGAAATCCTGCTCATGGCGCGGAAGGCTAGACGCGGCCCACGTCGGCGACAAGGCCTATTCCACACATGTGAGACCTGCCTTTTACGAAAGAATATTACCCCCGTAGCGGCTTATGCGCCCGGACCATCCGGTTCGTCGCCAGATAACGGACATATCCTGCCCCCAGACGGTTCGCGCCACCCATGCAGACATGCGGCCCCGGCTGCAAAGAATCGCGCCCGCCCCAGACCGTATGAAGAAGGCGCGGATCGGTCCGGCATTCCAGCATTCGATGATCCACACCTGACTGACTGACTTCATCCGTCAGAACCGCATGCGCGGACAGACCGTCCCGACGCAACTCTTGCGCTCCTGCTGACACAGCCGTCAGCGCAAAACCACTTCCCGTCAGAACTGCAAGAAACAGCAGAGCACGCATCAGCGAAACTCCCATCCCAACAAGGCCGGCTCAGGACCGGTCACCAAACTAGACGACTCTCAGCCATGAAAAGTTGCGGCAACTTTGTGGCACAATGAACAGATTTTTGCCTTCAAACGGTCAGAGCACTGGAATTCTTCTCGATTTTCCTGCCTCATTTTTTACCCCTTCCCCGACTCAAGGCGTCCTTTCATGAACACACGTTCCCTCGTCCTTCCCGAACTGCTTCCCTTTCTTGAAGAAATTCCGACAGTCGATCTTTCGCCTGAATCTCTACCCGCCTTTCGCGATGGGCTGGAACATCTCGCCGGACAGTCCTTCCTTCAGGCTGAGGACTATCCCGTCACCCTTGAACGCCTGACAATCCCCGCCACGGACACATCGCCCGCCATCCGCCTCCTGAGTGTCCGCCCCCGCAAGGAAGCCACAGCGCCACGTCCGGCCCTTCTGCACCTGCATGGAGGCGGCTATTTCTCAGGCCAACCAGAACTGACGGCTACACAGCTCTGCCAGTTTGCACAGGATCTGGACTGCGTCGTCCTCTCCCCAGATTACCGACTTGCCCCCGAACATCCTTTCCCCGCGGCGATCGAAGATGCCTATACGACGCTTTGCTGGATCACACGGAATGCCGAAACCCTTGGCATCGATGCCTCCCGCATTGGCCTCACAGGAGAAAGCGCTGGTGGCGGCCTAGCAGCCGGACTGGCTCTCCTGACCCGCGACCGCGAAGGCCCAACGCTCCTGTTCCAGAACCTCATTTACCCCATGCTGGATGACCGGACGATTGCGGATCAGCTAAACTCTTCCCCCGTTGGAGGGGAGTTCCTGTGGACCCGCACCAGCAATACTTTTGCATGGACCTCCCTTCTGAATCCTGTAACGCCCGGATCAGAGGACGTCTCACCGTACGCCGCGCCTGCGCGCGCCACTGATCTGTCCGATCTGCCGCCGGTCTATCTGTCCGTCGGCGCTCTTGACCTATTTCTGGACGAGAACCTCGTCTACGCTCAGCGCCTCATCCATCAGGGCGTTTCAGTCGAGCTAGAGATCGTACCCGGTGCCTGCCATGTCTTCGACCAGACAGACACCCAGGTCGCCACCCGCTCCATCGCACGCAGAATCGACGCCATGAAACGCGGATTCGGCCTGTGAATAGATAAAACACTGAACAGACGGAGATTGGCCCTGTTCCGCCAATCCGCTAAAGTGCGCGGCCAAAAGACAGGCCCCGGTTCCCATCACGTCACAGGGGCCGGGGACACAGGAGAACGAGTTCATGGGCGACCATCGCGATGACCTGGACGCCATCAACGGCGAGAACACCGTCTATTTGGCGGAGCTGCACACACGCTGGCAGCACGACCCGTCATCCGTGGACATGGCTTTCGCCTCCCTGTTTGAAACCCTTGGCGCCGACCGCCTGCCTCCGGAAATAGCGACGCAGACCGACGCCAGCGCGGAAAGCCTGAAATTCGCCTATCGCCTGCGCGGCCATGCCACCGCAAAGCTGGACCCACTCGGCCTGGCACCCGTTCCCGACATTGCCGAACTGAACCCGCCCGGAGCCGACCGGGACCTGATCGCCCGCCTGCGCCGCGCCTATTGCGGCACCACGGCCGCCGAGTTCATGCATCTTCAGGACCCCGCCCAGCGCCAGTGGTGGATCGACCGCCTGGAAAACCCGGCTCCCGCCCCATCGCTGGACCAGAAGCGCATTCTCCTCGCCTTGACCCGCGCCGAAGGCTTCGAACAATTCTGCCAAAAGCGCTTCATGGGCATGCGCCGCTTCGGCCTCGAAGGCGGTGAGAGCGTCATCGTCGCCCTGCGTACCCTGATTGATGCCGCCGCACAGGACGACGTGCGCTCTGTCTCGCTCGGCATGCCCCATCGCGGCCGTCTGAACGTGATGGCCAACATCCTGCGTAAGCCGTTTGCCGCCATTTTCAGCGAATTCGCAGGCACCGCCTTCAAGCCCGACACCATTCAGGGCTCGGGCGATGTCAAATACCATCTCGGCACCGCCACAACGCTCGAACATGCGGGCCACACTGTCCGCATTTCGCTCCTGCCCAACCCCTCTCATCTGGAAGCGGTGGACCCCGTCGTGCTCGGCCGTGTCCGCGCCGATCAGGACCGCGAAAAGGACCACGACCGTCAGCATCATCTGGGCATTCTCGTCCACGGCGACGCCGCCTTCGCCGGTCAGGGCGTCGTGTACGAAACCCTTAGCCTCTCGAAACTGGAAGGCTACCGGACGGGCGGTACGGTTCACGTCATCATCAACAACCAGATCGGCTTCACCACCGTCCAGTCCGATGCCCATTCTGGCATCCACAACACCGACATCGCAAAATCCGTTCAAGCCCCGATCCTACACGTCAATGGCGACGATCCCGAAGCCGTCTCCCGCTGTGCCTTTCTGGCGCATGAATGGCGCTGCACCTTCCAGTCCGACATCGTGCTGGATGTCGTCTGCTATCGCCGTCACGGCCATAACGAAGCCGATGAACCCGCCTTCACGCAACCCGCGATGGTCCACGCCATCCAGTCCCGCGCCACGACACGCAGTCTCTATGCTCAGCATCTGATCCACACTGGCGTTATGACGGAGGCCGAAGTCGAAGAGATGTGGACGCATTTCCAGCGCCGGCTGGAAGAGCAGTTCGAGAAATCCAAAACCTATCAGCCCAACAGCACGGACTGGCTCGACGGCCCCGAAGATCCGACCCGCCTTCAGGACGAACAGGACCGCATCCAGCCCATGACCGGCGTACCGCTCCGGCGCCTTCAGGAAGTCGGAGACGCCATCGGTACGATCCCCGAAGGTCTGGCCGTTCACCCCCGTCTGGCCCGGCAGATCACCGCGCGCGGCAAAGCCGTGACCGATGGCGGTCCGATCGACTGGGCCACGGCCGAGGCCCTAGCCTTCGGCACCCTGTCGATGGATGGACATCCCGTGCGCCTCTCCGGGCAGGACAGCCGCCGCGGCACGTTCAGTCAGCGTCATGCCGTGCTGTTCGATCAGGGCACAGGCCGCGAAGACACCCCCCTGACCCATATCGCGCCCCATCAGGCCCCACTGAACATCTGGAATTCACCGCTCTCGGAATACGCTGTCCTCGGCTTCGAATACGGCTATTCCCTCGGCGACCCAGAAGCGCTGGTCCTGTGGGAAGCGCAGTTCGGCGATTTCGCGAATGGCGCACAGATCATTCTCGATCAGTTCATCGCTTCGGGCGAAACCAAATGGCTGCGAACATCCGGCCTGACCCTGCTTCTGCCCCACGGCTATGAAGGTGGTGGCCCGGAACATTCTTCCGCCCGCCCCGAACGCATCCTTCAGCTCTGCGCAGAAAACAACATGCGCGTGTGCAACATCACCACGCCCGCCAACTACTTCCACGCCCTGCGCCGCCAGATCGCGCGACGCTGCCGCAAGCCGTTGGTCGTCTTCACGCCCAAATCACTGCTCCGCAACAAGGACGCAGTATCCATGCTGGACGCGATAGGACCGCATACACGTTTCCAGCCCGTCCTGCCCGATCCGGCGAAAGAAGACGGCGCACGCCGGATCATCCTGTGCACCGGGAAGGTCTATTATGATCTCATCGCCGAACGGACGCGCCAGAGCCGCGACGATGTCGCCATCATCCGCATCGAACAGCTCTACCCGTTCCCGCACCATGCCTTGATGGAACAACTTGTCCGCCACCCGGATGCAGAACAGGTCCTATGGTGTCAGGAAGAGCCGCAAAATAACGGAGCCTGGATTTTCGTGGACCGTCGCATCGAACGCGCCTTGCGTGGCTGCAACCATCGTGCGCAGCGGCCGGACTATGCCGGCCGCGAAAGCACAGCTTCTCCCGCAACGGGGCTACCAGGCGTCCACGCCGCCCAGCAGGAAAAACTGGTTCAGGATGCCCTATCCTGAACCTCCCCGGCCTGATTAAAACTCAGGTCGGACCACCCTGATAGCCATAGCTGCTCTGGCCCGCCCCGACATTTCCGTAGCCATCGCCACGGAACTGCCGCGATCCCTGGCCACCATAATCCGGGCCACAGGCCGCAAGAGCCGTCAGCAGTGCAAGCGCCACCCCAATCCGAACGCGCGTCATCAACGTTTCCTCTTATCATCGTTTTCTCGCGTCACACTACGCCGCCAGACCGACACGCGCCACAAGCTGTCCTGCCAGAGACAGAATGGTATTTTTCAGAATTTATAGGAAATAGTGAACCAACTAGGAGTAGTTAAAACAATGATTTAAACTGTCTATATTTCTTTTTTTATCGAAAAATCAAACACTTAGAAGTAATTTGTCAGATTTACTTCTTCCTCAAAAAAGGTGCGTGTTAGTAAAAAAGTACGCGAAGTCAAACCAAATCGGAAAAGTGTCAAACCGGCCTAAAAGATGGCCGTTTTCTAGAATTTTTAAAGGATTGGTGAACCGGCTGGGACTCGAACCCAGGACCATTCGATTACATACCACTTCGGTTTTCACCGCCCCCGTTTAGGGTTCGTGGTCTGGACTTTATCTTCACCATAGGCCGGAGCCGTTAGGTGGACCCTGTCAAGTCTCTACACCTTCCATCTTACGATGGCTTGGCTCGGTATTGGCACGATCTAGAAGATCAGAGCGTTCACCGAGTTTAAGGTCTTTTCAACAGCCAGTTTCCCGACTGTGCTCCCATTGAAAGTCGAATGCTCTACCAACTGAGCTACCGGTTCCAACCAATGTCGCCCCTATACACAGGGTCAGACTCCGGTGCAACCCCTCGTTTCGTTCACATCATAGGCTTTTTGCCTATAAAAATGGCCGGAGTCGAAAGGTTTGGACCATTCCCTACTGTTTTATTTACCGGAAGAAGAAAGTCAGGCATCTGTCATGGCGTATTGCGACACGCCGCCAGTCCTTGAGCCTTCCAAACCTGATCTCGATGCAGTTGCAGCGTTTGTATTTCCGCCTGTCGTATTTGAGAGGTTTTCCGCGAGATTTTCGTTCTGGAATGCAGAGTTTGATACTCTTCTTTTCCAGGACGTCTCTGAATCAGTCGGCCTGACCAGAAACTATGTCCACTATCTCAGAAACACCTATCTGCTGACCGACACGACGGCTCGCTCAACGACAACTCACGCTTAACGCGAACTATATCCAGGGTCCGTTCACCCTTCAGTGGCAGACCCGCTGGTTCGTCCCTCTACCCGGTTCAGGTTCCTGCTTTTCCGATAAATAAAAAAAGATCAACCCGTCTCTATGGGCATATGCTTGACCTTGATGTTGTAGCCTTTAAGCATTCCATACCAGTACAGACGGGGGAAGACTTCCGTCTTTAGGCACCAGGCAAAGCGGCTGGGTTTACGCTGGTCATAGGAGAAGCTAGGCGCAACCTTGCCGCCATACAGGAACTCGGCCAGCACGACCTTACCGTAGGATACGGTTAGCGGGCAGGCGCCGTAACCGTCATAGCTGCCCATCTGCGGGCGGCCATCAAGCGAGGCCAGCAAGTTTTCTACGACAACCGGAGCTTGTTCGCGGACAGCAGCGGCTGTCTTGGCGTTGCTGGTACCCAGAACATCCCCGGCGCCGAAGATGTTGTCATAGGTCTTGTGACGCAGGACGGTCGGATCGACATCCAGCCAGCCAGCTTCATTGGCAAGCGGGCTTTTCTTGACGAAATCTGGAGCGCTCTGCGGCGGAACGACATGCAGCATGTCGAACTGGCGTACCACGATCTGATCCGTTCCGACGATCTGGAACGTGGCTTCGCGCTTCTCACCGTCCACCTTGATCAGGTTTTCCTTCAGATGAAGGTTCACGCCGTAATAGTCGATCTCGCGCTGGAGCGAAGGGACGAAATACGGCACACCGAACAGGGCGTTTCCGGCCAGCGAGAAATTGACTTCCGTACGATGCAGCGAGCCTTCTCGGCGCCAGTGATCACAGGCCAGATAGACAATCTTCTGTGGCGCGCCGGCGCATTTGATGGGCATGGGTGGCTGTGTGAACAGAGCCTTGCCGCCATCGAGATGCCGGATGCATTCCCAAGTATAGGCGGCCGTCTCACGCGAATAATTCGACGTCACACCATTGCGGCCCAGTGTCTCAGGCAGGCCTTCGATCTTGTCCCAGTCAAGCTGAAGGCCGGGGCAGACAATCAGACGGCGATACTCAACAGCACGGCCGCTTTTCAGTGTCACGCTGTTGGCTTCAGGCTGGAAGCTCTCAACGGTATCGCGCAGCCAAGTGACATTGCGCGGGATCAGCCCGCCTTCCTGCCGCAACGTTTCGGGCAGCGTCATCACTCCCGCACCGACAAGGGTCCAGCCCGGCTGGTAAGCATGCGTCGTGGACGGTTCGATAATGGCGATCGACAGGTTGGCGCGTTCACGCCTGAGCTGTGCTGCAATGGTGATGCCGGCGGCACCACCGCCGACGATGACGACTGAGAAACGGTCCTGTTGGGTCGGGTCTGCCATGTTCGGTTACTCCAACGTCATTATGCGACGGAAAGAGTCTAGTCCAAAAGAGCAAGTCTTTCCGTCAGAAGCGAATAGAAGGCATCTGAATCAACGTCATTGATCCATAATGCGTTCGGAACGCGATTGGTTACGTTCCACAGATCAACAACACTCTGACCCACACATAGCGGCGCGTCGACCTCGATTTCTACATTGCAGTCCCGCCCTGAGAAAAGCTCAGGCCACAAAAGAAAACCGATGGTAAGCGGATCGTGCAGCGCGCCACCTTCCCAGCCGTATTTCTGCTTTTCGAACCGATCTTCCGCACCCAGCATCCGCACTACCATGTCCGTGACTGGCGAGCCGATCGCAGCAATTGGCGCCAGCCGGGCTGGTGTCGCAATGGCGCGATGCGTCACATCCAACGGCAGAAGCGTGATGGGAATGCCAGAATGCATGACAATCCGGGCCGCATGCGGGTCCACGAAAAAATTAAATTCCGCGGTCGGCGTGATGTTGCCGCCTTCGCGCTGCGCTCCGCCCATAGCCACGACTCCCGCAATCCGGGCCGCGATATCCGGCGCATGGCTCAACGCCAAAGCGAGATTCGTCATCGGCCCGAGGCAGACGAGCGTGATCGCGCCCTCGGGTTCACGACGCAGCAAATCCACGAGCCAGGTCGCAGCATCAATCGCTTGCGAACGTAATGTCGGCTCCGGAAGATCAGCGCCGGCCATGCCCGTTTCACCATGGACGTGCTCAGCGCTTATGGGCGCACGATGCAGAGGACGTGCCGCGCCCCCGAAAACGGGAATATCGGTGCGCCCTGCAAGTTCGAGCAGGGCGCAGGCATTCTTCGTCGTCAGGGCAACGGGCACATTGCCGGCAACGGTCGTGATGGCCTCGACCGTCAGTTCCGGCGAGGCCAGCGCCAGCAGAATGGCAACCGCATCGTCCTGACCCGGATCGGTGTCGATAACGATGCGGCGGGGTATGATCGATGCGGATCCGGCCTGTGTCATCATGCTTCTTCTTCGGAGTCCTTGATCCAGACCTCAACCGGGCCCGTAACCTTGATCGTCATCGGACGGCCACGCCGATCCAGCGTCTTGCCGACGGCCAGACGGACCCAGCCTTCGCTGATGCAGTATTCCTCGACAGTGGTACGCTCTTCGCCCTTGAAACGGACACCGATGCCGCGCGAAAGCAGCTCTTCGTTGTAATACGGGCTGTCCGGGCTGGCGGAGAGACGATCGGGAATGGTGTCGGTCATGGCAGGGCTATCCTCGTTTGTATCAGATCCGATCATGTTGGACCGGCGCGTCAGAGGTTTTCTCTGTAGCGCCGGATGGGCGGCTCTCCAAGTCTAGCTATGCAAAAGGACATGGCTGCTCCCACAGGACGCACAGCGCTGCTATGAGAGACACTCCTCGTCGGAGACAGACCTCTCATGCCGTACTGCTCTTTTCGCTGCAAACCGGAGCGCCGCCTTCCCGGACTGACCGCCTTCGCATCGCTTCTGGTGCTGCTGACGGCAGGAGCCGTCCTGTCCGGCTGCGCCTCGGATGACGATGGCGACAACTGGTCCGTTAGTGCACCTGTTTCGGCCGGGCAGGCCATCCGACTGGATTCCGTGCCGTCCCATGAGCCGGCCTCGGTCTATCGTCTGACCTATCGCAGTACCGATGCCCGCAATCCACAGCAGCTTGTCCGCGTCTCCGCACAGGTTCTGATTCCTCACGGTCATGCACCGGCAGGCGGCTGGCCCGTTCTGGCCTGGGCGCATGGGGAAAGCGGTCTACACTTGACCTGCGCGCCCTCCGTCATGGGGATCGGGACCGTGCAGGCACATTTCTATGACGGCTGGCTGCGTCAGGGCTTTGCGATCGTCGCGACCGACTATCCGGGCATGGGCGAGCCCGGCGCGCCGCTTCTGTTGAATGCACGCTCGGAAGGCATGAGCGTGCTCGATTCCGTCCGTGCGGCTCGCGAACGCCTGCCAGATCTGTCGGAGAACGTTGTGTTGAATGGCCATGCACAGGGTGGTCAGGCAACCCTAGCCGCTGCGGCCATGGCTTCAACCTATGCGCCCCATCTGCGGATTCTGGGCACAATCGCCGCTGCCCCTCCCTATCTCGACGAGCAGACGGCGCAGGAACTTCTGCATCCCGCCAACCCGCGCAGTTTCTCGCCCGCCGTGCCGGAACTTCTGACGCTCGGGCAGTCGCTGGTCGAAGCCGATCCGTCCACGGATATCAACGAGGCCTTCACGCCCCGGGGACAGCGCCTTCTGCATGAAGCCGGATCCATGTGCGCCTCGGATTTCTTTCCAATCGCCAAACGCTCCGGCCTGACGCCCGCCACCCTGCTCGAACCCGAGGCCAGCCGTGTTCTGGCACCGGTGTTCGACTGGGCGAAATATCCCAGCTTCTCCCTACCCTCACCCGTACTCATCGAGTCCGGCGCGCAGGATCTGCATACCTCCAGCAACCAGCAGAAGCGTCTCGTCACCCGTCTCTGCTCCGCCGGAACCGCTGTGACGCACCGGATTCATAACGCCAGCCATAACGGCACCCTCGCCGCCATGACTATCGAGGCCCACAGCTTTGCAGGGCAACTTCTACAAGGCACGAAGCCACGTTCGGACTGCAATTAACCGGACTGCGCCGTTCTGCAGCGCCAGGGTAGAAATGTTTTCACCCCGGCGGGGGTCGCATCCCGGAAACACTCTGTTAGACTTCGCCGGATGAATATCCTGATTACAGGGGCTGCATCCGGTATCGGACGCGGTCTTGCCCTGAAGCTGGCCCGCCCCGGCGTTTCCCTGCAACTATGCGATCATGCGGCCGATGGCCTGATGGAAACGGCCCGGCAATGTGATGAACAGGGCGCCAGCGCTGTCCCGGCCGTTCTGGATACCCGAAACCGGCAGGGCATGGCAGATTGGATTGCAACCGCTTCCGGCGAGAGGCTCGACATGGCATTTCTCTGCGCAGGCATCACGGGCGGTCTGCCTCCGGAGACCGATGACGGTCTGGTGCTGGAGCGTGAAGAGCGTGTGTGGGAGATGCTCGATATCAACCTGACTGGAACGCTCAACACTTTTTTCCCGGTCGTGGCGGCTATGCGCAGGCAGCAGCGGAAAGGCGAGAACCTTCGGGGCCGAATTTGCGTGATGGCGTCCGTCGCGGGATTCGTCTGCTATCCCGGTACACCCTCCTATTCCGCGTCCAAAGCCGCGCTAGACCGCTTCATCGTGGCCAATGCGGTTCATTTGCAGCGTTTTGGCATCAGCCTGACCAGCGTATGCTGCGGATTTGTCGATACGGCCATGGTGAAGCAAAACCGTTTTCCGATGCCGGGTCTGGTGTCCACGGAAGAGGCCGTCCGTCGGATCCTGCATGGCACGCTGCGCCAGACGCGACGGGTGACCTTCCCGTCCTGGCTGCTCATGGGTTCCCGACTGATGGACCTGCTTCCGCCTCGGCTGTCCGAGCGATATTATATGACGCAGCCCTCCGCCCAGCCCGCGGGAATGCCCGATTTCTGACTCCCTGCACGGCGGATAACTGACATTTTGTGTCCTATCAGTAATGACCCCCGGCGCGGTTTTGTGGATAAACTGGCCGCATGAATTTCTGCCGCCTGTTCATAGACCGTCCGGTCGCGACGACACTGATGTCCATCGCCATCTTTATGGCGGGGTTCATCTGCTACCCCCTCCTGCCAGTCGCCACGATGCCGGACATGACCACAACCTCCATCATGGTCGTCGCTACCCAGCCGGGTGCTGATCCGCAGCAGATGGCGACCTCCGTGACTACGCCTCTGGAACGCAGGCTCGGATCGATTGCGGATCTGGAGAGCATCGAATCCGACACCAATGCCGGACAGGCCCAGATTTTTCTTGAATTCTCGTCGTCACGGAATATCGACGGCGCCCTGCGGGACACACAGGCCGCACTGCGTGCAGCGAGAGCCGATCTGCCGACCGGAACGATGGATGCCGACCCGCAGGCGTTCAAAATGGATGGAGGTGGCTTTCCGGTCTATCTGATGAGCCTGACCGGCGACCAGAAAACCCAGGCAGAACTCTACGATATCGCCAATATCCGTATCAAACCGCTTCTCGCCGAGGTCAAGGGGGTGGGCCGTGTGGAAGTCGTCGGGTCAACGAATCCTGCTGTCCGCGTCGAGCTTAATCCCGGTCCGCTCTACAAATGGGGTATCGGCTTCGAGGACGTACGTACCGCCCTTGCCTCGGCCAATGCCTTCACGCCCAAAGGCTTCATCGATAGCAACGGCCAGCGGATGATGCTGTCCACCAATGACCAGGCCATCAACGCAGCCCAGTACCGAGACCTGATCGTCGGCTATCGCAACAATTTTTACCCCGTCCGGCTGAGCGACATCGCCACCATCAGCAACAGCGTGCAGGACGTCTACCAGACCAGCTACATCAACGGACATCGCGCCGTCACCCTGGTCGTGACCGCCCAGCCACACGCCAACACCGTGGCGATCGTGAACGGTATCAACGCCAATTTGACCCATCTGCGCGACGCGCTACCGGCGGATGTCAATCTGGTTGTAGGCCTCGATACGTCCCGATCCATCCGTGCCTCTCTCGCGGATGCACGCCTGACGCTGATCCTGTCCGTTGTTCTGGTCGTGCTCGTTATCCTGCTGTTCTTCCGCAAGCTAATCACGACGCTCATCCCGGCCGTAACGGTTCCCATTGCCCTGTCCGGCACGCTCGCCGCCATGGCTGCATTCAACTTCACACTCGACGTCCTGTCGCTCATGTCCCTGACCATCGCGGTGGGTTTCGTGGTCGATGACGCCATCGTCGTGCTGGAAAACATCGCCCGCCACATGGAAGAGGGGAAAGACCGCTACGAGGCCAGTCTGGTAGGCGCTTCGGAAATCGGCTTCACGGTCCTGTCCATCAGCGCCTCGCTGGTCGCGGTGTTCATCCCGCTGCTGTTCCTGCCCGGCGGGGCTGGCTCGATCATGTTCGAATTCTGCATGACAATGATTTCCGCCATTGTCATCTCAATGTGGCTCTCCCTGACGCTGACGCCGATGATGTGCGCGCGTTTGCTGGAAATTGACCACGGCGAGGAATCCCGGAAAGGCATTCTCGGCCACATCGCCTTCATCACGGAAACCTCGCTGGACTGGACGCTCAAACAGTATGGCCGCTCCATGCACTGGTGCCTGCGCCACCCGATTTTGATGGGTCTGACCCTGCCGCTGAGTTTCGTAGTATTGGTGGGTTCGGTCGTGTTAATGCCCAAGGAATTCATTCCCTCGCAGGACATGTCGCTTTTGGCAGGGCGCATCAAGGGCGACGCCACCATGTCGTTCCAGGAAATTGATCGGCGTCTGCGGGAAGTCGGGGCTATTGCCCAGACGGATCCAGATGTCACCTCAACAACCATCTTTAGCGACGACAAGAACAGCGGCGAACTCTACATCCATCTGAAGGAGAAGGAAGAACGCGCCTCCGCCGATGTCATTCTGGACCGGCTCCGCAAGCGTCTGCCCAATGAGCCAGGCGCCGATATTTCGTTCTGGAGCGTTGGCGGGAGCAGCCAGGGCGGCAGCAGTTCCAAAAATACCGGCAGCTATCGTTACGTTTTGCGGGGAGACAACGTCGCCGACCTGTTCGGATATCTCCCGACCCTGCTGAGCGCCCTGCGCGCCTCGGGCAAGCTGGTTAACGTGTCTTCCACGACCGAGGGACAGTCGGTTGCGGCCTACATCACTGTCCACCGCGACACGGAAGCACGCTATGGCATCACGCCGCAGCTGATCCAGAACGTGCTGTATGATTCCTACGGCCAAGCCATCGTTTCTACGATCCATCTGCCCACGACCGAGCATCGCGTCGTCATGGTGCTGGCGCCGCAATACCGCCTGGATCCCGAAATGCTCCGACAGGTCTGGATTTCCACAGCCGCAGGCACGGCGGCTGGTGGCGTGGCCTCCAACCTGATCCGGGTCCGCAGTGATGCGAGCACGTCCACGAACAGCTTCACGTCTCTGGCCACGGCATCTATTCAAAACTCGCTGGCCAACCAGATTTCGGGCAATTCCTCCAACGGCTCCGCTGTCTCGTCTTCGACCGAAACCATGATCCCGCTGACCAACGTGGCTTCCATCCTGTGGAAGCCGCAGCCCCTCGATATCACCCATCGCGGCAGCTATTATTCCGCCAATATCTCTTTCGATCTAGCGACCGGCGTGAGCTACAACGATGCGGTCGATCTGATCAAACAGACCCTGCAGACCACTCATGCCCCCGATGGTGTTCTGGGTGACTTTACCGGGACGGCCGGTGATACCCGCAAGCTCATGATCAACGGCGGCTTGGCGTTCCTCGCCGCGATTGCCGTGATGTATATCGTGCTGGGTATTCTCTATGAGAGCCTGATCCATCCCATCACGATCCTCTCCACTCTGCCGTCCGCCGGTATTGGCGCGGTTCTGGGGCTGTGGATCGCAGGAGAATCCTTCAGCATCATCGCCATGATCGGCATTATCCTGCTGACGGGTATCGTCAAGAAGAACGCCATTCTCGTCATTGATTTTGCAATCCACGCTGAACGGATCGAAAAATTGTCTCCGAAAGATGCCATCTTCAAGGCATCCATCACGCGCTTCCGCCCCATCCTGATGACGTCCCTCGCCGCCGCGCTGGGCGCAATTCCACTCATCATCAGCAACGGATATGGCGCGGAAATGCGCCGACCGCTGGGCGTTTCAATCCTTGGCGGCATGGTCGTCAGCCAGCTTCTAACACTATACACGACGCCGATTGTCTATTTGTGGATGGATGCCATCGGCATGAGCAGCAAACGTTTATGCTACTGGCTGCTCGGCCTTGTGCGTCGACATAGCGGCACCGAGCCCCCTGCCAGACAGGCCTGAATCAAGAAAGCGGCAATTCACGCAGAGGACAGAGTCAGAAGGACGGGAGGGACGTTGTCTGCTGATGCGTCCGGTTGTCGGCGGAAAGCGGCATGATGCCGGGGATGACTTCCACTTCTGTCCGACCCACCACACGTCCTGTCAAAACCATGCGGCTGCTGGCATTGTAGACATGCACGGTGTCACCTTTGCCACCTGCTTCGAGAACTGTTCCTGAGACGGTCAGGTGCAGGCTCGGGCCGGAAAATGTTGCGACAACTGGTGATCCGCGATGCACGAGTTGCGGATGTGCGAGTTCGGATACGCTAAGGACCTGCCCTGCGGCAAGTACACCCCGCGCCTCAAGACCGATAGCATCTTCAGGAGACTGAAGAGCGTCATCTGGAATCAGGCCGATGCGAATAAAGGTTATGGTGACGTCTTCCGGCAGGATAGGCTGCCCTAGATGCATGGCGTGACGCAGGGTTACAGCCCGAATTTCCATAGTCACCGTTCCGCTCACGTTGAAGGCCGTCCGTTGGCCGCCGCTTGCAGAAGAGACCTCAAGGCGTGCGGTAAAATGCTCGCTGCCATGAGAGGGACGATCGATATGCAAGATTGTCGGTGCCGCTTGGTCCGCAACGGGAACCGCAACAGGCTTGAACCCGGTCAGGGCTATCTCAACCCGGGCCTCGGACGGAAGTTCCAGACCCTGCCGGATGACGGGAAGCACGTCATCCACCGTGATCATGCGCGCCGCATGTGTCACGGTGGTGGACACCAGCGGAGAAGCATCGGGCCAGTCCACGCCGAACTGTGCGGCGATGGCTGTCAGTTGCGGACCACCGACCACATAGCTGGCCCCCAATGCCGGGGCATCGCCAATCTCGGTATCCTGTCCCTTGCCCAGATCGGCAAACAGGTCGGACAGGCGTACACGCGGATGATCGACATTGACGTTTGTTCGCAGGGTTGCGGCAGAGGTGGACGACAGTATTGTGCATCCTGCCAGTAGCAGGATGCCACCTTTCAGCAGGATACGGCTCATACTTAGCTACCACCCAGATTGGTCACGGTCTTCATCATATCGTCCGACGCTGTGATAACCTTGCTGTTCATCTCATAGGCACGCTGCGCCGTAATCAGATCGGTGATCTCGGTCACGACGTTGACGTTCGAGTTTTCGACGTAGCCCTGCATGATACTACCGTAGCCGACGGCTTCAGGATTACCCATCATGGCGTCGCCCGACGCTGTCGTCTGGGTGAACAGGTTCTGTCCCATCGCGGCCAGACCATTCTCATTGGTAAAGATGCCAAGCTGAAGCTGCCCGACGAGTGTTGTGTTGTTTTGCCCGGCGATCTGCACACTGACCTGTCCCGACTGATCGATGGAGATACTTTGGGCGTTGTTGGGAATCGTGATCGTGGGGCTGATAAGATAGCCATCCGCCGTCACGAGCGAACCATTGTTGTCCATCGAGAACGTGCCGTCACGGGTATAGGCAAGCTGCCCGGATGGAAGCTGGACCTGAAAATAACCGCGCCCCTGAACCGCCAGATCCAGGGAGTTGCTGGTCTGCTCAAGGCTGCCCTGATCGTTGATGCGGTAGATCGCCGCCGTCTTCACCCCAAGGCCGACCTGCGCGCCAGCCGGAATGGTCGTTCCGGTATCGGACGAACTTGCACCCACGCGACGGAGATTCTGATAGATCAGATCCTGGAACTCTGCGCGGGAGCGTTTATATCCCGTGGTGCTCATATTCGCGATATTGTTGGAAATGGTTTCGACGTTGGTCTGCTGGGCCTGCATGCCCGTTCCAGCGATGTCGAGTGCGCGCATGGAAAATTATCCTTGTCCCGTCAGGGGAAATAATCAGGCCGAGACCTGAACGATCTTGTCGATGGCGTTTTTCTGGCGCGTGGCTTCGGCATCCACGAACTGCGCCATGAACTGGAAATTCCGCTGTATTTCCATCATCTTCGTCACTTCGGTCATCATCTGGACGTTGCTGCCTTCCACCATGCCCTGCACGATGTTGGGCCGCTCCACAGCGGTTGTGGGCTGATCCGTCCGCAGAAGCCTGCTGCCTTCGGCCTGAAGCCTGTTGTCGTCCTGTGCCGTCACGATGCCGATCTGACCCTGTTCGCCGGTTTCGGTCGAGATCACGCCATCGGCGGAAATGGTGATGCGGTGGTCGGTCTGGGGAATAACGATCGGCTGACCATCCCGGTCCAGCAGGGCATTGCCACTTTCATCGACGACAGCGCCGTCCTGCTGTTCCTCGAAGCGTCCTGCCCGCGTCAGGCGCACACCATTGGCGGTGCGGACCTGAAAATACCCTTCACCTCCGAGCGCGAGGTCCAGCGGGTTGCCGGTGGACTGCATATCGCCCTGCTGAAAGTCCCGGTATGTCGCACGGTCCTGCGTGTAGGATTCCGTATCCGCACCCTCGGCCTGTTTGGAGCCGTGCTGATGGGACAGGAAGTCACTGAAAAGGACATTTTCGCGTTTGTAGCCCACGGTCGATGCATTCGACATGTTGTCCGCAACCACGGACATGGCGCGCTGCTGGGCATCCATGCGCGAAAGCGCGATATAGGTACTGTTCTCCATGGGCGTTACAGGCTCCGGTCAATCCCGATTTCGGAGCACAGCGTAGCGGCACAAAGCTTTCCTAATCGTTAAACGAACACCTTCAACCCGACTCGCCGTGACGATATGGTGAAAGAGTCAGCAGCTCCGCCGCCTCTGTCTGCAGGGCTGTCCGTTCCTCTTCCACGAAGGCTGCGACAGCCTGTCGCAGACCGGGATCGAGTATGGCATGGGCCGAATGGGTGAAGCTTGGGAGATAGCCACGCTGGATCTTGTGTTCGCCCTGCGCCCCGGCTTCAACACGGGAGAGGCCGTGTTCGATGGCGAAAGCAATCGCACGATAATAGCACAGCTCGAAATGCAGGAAGGGCCAGTCGCCCTCACAGCCCCAGTTCCGCCCGAACAGCGCGTCGGTCCCCATGAGATTCAGGGCGCCTGCAACGGCTTTTCCATCATGATGGGCCATCATCAGGACCACGCGGTCTCCGAGGCGCTCGGACAGCATGGGAAAGAAGCGCTCCGTCAGATAAGCGCTGCCCCATTTGCGGTCGATCGTGGACTGGTAGAAGCGGTAGAACGCTTTCCAGTCTTCCGGCGTGATGTCGTCTCCGCGGAGCGTGCTGAAGGTCAGACCACAGGACTGGGCAGCGCTGCGTTCCTTACGGATGGACTTGCGTTTGCGGGAGGACAGCGCGGCCAGAAAATCGTCAAACGTCGTGTAGCCGTTATTCTGCCAGTGATACTGAAGGCCTGTGCGTGGCAGATAGCCAGCCCCGGTGAAGGCATCGAGCGAAGCCGCGTCGCAGAAATTGGCGTGCAGGGAGGACAGGCCGAGTTGCGCCGTCGCCTGAATCAGCGCGGCGGCAAGGGCCTGCGCCACGGCCTGCGGATCCGGCAGATCCGGACGCAGCAGAAGCCTCGGGCCGGGCACCGGAGAGAACGGAACGGCGCAGACGAATTTGGGATAGTAGCGGCCGCCCGCGGCTTCATAGGCGCGGGCCCAGTTCTGGTCGAAGACGTACTCGCCCCAGGAATGGGATTTTCCATAAAGCGGGGCGAGGGCCGCGATGGAGCCGTCCGGCGCGCGCAAGGCGGCATGACGGACCAGCCAGCCGGAGCGGTCCGCGACGGAACCGCTGTCTTCAAGGGCGGACAGGAAACCGAAGGAGACGAACGGATTGTCCGCTCCCGCACAGGCGTCCCAGGCTTCGGCCCCGATCTCGTGGATCGAGGCATGAAGGCTCAGGCTCCAGTCGGGGGACGGCATGGTCTCCGCTTCTCCCATTCGGTTTCTCCCGTATCAGGCGATTTCGAACAGCGCCTCGACCTCGACCGGCGCATTCACGGGCAGGCTCGGCACGCCGATCGTGGAGCGTGCATGGCGTCCGGCGTCACCGAACACGTCCACAGCCAGATCGGACGCGCCGTTCATGATGGTGGCGTGGTCGGTGAATTCCGGCGTGCAGGCAATGAAGCCGCCCAGACGGACAACGCGCGTGATACGGGAAAGATCGCCGTCGAGCGCGGCCTTGGCCTGCGCCAGAACATTGATGAGGCAGGCGCGGGCACAGGCCACACCGGCATGGGCCGAAACTTCGTCACCCAGCTTGCCGGTGATAAACAGCTTGCCGTCCACCAGCGGGAGCTGGCCGGACACGACGAGCAGGTTTCCCGTCCGTACGGTCGTGACGTAGTTCGCAACTGGAGCGGCTGCGACCGGCAGCATGATGTCGAGGGCGGCGAGGCGGGATTCGGGGGTCGCGGTCATGGGAAAATCTCCGGTTGGGGCGCCCGGAACGGGCATCTGATAGGGCCATATGTTGAAGCGGGAACGGCCCGATGCCAAGGGGGCAAGCCGAGGCGGGTCAGGTTGGCAGGCTGTCGTCACCCGCAAGGCTTCTGCGGCTGCGTTCGAGTTCTTCGGCATAGCGGCGCAGGGCGTGCTGTTCGGTCAGGGTTCCGATCACCTGCCGGGACTGCGGGTCCTCGACGACGACAAGCGCATCGGCCTCTGCTTTTTCGAACAGTTCGATCGCCTCGCGGATGTTCATAAGCGGTGTGAGCATGGCGTTACGGAACAGGGCCAGCGTTCTGATGGATGTCTGGTCGGCGGGGGCGGCATGCAGTTCCGCCAGATGAACAATACCGTCATAGTGTCCCGCCTCATCAAGCAGCACGATCCGCTGGGCCGAGCCGAGCGGAAAGAGGGTTTGTGCCCGGTTCACGGACGTCTCCGCCGGAAGGGTCCGGACCTGTCCGCGCATCATGCGGCGTACATTGAGTGAGCGCATCCAGCCGATATCGACAGCGGAACGGATGGATTCGCCCCGCAGATGGAAGCGCCATGTTGCGAAGCTGTAGCCGAACAGGCGACGCACGGTCAGAAGAGACAGGACCGCAGCCACCAGCGTGGCACCGCTCATGGACACGCTACCGGTCAGTTCCAGCATCAGGCACACCATTGTCATGGGGCTGCCGATGACGGCCACGGCCATCGCGCTCATGCCGATCAGCGCGCAGGCTGTGACGGAATCCGGCGCAATGCCCAACGGTGCCAGAAGTGTGCCGTAGATCGTCCCTGCCAGAGATCCGAGATATAATGACGCGAAAAACAGCCCCCCGCGGAATCCGGACCCAATGCACAGGCAGGACGCCAGAGCCTTTAGAAGCAGCAGGATGACGGCCATCTGCGCGGTGACGTTTCCGGCAAAAACGGCCCGCATCGCCTCATGTCCGGCGGACAGGACGGATGGATGCAGCGTTGCCAGCCCGCCCACGATCAGACCGCCAACTGTAGGCCGCAGCCAGACCGGACCGGGCATCCGGCGGAACAGCGCCTCGGTCTGGGTGACGCAGAACATTAGGCCGATTGCGGTCAGGGCCGTCAGAACGCTGATGATGACCGCCCCGGCGGTTCCTTCCCAGGATAAGGTGCCCGGCGATGAAATAACGATGCCTGGCGGGACACTTCCCAACGAACGCGTCACGCCCACGCCCGCCAGCGCAGCGACCGCCACGGGAGACAGGCTCCCCAAAGAATAAGATCCGATCACCAGTTCGAACGCATAGAACGCGCCCGCTACTGGAGCATCGAACGCGGCCCCGATCGCAGCCCCCGCTCCGGCCCCTACCAGCACACGCAGATCCTCGCGTCGCACCCGGAAAGAACGCCCGATCCGGGAACCGAAAGCCGCAGCAATCTGGGTAAAACCGGCTTCCAGCCCGATGGAACCACCCACTCCGTTGGACAGGACTGTCTGGCAGACGATGACCAGACTATCCCGAACAGACATGCGTCCGCCATGCAGCGCATTGGCCTCAATGGGGTCCACAGGACTACGAGGCGTAATTTTCGCAATCATGATGCCGAACAGTCCGATCACCAGCCCACCACCGGTCAGCACGGTCACTGTTCGCAGCGGTGGCAGGGCGGTCAGCCCGGACAGATGACCACCTGACACGCCGGATACCCCAAACAACAGCCGATGCATGAAGAAGGTCAGATGGGTGACTACAAAAACGCAGAGACCCGATAGGATCCCGACGAATCCCGCCAAAACACTCAACCAGATCTCGTTTCCACGGACCAAGGTTCGCAGATTCGACGGCGCATGGGGAAACAGACGTGCCTGAAAGCGGTTCATCCGCTGGCGCAGGACGCGGGATATGTCCTGAAAACGGCCGAAAGAGCTGTCAGGAGATGTGGGCGGAGGGGCGGAACTGGTGGACAAGCGGGCTCCCGGGCGGCAGGTGTGATCCTGTTTGACGACAAGCGCGTCGCCGATCAACAGCCGTCATGGAAGGATCATTGATGAAACTACATGTCATCGAACGCGGCGAAGGCCCAGAAACCGTCGTCTTTCTGCACGGGCTGTTCGGACGGGGCCGGAACCTCGGCTTCCTCCAGCGCGGTGCGGCTGCGGATTTCCGGACCCTTGCACTGGATCTGCGTAACCATGGACACAGTCCGCATGGCCCCGTCAGCTATGCGCTTATGGCGCAGGACGTGCTGGAAACGCTGGATGATCTGGGGATCGAGCGTTTCGCCATCGTTGGTCACTCCATGGGCGGGAAGGTCGGGATGATGTTGGCCCTGGCAGCCCCTGAACGCGTCACGAAGCTGCTTGTCGCGGATATTGCCCCTGCCCGGACGGGTCACGGGCATGGCGAGATGATCGCCCGACTGGCTGCCATCACATTTCCCGCATCGCTCGAACGGCGGGAAGGACTGGATCTTCTGGAGCCCGTGGCAGGCAGCCGACCTGTTGCCGAACTCCTTCTGCAAAACGTCCGGCTCGGCGATTCGCCGGGGTGGAGCATCGGTTTTGACGATCTCGTCCGTGACATTCACGAAATCGAAAACTGGCCTGATTTGCAGATTGCCCCCTATGAAGGTCCTGTTCTTTTCCTGCGGGGTGGGGCGTCTCCCTATGTCCGCCCCGAGCATCACGATCAGATCCGGACTCTTTTTCCTCACGCGTTGATCGACTCTTTGCCCGACGCCGGACACTGGCTGCATGCTGAACGGCCACGTGCGTTCCTCCAGGAAATGATGGAATTCCTGCTCAAACTGACCTGAAACAAAATATTACGATATCAAACCAGATTAACATGCGTGGTTTGTGTGAATATTTGTTTTGATTAAGCAACATAAATAAATTCCAATATACTAATTTTCTAATTTTTTAATAAAACTCAATTAAAATTAAAGTAAAAAACTTATTTTTCCGAAAAATTAACGACTAAAACAGAAGTGCCGGAATGGCTCATACAATAATTTTATCAGGATTACGCGGATGTACGCCCTACTGTTCTCCGATACTTTGGTAAATCGTGCCGAAATGCGCGTCTTTACACGAGAGAAAATCTATTCCTCCGCACTGGCCCGGGGCGCAGCTAATGGCGATAAAGACACTATTCGAGCCATGATGATCGGATGGTGGCCTTTTATTCAGGCTTTTGAGCGCGCTATTGATGTGCGCGTCGGCCATCTTCCCATCAAACCGCTCGTCCAGCGCTTCGGACAAACCCGGATCAAGACCTTCTTTTCAGAAGCTCGTGAAGCCGTGCGGGAAATGAAGGAAGAGGAGGGCTCACACGCCATTCTCTGGGCTGATGGCGCAAAAGAATTCGGCCTCGACCTGTTCGGGACCCACTATGACACGCTTCCGAGCGTCCAGAAGCTGATTGCTAATGCCGACAGCGAAGATCCTGTGATATTTTTCTCCTGGTTGGCCGCTGTGGAATACATCGCCGAAGAACTCGCCGCCTATTTGTGCCACGCGCCGAAGTTCACCGGCCTGTTCGCCAAGAATTACTGGACCTGGGGTCTGGCCCATGACGAGCATGAGCATGACGGACCGTCCCATCTGGAAATCGACGAGGATCTGGCTCGCGCTTACTACCCATCTAAAGATCCGGACATCACACGTGCAGCCCTGACCGCCAACATGCGTGAATGCATTGAAATGTTTGAAAAAGCGAGCTTCGAGATTTACGCTACCACGCCTGAAATGGCGCACTAACGCAATCTATAAGCCCTTATCGGCTATCTCCGTGCCCGGCGTGCGGAGATGTTGCCATCGACAGATTCGTCCACCGCAAAGAAAAACTTCATAAATCCCTGTCATCGTGGCCCCCTCCTCCTCTATTGGGAAGGTTCATGATGCTTCTGCCTGTCTCATCGAATCTTGCTGTCTCGTCCCAGTCAGACGCAGCGCAATGACCGCCCTGCTGACCCTGATGAAACAGGTGCGGCTTGCCCGACTTTTCTCTTTCCGGACGGAAATCCCGGAGGGAGCGGAAGAAGACATCCGGCTGTCACGCTGCCGCGTCCTGCGGGGGCTGAACTTCTTTCATTTCCTTCCTCAGATCAGCTGTGGCCCCATCGCCGGCCTCTGCTTGATGCGGAACTACCCGACCTACGGCATGATTCTCTGCGGGTCCGTCCTGTTCCTGCTGCTGGTCTACAATATCTGCTTCTATGCAATCCCGACCGAGAAGCTGGTCGATACCAAGCAGTCGTGGATCCTCAAGGGGCTCAATTTCGCATTTGCGCTCTGCTGGATCACACTTCCGGTCATGGTGTTCCCCTATGGCGATGCCAATGACAGGGTCCTGGTCGCCGGCATTATGGTTGGCCTGACAGCGACGACCATCACACTGATGCCCTTGGCCGGCATGGGAGAAATCATTGCGCTCATGCTGGTCCTGTCGTGCTGCCTCGCCCTTTTCCAGTCATGGGAAATCGATCACGGCTCGTTCTATTTCTATACCGCCATCGAACTGGCCATTTACCTGTTTTTTGTCCTGTCCCTGACCATGGCGGTCCGGACACTGTTCGTAGCGTTTCTGGTCAACCGGTATTCGCTGGAACAGCGCAACAGCATTGTCCAACTCCTGTTGCGGAATGCGGATGATGATACCGGCGACTGGCTGTGGGAGACCTCCACGTCCGGAACGTTGAAGAATGTCTCGGCCAGCCTGGCCTCTGCGTTCGGCAACAGCCGGGAATGGCTGGAAAACCGGAACTTCTTTGACATCCTGTCCGATCTGGCAGGCCCCGCGGCTTTCGACAGAGACGAACGGACAGGCTTTGGACGCCTGCGGCAGTGCTTCGACAACCGAATCTTCTTCCGGGACATCGTGGTGTCGGGAGCACTCCATGGCCAACAGCGCTTCTGGTCGCTGAGTGGGCGCCCCATTTTTCAGGATCGGAATTTCATCGGTTATCGCGGCGTCGGAACCGACGTAACCCAGACACACTGGGCCCAGGAAAGCGCCTCTTTCCGGGCAAGGCATGATCTGCTGACCGGTCTGCCCAACCGCGGCGCCTTCCTCGACGACATGGAAACCTATCTCATCGAGGCCGAGCGCACGGGCGAAGCCTTCGCACTGCTCAATCTCGATCTGGACGGCTTCAAGCAGATCAACGATCGGTATGGCCACTCCGCCGGCGACGAGATGCTCCGGAAAGTCACAGTCGTGCTGAGCAGGACGCTCAACGAGCGCCACAGGCTTTATCGGTTTGGCGGCGACGAGTTCATGTTGCTGGAACGTCAGACAACGCCTGCCCAAGCGGCCAACACGGCTACGGGACTGATCAACGCGCTGACGAATGTTCCCATCCGCATCGGGGAAGGTGTGCGCTGCGCGGTCGGCCTCAGCGTGGGAATCGTTCTCTCGATCGGAGGAACGGAACGGGTGGGAAGCCTGCTGGAGGCCAGCGACCTTGCGCTTTACGAAGCCAAAAGTCTGGGTGGTCACACACACCGTTTCTACAATCCTGAACTGCGCACCGTGGCCAAGCGCAACCGTGACCTGATCCGCGCGCTTCCCGAGGCGCTGGACGAGGGGATACTGGGCATTGTCTATCAGCCCTTCTTTAACACACAGAGCCAGAAACTCTGTGGATTCGAGGCGCTGATCCGCTGGTCACATCCAGAATATGGCCGTGTCCCGCCCGAACGGATCATCCAATTGGCGGAAGAAGCCGGGCTGATCCATCGCCTTGGCGTCTATGTCATGGAGAAAGCCTGCGTTTTCGCCCGCGAATGGGATGAGGGACTGGTGTTGTCGATCAACGTTTCGGTCGGCCAGCTCGAGGCCCCTGCTTTCCTGAAGGACACGTTCCGTATCCTTGAAAAGACCGGCTTCCCGGCTCGCTACCTGCAGATCGAGATGACCGAAAACATCTTCATGGAGCCGGATGCCGCGACCTTCACCCTGCTGAGCCGTCTTCAGAGTGCCGGGATTTCCATCGCGCTCGATGATTTCGGCAAGGGATTCTCATCACTCGGATATCTGCGCTTTTTCCCGTTTTCGAAAATCAAGTTGGACGGCCTTTTTGTACGGGACATGCTACGCGAATCCCGCGCGGCCTCTATTGTGCGAGCTGTGGTTGATCTGTCCATTGATCTGGGCGTGGCGGTTACGGCGGAAGGTGTGGAACGCCAGGAACAGCTATCCTATCTCAGGCGCCTCGGCTGCACAGAAGTCCAGGGATATCTGCTGTCACGTCCGCTTTCCCCGGAAGATACCAAGCGGTTCATGGCCACGACCCCAGCCATACTGGAATCCTCGTAACTCCCAAGGCGGCCCTCACGAGGTCAGCGGATTAGGCGCCGTTTTTTTTCCTTCCTCGGACACACGCCAGCAATACCAAGCCAACGTCGAGCGATGGGGAGCGAAACGTTCCGTTTCCTCTTTCAATATTTTCGGTTTGGGAGGCAAATCCATTTTCCGGATCCGTCTCCATCCCTCCCGCACGCCGAAATCATCAACCGGCATCACGTCAGGCCGATTTAGCGTGAACATCAGGAGCATCTCGACCGTCCATCGACCAATGCCACGCAGGGTGACAAGACGATCGATCAGCTCTTCATCCGTCATGGCAGATGCCTCGGCGCGACTGGGGACGAGACCATCAAGCCGGGCCTGCGCAAGGCCTTTCATGGCCAGAAGTTTGTTTCCCGAAAGACCACAGGCCCACAGTTTTTCTTCGGAAAGAGACAGAATCCGCCCGGGCGCAGGTGGCGGTCCGTCAACGCTCTCCTGCGCGCCCAGAAGACAGAGGCGGCCGAATATTTTTCGGGCCGCCGCGCCATGTAGCTGCTGGCCGGCGATGGCCCGCAGAAGAGCATCATAGGGTTCCTGCCCGTCATCCCCGCGCAGCGTGCATGGCCCGATACGGGCGATGACAGCGGCAAGATCGGGATCCGCGCCTAGAAACAGCGTGGCAGAATCAGCCATCAGGAGCATGCCTTTCCAGAAGTTAAGGTTTGCGTGACTCTTTGTGTCTTTCTTGGGTCTCGCATTACTGTCATGATACGCTAATACAGACGCCCACCCCCAGCCCCGGATAACCAGCCTGCCGGATGACAACCCCGACCGCCCTGGTGCAAAAGGTCTGGCGATGATGCGACGCCACCTTCTCTTCGCCGACCGGCTGTTTTCTGCCAGGTCCTTTTCAGACGGGCTGTGCCGCGTATGAGCGGAACGGTTATTGTCACATCTGAAAAGCCGCAGAAGCGCGAACCCCAGCTCTTCGCCCCCTCGGCGCGGACCGCTCCTGCACGCCCGCAACACGCCCCCGCCGGAACTCGGGAGCGGCTGAGGGATTACGTTCCGCCATCGGTTCCGGTGCGCCCGGTCCTGACGCCGATGATGCGGCCGCAGACCATCGTCGAGAACGGGCCGACGGTTCCGTTCATTTTCTCGGCGGGACTGCACGTGGCCATTCTGGCGTTCCTTCTGATGCAGCATCATGGCATGCACGGCTCGCCTGCTGGGCAGGAACAGCCGCAGGTTGAAATGGTTTTCGATACGCCGCCGTCGAAAAGCAGCATGCGCGGCCCTCGTGCGCGCGACGAAGGTGGCGCTCCGCCACCTTCGTCTGCACAGAGCCCCGAAGAAACTCAGGAAAACCAGCAGCAGCCACAGAAGGAACAATCCACGCCCACACCGGCCGTCCCGACCCCCGAGACACCCGCCGCGCCTGATGTCCCGCAGGAACCTTCGGCCGAATTGCCCAAAACAGCGCCAACCCCGGCCCCCGTCACACCGGGCGCGGCCCCGAACCAGCGCAGCCAGCAAACATCGCCGCATGCCCATCACTCGCAGCGTTCTGTTCGCTCCGACCGGAACAACCCGTTCGCGCATCCGATGGATCTTTCGTTCGGCGAGCAGCCCTCGCCCTATCGCCACCGTCGTGGACGTGCGTCCGGTTCCGGTGGCCCGATCGATATGTCCCTGGGGCCACTCAGCATGAATGGTGCCATCAACGCGCCGTATCAGACCCGCACGAGCGTCAAGGGCGTCAGCGAGGATTACGGCGGGGAAATCGACCGCTGGATCCGGGCTCATATGTACTATCCGGAAGAAGCTGCCCGCGCCGGCGAGGATGGTCCGTCGTCAGTGCATGTCGTGTTGGACCGTTCGGGACATGTGAAATCCGTCCGGCTGGTGAGTCAGTCCGGATCGTACTCGCTGGATGCCGCGACGACCGGCATGTTCCAGGGGGCGCATCTGCCGCCGGTTCCGCCGGACATGAAGGGTGACCATTTCGACATCGACGTGACGATCAACTACATCCTGATCCGCCGGTAAGAAAGGCGCACGGCTTCGACAACGGAGCCGCAATCCCATACAGTCCACCGGGTCACTGCCCTGTTACCGGAGCCCCGATGCGCCGCTTCTGTTTTGTTCTGCTGCCTCTCTGCTTTCCCCTTGTTCTGGGAGGATGTTTCAGCCTTTCGCGACCTTTCGCCGATCCCGGGCAGCAGGCCAGATATTTGACGGCGGCCAATCTGCCTCCGGCCCGGCTGGCCGTCCCAACCCCCACGGAGTCCCTGCTGTCTGACGATGCTGCCGCCCTCTGGGCCCATGACATGGCGCAGGCGATGGTCGGCCAGTCCGTCCCGGCCATCGCACAACCTCGCAAAAAGGGAGACTGGTGGCTGAAAATGAGCGCGGCCACACGGAACGGGGCCATAGTACCCCATTACGTCATCATGACACCGGAAGGAAAAATCCGTGCGGAAACGGATGGTCCTGCCGTTGATATGGCAGGCTGGAGCGCTGGAGACAGGCTGGCACTTCAGGGCGCCGCTGTTCAGGAAGCTCCGCAACTGGCGAACCTGCTGACGGGCATCCAGGCCAACATGATGCAGCAGGACCCGCACAGTCTCATGAACCGGCCGGCAAAGATCTGTTTCAAGGGTGTCACTGGCGCCCCCGGAGACGGAAACATATCCCTGGCCCGCGCCTTCTATGCGTCTCTCCCGGACAAGACCAACACGGTGACGACGACCGAAAAAGGCGCGGATTTCGTCGTCCGCGGCACGGTCGGTCTCAAAACGGGCGCGCCAGGCAGCACCGGACACGCAGTCGATCATATCGAAATCGTCTGGCATGTCCTGACCCCGGACGGGAAGGAAGCCGGGGCCGCAACCCAGCTTCACGACATCGCACCTCATTCGCTGGACGGGGCCTGGGGCGATGCCGCTGACATGGCCGCCGATGAAGCCGCACAGGGCGTACGCACCATCGTCACCAACTATTCAGGCCGTAACCACGCCCCCCTGCCGGAAACAAAACCCGCACCGAAAAAAGCAGCCTGAGACTTTTGCCCTCCGACAGCCATGCTTTCTTTTGCAGGACTGGTACGCACAAACAATGAGACTGGATGGATGACAGGGCGCTCCTGCACTGTTAGAAGGCCCACAACTTCCCTGTCGGACACCGGACGAGGCCGTTTTTCATGAAGATCGTAGCCTGCAACAGTAACCTGCCGCTGGCCCGTGCGGTCGCACATGAGCTGCGGATGCCGCTGTGCAAGACCGTGGTAAAACGCTTCGCCGATGGCGAGGTGTTCGTCGAGATTCAGGAAAACGTTCGCGGTGAAGATGTCTTCGTCGTGCAGAGCACCTGCATGCCGACGAATGACCATCTCATGGAACTGCTGGTCATGCTCGATGCGCTGCGTCGCGGGTCGGCCAAGCGCGTCACAGCCGTCATGCCGTATTTCGGCTACGCCCGGCAGGACCGTAAATCCGGCCCCCGGACGCCCATCAGCGCCAAGCTGGTGGCAAACCTCCTGACCGAAGCCGGCGCCAACCGCATCCTGACGATGGATTTGCACGCCATGCAGATCCAAGGCTTCTTCGACATCCCTACGGACAACCTCTATGCCGCGCCGCTTTTCGTGCGCGACCTCAAGACACGTCTGCCGGACCGTGAACTCATCATTGTATCCCCGGATGTCGGTGGTGTGGTCCGTGCCCGCCAACTCGCACAGCGCCTGAATGTGGATCTCGCCATCATCGACAAGCGCCGTGAGCGTGCCGGAGTGTCGGAAGTCATGAACGTCATCGGTGACGTCGCCGGCCGCTACTGCGTGCTGGTAGACGATATCATCGACAGTGGCGGATCGCTGTGCAACGCTGCCAATGCCCTCATGAGCCGTGGCGCAGAAGGCGTTGAAGCTTATGTCACTCACGGCGTTCTGACTGGCAATGCCTGCCTGCGCGTGAAAGACAGTCCTTTGAACATGCTAACACTGACTGACAGTATTCCGGCAACCGAGGCTCTTCTCGAAACCCCGAACATCCGTCAGATCACCACAGCCAACCTGCTGGCCCGGGCCATGAGCGCCGTTGCCGATGAAAGCTCGGTCTCTTCTCTCTTCGACTGATTTTTCACCGGCCTGCTTCATGGTCCAGCCTTCGTGAATGGACTTCCCTATGTCGCAGATTGCCTCCAAGCCATATTGGTATCTCCGTCACGGTGAGACCGACTGGAATTGTCAGGGACTGGCACAAGGTCGGACTGATATTCCGCTCAATGAAACCGGCCGACAACAGGCTCTGCAGGCTGGCAGGGCTCTTGCTCGCCTTTTCGACAATGAGCAAAAACCTTTTGCCCGTATCGTATCCTCTCCTCTGACACGTGCTTTCGTCACGGCAGAAACTGTTCAGAAAACAATTCAGGACTACACGGGTATCACCCTTCCGCTGCATGTGGATGATAATTTACAGGAAGTCTGCTTCGGAATTCAGGAAGGCACCCCCATGGGGGATTGGTACAGACCATGGATTGAAGACGGCCTTACCCCCGAAGATGCTGAAAGCTTTGCATCATTGACCGAGAGAGCTCGTCTGGCCGTTAATGATGCACTGAAAAAACCCGATATTCCCCTGATTGTTGCGCATGGTGCCCTGTTCAGAGGGCTGCGACATGCGATGAAGCTTCCGGTCGACATACGCCTTCCCAATGCAGTACCGGTCGCGTTGAAATTCACGCAAGCAGGTTGGCAGACTGAGATGCTGGATACATCAGTCTCCGCGACAAATTGCGCTCCAATACACCCCACTGCCCCTCTTGAATATAAAAGTAAACAATGATCTTATAAAAGATCTTCTAGAGGAGAATAATGGAATGGAATTCTTCCATTTAAAAACATTTCATGGAACCACTCTATTTTTCTGTTCGGAAGATCGTATCTTAAAACATTCAAATGAAAAGCAGGCGTCGTACATTGACGTCGTCATTGCCCAATCTTCGGAAAATCCAGCTTTCTTTATTGTCGCACCCGTCAATATCGGGGAGGACGTGGAAAAAATTCATCCTGAAGAAAACACCCTTTTCAAGGATAGGTTTTTCGTTTTTGAAACCGGATTTCAAAACAATAATAAATTGTCCCTTCTTTCCCTTGAAGAAAAAAAGTTTTTTTCAGCAGATCCCTTTGGAAATCTTGCCTTCAATCGAGATGAAAGCCGAGAATGGGAATTTTTTTTCTTATCTCCCAACCAGGTTACAATAGACGAAAAATCTACAGAAATATTTAATGAAATAAATAAGTTTATTTCAAATAAAAATAATATAGAAAAATCCATTTTTGAAATAAGTCAATCGAACAAAAATATCAGGGTTGAGATTTTTAATATATTTATCCGATCCCTGAACGCAACACGTCGTAAAATTTTTTCCAAGATCCTTATAACTGCTTTTTTCAATCTCCCCGATGAAAATTATTTCAATATTCTTGAAATAATCAACTATATCCCTCACGCAGAATGGGTCCACAGGACACTCCTAGAACTAGCACAGTGGAATATGCGTAGAAATGGCTGTTCCATCAGAAAAGCCGCAGGCGAATATGATTTCCTAGGGTATGGACATATCAGAGATCGCGGAAACGGAATTTACTGGGGATCTATAATTCTTGGTATCGCCCGGGAAGCGATCGAAAGCAGACAAGACATTGCTCTTCTGGCGACAGCCCGAGATGAAGGGATTTACTTTCTGGAATGGATAGCACATCACCGCGTCATCGGAATAAAAGATTTCTTTATTTATACCAATGACAATACAGATGGTTCTGATGCCCTCCTGCAAGTTCTTGCGAAAAATGGAGAAATTACCTGGATCAACAATACCGGAAACCATATCCCGGGCATCAACATGCAGTACAAAGCCTACAATCACGCTTTGACAACACTTCCTGAAATTCTTGATTTCCGCTGGTGTGCAGTTGTCGATATCGATGAAGCCATTCTTCCGTCACAAGGAAGTAAAAATAGTATACTCCCTATTATTTCCGCCCGAGATGAACAGGGCGTAGACTGCTTTTTCTTGAACTGGAGAGTGTATTATCCCAACAACCATTTGACATGGTCAAACGGATTGTCTGCAGACCGCTTCATAGAAGGCGATAAACATCCTCTTGTTAAGTCCATTTTTAAAACAAATCTATTTAATTATTCCTACGCACATCATCCGGAATGCTCATACTCTGGACGAATATATGCGACGGTAGATGGAAATATTTATTCCCAGAATCAGACGACAAATGAAGATTTGAACTTTACGCAAACCCCGACGGAATGGGCTCATGTCTGTCATTACCACCTACGTTCCTTCGAAGAATATATCTGGAAATTTTCTCGTGGCGAAAATGACGGAAAAGGTGTCATTAAAAACAAACATTTCAGATACAATAACCCTGCGATTTTTGATTTATTCGCGCAGACTTTTAAGGTTGAAGGAGTATCTACTGCTTCCCGTCTATCTGAAGATATATATGCCGAAGTGCGTCGTCTTCTAAAAATCCCTGGCGTCTCAGACGCGATACAAGAAATAATTTCAAAATACCACAAGGCATCTGCAGTCTTCGTTGAGGAAAGTCTTCAGATCATGTTACTGGATGATCGAATTGACTCACATACCAAGCAGACATGGGAAAATTTATGTTCTTTATGGAGACAGGAAAGACTTCAAAAATAATATAATATTTAAGAAAAATATACCATAAATATTTCTTAAATCTATAAAGCATTGATATTTACTGCACACTATTTTTTCGTATATTCTCAGGTGGCGGTGTGCTGTCCAACCTGAGAAATTCGAACAATGAAGAGCATTCAATTTTTATTGGAGAAGAGGCTTT
>NZ_BJMK01000020.1 GCF_006539125.1 Gluconobacter sphaericus NBRC 12467
GGGCGAAGATTCCTATGGAACCCCAGCGCTTCCAGCGGTTGTACAACGTCTTATATGGACCGTATTTCCGAGGCGCATCCCGCCAGCGCAAGCCATTACGGTTTACGAAAATGATGCCGCTCAACACGCGACGGTCATCAACGCGGGGTCTGCCGTGGCTCTTTGGAAAAAAGGGCCGCAGACGATCCATCTGTTCGTTCGTCAGCCAAAACAGATCGCTCATCTTCAGCCTCCTCGCAGAGCCTGAATCAGATTTTCGTAATCAAATCAATGGGGCCTGAGCCTATCGCGAGATTCGGCGGAGTTGTCTTGGTTGTCGTCCATAACAAATAGATGATCCGTCGGGACTGTGAAGGGCGCGACGTTATCCAGTTCTCCGTCCTGCGATATTTTGAGAATGTCATGATGGATATTCCCAGGCAGGATTTCTTCATAGCGTTCAACAGGCACCCAGACGCCTTTGTGGTTTTCCTCATGTGCGGCGCCCAGATCTTTCCAGGGCAATTCGGTTCTGTTCAGAAAGACATGCCCGTGGGCGAGCGCGATCCGGTCTCCAGAAAGGCCGATGACACGCTTGATCCATGTCTGATGCAAATTGGCGGGTGCCCGACAGAGTGCCTCATGGGGCTCACAGAGCCAGTTAAACCTGTGTCAGGTCCTGTCATGAAAAAAAGGGGCGTCCCGTCATGGGGCGCCCCTTTTTGTCGTTTCAGCGAAAGAGCGCCTTACAGTGCTTTTTCGAGCGTCGGGAGGACCTCGAACAGGTCACCTACGATGCCGTAATCGGCGACCTTGAAAATCGGCGCTTCCGGATCGGTGTTGATGGCCACGATGACGCGGCTGTCTTTCATGCCAGCCAGATGCTGGATCGCACCCGACAGGCCGACGGCGATGTAGAGTTCCGGCGCCACGATCTTGCCGGTCTGGCCGACCTGCATTTCGTTGGGAGCAAAACCGGAATCCACGGCCGCACGGGACGCGCCGATGGCGGCGTTCAGCTTGTTGGCGATGGGTTCGAGCAGCTTGAAGTTCGCAGCGTCCTTCAGGCCCTTGCCGCCGGAAATCACCACGCGAGCAGATTCCAGTTCCGGGCGATCGGATGCCGAAAGCTCGACCTTTACGAAAACAGACTTCCCGCTGGCCGGAGCTTCGATTGTCTCAACCGTGGCGGACCCACCTTCGGCAGCAACCGGATCGAAATTGGAGCCGCGGACCGTCAGCACCTTGATGCTGTCGGCGGAGCGGACGGTTGCCAGCGCGTTACCGGCATAGATGGGGCGGACGAACGTGTCGGCGTCCTTGATCTCGACCACATCGGGGATGGGCTGCACGTCCAGAAGGCCCGCCAGACGCGGCAGGATGTTCTTACCGGTGGCGGAGGCTGCGGCCACGATGTGGCTGTAGTCTTTCGCGCGGGCAGCCAGCAGGTCGGCGGCGGGCTCGGCCAGATCGTTGACCAGACCCGGCACGCTGAGGAGGCGCGTCACACCCGGCAGGGCGGCAGCGGCTTCCGCACCCGCGCCGAAAACGATGGCATCGACGGCACCGAAGCGCGAGGCAGCGGCAACAGCCGAACGGGAAGCCTGACGGACCGCGCCGTTTTCGACTTCAACCAGAACAAGAGCGGTCATCAGATCACCTTCGCTTCTGTCTTGAGCTTCTCGACCAGTTCGGCCGCGCTGTTTACCTTTACGCCTTCCTTGCGCTCCAGCGGTTCTGCCACGGAGACTACCGTCAGGCGCGACGCCGTATCGACGCCGAGGCTGTCGATTTCGACCGTTTCAAGCGGCTTCTTGCGCGCCTTCATAATGTTCGGCAGGGAGGCATAGCGCGGCTCGTTGAGGCGCAGATCCGCCGTCACCACCGCCGGGAGCGTGAGGGACACGACTTCCGTGCCGCCATCGATTTCGCGGGAGACTTCGATGCGTCCATCGGCAATCGTTACCGCGCTTGCGAATGTACCCTGCGGCCAGCCGAGCTTCGCGGCCAGGATCTGGCCCGTAGCATTCATGTCGTCGTCGATCGCCTGCTTGCCCATGCAGATCAGACCGGCTTCTTCGCGCGTGGCGATGGCCTTGAGCACGTTCGCTACAGCGCGGGGCTCAAGCGTGTCGTCCGTGCGGACGAGGATGGCGCGATCCGCACCCATCGCCATGGCCGTACGCAGCACATCCTGCGCAACCTGTGCGCCGACGGTCACGACCACGACTTCCTTGGCAGCACCCTTTTCACGAAGGCGCACTGCTTCTTCGACTGCGATTTCGTCGAACGGATTCATGGACATTTTCACGCCCTGCGTTTCGACACCGCTGCCATCGGCCGCTACACGTACCTTGACGTTGTAATCGACCACCCGTTTGACTGGGACCAGAACTTTCATCGTCATCTTTCGCTGCTGTCGCCGCCACAAAACGGGCGCCACCGTAGCGGGACTGACCGGAAAAGTCACATTCCGCTCTGGCCGTGCCCTTTTGCGGGAAGAAAATTACATCCCGACCGGATAGTTCGGACCGCCGCCACCTTCGGGCGTGCACCAGTCGATATTCTGTGTCGGGTCCTTGATGTCGCAGGTCTTGCAGTGCACGCAGTTCTGGGCGTTGATCCGGAGCTGCCAGGCGTTTTCGCCCGTCTGTTCCTGTTCATACACACCGGCCGGGCAGTAGCGGCTCTCCGGCGAATCGAACACGTCATGATTGACGGTGCGCCAGATGGCCTCGTTGCGGAGCTTGAGGTGAACCGGCTGGTTTTCCTCGTGGTTTGTTCCGCTCAGAAAGACCGAGCTGACGCGATCAAAGGTGATCTTCCCGTCCGGTTTGGGATACTCGATCTTTGTGCACAGCGAGGCCGGACGCAGCGTTTCGTTGTCAGCATGCGGATGATGCAGTGTCCAAGGCGCACGGCCGCGCAGAATCATGCTATCGATTCCGGCATAGATCGCGCCAAGCTTCATGCCCCACTTCGCGAAAGCCGGGCGAATGTTGCGGACGTCGCGCAGTTCGGACCACAGCCAGGACTGGCGAACGCGGGCCGTCATGCTGGCGGCTTCCTTTTTGTCCTTTTCCAGAGCCTCTGCCACGGCTTCAGCCGCGATCATGCCGGACTTCATGGCCGTATGCGTGCCCTTGATCTTGGGCACGTTCAGGAAGCCCGCGGAATCACCTGCCAGCACACCGCCCGGGAAGGTCAGGCGCGGGATGGACTGAAATCCACCTTCGGACAGGGCACGCGCGCCGTAAATCAGGCGCTTGCCGCCCTCGAAATGCTCCCGGAAGGCCGGATGCAGCTTTGTGCGCTGCATTTCCTCGAAGGGCGACAGATAGGTGTTGGCGTAATCGAGGCCGGTCACGAAGCCGAAGCTGACCAGATTTTCCCCGAAATGATACAACCAGGCGCCGCCATAGGTATGATCATCGAGCGGCCAGCCGAAACTGTGCTGCACGAGGCCCGGGCGATGCTTTTCTGCCGGGATTTCCCACACTTCCTTGACGCCGAGGCCATAGGTTTGCGGATCGACGCCCTTACGCAGGCCGAAACGCTTCATGGCGTGGCCCGTCAGGGAGCCGCGGGCGCCTTCGGTCAGGATGGTCTGCCTCGCGCGCAGGATCATGCCGAGCGTGAAGTTCGGCCCGTGTTCGCCGTTGCGTTCGATGCCCATATCGCCCGTAATCACACCGGCCACACGGTCATTCTCGATGAAGAGTTCCGCCCCCGAGAAACCCGGATAGATTTCTACGCCCAGAGCCTCGGCCTGCTCACCGAGCCAGCGGCAGACCTCACCAAGCGAGACGACGTAGTTCCCGTGATTGGCCATCTGCGGCATCACGCGGTCCAGATACGGAACGGCGAAGGAGCGCGTTTCGGTGAGGAACAGCATCCGCTCTTCCGTCACCTGCGTCCGCAGGGGGGCGTCCAGATCGCGCCAGTTCGGCAGAAGCTCGTCGAGCGTGCGCGGCTCGATGACGGCGCCCGAGACGATATGGGCGCCGATCTCGCTGCCCTTTTCGATCAGGCAGACGCCTGCATCCGGCATTAGCTGTTTCAGGCGGATCGCGGCGGACAGACCGGCGGGACCGCCACCGACCACCACGACATCGAATTCCATTTCTTCGCGTTCGATTTGGGTCATGATGTCAGGAAACTCGCTGAATAACTACTGGGCCAGAGGGGCTTGGCATGGGTTTCAGGGGCGGCGCGTGAAGGTCCAGTAGAATGGCACGCGTCCCTCGCGGAAGGCCTTGGCCTCATAGCGTGTGGGCGACCAGCCTTCGGGACGTTCCTTGGCCGGGGGCGGCGCATCGAACAGATCCTGCTTGCTCATCACGTCCATGACCCACTCCTGATAGACGGGATGGTCACTGGCGACGCGCCAGATTGCGCCGGGTTTCAGAACGCGGTGCATCTGCTTGATGTTTTCCGGATGCACAAAGCGGCGCTTGGCGTGCCGGGCCTTGGGCCACGGGTCTGGGAACATTAGATACGCCCGGTCCAGACATGCGTCAGGCATGTCCTTGAGCAGCAGGCGGGCATCTTCGGCCCAGATACGGAAATGGGGAGGCGGCGTGGCCGAGTCTTCCTCACCTTCGGGGACGAGCCGCGAAAGCAGGGAGCACAGGCCATTCTCGAAGACCTCGGAGGCGATATAACCGACATCCGGGTTCAGTTCGGACTGGCCGATGGCATGTTCGCCGCCGCCAAAACCGATTTCGAGAAAAACGCGCGAAACCGCATCGGAGAATCCCGCAGCGGGATTCTCCGGTGAGGTGAAGGAAAGCCGGGGCAGCGCCTTCTCGAGAAGATGCTGCTGCCGTGCCCGGAGCGGATGGCCGCGTTGACGGCCGTAAAGCCGCTCCGGCTGGGGTTTGAGAGACTCGACCAGGGTTTTTCTGCCAGATTACCGGTTCAGGGCGCCACGCAGCGTGGTGACCAGATCGGTCTGCTCCCAGGTGAAGTTGTCCAGAACCGGATCCGGCGCACGACCGAAATGGCCGTAAGCGGAAGTCGGAACATAGATCGGGCGGTTCAGGCGCAGATGCTTGCGGATGCCGCGCGGGGACAGGTCCACAACCTCGTTGAGGATCGCACCCAGACGGGCTTCGTCCACATCCTTGCCCGTACCGTCGAGGTCAACATAGACCGAGAGCGGCTTGGACACGCCGATGGCGTAGCTGAGCTGGATCGTGCAGCGGTCGGCAAGGCCTGCGGCTACGACGTTCTTGGCAAGATAACGTGCGGCATAGGCTGCCGAACGGTCCACCTTCGTGGGGTCTTTGCCGGAGAATGCGCCACCACCATGCGGAGCTGCGCCACCATAGGTGTCGACGATGATCTTGCGGCCCGTCAGGCCGGCGTCGCCGTCCGGCCCACCGATGACGAAGTTGCCGGTCGGGTTCACATAGAACTCGTCTTCCGGGCAGTTCCAGCCTTCGGGAAGGATGCCGTTGACCACGTCGCGCAGGGTTTCGCGGATCGTGTTCTGGCTCATGCCTTCGACATGCTGCGTGGAGATCACGACAGACGTGACGCCAACGGGCTTGCCGTCGACATAACGCAGCGTGACCTGGCTCTTGGCATCCGGCAGAAGGCCGACGCCGCGGGCGTCGCCGCTCTTGCGGTAGTCGCGGATGCGCTCGAGGATCGTCTGCGCATAAAACAGCGGCGCAGGCATCAGGTGTTCGGTCTCGCGCGTGGCGTAGCCGAACATGATGCCCTGATCGCCAGCACCTTCGTCCTTGTCACCGGCACTGTCGACGCCCTGAGCGATGTCGGCGGACTGTGCGTGCAGGTAAGATGTGATGTCGGCTTTCTTCCAGGAGAAACCTTCTTGGTCGTAGCCGATGTCCTTGATGGCTTCACGGGCGCGGTCGATCAGCGTGTCCTCGACCTCTTTGGGGCCGCGGACTTCACCGGCCAGGACGACGCGGTTGGTGGTGACCAGCGTCTCACAGGCAACACGCGCTTCCGGATCGGCCTGCAGATAGGCGTCCAGAACGGTATCGGAAATGCGGTCCGCCACCTTGTCGGGATGGCCTTCGGAAACGGACTCGGATGTGAAAAGGAAATCGCCGTGATTGCGCACTCAGGGACCTCGCAGGGAATGAGTGGTGAGAAGGGCCACAGTGTGCCTTGGCAGGCGGTCTGTGGCATTCAGGGAGGGGACGGCTTGGCGGAATTGGGCGCAAGGGTCAAGGGGCCGTGTGAGGTCTGAACGCGGTTTTCTGCGGAAAAGTCCCGAAAATTAGCCTGAAATTACAAAAAAGAGAGCGCAGGCCCCCGTTTCATTTTTCAACGACACCGTTCATGCTGAGTTTATAGCTCCGTAACCGGCATGGCCTGTCAGGGGCACGGTTGTGGGCAAACAGGGAATTTGAGGCATTCGCAATGTCGAATCAGTTTAGCGGTAAAGTTTGTCTGGTCACCGGCGCAGGTGGCAATATCGGTCTTGCGACCGCCCTCCGTCTGGCCGGGGAAGGGACGGCCATTGCTCTGCTGGACATGAACCGCGAAGCTTTGGAAAAGGCAGAAGCCGCCGTCCGGGAAAAGGGAGTCGAAGCCCGCTCCTATATCTGTGACGTTACGTCCGAAAACGCCGTGACCGGGACTGTGGACACCGTGGTCCGGGACTTTGGCAGAATCGATTTCCTGTTCAACAATGCTGGTTATCAGGGCGCATTCGCGCCTGTGCAGGATTACCCGTCCGAAGATTTTGCGCGTGTGCTGACGATCAATGTCACCGGCGCATTTCACGTCCTCAAGGCTGTCGTGCGGCACATGATCGCGCAGAATTACGGTCGTGTGGTGAACACCGCCAGCATGGCGGGCGTGAAGGGGCCGCCGAACATGGCCGCTTATGGCGCGTCCAAGGGGGCCATCATCGCCCTGACCGAAACGGCGGCGCTGGATCTTGCGCCCTACAATATCCGCGTGAACGCCATCAGCCCCGGCTACATGGGCCCCGGCTTCATGTGGGAGCGTCAGGTCGAGCTTCAGGCCAAGGTGGGAAGCCAGTATTTCTCCACCGACCCCAAAATCGTCGCCGAGCAGATGATCGGCAGCGTGCCGATGCGTCGCTATGGCGATATCAACGAAATCCCTGGTGTGGTGGCGTTTCTGCTGGGGGATGATTCCAGCTTTATGACGGGTGTGAATCTGCCGATCGCTGGTGGTTGATCGGGGGAGTCCGGGCTCTGCCCGGGCCCGGCAGGGATCTTGATCCCTGCACCCTGTTTGAGGTTCAGGGTTTGAGCGCGTCTGCCATTGTGTAGAGGCCTGCGGGGCGTCCGGCGAGCCATTTTGCGGCGAGCAGGGCGCCTCTAGCGAAGACCCTGCGGTCCAGTGCGCGGTGGGACAGGGTGATCTGTTCGTCCGCCGCCATCAGGACAAGGTCATGTTCGCCCACGATCTGCCCGCCGCGCAGGGACGCGAATCCGATCGCCCCGTCCGGGCGCAGACCGTTCTGGTCGGTCCGGGCCACGTCTTCGAGCGCGACTCTACGCCCCTCCGCCACGGCCTTTCCGATCGCCAGTGCCGTGCCGGATGGCGCGTCCAGCTTCTGACGATGATGAACCTCGAGAATTTCTGCATCATAATCAGGCAGTCCTGCGCCAAGCTGCCGAGCCAGTTCCAGAAACAGCGTTAGTGCAGGTGAGAAATTGGCGGCCTGAAGGACGGGAATATGCTGCGCTGCCGCGTTCACGGCATCCAGCGCGCCCTGATCGAGGCCGGTCGTTCCCAGAACCCACGCGCATCCGGCCTGCGCAAAGGCTGTCGCGTGGGCCGGGACCGTCGAAGCATGACTGACATCGATCACTACATCACAGCTTTTCGCGAGCGTGGCCGGGTCGGTCGTGATGTTGCGCGAGGCATCTGCTGTGCGAGACAGGCCGCCTGCGAGGGCGTTTCCGGCTTCCTCGGCGCAAAAGGTGCCAAGTCGGCCCGTGATGCCGGCAATACCAATACGGGGGGCGAAAATCTGGGTCATAATGTGGGCCTTGCGTGCGAAAAGATCAGAGATCGGCGTCAAGCCGGGCGTCAAAGCGGGCGCGAGCCGCCTCGATCTCGGGACGGTTCGACAGCGCCCACTGACCGAAGGCCTCCGTCAGAGTCCAGAGCGATTCCCCGAGTGTCGTGAGTTCATAGTCCACGCGCGGGGGAGTCGTCGGAGTGACGGTCCGCAGGACGAGGCCGTCACGTTCCAGATTGCGCAGGGTGAGCGTCAGCATGCGTTGCGAAATCCCGTCGATCGCACGGCGTAGTTCGCTGAAACGGTGCGGCCCGCGTCCGAGCGATTTGACGATCAGGATACTCCACTTGTCCGTTGTGCGCGCAAGGATGGAGCGGATAACGGCACAGGCATCCTCGTTCTGCGAGCAGTCCAGAGGTGCCGTATTCGGCCCTGCGGACGGCTTGAGGGGAGAAACGGTGTCACTGACGCGAACATCCATGTGCCTATGGCTCCGGAATGTGCCTTCTTGCGGCGGGGTTCAAAGGTTCTTTATCTGGTGCTGGTTACGATCAGGAACCGGAAAGATCAAAATGAAACTTCTTCACATCGATTCCAGCATTCTCGGTGACAGCTCCGCCAGCCGTCAGGTCAGTGCCGCTGCTGTCGCCCAGTTCCGCAAGAAAAACCCGTCCGTCGAGGTCATCTCCCTCGATCTCGCCAGCGATCCGCTGCCGCATCTTGATGTTGAAGCTCTGTCATGGCTCGGCAAGGAGCTGACGCCGGATGTGTCGGGCCGCCCCGAACTGCTCGCCGGCGCAAAGGCACTGAATGATTTCAAGGCGGCAGACATCGTCGTCATTGGCGTGCCGATGTACAATCTGTCGATTCCCAGCCAGCTCAAATCCTGGATCGACCGTATCATGGTCGCGGGCCAGACTTTCCGCTACGGCGCAAACGGGATCGAAGGTCTCGCCCAGGGCAAGAAGGTCGTGCTCGCCGTAGCCCGTGGTGGTCTCTATGGCGAAGGTTCGCCCGCAGCCTCCTTCGAGCATCAACTCAGCTACCTGAAGTCTGTCTTCACTATGATCGGCATTACGGACATCACCGTGCTTGAAGCCGAAGGTCTTGCCACCAATGGTGGTGCTGACCGTGCTCGCATCCTGTCGGACGCGGAACAGAAGGCCAGCGCGCTTTAAAGTCAGTCCGTTACCCCGGTATCCGGTCCAAACGTCTCGTAACGCAGGCGATTGGACGGAACTCCGGCGCCCGGCAGGCCCTGCACCATGTCGCGCATGAAGCCTGTCGGCCCGCACAGATAGGCCGAGACGCCATTCGGCAGCTGCTCTGCGACCCAGGCGGCAGTCGGGTGTCCGTTTTCCGAAGTCAGGCGCGTCACGACCTGAATGCGCCCTGCCGTGTTGTGAGACAGTTCCGCCAGACGCGCCATGAAGGGCGCGGTTTCGGAGGAATGGGCAATCTGTACGACATGAACAGGCGTCGTGACGTCAGGTCCGGCCAATGTTTCCAGCATTCCGATCATGGGTGTGATGCCGATCCCGGCGCAGATGAAGCCCAGCGGTCCCTCGATTTTTTCCTGTAGGACGAAATTACCCGCAGGCGGTGAAAGCAGAAGCTCCGTGCCGACACAGGCGGTGCTGTTCAGCCAGCCTGAGACAATTCCGTTCGGCACATGACGCACGCTGATGCGATAGCCTGCACGGTTGGGGCTGGAGGTAATGCTGTAATTGCGGCGTGTTCGGCCATGGCCCGGAATGTCCAGATCAACACCCAGATACTGACCCGGAACAGCGCTGATGAGCGGCTTGCCGTCCACAGGTTCCAGTTCGAGTGACATGACATTCACACATTCCGGCACGGCACGGGCAATGCGGAACGGACGCCAGCCCGTCCAACCGCCTTCCGCATGGGTGCTGCTGTCGTAAAGCTGATGTTCACGGCCGATCAGGATATCTGCGAGCGCCCAGTAGGCCTTCCCCCAGGCGTCAAGGATTTCCGGCGTTGCGGCATCCCCCAGAACAGCCGAAATCGCGCCGAGCAGGGCCGTGGCGACATGCGGGTAATGCTCCGGCTGGATTTCGAGGCTGGCATGTTTCTGCGCGATCCGTTCGACCGCCCCGCCCATCACGCCCAGATTGTCGATGTTCTTCGCATAGGCCAGCACGGCCATGGCGAGCGCCCGGGGCTGCGTGCCTGTGGACTGGTGCGTGGGGTCGAACATTTCCGCAATCGCGGGATCGGCCAGCAGGCGGCGGTACATTTCGGACGTGATGGACACGCCATGGGCTTCGAGTGCCGGGATGGTCGCCTTGATGATGGCGATGGTCTCAGGCGTGAGGCTGCGGTCGGCGGAAGTGGACATGAGCGGTCCCCTTAAAGGTGCATTTGAAATACATCTTTAAAAACGTGACCTGTGCCTGTCAATCTGGCAGAGGAGTCGCCATGCGCCTGACACTGCACACCGATTACGCCCTGCGCGTGCTGATCCATCTTGGCGTTCACACGTCACGACGCGTCTCCATCCGCGAGATCGCGCAGGCTTACTGTATTTCCGAAAACCATCTGGTGAAGGTCGTGCACCGTCTGGGGCAGGGCGGCTTCGTCACGACCGTCCGCGGGCGCGGCGGCGGGCTGGAACTCGCCCGCCCGGCTGCGGAGATCAATGTGGGCGCGGTCGTCCGCTTCACCGAAGACGACATGGCGCTGGTGGACTGCGAAGGCCGCAGCAGTACGGATGGACGACCCTGCGTTCTCTCTCCGGTCTGCGTATTGCGTGGTGTGCTGGGTGATGCGCTGGGCGCGTTTCTGGCGGTGCTGGACGGTTATACGCTGGCCGATCTGCTGACGGGGCGTGAGGCGGCCCTTCTGGGTCTGATTGCGCCCGTCGACGACTAAGACAGAAAATTGGGAATTTCCGGAATGTGAGTGGACCTTCTGTGCTCTCGTGCGTCATGTCGTGTGAACGTAAGACTGCATAGATCCGAGGAGCCTCTCATGAGCCAGCAGAATTTCCGCAGCATCCTGACGGGATCGTTCTCGACGCCGTGCGACGACAATCCGACCGTCGCCATGATCGAGGCGGCCTACCAACATCACGATATCGATGCGCGCTATATCAACTGTGACGTCAAGGCCGAGGCTCTGAAAGACGCTGTGGCAGGCGCGCGAGCCATGGAATGGGTCGGGTTCAACTGTTCCCTGCCGCACAAGGTCAAGGTGCTCGAGTATCTCGACGAAGTGGCCGAATCTGCCCGGATCATCGGGGCTGTGAACTGCGTCTCTATTCGCGACGGTCGTCTGATCGGAGACAATACGGACGGCAAGGGCTTTCTGGCTTCTCTCAAAGAGGTCACGGACCCGTCCGGCAAGAAGGTTCTACTTCTGGGGGCGGGTGGGGCCGCGCGCGCTATCGCCGTGGAACTGGGGCTGGCCTCCGCTGCCCATATCACCGTCATGAACCGCGATCCGAAGAAAGCCGAAACCATCGCCGCCCTCGTTAGGGACAACACGTCGGCCAAGGCGGATGTTCAGGCCTGGGACGGTGATGCCAGCGTGCCGGAAGACGTGGACATCCTGATCAATGCGACCTCGATCGGTCTGGGCGATTCCGAAACCATGCCGCCTTTGAAAATCGAGACCCTACGCAAAGATATGATCGTTGCTGATGTGATCCCGAACCCGCCCAGAACGCGTCTACTGCGCGAGGCGGAAGGCAAGGGCTGCACCGTGCTGGATGGGCTTGGCATGCTGGTCAATCAGGGTGTGATCTGCGTGGAGCATTGGCTGGGCAAAACGCTGGATGCCGGGGTGATGGAAAAGACCCTGAAGGATATTTTTGACGCTGCCTGATATGGAAAACTGACATAGAAAAACCCCGCTGCCTTCGGAGAGGGCAGCGGGGTTTTTCGTGAGCCTGATAAAGATCAGCGGCCGTCGAAGAAATCGCGGACCTTGGCGAAGAAGCCACTGTTTTCCGGACTGCCCTTGGCGTGGTCGTCCCCGGCTTCCTTCTCGAATTCTTCAAGAAGTTCGCGCTGGCGCTTCGTCAGATGGCTCGGCGTCTCGACTGAGACTTGAATATACATGTCCCCACGGGCCGAGGAGCGCAGGACCGAGAAACCTTTGCCGCGCAGACGGAACGTCTCGCCCGTTTGGGTTCCGGCGGGGATGCGGACCTTGCTGCGCCCACCATCTACAACGGGTACTTCTACTTCCGTGCCCAGAGCCGCCTGGGTCATGCGCAGCGGAACGCGGCAGTAAATGTTCGAGCCGTCGCGCTGGAAAATATCATGCGACAGGACGGAGACGTGAACATACAGATCGCCCGGCTGAACGCCTTCGCCACCAGCTTCGCCCTTGCCCGTCATGCGGATGCGGGTGCCATCCTCGACGCCGGCCGGGATGTCGATGCTGATGGTCTCGGTCTTCGCCTGCGTTCCCGTACCGTGACAGACCTTGCACGGGTTGGCGACGGTCCGCCCTGAACCATGACAGGTCGGGCAGGGACGCTCGACGAGGAAAAAGCCCTGCTGCGCACGAACTTTGCCCGCACCATGACAGGTCGGGCAGGTGCTGCTGCCAGCCTTCGGATCTGCCGAACCCGAACCGTGACAGGATTCGCAGGCCACGCGGGTGCGGACTTCGACATCCTTCTTCACGCCCGTGAAGGCTTCCATCAACGTGATTTCGACCTGAACCTGGACATCCGCCCCGGTCCGGCGTCCACCACCCCGACGACCGCCCATCATGTCTCCGAACATCTGGTCGAAGATGTCTCCCAGACCGCCCGCACCGGCAAAACCACCGCCGAAGCCGCCACCCATTCCGCCCATGCCACCTTCGAAGGCATCATGGCCGTACTGGTCATAGGCGGCACGTTTTTGCGCGTCCTTCAGGACGTCATAGGCTTCGTTGATTTCTTTGAACTTCTGCTCGGCAGCGTCATCACCCGGATTGCGGTCGGGATGGTAGCGCATGGCCTGCTTGCGGAAGGCTTTTTTCAGCTCGTCTGGCGAGGCCGTGCGGGAGACTTCAAGGGATTCGTAATAGTCGATTTTGATGGCCATGTTCGGTCCTTAGGGGGCGTTCCGGAAGGCGGTCCCTGTTATGGGCCGGAAAAACAAGAATGGCGCCCACCCCCTTGCGGGAACGGGCGCCCTCGGAAAACAGGGCCGGACGGAGCATCGCGCTCCATCCGGGAAAGTCACCCGATCAGTTCTTCTTGTGGTCGTCTTCGAGGTCTTCGAAGTCGGCGTCGACGACGTTGTCGTCCTTCTTCTCGGCTTCCGGAGCAGCACCTTCAGCACCCTGACCGGCTTGATAGACAGCCTGACCAACCTTCATGGCAGCCTGCGTCAGCTTCTCGCTGGCAGCCTTCAGGGCGTCGAGGTTTTCGCCACCCAGAGCTTCGCGGGCCTCAGCGATGGCGGCTTCAGCTTCGGACTTGTCAGCCGCCGGAACCTTGTCGCCACCTTCGGTGATGGACTTCTCGGTCTGGTGGATGAGGCTTTCCGTGCTGTTGCGCAGCTCAACCAGTTCACGCTTGGCCTTGTCGGCGGTCGCATTGGCTTCCGCGTCCTTGACCATGCGATCGATGTCGGAGTCAGACAGACCGCCAGAGGCCTGGATCTTGATCTGCTGTTCCTTGTTCGTGGCCTTGTCCTTGGCAGACACGTTCACGATGCCGTTGGCGTCGATGTCGAAGGTCACTTCGATCTGCGGCACGCCACGCGGCGCCGGAGCAATGCCCTGAAGGTCGAAGTTGCCCAGCAGCTTGTTGTCAGCCGCCATCTCACGCTCGCCCTGATAGACCTTGATGGTCACGGCGTTCTGGTTGTCTTCGGCCGTGGAGAAGGTCTGGCTCTTCTTGGTAGGAATCGTCGTGTTACGGTCGATCAGACGGGTGAACACGCCACCCAGCGTCTCGATACCCAGCGACAGCGGCGTCACGTCGAGGAGCAGGACGTCCTTGACGTCACCCTTCAGGACAGCGCCCTGAACGGCGGCACCGATGGCGACCACTTCGTCAGGATTGACGTTGCGGGCCGGCTCCTTACCGAAAAATTCCTTAACCGTCTCGATGACCTTCGGCATACGGGTCATGCCGCCAACGAGGATGACTTCGTCGATCTCGTTCGGGGAGACGGACGCATCCTTGATGGCTGCACGGCACGGGCCGAGCGTACGCTGCACCAGATCATCGACCAGGCTCTCCAGCTTGGCGCGGGACAGCTTGACGACGAGATGCTTCGGACCCGAAGCGTCCGCCGTGATGAACGGCAGGTTGATCTCGGTCTCCTTGGAGGAGGACAGCTCGATCTTGGCCTTCTCGGCAGCTTCCTTCAGGCGCTGCAGGGCGAGCTTGTCACCACGCAGGTCGATGCCCTGGTCCTTCTTGAACTCGTCGGCCAGGAACCCGATGATGCGGTTGTCGAAGTCTTCACCACCCAGGAACGTATCACCGTTTGTGGACTTCACTTCGATCACGCCGTCGGAGATCTCGAGGATGGAGACGTCGAACGTACCACCACCAAGGTCATACACGGCCACCGTGCCGGAATCGCGCTTGCCAAGGCCATAGGCGAGGGCTGCTGCGGTCGGCTCGTTGATGATACGCAGGACTTCGAGGCCAGCGATTTTGCCGGCGTCACGGGTGGCCTGACGCTGGGCGTCGTTAAAGTAAGCCGGAACCGTGATGACAGCCTGGGAGACGGTCTCGCCGAGATAGCTTTCAGCGGTTTCCTTCATCTTGCCCAGAACATAGGCAGCGATCTGCGACGGAGCATACTTCTCGCCCCGTGCTTCAACCCATGCGTCGCCGTTATCGCCACGAACGATGCCGTACGGCACCATTTCCTTGTCCTTCTGGACGGTCGGATCATCGTAACGACGGCCGATCAGGCGCTTGACGGCATAAAGCGTGTTGGCGGGGTTGGTGACAGCCTGACGCTTCGCGGCCTGTCCGACGAGACGCTCACCGTTGTCGGTGAAAGCGACCATGGACGGCGTCGTACGGGCGCCTTCGCTGTTTTCGATGACCTTGGTTTCGTCACCCTCGCGTACGGCGACGCAGGAGTTCGTCGTACCAAGGTCAATACCAATGACTTTGCTCATGTAAATTCAGTCCTCTCAGCGGTCCGGTCCGGCCCTGTGAGGCACCGGATCGAACCCTATTGACGTATCCAGACCCTCACGGGCCTGTGTTCCGACTACTGATCTAGGCAAGGCTGGAAAGCGTTTCAAGCACTTGGACGACACATTTCGTCGAGAATGTTCGCTTCACGCCCGTCTGAAGGGAAGATGGCTGTTTTAGATATGGTCATCCGCCTCTAGTAAGGTTGGGCCTTCCGCTTTATCTGCCAATGGGACAGTCTTCAGACAGCCATGCCGAATCATCCTTACTTTCGTGCCACGCTGATGGCTGCCTTGGCCGTTTTCTCCGCAACCGGTCTCTCTGCATGTGGGCCGATGGGGCCCGGGAAACTGCGGAACGATCAGCTTGAATACTCCCGTGCGCTGGGCGATACCCAGAAGCACGAGATGTTGTTGAACATCGTTCGGCTGCGTTATGCCGATCCGCCGACGTTCCTTGATACGACGCAGGTGATTGCGGGCTACAGCGTTTCCAAGAGCATCAGCGGCGGCTTTTATGCCTATCCGGCGACGGCGGTCGGGAATTACTTGTTCGGTACGGGAACCATGTCCCTGGGTGAGAGCCCGACTTTCACCTATCAGCCGGTGACGGGGCAGCAATATGCTGAGAACGTGGTCCGGCCGATCTCGCCGACGGTCATTATGCCGCTCAGCCTTGGTGGTCTGCCGATCGACACGCTGCTGCGCCTGACAGCACAGTCCATTGATGGACTTTCCAACGTCCGCGGGCTTGGCGCAGGGCCATCTGGGGGTGGCTCGGTCCGTTTCTATCTGCTTTTGCATGACCTGCGGCAGCTTCAGATCCAGGGGGCCATGACCATCCGGATCACGAGCGAGGCTCCGCCCTCGCCGGACAGCAAGAAAAACGGCGGCAAGTCCGACAGCAATGGCAGCGGGGGCAGTAGTACGGGCACCGAGCGCTCCTATCTGGTCCTGACCTCGACATCTGATAGTAACCTTCTGGCGATCCAGGCCGAGGTGCGCCGTCTGCTACATCTCGACCCGGGAGCCGAGGAGGCGGAAATCGTTTACGGTCCTTATCCCAAACATCCGGGACAGATCGCTATTCTCACGCGCTCGATGCTCGCAATGCTGACGCAGCTCGCCTACGAGGTCGAGGTGCCGGAAGACGACATCAAGAGCGGCCGTACACCTCCCACGATCGGGCAGGTCGGGATCGAAAACCGTCCGGAAGTCGTGATCCATTCGAGCCGGGAAGAGCCGGATTCCCGCTATGCCGCGGTCAGTTACAATAATACCTGGTTCTGGATTAGCGATCGTGATTTCCAGAGCAAACTGGCCTTTACGATGGTGCAGGTTCTTGCGGCCCTCGCGGCGACAAACCATACGGCAGGGGCGGTTGTAACAATCCCGGCCGGGTAATAAATATAACGTGTATTTGAATTCATTGAAATGGAACCATATAATTACACGGTTTTGTTAGAATTATATTCAAAATATTGAAAAAGAACCGTAGCTTTCATGAAAGTCTGGACTTACCGTCCAGACTTTCAGCTCTGGAGGCTTTCACCTATGCCAAATACTTATGGCAACAGAACCCTGACCGAGTGGCTCACGCTGCTCCTGGGGGGTGTCATTATTCTGGTGGGGCTGTACTTCGTGATCGCAGGGGGCGACCTCGCGATGCTGGGCGGCTCTGTCTATTACGTTATCTGTGGTATTCTGCTGGTGGCTGGCGGTGTTTTCATGGTCATGGGGCGGGCGCTGGGCGCTTACCTGTATCTGGGCGCACTGGCCTACACCTGGGTCTGGTCCTTGTGGGAAGTGGGCTTCAGCCCCGTTGACCTTCTCCCGCGCGCTTTCGGCCCAACGCTGCTGGGTATCCTTGTCGCCTTCACCATTCCTGTTCTTCGCCGGATGGAAACCCGCCGTACCCTGAGGGGAGCCGTCTGATGCGCAGATCCCATCTTCTCGCTACCGTTGCCTGTGCCACGCTGGCCTGTGCACCGCTGGCCGCCAACGCCCAGTTCGCTCCCGCAGGCAGCGGTGGTTCGCCCACCTCCTCCGTGCCGGACCCCAGCAGCGATAATTCCTTCGAGCCGACCGAGAACACGCCAGCCGCGAAGAGCCGCTTTGCCGGTCCGTCCCCCTATGCGCCCCAGGCACCGGGTGTGAACGCGGCCAACCTGCCGGATATCGGGTCCATGGATCCGAACGATGTTCCTCAGATGGCCCCGCAGCAGAGCGCCAGCCCTGCCTCGGGAGACTGGGCCGCCTACGGCCATGACGACAGCCAGATGCGCTACTCGCCGCTGTCAGAGATCACGCCGCAGAACGCCGATCAGCTCAAGGTTGCCTTTGTCTATCATACCGGCAGCTATCCGCGGCCGGGCCAGACGAACAAATGGGCTGCCGAAACCACGCCGATCAAGGTGGGTGACGGCCTCTATATGTGTTCGGCCCAGAATGACATCATGAAGCTCGACCCGACAACGGGTAAAGAAATCTGGCGTCACAACATCCACGAGCGATATGAGGCGATTCCCTATACCGCTGCGTGCAAAGGCGTGACGTACTTCACGTCTTCGCAGGTGCCGGAGGGTCAGCCGTGCCACAACCGTATTCTCGAAAGTACGCTCGACATGCGTCTGATCGAGGTCGATGCTGCGACTGGCAATCTCTGCCCGACTTTCGGTCATGACGGTCAGGTGAACCTGATGCAGGGCATGGGCGAATCTGTTCCCGGCTTCGTCTCCATGACAACTCCTCCACCAATCGTGAATGGCGTCGCGGTGGTCAACCATGAGGTTCTCGACGGCCAACGTCGCTGGGCCCCGTCAGGTGTGATCCGCGGGTACGATGCCGAGACCGGAAAATTCCTGTGGGCATGGGACGTGAACCGCCCCAACGACCACAGTCAGCCAACCGGCAACAACCACTACAGCCGCGGTACGCCGAACTCCTGGGCTGCAATGACCGGCGACAATGCGCTGGGCCTCGTCTATGTCCCGACCGGCAACTCGGCTTCGGATTATTACAGTGCTCTGCGTAGCCCTGAAGAAAACAAGGTGTCCTCGGCGGTCGTCGCCCTTGACGTCAAGACGGGGTCTCCGCGCTGGGTCTTCCAGACCGCCCACAAGGATGTCTGGGACTACGATATCGGTTCGCAGGCTACGCTGATGGATATGCCAGGCCCTGACGGACAGACCGTTCCGGCGCTCATCATGCCGACGAAGCGCGGACAGACCTTCGTGCTCGACCGTCGTGACGGTAAGCCAATCCTGCCGGTGGAAGAGCGCCCCGCTCCGTCACCCGGTGTGATTCCAGGTGATCCGCGCTCTCCGACGCAGCCCTGGTCCACCGGAATGCCTGCCCTTCGGGTCCCGGATCTGAAGGAGAAGGACATGTGGGGCATGTCCCCCATCGACCAGCTTTTCTGCCGCATCAAGTTTCGCCGGGCCAATTACGTGGGCGAGTTCACGCCTCCGAGCGTCGACAAACCCTGGATCGAATATCCCGGCTATAACGGCGGCAGTGACTGGGGCTCCATGTCCTACGATCCCAATAGCGGCATCCTGATCGCGAACTGGAACATCACCCCGATGTACGACCAGCTCGTGACCCGCAAGAAGGCTGACCAGTTGGGCCTGATGCCGATCGATGACCCGAACTACAAGCCGGGTGGCGGTGGTGCCGAAGGTAATGGCGCGATGGACGGTACGCCTTATGGCATCGTTGTGACTCCGTTCTGGGATCAGTACACGGGCATGATGTGCAACCGTCCGCCCTACGGTATGATCACGGCCATCGATATGAAGCATGGTCAGAAGGTGCTGTGGCAGCATCCGCTCGGAACGGCCCGTGCCAATGGTCCATGGGGTCTGCCGACGGGTCTGCCTTGGGAAATCGGGACACCGAACAATGGTGGTTCGGTCGTGACGGCTGGCGGTCTGGTGTTCATCGGTGCGGCTACGGATAATCAGATCCGTGCCATCGATGAGCATACCGGCAAGGTGGTTTGGAGTGCGGTCCTGCCGGGCGGCGGTCAGGCCAACCCGATGACCTACGAGGCCAATGGTCATCAGTACGTCGCCATCATGGCAGGTGGTCACCACTTCATGATGACGCCAGTCAGCGATCAGCTGGTGGTTTACGCACTGCCTGATCACAAGGGCTGAGAACGCGGGGGCTGAGGCCTCCGGATGATGCGAAGGGGTGGTTTTCGTGCCAGAAATGGCACGGAGGCCACCCCTTTGTCGTTTCCGGGGCTTTTTTTCCATTTTCCGGGTGGGAAGCACCTCCAGACCCGGCTACAGGCTGTTTTCGTCCACAAATATTTTCCCGGAACAGGCCCCGCAGAACCGTCATGACCGATCGCTCCCCCGTCATCCTTCAGGTTCTTCCGGCGCTGGGCACCGGCGGTCTGGAGCGCGGGGCTGTCGAGATTGCCGCAGCAATCACCCAAGGGGGTGGCACGGCGTTGGTCGCCTCGCGTCCCGGCCGGCTTCTGGTGCAGCTTCGTCACGCCGGTGCGCGGCATATCGAGCTTGATTTGAAGACGAAATCCCCTTTCGCTGTGCTGCGTCGGGCGCGGGATCTTCAGGCGATCATTCGTAGTGAGGGCGTGGATCTTGTGCATGCCCGATCGCGGATTCCGGCCTGGGCCGCGTGGATCGCCTGTCGGCGCGAAAACATCCCGCTCGTAACGACATGGCATGGCGTGCATGAGGCGAAATGGCGGGCCAAGAAGTTCTATAATTCCATACTGGCGCGCGGAGTTCGGGTCATTGCGATTTCGGAGTTCATCGCTCGGCGCCTGCGCAGCGAATACGCCGTACCGGAGAGTCGTCTGCGCGTCATTCCGCGCGGTGCAGACCTGCGGGAGTTTACGCCTGGTACTGTATCCGGCGAACGCGTGCAGAAACTGGCTGAAATCTGGCGCGTGCCTGTCGAGGCAAGGATTATCCTCATGCCCGCACGGCTGACGGCATGGAAAGGGCAGGGTGTTCTGGTCGAGGCACTGGGACTCCTGCGCCTGCGGGTGGACGCAGGCTGGATCTGCGTTCTGGCTGGTCCGGAAAATGATCGGAAGTTCTCTCGCAGGCTGCAACAGCGCGTGCGGGAACTTGGCCTTGAGGAGCATGTCCGATTCGCCGGAACCTGCACCGACATGCCGGCTGCCTGTGAGCTGGCGAGCGTTGTCGTGGCGCCCTCGCTCCGGCCTGAGCCGTTTGGACGTACTTTGGTAGAAGCGCAGATGATGGGTTGTCCCGTAATCGGCACGGCACAGGGGGCCATGATGGAGACGATCCTGCCTGGTGTGACAGGTCTGGTCGTGCCCCCGGATGATCCTCAGGCCCTGGCAGATGCGTTGAAACGTATTCTGGAAACAGACGATGGCGCGTTGGACTGGCTGGCGGAAAAAGCCCGGGCCCATGCTATCGCCAATTATACGACGACGTTGATGCAAGCCCGCACGCTGGGTGTGTATGACGAACTTCTGGGCACCCGTCTGCGGGAGACATTTGAGGAATACAGCCATGACCAGTAAGGACGAAAAACCGTCAGGGCAGATCACCCATGACCGCGCCGCGGCCGCAAAGGAAGAGCGGGAAAGCCGGGAGGCCAAGGCACTCCGGGCCAATCTGATGCGGCGCAAACAGCAGCAGCGTGCGCGGCCGCAGGATGATGCTGTCTCTCCCCCCGATGATCGCTAAACGTCTGTGAAGCGAAACTTTCCTCTCCCTTCGCCGCAGGAACTGGCGCTGACGGGCGTGACGGTTCTGTGGGGCGGGACGTTTCTCGTGCTGCATATTGCCATGCAGCAGTGTGGGCCGCGCTTTTTCGTCTTTGTCCGTTTCATGATGGCGGCGGTGTTCGTCGGGTTGCTGGCCGGGCGGAAACTTTTGGATTTTAACTGGCGGGAAATGCGGGCGGGTGGGCTGATCGGCGTGGCGTTGGCTACCGGTTACGTGTTGCAGAGCGCTGGTCTGCATGACATCACCAGCAGCCGTTCCGCTTTTATTACGGCATTGTACGTGCCGCTGGTGCCGATCTTTCAGTGGGTATTTCTGCGCAAGGCCCCGCATCTGATGAGCTGGCTTGGGATTGGGCTGGCATTCGCAGGGCTGGTCTGTCTGGCAGGGCCGGCGGCGCTGTCACTCTCCTTCGGGCGCGGGGATATTTTGACGCTGTTCGCGGCGATTGCGATTGCGATTGAGATCGTGCTGATCAGTCTTTATGCGCGGGGTGTGGATAGCTTGCGTGTAACGGTCATGCAGCTTTTTGCCGGCAGTCTGTTCGCGGGGTTGATGGTCCCCGTTTCGGGGGAGGCGCTCCCGGCTTTTTCCTGGGTCTGGATTGCCTGCGCGCTGGCTCTGGGTGGTCTGAGCGCTCTGGTGCAGGTTGTGATGAACTGGGCGCAGAAATCCGTCTCCCCCACAAAGGCTGCCGTGATCTATGCTGGAGAGCCGGTCTGGGGTGGGCTCGTAGGCTGGTTGGCGGGTGATCATTTGCCTCCTGCGACCCTTCTGGGTGCCGCACTGATCGTAGGTGGCGTTCTGACTAGCGAACTGCGTCCGCAGTGGCTGGAGGTCCTGTTGGGACGTGTGCCACAAACGCTCACGAAAAATGACTGAGCCGACACATTGCGTGATAGCCCATCGCTCGCTAGAGCAGATGGGTTAGACTTACGGCGATTTTAGTCGTCCCTGCCCAGGAGTGCCTTCATGCCCATCATGCCCGACACATGGATTCGCCAGATGGCCCGTGAAAAAGGCATGATCGAACCGTTCGTAGAGGCCCAGAAGCGCGAAGGCGTCATTTCCTACGGTCTGTCGTCTTACGGTTATGACGCACGTGTGGCATCGGACTTCAAGATCTTCACCGACGTAGACAGTGCCATCGTCGATCCAAAGAATTTCGCGTCCAACAGTTTCGTGACCCGCACGGGCGACATCACCATCCCACCCAACAGCTTCGCACTGGCGCATACGGTCGAGTATTTCCGTATCCCGCGTGACACGCTGGTGGTGTGCCTAGGCAAGTCCACCTATGCGCGCTGTGGCATCATCGTAAATGTCACGCCGCTTGAGCCGGAATGGGAAGGTCAGGTCACGATCGAGATCAGCAACACCACACCGCTACCTGCGCGAATTTACGCGAACGAGGGCATCTGCCAGTTCCTGTTTTTCCAGGGTGCCAGCCCCTGTGAGGTCAGTTATGCCGACCGTGCTGGAAAATACATGCGCCAGTCCGGCGTCACTACGCCTCGCCTCTAAAGCCCAGTTCTCAAGGATCGCACCATGGACCGTTTCATCATTCGCGGTGGCCGCCGCCTGACAGGCGAAATTGAGATCGGCGGGGCCAAGAACTCCGGCCTCAAGCTCATGGTCGCGGGCTTGCTGACGTCCGAGCGGCTGGTGCTGTCCAATGTGCCGGGCATCGCGGATATCCAGACGATGCGCGACCTGCTGCTGGGGCTGGGTATCGCGGTCGAGGAAGCCGGGCCGCGCACGCTGTCCATTGGCGGTGAGATCGGGTCCGTCGAAGCGCCGTATGATATCGTCTCCAAGATGCGTGCCTCCATTCTGGTGCTGGGGCCGCTTCTGGCGCGGGCGCGGGAAGCGAAAGTTTCGCTGCCGGGCGGCTGCGCCATTGGTACGCGTCCGGTGGACATGCATCTCAAGGGGCTTGAGACGCTGGGGGCCGTGATCCGTCTGGAGAACGGCTATATCAATGCGACCGCACCGGACGGATTGAAGGGCGACCGCATCATTCTGCCGTTCGCCAGTGTGGGCGCGACCGAGAACCTGCTGATGGCCGCGACGCTGGCGAAGGGGCGCACCCATATCGTCAACGCCGCGCGTGAGCCTGAAATCAGCGATCTGGTGCACTGCCTTAACGCCATGGGCGCACAGATCACGGGTGAAGGTTCGGGCACGCTGGTCATTGACGGTGTGGAGAAGCTGCACGGCGCGCATTATGCCGTCATGCCGGACCGCATCGAGTGCGGCACCTATGCCTGCGCGGCCGGTATCACGGGCGGAGACCTGCTGCTGGTGGGCGGACGGGCCGATGATCTGGGTGCCGTGATCCGCACGCTTGAGGAAACGGGCGTCGAGGTCGTTGAAGAGGCGCGTGGTCTGCGGGTCCGTCGCAGCGGCACACTTCAGGGCGTGGATATTATGACCGAGCCGTATCCCGGTTTCCCAACGGATATGCAGGCGCAGTTCATGGCGATGCTGTCCGTGGCGGAAGGGGCGTCCATGATTACCGAGACGATTTTCGAGAACCGCTTCATGCATGTTCCCGAACTCAACCGGATGGGCGCGCGCGTGAACGTGCATGGCCGCTCGGCCATCATCCGTGGCGTGTCGAAGCTGTCGGGTGCGCCCGTCATGGCGACCGATCTGCGGGCGTCCTTCTCGCTGATTCTCGCGGGTCTGGCAGCGGAAGGCGAGACGCAGCTCAGCCGCATCTATCATCTGGACCGGGGCTATGAAGGCGTGGACCGCAAGCTTGCAGCCTGCGGTGCCGATATCGCCCGCGTCTCGGACTGACAGGTCTGAAAGTTTTTGGGTTCCGCCTTTTTTCAAAAAGGCGGAGGTCTTTGAAGCTTTTTGAAAAAAGCTTCACCAAAAACTTTTATCCGTTTGCGACCAGATCCTTCAGGACGGCTGCGGTGCCGTGTGTTTTCAGGTCTTCGCGTGTCTGGATGAAGCGCGTGAGGAACTCGGCGGAGTCTTCAAGGCCCCATCCGGCGAATACGGTCATGTCCAGCGCTCTGGCCGGGTTCGGATCCAGCGCAAGTGCGCGGTCTTCGGCGCTCAGGCGGGGTTCGGTGACGGCGAAACTGGCCTGCACGTCGTCGCGGCCCACCAGATAGGCACAGTAGCAGGCGAGAACGAAGGCGATCCGGCGCGGGTCCTGCGCGTTTCTCAGAACGTCTTCCGCCGTGGCGCGCAGGAAGACCGGCAGCTTGGATGTGCTGTCCGACGTGATGCGAAGAAGCTGGTCGCTGACGGCATGGTTGCGGAACCGCTCCAGAAGCAGGGCGGCATAGTCCGACAGGCTGATGCCCGGAGGGGCCGTCAGTTGTGGTGAGACGTCGTGGCGCAGGAACTGCTCCAGCAGGGCCGCGAGATGTTCGTCGCCCATCGCTTCATCGACCAGCCGGTATCCCATCAGCACGCCGGGCAGGGCCAGCATGGAATGGGATGCGTTCAGCATCCGCAGCTTGACCTGTTCGTAAGGCTCGACATCGTCCGTGAACAGGACGCCGACCTGCTCCCAGGCTGGGCGTCCGGCGGGGAAATTGTCTTCCACGACCCACTGGATGAAGTCTTCGCAGAAAACCGGAACGCGGTCTTCAATGCCGCTCTGGGCGTTCAGCCGCGCCACGTCGGCAGGATGAACAGCCGGGGTGATGCGATCGACCATGCAGGACGGGAAGGCCACTTCAGCTTCGATCCATTCCGCCAGTTCCGCGTCCCGCAGACGGGCGAAGGACAGCACGGCATTGCGGGCGACATCGCCATTCGCGGGCACGTTGTCGCAGGACAGGATGGTGAAGGGCGCGATCCCGGCGTCACGGCGCTGGCGCAGGGCTTCGGTCATCATACCGAAGGCCGTCTGCGGGACCGGGCGGTGCAGGTCTTCGGCGATGGTGGGGTGCTCGGTCATGAACCGGCCCGCCTCGTCCATGTAGTAGCCGCCTTCGGTGATGGTCAGGCTGACGATGCGGATGGCGGGGTCCGTCAGGCGCTTCAGAGCGGCTTCGCGGTCGGCGGGGGCATGGATGTATTCGACCAGCGACTTGACGACGCGGACCGTATCGGGACGGTTCGGCGGGCAGGCGCGCAGGGTGTAGAGGCCGTCCTGTGCGTGCAGGGCCTCGGCCTTTGCCACTTCGCCGGGAAGGTCCATCAGGCCCATGCCCACGATGCCCCAGTCGGACTGCCCCGGAAGGGCCAGCGCGCGGTCCGTATAGACGGCCTGATGGGCGCGGTGGAAGTTGCCGACACTGAGATGGACAATGCCGGCCGTCACCGAACCCCGGTCATAGGGCGATGTCAGGATGGAGTCCGGGAGGGTGGGCAGGGTCTGGGAAGTCAGGATCATGGAAAGATCTTTCAGACGAAAGGACCGGCTTCTTTTAGAAGTCTCCAACGTCGAGGAAACTGTTTTTGTATTTTGTGAATAATTTCTAATAATTCTCCCGGATTGGCGAGTATTAGGGAAAACGAAAATTTTCCATTAAAGCCGACCTCTGTTCCGGTTTTTTCCGATTTGCCTTATGATTGACGGACCTATCGACTGTTTTTGCAGGACTGTTTTTGCATGAGTGCTCCCATCCATCGTCTGAGTGTGGACGAGCTTGTCCCGATGGTCCGGTCCGTTCTTCAGACCGAGACAGACATGATCGCCAACATGGCCAATATCTCGGCTCTGTTGTTTGAGGGTCTGCCGCAGATCAACTGGGCCGGGTTCTATCTGTGGAAAGAGGCTGACGGACAGCTTGTGCTGGGGCCGTTTCAGGGGCGTTTGGCCTGCACGCGGATTCCACTGGGCCGTGGTGTGTGCGGCACGGTCGCCCAGAACCGCGAGACGCTGGTGGTGCCGGACGTGCATGCGTTCCCGGGGCATATCGCCTGTGACGCGGCGTCAGAATCGGAAATCGTGCTGCCGATCGTCGTTAAAGGGGCGCTCGTGGGCGTTCTGGATATCGACAGCCCGGTGAGAGACCGGTTTTCCGACGCAGATCGCGTACGTCTGGAAGAGGTGGTCAGTCTGTTCGTGGCAACGCTGGAAAACTGAGCGGGGACCAGCCCCGCTCTTTTCGACGTCAGGCCGGAACGCTGACAGAGAGATGCTGCATCAGTGCCGGAACGTCCTCGACGACCGTGAACAGTTTGCGGGCCGACGGGTCTGCAAAACCCTGATCGATGGCATCATTGAGTGTATTGACCAGAGACGTCGCCCAGCCGCCGATATTGACGATGTAGATCGCTTCCTGATGCAGACCGAGCTGCTTCCAGGTCATGATTTCCATGAGTTCGTCGAACGTGCCGAGGCCGCCGGGAATAATGGCGTAGGCGTCAGACAGCTCGAACATGCGGGCCTTGCGGGTGTGCATGTCCGGTGTGACCTCAAGCTGTGTCACACCCTTGTGCATGACTTCACGGGCATGGAGGAATTCGGGAATGACGCCAATGACCTTGCCGCCCGCCTGAAGGGCCGCATCCGCCACCGTGCCCATCAGTCCGACATGCCCGCCGCCATAGACCAGTGTAATTCCGTGTCGCGCCAGGGCTATTCCGATTTCTTTTGCACCTTCGGCATAAACGGGAGAGTTGCCGAAGCGGGAGCCACAGAAGACGGCGCAGGAACGAATGGTCATGTCAGGTCCGTGTCAGTTGAAGCGAAGATCCGTCACGCGGTCCTGCGGCCCAGGGAACGGCTGATCAGAACACCACCCAGACAGCAGATGGCGGTGGTGGCGAACATCGTCCTGTAACCTGCGAACTCGATGACCTGTCCAAGAAACAGCCCCGAGCACGCGATGGCAAGGTCAATGAAAATGGAATAGGCGCCCAGAGCTGCCCCGCGGTTCTCCGGACCCGCACTGTTGACGGCCAGAACGCCGAGTGCGGGGAAGAGCAGCGAGAAGCCGGCCCCTGTCAGTGCGGCCCCCACGAGGGCTGCGGATGGCGTCTGGAATATGCAGAGCGTGGCGAGGCCGAGTGCTTCCACCAACAGCGAGACGATCGCCACGAATACGCCCCCACGCTTCGCGATCTGTGAGGCGAAGAAAAACCGGATGACGACGAAAGTGAAGCCGAAGACCGCCAGCGCCGTAGCCGCTCCTTCCCAGTGCAGGACCGAATAATATAGTGCCAGGAACGACGAGATCGCTCCGAATCCAATGGAACCTGCCGCAAGTGCCGACCCGTGCGGAAGAACGAGTCTGAGCGCACGGGAAAAAGGAATGGGCTGACTGGTCGAGGGAATGGGTTTGACGGCAGGGTAGAAGCCGATCAGCGCCAGACCGAATAGCGGCAGGGCCACCGAGAGTATGCCCACCGAAACCAGCCCGCCATAGGGTGCGGCCAGCATGGACAGCTTGGCCCCGATTGGCGCACCTAGCGCAATCCCGCCATAGGAGCAGATGCCGTTCCAGGAAATGGCGATGGCGGTATTTTCCGCCCCAGCCCGCCGGATGTTCCAGACGATCACCCCGGTTGCGGCCCAGCTTTCCGCCCACCCCAGCAACAGGCGGCTGGACAGCAGAACGCCCAGCGACAGTAGCGGTGTGGCCGCCAATAGCCCCGATCCGATCACCAACAGGCCGGAGAGCAGACAGGTGACGAGCCCGCCGATGACCACGGGTTTGGGGCCGATCCGATCGACCAGTCGCCCGGCGGACGGGCGGGCCGCAAAAGTCGCGAAATACTGGAGCGAGAATGTGATACCCGCGACGGTCGTGCTGTAGCCCAGGCCCTGATGGACAAAAATTGTCAGGACGGCGTTGGGCAGGCCGATCACGATATAGACGAGAAGATTGAACAGGACGACTGCAAGAACGCGTTTTGTCGGTGAGGCCGCCGGCGTATCTTGCGCGGTCATGAAATCTGCTCTCCTGAGGCCAGTCTGTAAAAAAGCTCGCTCATGCCATAGGCCAGATGGAGGAAGCCGTCACGAGGGGGAGTCTGTCTTTCCTTCATAATCCCGGGCGATACTGTTTGAAGCGAACATCGAGACAGCCTACCGAAGCCGGGATGCCATGGAATTGTGAAGCGTCGAGGAGGAGCGTTCCTGTTGGTTGTAGGAAAGGGTTTTCTCGAAGCCTGGTGACAGGGAGATCCTGGATGCGCATCCAGCCATCATCAGGAAATGTGTCAGCAGGGCGCTGCTCGATAGCGTGGGGCATGTGCGTTGGTCCATGCGATGAAAAGACGGCCCGATCAGGACAGGCTGAGTATCAACGCATCAAATAGTGGAAAGAATGCCAGAATTTGTGTCGATATGTCATGACGTCGTTCTAAAAGAGCAGCTCCATCTGATCGTCGGGCAGGGTGTCGGGTGGCTGAAAGCCAGATAGCGTAAGGCCTAGCAGGCGCACGCCAGGGATGAATGGAAATAGCGGCGCCATCAGACTCTGGCCCGTGATCAGCAGATCTGTTTCGGACGGAACTGGCGTGGACAGTGTTCGGGCGCGGGTGATCTGATGGAAATCCGCGTATTTGACCTTCAGGGTTACGGTTCGTGCCTGAAGACGGCGACGTTCCGCACCTGTCCACAGCTTTGCTGCGATTTGCGCAAGAGCATTATATGCATCGCTTTCGGAAGTCAGATCCCGAAGATAGGTCTGTTCGGTACCAAGTGACTTGCGTTCCCGGTTTACGACGACGGGTCGGTGATCGATCCCGCGCGAGATCCCATGATAAAACGCCGCGGCCTTGCCGAAATGCCGGGTCAGCGTCTCGACGTCTCGTTCCCGCAGATCGGCGCCCGTCTCAATGCCTAGAGCACGCATTTTCCGTGCTGTGGCGGGGCCAATACCGTGAAATGCATCGACGGGCAGGGCAGATACGAAGTCCGGCCCCATTGCCGGTGTGATAACGAACAGCCCGTCAGGCTTGCGGTAATCCGAGGCCAGCTTAGCCAGAAAACGGTTGTAGGACACACCGGCCGAGGCGGTCAGCCCGGTCTCAGCGTGGATATCCGCGCGGATGCGGTCCGCGACCAGCGTGGCGGAACCATAGGCGCCAAGATGGTCGGTCAGATCCAGATAGGCTTCGTCCAGCGACAGTGGTTGGATCAGGGGCGTGTAGCGCGAAAAGATGTCATGGATTTGGGCCGAGACGCTGCGATAGACGTCAAACCGCGCAGGCACGAACACAAGCTCCGGACACAGGCGTTTGGCCGTGACCGACGGCATGGCCGAGCGGACGCCGAAACGTCGAGCCTCGTAGCTTGCGGCGGCTACAACGCCCCGTGCCTCGCCCCGGCCTACCGCGAGGGGGCGGCCGCGCAGGGAGGGGTCGTCCCGCTGTTCGACAGACGCGTAAAATGCGTCCATGTCGATATGCACGATCCGGCGTTGCTCCATGATGCGAGTGTTGCCGATTCGAAAGAACGAAACAAGATCAGGAGCCGTCCATGAGCACCGATAAGACCATCGAAGACGCCCGTAGGGACGCCGGTTTCCAGACAATTTCCACCCGAATGGCCTATAGCAACCCCTGGACCGCCCTGCGCGAGAACATCATCGTCCATCCCAACGGAAAGCAGGGACTTTATGGCATTGTCGAGCGTGGCGAGTTCGTTGTGATTCTGCCGCTGCATGCCGACGGCAAGGTCACGCTGATCCAGCAGTTCCGCTATCCTGTGGGCGAGCGGCTGTGGGAGCTTCCGATGGGTATGTGGGAGACGAAAGAGAATGTCGATCCGGTCGAACTCGCGCTGGGTGAATTGCGGGAGGAAACCGGACTGCGCGCCGGCGAGATGATTCATGTCGGAAGCATGTATCAGGGGGCGGGCTATTCGAACCAGAAGGGGCATGTCTTTCTGGCCCGCAATCTGACCCGCGGTGAAACGGATCGTGAAGCTACCGAAGAAGACATCACCTGCCACGACATGACGCTCGAAGCGTTCGAGACTATGATCCGAGACGGCGAACTGAAATGCATGGTCTCACTGGCCGCTTTTGCGCTGATCCGGGCAAAAGGACTGATCTGAGGGGTTTTCCTCTGCCCCCACGGAATCGGAATTGTGTCTGGGGCGCTAGTTATGCTCCAGCACATCATGAAGTTCCTGATGGTCGAAACCGCATCGCTGTTTCCCGATACCAGCCAGATCATCGCGCGCGGCCATCCGACCGATAATGAACTCCTGGCCTTTTATCGCTTAGAGGTCTGGTTCGAAATGGAAGTGGAGGGCCCGAAAAACCCGCGAACTTGGCGGCCTCTGTGTGATTCCATCACTCCTGCTATTATTGGGGGATGTAAAATAAACCGGTCCGGTTTTTTTTGATGTTGAGGAGCGGCTTACGCGCTTGAGCGGGCTTGGTGTCTAGGCTCAGGACCCATTGATTTGATTGCGGAAATCTGATTCATGCTTTGCGAGAAGACTGAAGATGAGCGACCTGTTTTGACTGATGGACGAACAGATGGAGCGTCTGCGGCCGTTCTTTCCCAGGAGCCACGGCAAACCTCGCGTCGATGACCGCCGTGTATTGAGCGGCATCATTTCTGTGAACCGCAATGCTCTGCGCTGGGGCGCCATGGAGATCTTCGCCCGGATGATGGACGGTTCGGCTGTCGGAAAGGCAGAACCTCAGACCATTATGATTGATGCGACTTAATCTCAAGACACACTGTACGGCTTTGAGCCTGCGGCTAAAAATGGAATTCGCGCCGCCTGATCGGTCGTACCAAAGGCAGTATGAATATCAAGATCCATGTCTCACCGATCAGAAAGGACGACCGCTGGATCTCTTCATGACAGCAGGACAGGTCACCGATTACAGTAATGTGGTAAAGCGGAAATCATCCATAGGTCTGCGTCTCCCTCAATCATGTCTGGCGTTCCATATCTCACAGGAGCGTATGTAAAAAATGCGAGGGATAATTCCCTCGCATTTTTCGAATAGACCTGAAAATGCGGAATGCTCAGGTTTTTTGCTTACTCTGCGGCAGGACCGGCCAGCAGCGCGGCGAGCGAACGACCGAAACCGGTTGGGTCGGGCAGGGGCTCGCCTTCCTGCACGCGGGCCAGATCCAACAAGACAGTCGCATAGTCCTTGACGCTCTCGCCCTTTTCGACGCGCTCGGACAGAGCCTTGATGAGCGGATGCTTCGGGTTGATTTCGAGGATCGGCGGCATGGCGGGCATGGCCTGACCCGAACGGCGCATCAGACGCTGCATCGTTAGATCCGGACCGCCATCGGACGTGATGACAACGGCACTGCCCGTCAGACGGACGGTGCTGCGGACGTCCTTGACCTGATCGCCGAGCGCATCCTTGAGGGTCGGGACCAGCTTTTCAACGTTCGCGGCTTCGGCCGTGTCTGCTTCCACAGACTCGAACTTCTCCAGATCACCGTGGGAGTGGGTGACGGAGCGCAGGGGCTTTTCCTGATAGGAAGACAGACGCTCCGGCCAGAAGCCGTCCACCGGATCGGAGAGCAGCAGGACTTCGAGGCCGCGGGCACGGAAGCCTTCAAGCTGGGCCGAGGACTTGAGCGCGTCGAGACTGTCGCCGGTCAGGTAATAGATGGCGTCCTGACCATCCTTCATGCGGGAGATGTAATCATCCAGCGTGATCAGGTCGTCACTATAGGTCGAGTGGAAGCGGGCGAAACCGGCGATTTCCGTACGGTGTTCGGCATCTTCCCAGAGCCCTTCCTTGATGACGGGGCCGAAGTTTTCCCAGAATGTGTTGAAACCGTTGTCGGCTTCCTTTGCACGCTTGCTGATCTCGCTCAGGACGCGTTTGGTCACGGTCTTGCGGATACGGGCCAGGACCGGAGTGGCCTGAAGCATTTCACGCGAGACGTTGAGCGGCAGATCTTCGGTATCGACCACCCCCTGCACGAAGCGCATCCAGTTCGGGACCAGTTCGGCTTCGTCGGTGATGAACATCCGGCGGACATGAAGATGAATCCGGCTTTCGCGGGATTGCTCCATGAAATCGAACGGGCGGGCGCTGGGCAGGAACAGTAGGGCCGTGAATTCGGTTACACCTTCCGCGCGCCAGTGCAGCGTCGCATAGGGCTCATCGAAAGCACGCGAGATGTGCCGGTAGAACTCGGCATACTGCTCCGGTGTGATTTCGGCTTTCGGCTTGCTCCACAGGGCCGTGCCTTCGTTGGCAGCCTGATCTTCGGTGGTGCCGTCCTCCTTTGTTTCACGCAGGGTGATGGGCCAGGAGATGTGGTCTGCCCATTTGCGGATGGTGGAGCGCAGACGCCAGCTGTCGAGATATTCGTCAGCATCGTCTTTCATGTGCAGGACGATGTCGGTGCCCGGCGTGGAGCGGGAGGCGGGGGTGAGCGTGAAGGCGCCCTTGCCATCAGACGACCAGGTCCAGGCTTCGTCGGAACCGGCCTTGCGTGATGTGACGTCTACACGGTCTGCCACCATGAAAGCCGCGTAGAAGCCTACACCGAACTGGCCGATCAGGCTCGGACGGTCTTCCGGCTTTGCGGCATTAAGCTTTTCACCGAAGGCGCGGGTACCGGAACGGGCAATCGTGCCGAGGTTCTGGGCCAGTTCGTCATGGGTCATGCCCACGCCGTCATCGGAAATGGTCAGCTCTTTCTGGCTCTTGTCCGGGTTGATGCGAATGGACGCATTTTCTGGGAGAGCTAGCGCGCTGTCCGTCAAAGCCTCGAAACGGCGCTTGTCCGTGGCATCGGCCGCGTTGGCGACGAGTTCACGTAGAAAGATCTCACGATCCGAGTAAAGGGCATGGACTACCAGATCCAGAAGACGTCCGACTTCGGCACTGAATTCGTGCTTTTCAGCTGCCTTCTGGGTGTTCGTTTCACTCATCTCATTAAGTCTCCGTACAGGAAAGTGACTTCGATATGCGATGTCACAAACGGATTTTCAACCGGCATCAGAGGTAAGATGCGAGTGTCATGCCCTTCATGTCGGCGATGAGGGAATAGGACGCCTGAAGCTGGTTGTTGGTGTTCGTCACCTGCGTGGAAACCTGCGCCAGATCGGCATCCTTGACCTGCCCGAGCTGGGTAGTCAGGGCGGAAGACATCTGGCTCAGCATGGAGGTCTGTGTTGTCAGGCTGTTCTGCTGGACGCCGAGAAGGCCGCTCATGTCTCCCAGGCCGCTCGTTACGGTTTCCATTGAACTCTGAAGACCTGAAATCAGGCTGGAATAGTCACTTGCGCTGGCGGAAGACGAGGCGAGGGAGGCGACCACCATGAGGTTGCGTATCAGGTTGCGGATGGGCGATGTGGTGGAGGTTGCGGTTGCGCTCTGGGTGGCGACCATGCCCACGGAGACCGTTTCGGACTGACCGACGACGGCCTGCATTTTCTGCTGGTAGGCTTGATCGGGGGATGTAGACACCGCTGCGGAGAAGGGCTGGCCGGCGGCGGTATTGCTGGCCAGATCCTCGGTCGTTCTGAGCACGTCGTCCGCACTGGTGGTGGAGCCGAGCTGGTTGACGGCCTGTTCGATCTGGGTGGCGAGATCCGATGTGCCCAGATCGGTGCTTACAGGGGCGGTCGTGTTCTGCTGTCCGGCGAAGACATAGCTGTCGCCCTGTTTCGTATTCAGCAGGTTGCCGAGCGATGTCAGGGCCGACTGGGCGGCGGTAGCGGCCGTCGTGACGGTTGAATAGGTCAGCGTGCTGCCGAGCGTGGACAGCGAACTTGTCAGATCCTGGGCGATGGTAGAGATCTGTGACAGGGCGGTTTGTGTCGTGGTCAGGGTGTTCTGGGTGTTCGTGATGTTGCTCATCCAGGCGGATACCTGCGTGATGGCCGGCTGAAGGGCGAGGGCCTGTGTTCTGGATGCGCCGAGACCAGCATAGCTGCTGGAGAGCACGCCGGTCGAGGCTTCGAGCTGGAGCGAATTCTGGCTTTGCGAAAGGTTCTGGACACCCAGAAGAAGCTGGCTGGAGATTCCTCCGAAGCCGAAACTGGAGATGGTTCCGGTCATGATCAGGTTCCGATTGCGCTTAGCAGGGCGCTGAACATTGTCTGTACGGTTGATACGACTTTGGCATTGGCCGCGTAGGCGTTCTGCAAGGTGACGATATTGGCCATTTCCGTGTCCACGGAGACTGTTGATGTTCCGGAAAGGTTGGACGTCAGGCTGGTCTGCGTTGTCTGGGAGAGGGCGAGGTCGCTGCTGGCATCGCTGGCGGTGGCGGCCTGTTTTGCTGTCAGGGATGTCGCAAGGGAGATGATCCCCTGATTTCCCGTATAGCCCGTGGACAGGGTTCCGGTCAGTCCGAGGTTCGTGCTCGGCGCTGCCGTCTGGGAGGTGCCGTCGGAATCGGATGTTGTTCCGAAGCCATAGCTCAGGACCTTTTGGATGGTCTGTGTTCCGGATGTGCTGCTGTCGAGCAGTTTGGACGGATCATTGGAATAGGTGCTGGAAACGCTCATGACCTGCGAGAAGCCGACGCTTCCGGTCGGCGTAAGGTCTGTCTGCGATGTGCCCGGAACGTTGCCATTTGCGCCGGATGTGAAAAGGGACATGCCCTGATCGCTCAGGCGGGTGGCAACGGTTGATGTCAGGGAGTCCAGCTGCGCCTGCATGGTGGGGAGCGTTGTATCGCGCAGGGTGATGTTCGCGCCCAGCGTTCCACCGGTCAGATCCGCAGTGACATCCCGGCCGTTCAGCGTGATGGCAGGAATGCTGCTGTCGGCAGACGCGGCGGAATAGGTCGAGCTGACCGAAATCTGGGCCGATGACGTGCTGAGGGGCCAGGTGGACGATACGGTTGCGCCCTGGGTGCTGCTGGTATCCCGCGTCGGCAGGGTCACGCCATTTGCGGTGGAAATGGTCATGTCGCCATTTGCGGACTCGGACCAGGAGACGGAGAGTTCCGAGGAAAGCGACGATAGGGCCGTGTAGCGCTGGTTTTCCAGCGCGGCCGTATCCTGACCGGTGCTTTTGAGATTCATGATCTTGGTGGACAGGGCACCGATCGTGGTGAGATCGGTGTTGATGTCCGAAACCGAGGACACGACAGTATCCTGGGCCGTCTGGCGCTGGGTCTGATAGGCTGAGGCGAGAGTGTTAACGGACTGCGCGAAGGTGGAGGCGGCGGAGATGACGGTGCTTTGGGCCGACGCGCTGTCGGGCGTGGAGGTCAGGGACGTCAGGGCGGACTGAAGATTGCCCAGTTCGTCGGAGAGGGTTCCGCTGCTGCCGGAGGTAGCGCTGGTGGAGCCCTGGAGTGCGGTGATGTTGGACAGGGAGTTGCTCGTGGCCGTGTAGGCCGCGACATCCGCGTTCTGGGCGTAGAGCGCTTTCTGGACCTGCTCGTTCGTGGCCAGGGTTGTAGCGGCAGTGCGGACGCCAGTACCCATGCTGCCAGCCACAGTAGACTGAACGTTAGCGTTTTCCTTGATATAGCCGCTTGTCCCAGCATTGGAGACGTTGTTGGACGCAACGGCCATGGCGTTCTGGACGGCATTCAGGCCGGACGTTGCAATCGAGAGTGCGCTGTTCAGTCCCATGAGGTAGGTATCCCTTCAGTCCGACTTACTGGATCATCGCCAGCGTGGTTTGAAGAAGCTGGTCGGCTGTGGAGACGACTTTCGTGTTTGCGCCATAGGCCTGCTGCGCCACGATCAGCTTGCTAAGATCGCCGGTCAGGTCCGTGGTGGATTCTTCGATGGAGCCCGTGGTCAGGGTGCCGGCACCATTGGTGTTGACTGCGTTGATCTGCGGGCTTCCGGACTGCGACGTGGCGGTATAGGCCTGTCCGTTCTGGGCAGACAGGCTGTTCGGATCGGCGAAAGTCGTCAGCGGGATCTTGGCGACCAACTGGGAATAGCCGTTGTCGAACGTTGCCATGACAGAGCCGTCCGTCTCCATGGAAATTCCAGAGAAGGTGCCGCTGGTCACGCTGTCTGACGTCATAGAAACGGTGTTTGCCGAACCGAGAGTGATGCCGCTGAGGTTCACGGTCATATCCTGTGGGGAGCCTGTGTAGTCGAAACTGGTGCTGGAAGTGCTGCTGGTTCCCGTGCTGTTCTGGGATGTCACGGAGGAAACGGCACCGGTGGAATCAAACGTCACGGTCGCGCTGTTGCTGGAGCCCGTGGTGTCGTTGGCATCCTTAACAGTCCAGGTCGTGTCATTGACCTTCGTCCAGCTCAGATCGACCGTCGAGGCCGCCCCTGTGCTGTCATAGGTTGTCGCTGGCATATCGACAGGAGTGGTGCTGCTGCTGTCGAGCGTGCCGGTTGCGGTCAGTTTCGTGCTTTCGGTCGGCCGGAACGCGATGGTGGAAGGAACCTGAATGGCGGAGAGAGACGTGCCCAGGGTGCCAGAGGTGGCGTTGACGTTGTAGCCCTCAAGGTAATAGCCGGACGTGTTGACCAGATAGCCGTTCTTGTCCTGCGAGAAATCACCGTTACGGGTATAATACTGCTGCGTCCCCAGAGCGGGGGTGCTGTCATTGCTTTGGCCGGTGGCCTGTAAGACGTTGAAGAACCCGTTGCCGGAAATGGCGAGGGCCGTACTGTTGGTTGACGTTGTTACCATTCCCTGGTTGTCGGTGTTCTGCTGGGTGGTGGCAGCGACGCTGTCGCTCAGGGATTCACCGTCATTAGCGATTTCGTTGTCGGTGACGTAGTCCTCGAAGCTGGTGGTGCTGGCTTTGTAGCCTGTGGTCTGGCTGTTGGCGATGTTGTTTGAGAGGTCAGTGAAGGCGTGGGACTGGGCGTTCAGGCCACTGACGGCGGTGTGGACCGCGTTGATGATCGAGGACATGGCATACTCCCGGACATGGAACAGGCTACGGGTCGTATGCCCGAGCATCATGGCCAAGGATTCCACGACGGAGATTAAGGAAGTCCTTACAAGCCTCAAAACGACGGATTCGCCGTTGCGTGTTTTGGATTCGCTGGTTGTAACGGCATGATGTGAGTGTGAAAAAACGCCATTGCCTCTGGTTCTCTGGTTGAGGACCGGGCATGATGGGGCGGCATGCCCCAGCCAGACGACGACCCGAAAAAGCCTATTATTCCTGACGATTCTCCGGTCAGACCCGCCAGATTCGTTCATGGCAGCATCATGCGTCATGTCGTGACCATGGCCGGGACGGGGGCCATCGGGCTGATGGCGGTGTTTGCCGTCGATTTGCTCAATTACGGCTATATCTCCCATCTGCATGACAAGACACTGACGGCGGCGATCGCGTTTGCGACGGCGGTCAGCTACGTGCAGGTCTCTGTTTCCATTGGCATGACGATCGGACTCGGGGCGTGCACAGGGCGGCTGATCGGAGCGCGGCAGCATGACGAGGCGCGCCGGATGGCCTCGGCGTTTCTGGTGGTCATGGTGGCGATTGCCGCTGTGCTGGGATTGCTGACGGCGACATTCGCGATGCCTTTGCTTGGCCTGCTGGGCGCGCATGGTGAGGCGCAGCAGCATGCGGCTACGTTCCTTCATATTGTCTCACCGGCATTGCCGCTGGTCTGTTTAGGAATGGCACTGTCATCGCTTCTGCGGGCGGTCGGTGATGCCAAGCGCTCGATGCGGGTGACGCTGACCGGGGCAGTGGTTTCCGCCTGTCTGGATCCGATCATGATTTTTGGGCTGCATCTGGGGCTTGAAGGCGCTGCGATCAGCACGGTTCTGGCGCGGTTGGCCATTGCAGCGAGCGGATTCCTGAATTTGCGGGGGCACGCCATGCTGGAATGGCCGGAGCGCTCGGCGTTTGGGCCGTCCACACGGTTGATTGGCGGGATTGCTGTGCCGGCGATTGCGACCAATCTGGCGACGCCGACGGGGGCGCTGTTCGTGACGCATGCGATGGCGCGGTTCGGGCTCAATGCGGTTTCGGGGCAGGCGACGATTGACCGGATCGTCCCGGTGGCCTTTTCGCTGGTGTTCGCGCTGACGGGATCAGTGGGGCCGATCATGGCGCAGAATCTGGGAGCGCGGCAGATTCATCGCGTGCAGGAGGCGCTGCTGGCGGCGCTCAAGCTGACGGCACTTTGTGTCGGCGCAACTTGGCTGGTTCTGGCGGTGGCGCATAATTTCATCATCCAGCTTTTCGAACTTCAGGGTGTAGGCGTCGACATCGTGCGGCTGTTCTGTTGCTGGCTGGTGCTGAGTTATATGTTCGTCGGCCTGCTGTTTGTAGCCAATACGGCGTTCAACAATCTTGGGCACCCGTTCTATTCTACGGGGTTCAATTGGGGCCGGGCGACGTTGGGGACCATTCCGTTCGTATGGTTCGGGTCGGCTTACGGGCCGGTCGGGATTCTGGTCGGGCAGTCTTTGGGGGTGGTGCTGTTTGGCAGTCTTGCTGTGGTAACGGCGTTCCGGGTTATCCGGAAGCTGGAGCCAAATATTATGAAAAATTGAAGAAATATTATGATATGAATGCCCGCAGAAGAAGATTTTGAAGCTAAGAATTCGTGGTTTACTGGAATATTTCTT
>NZ_BJMK01000021.1 GCF_006539125.1 Gluconobacter sphaericus NBRC 12467
TACGGTGGATGAGCGCGACATCTGGCAGGCGTCCATGCGACATATTGCCTATGAAGGACGAACGTTTGTTCTCAGTGCCTGTCAGTACATGACGCGCGCAGATGCGCCAGAGCAATATGCCTGTCATCAGGGCAATAATCCGGAAACCGTTCTTATTCGTGGCGGCAGCGTAATCATCAATCCGCTGGGAGAAATCATCGCAGGCCCGATCTATGATCGTGAAGCCATCGTTACCGCCGATATTGACCTGGATGATGTAATCCGGGGGAAATACGACCTTGACGTGGCGGGGCATTACGCCCGTCCTGATATCTTTAATCTGCAGGTAAACAACGAATGTAAATCCCCGGTATCGTTCTCGGCGCCGGAGACCAATGCGTCCATTTTCGAAACCATCCCCGAATGAAATAATTCCGCTCTTGTAGCAGTTGGAGGGGCAAAGAGAGGCTATCCCAGATTTCCCGCACTTTTATTGTAATGCGCGGAGGTATACCTACGCCTGATGAGCTCGTCGAAAATGGCCCATCGGAGAATGCACTCGATCGGAATCTGAACCTGGAGGGTTTGAAAAACCTCCAGGTTTTGAATTCTTCTGTATGTTTCCATTCCTCCGGTTCTAATTGAGAGAATGGCGCTATGAAGCAGGCCGGTTTCTTTGACGTTGAAGAGCGGCTTGCCCGGCTGAATGGGCTTAGTGATCAGCTCGAAGCTTTTTCCCAGATTATGAATTTTGAAGTCTTCCGCCCTGATCTGAAGAAGGCTTTGGTCTATTCAGATGGGAGTAAAGGCGGACGACCGCCATTTGATCCGGTGCTGATGTTCAAAATTCTGGTGATCCAGACGCTAAACAATTTGTCCGACGAACGGAAAAGGTATCTGATTAACGATCGCCTCTCCTTTATACCTTCCTTGGTCTGAGCAGACAGGGCTGTTCGTCCGGACTGTCGGCATCACCCGGGCCACCATGACGATCGGACTGGCCAATATCATCTACAACATGCGCCGCTTCCTCTGCCTGGAGCGGATCAGCACCACAGCGTAGCTACCAAGCGGGTGACGGCCCCCAATCTTCTCAAAACGCAGATCAAAAGCGACCTAAAGAACCGTCAATTAATACGCCAAATGCCAGAAATTACAGGCCAAGCATATCAACCAAGGGTTCTTCGATCCCTCCAGTTGGCTGAGCCTTTTTCGATCTCCAGTCTTTCCAAAAAATCTATACAACGTCGGATGTCGTGATGAATGCAGGGATGTATTATTTCAATGACTTCTGCTTTCCGAAAAACAATTACGACGCCATGTTCAGTGTTTGACATGAAATGTAAGATAGAAAATCAGGGACGAAATATAGAAACAATATAAATTAATTGTTTCTGTTTTTATATATTCTACATATACCTCAATAAGATTCACCCGTTCCCGTGTAGAAAAATCTGTTCTGAGGACTGCTGATATGAGATTACCGGATTTTGAAGCCTGGGCCATTTTTGCCAAAGTGGCTGAACGCGGATCCTTCGTCCGAGCTGCCGAAGAGCTTCAGCTTTCCAAACCAACGATCTCGAAAGCCATCAATCGTCTGGAGCAGTCTCTGGGCATTGCACTATTCAATCGGAATTCCCGGCAGATGTCCGTGACGGAAACGGGCCGCATGCTGCTTGGACATGCCAACCGAATTCTTGCTGAAGCAGAAGCTGCTGAAAGCGAAGCCCGCGGCGGCACTCATCGTCCTTCAGGCCTGATCCGGGTCGCTGCTCCCATGACCTTTGGGATCAGGCATCTCTCGCCCGCACTCCCGGCCTTTTTGGAGAAATATCCGGATATCGACATCACTGTCGATTTCAGCGATTCCCTCGTCGATCTCGTGGCTGAAGGGTATGATCTGGCTTTGAGGATTGCGTCTCTGGCCGATTCATCTCTGCGTGCCCGGCATCTTTGTGGAGTCCGCCTGCTTCTGGTCGCAACTCCAGAATATCTGAATCGTATCGGGCGCCCAAGGCATCCGCGTGATCTCGAAGGGCAGAAAAGCTTCGTTTATACGAATACTTCCGCTCCTGGTACGCTGCGCCTCACCTCCATAAAGACCGGTGAGGATTATGTGCTGTCGCAGGCCTCACGCTTTAGGGCCGACAATGCAGAGGCATTTCTTCCAGCCCTGAAAGCGCATCTGGGGTTTGGTCTGTTTCCAGAATTCATGGTCTGGGATGGCCTACAGGACAGGCGTTTCGAACAGATCCTGCCGGACTGGGATGCCGCGAGTATTGCGCTTTATCTCGTGACTTCCAGCAGTACGCTCCGCCCCTTCCGTGTCAATGCCTTGATGGAGCATCTAGTTTCTGCGTTTGAACATCCGCCTTGGGCCAAAGCGGACGCCTGAGGTCCGACCAGAAAAGTACTCTTATCGACGCAGGGCATCTACAGAGAAACGACCGGCTCCAGAAGCGGCGAGCCCAAGAAGGCCACCTGCGATGCTAAAATTCTTGTAGAAGTGAATCCACATATCGTAACGAACCATACCGTCGAACGTCCAGTAATGATGCCCGATAAAGGCTGTAACGATCGTGTAGATAGCCAGCAGGATGGAAAGCGGTTTTGTCAGGAACCCGGTGAAAAGCGCCAGACCGATACCCAGTTCCGTAATGATAGCGATGATGGCGGATACAGTCGGAACTGGAGCGCCCGTGCTGGCCATGTAGCCTACGGTGCCATCAAAACCCATCAGTTTGCTCCATCCCATAAGGACGAACAAAAGAGCCAGAAGAATGCGTGAAGCGAGAAGGAGCTGATCGCGGAGGAAGGACATGTTCATCGGTTTATCTTTCGTCTTTGCAGGTATCTGACATTCGGCTGGAAGTTTGCGCTTCTGCGTTCCGGGGCCGTTGGTGTCTGTTTTATCTCCGCCGCATAAACGAATAAATGGAAATGATAGAAACTATATGTTTCTTTTTTTTATCTAAATGCGGACTATCTGCGCCACAAACCTGTCATCAAAATCCAATCTGAAGACTCGTCCCAAGAACAACCGCATTATGATAAATACCGGCTGCACCAGGGCGGATAACGTACTGGATGTCGGGCGTCAGAAACGTACCCGAAGCGATATGCGCGCCATATTGAGCTTCCAGAACACCAGTATGGTTTTGGGTGTCTGACAAATGGGCAGCACGTAATCGTTTCCTGAGCCAAGCACTTTGTTCGGACCAGACGAATAACAGCCCGACCCTGTCCTGCGGACATTTTGCCCAGAAGCCTCGATCTTCAAAACCAGCAACGCCCATATCCCGATAAATCGAGATCCGGTCATCGGAATGGGTGTAGTTGAAAAAGAACAGAAGACCGCCGTCTGCTGCTGCTGTCTGACGCAGGAGCATAACGTCACCTCCCGCCCACGCTGCAAAATATCCCCGATGTTCCAGGGGCGCCCCTCCCGACAGGGCGAGAAGGTTTCCCTGTCGATTCAGGGCAATATCCGAAGCCTGTGCGGTAGAGGCATAAAAACCTGCCCTCAAATGAACCGGTTTCTGACTCTTGCCCCAATGAGGAGTCCAACCTGCCTCAACGGGAAGCATAACCCCCGTGACACCATGATCGGACCAATTGAGTCCCGAGGGGCCGCCCAGCGCGCCGCCAACAGCATTGATGCCTGTGCGGAGATAAAGGTCGTGATCCAGACTGAGACTGGCATAGAAGGACCAGTTATTCTGCGGCGGCATGATGAAGGCGCCCTGACTGCCACCGCTTATGGCGCGCGGAGTCGGACACAGGCCGAACGAAAAGAAATCGCAGAAGATCGGCGAAGCATTGAAAAGCATCGCCGCGCCCATCCGGCCTGCCATAAGGTCCAGCCGGTCATGCCACAGCTTCTGTTCAATGAAAGCATATCCGAGATGCGCAATAACATCGCCTCCAGCACCATAGATATTGTTCTCATTGAAAACACTGTCTCCCACATAATCCCGCCCAACAGGACGACCACTCCTGTTCAGGAAAAAGAGATGAGTGCTGAAGCCGTGCAAACCGGCCAGAAGTCCCCAGTCTGCATCAACGCTAACGGATGTTTGCCCGGCATAATCCGCACCTTTCCGCATCCCGCCGGAAACATTTCCAACGGCCATGCCGAAGTAATTCACGTTCAGAACAATTCCGTAGCGTGCAAGAGCTGAACGAATACCCCACCAATCTCCGAGAAGAGCCTCATCATGTTGTACGCCGAGCCGTGTGGCAGGAGTCGATACTTGCAGAATAGGCCATGCTGAGTAAGCGATGGCCATCTTCTGGTCGGCTTGTGCAGACCGTTTCTGACGCTCGTCTTCGGCTTTTATCGACCTGATAAAAGAAGAGGAAAACTCCCACCTTCGCGCCGATATAGCGCTTTCTGGACGCTTTCGTTGGTGATGCAACATCCAGTGTTCATAAGACGTGGCGATACTCTCATCTGACGAACTCTCAGGATTGGCTTGGTCTTGCAAGGGCGAAGCAGCACCAGATGACAGCGCGGTCAGCCCAATACCGAACGCAAATGCCACAATCACCCGTCTACTAAAACTGCTGCAAAAGCCGTCCTTATGGACGCGACGATAACCCAGAGGTCTGGTTTGCGATAACATCGATGCTTACACCCACCTGAAGCGCAACCCACTGTCCGGTGGCCCACGGGCCCTGACCAATGCCGAAGGCAGAGCGGATCAGATCAAGATGGCCTTTGGCGTGAGCTGTCTGACCACTGATGTCGAGAGTGAAAGGCAGAGTTTCGGGCCGGCTGACACCACGGATCGTCAGCGTCCCAACAGCTTCGTACGCATTACCACCTTTGGCCCGGAAGCTACGGGCTTCAAACGTCGCAGTCGGGAAACTGGCCACATTAAACCAGTCGCTTCCCGGCATGGCCCCATCACGCTGCTTGTCTGCTGTCGTGGCGCTTGCGATATCGATCGTGATTTTCGCATGCCCCTCTTCGGGATGGGCCGGATCGAAGGAGATGGTTCCGTCGAATTTTCCGAAATGTCCCGTAAAGGCATTTCCGGTTTGTGTTCCCGCAAAGCCGATCGTGCTGCGAGCAGGATCAATCGTCCAGTCTGCGGCGAAAACAGGTGTTGCGGCCAGAAAGCTCATGGCGAACGCTGAAAAGGCTGCTTTTTTAAGAAAAGCCATGATGTCAGTCTCCGTGTCTGGAAGCAGATTTTCTGCCAATGGCAGGAAGCATCTGTCGCATGATGTTATCGTTCAGAACGAAATGGTGACGAAGGGCGGCGGCGACATGCAGCCCAATCAAGGCCAGCAGAAACCAGCCGCCCCAGTGATGAACCGCTTTTAGTGCGGCTTCGACGGGGGCCTTGTTCTGCAACGTTGAAAGCACTGGCAGATCGGGCCATAGGATAGTGCCGTACAAAAGAGTTGGAATCCCAAGAGTGGACACCGACACCATGGCCCATCCGCTGAGCGGCATGAACATTTGAAGGCCGTATAGAGCTGCATGCGTCAGATGGGCTGCCATGCGCTCGAACCCCTTCATATCACCAGGAAGCTCTGGCGGCCTGTGCGTCAGGCGCCAGACAATCCGTAGCGCAATGAGGACCATGACCGTAATACCGATCGACTTGTGAAGCTGGTACAGCTGAAAAACACGCATCGGATCGAGAGACAGGTGATCCATGACCAGCCCCATGACGATCAGGATCAGGATCCCCGCAGCGATCAACCAGTGAAGGATGATCGCCACGCCCGTATATCGCGTGATCCCGCGGCTCTGCTTTGCGGGCGCTGTCATGAACTCAGTCCTGCTTTTCGAAAGCGCCAGCAATCCGCAGCTGCACGGCATCGCTGACATACGGGACATACATCTTCACGCCGAAATCGCTGCGCTTGATGGTGCCTGTTGCTTCAAAACCGGCTGTATATTTCTTGTCGAGCGCATTCACACCTGCGCCGATGAAATGAACCTTGAGCGTCTCAGGCTTCGTCACACCATGAAGCGTCAGATTACCTGTGACGATGGCGTCAGCCTTGCCCGTGCGGCGGACGGAGGTGGATTCAAACGTGGCGTTCGGATACTGCGCCGCGTTGAACCACTGGTCGCCCTTGAGTTCTTCGGTCAGCTTGGCGCTGGTCGTCTGAACTGACCCAACCGGAATGCTCACGGAAAGATGGGACGCAGCCGGATTTTTGTCATTGAGGTCCAACGTGCCGGAAACGTCCGAAAAGACGCCCTGATAATTGGTGAACCCAAAATGCAGAACGGAAAAGCCAACCTGCGTGTGGCCGGGCTCAACATTATAGGTGCCGGACTGAACTTGTTCAGGGGCAGTGACGACCTGAGCTGTTGCCGGATGCGGAACGACAGATGCAAATGTCAGGGCGGTAAGGGAAAGCAGAAAGAAGGAGGATTTCATGTCGGGTTCTCTGGTCAGAATGAAAAAGCAGGGACCGAGCAACAGGCCCTAAAAGAGCCTGTTGTGCATCCTTGTTGACCAGAAAACTAAGTGAGAATTCCCGAGGAATATATATAAACAACGGAAACTCATTGTTTCCTGTTTTTATGCCATTCCTTCTTCTGGAGCCCCCAGATAACCAGAAGCCTCGATTTCCTGCATATCCATGGCCTGTTCCATTTCCCGCAGAACCCGGTCATGGATCTGCCCTGCATGATGCAAGCGCAGGATTTCCTCCCGCCCCGCTCCTATGGCTTTTAGAACAGCTTCATAATGGGCAATTTCCTCAGGGCGATGCGTCGCGGTATCCTCCGCATACTGACGCGTCACATCCAGACGATAGCGATATTGTTCGAGAAGACGCGGATGGCGCTCACTTCCGTCCGGAAGACGGGACGCCTTTTCAATGGCACGAAGCTGCGCCTCCGCAACCGCAATCCAGGCCCGGTTTTCATCCGACTGGATAACACGCAGTTCTGACGCTCCATTAATCCTGAGCAACCCAATCAAAGGCGCCAGCGTTGTCCCCTGAACCAGGACGGTGACCAGAATTGAGGCAAAGGCGCAGGCAAGCGCCAGATCACGTCCGGGGAACCCTTCCGGAAGCGAAAGAGCCGCCGTCAGGGTCACGACCCCTCTCATGGCTGCCCATCCCATAATCGTTGAAATGGCCACAGACGGACGCGCAAATCGTTCCGGCCAGCGCCGACGCAACAGACCGACAATGCCGTCCGATGCGAACAACCAGACAAACCGGGAGAACACCATTGCCACCAGCACGATCCCGACGGGATAGACAAGATGATGCAGAATATCGGGCGTGCCCCGAAGGCGGCCCAAAACACCCCGAAGGGATAGCCCGATCAGAATGAACAGAACGGATTCCAGCAGAAAGACAAGCACTTTCCAGAATGCATGAGACTGAAGACGTGTCTCCGCATCAAAATCCCTGTGCTGATGCCAGCCCAGAACCAGCCCCGTGGCGACGGTAGCCAGAACACCCGAAACATGAAGATGGTCCGCACCAATATAAGATACTTCGGCCAGAAGAACTGTTGTAATGATAACCATGTCGCTGTCGCGTAACCGGCGGATGACCAACAATCCCAGGAACCCGACGACAAGACCAATCAGCACCCCGCCCACAGAAACAACACAGAATGTTGTCAGGGCCTGAAGCGGGCGAAAGATTCCTGTCAGAGCCGCAACAACCCCAAAGCGGAAAAGAACCAGCCCCGTCGCATCATTCAGCAGACTCTCCCCCTGAAGCAGGGACGTCACACGACCGGGTAACGACAGGCGCTCCAGAGCCGCTTCGGCCGCAACTGCATCGGGCGGAGAAACGATCGCGCCCAACGTGAAACACGCGGCCCATGGAAGAGCGGGCACCACCAGATGCGCCGCCACCCCTACGGCTGCGGTCGTGAACGTCGTGGTACCAACAGCCAGAAGAAGAATACCGGACAGGTTTTTCCGGAACTCCCGCCAGGCTATAAACCACGCACTGCTCATCAGCAGGGGCGGAAGAAAGACAACCATGACCAGTTCGGGGTCGATCGTGACTTCAGGTGACCAGGGCGAAAGAGCAAGCCCCGTACCTCCCAAAATGAACGCTGCCGCAGGAGGGAGCTTCAGTTTCCGCGATAACAGCTCAAGAATCAGGATGACAGTCAGAAGAAACAGAAAATACTCGTAACGCGCCGTATCAGACATGTTGCATCCAGTGCTGCAGCCTGCTCAGGAAGAGAGGGATGTGACTCCGGATCTAGCACATCGAACGCGACACTGTTTCCAGTTCTCTGACTACTCCGGCAACGAAATCCGAAAAAGCCCGCGCCTTGGCACTCGTCAGCCTGCCAGAAGGATAGACGACCCACAGATCAACAGGCGGCAAAGACCAGCCCGTCAGACAGCGGACCACCGTTCCGCGTTCCAGTTCTGGCAGGAACATCCAGTCCGCCGCAATGGTCAGACCCAGATCCGCAAGCACGGCAGCCCGGATCCCTTCGGCCGCACTCAGGTTCAGACGCGAACTCAGTGTTGCGCTTACGTCTCTTCCCTGTTGGTGGAAAACATATCTTTCTCCATCGTCCCGCGCATAGGTGACAGCCTGATGCTGAACAAGGTCTTCCGGTGTCTCCAGAGCCAGGGACTGTTCCAGATACCGGGGCGTAGCAAGAACAGAGCGCCGCCCTCTTGCCATGCGCTTTGCAATCATCGTGCTGTCGTTCAGAGGCCCCACGCGAATGGCAACATCAATTCCGTCCGCCACCAGATCCACACGCCGGTCATCAAGTTCGATATCCATTTTCAGTCGGGGATGTTCCTTTAGAAACTCACCAAGACGGGGCACAATCTGAATCCGCCCGAAGGTTGTCGGAACTGCAACCCGAAGCCTTCCCTGCAAACTGAACGTACTGTCACGCGCTGCGGCATCGGCATCCTCCGCATCGGACACGATCCGGGCCACACGCTCGAAATAGCGTTGCCCTGCATCCGTCGGTGCCAGACCATGTGCAGAGCGAAGTAGAAGCTGCACGCCCAACTGGCGCTCAAGCTGTGCAACGGCCTTTGAGACCGCTGGCTGCCCAAGATGCATCAGTCGCGCCGCCGCAGAAAAAGAGCCACTTTCAACGACCCGTACGAAAACGGTCATGGCCTGAAGACGATCCATTTTATTATTCCATTATGGAATTCTCTCTATACTAAAATGATAACTGCCAATCCAATACGGAAATCTTCATCCTCAGGAACACAGCGCAGATAGCGCGTTTCACACAGGATTTTTTTCCCATGGCCGATCTTCTCTTTTCCCCGAAATTCGTTGGGCCCATGCGGCTCGAACATCGCATCGTCATGGCACCCCTGACCAGAATGCGTTCCAGCATCGGCAATCTGCCCAACGACCTGATGCGCGAATACTATACCCAGCGCGCCACGCCGGGTGGTCTGCTCATTTCTGAGGCCTCTCCAGTTGCCCTGACGGGATATGGCTTTGAACGCGCCGCTGGAATTTACGATGATGCACAAATCCCCGGCTGGAAACGCATCACGGATGCTGTTCACGCCAAAGGGGGACGTATGTTCCTGCAACTCTGGCATGTCGGTCGTCAGTCCGCACGCAGTCTTCAGCCCGACGGCGCTGCACCTCTTGCTCCTTCCGCTATCAGAGCCGACGGCACAGCATGGACACTCAACGGCACAGTCCCCTATGACATGCCCCGCGCCCTGGAACTCAATGAAATCCCATCTCTGATCGATGCCTATCGTCAAGCCGCAGCACGCGCCCTTCAGGCAGGATTCGACGGTGTGGAAATCCACGGCGCCAACGGCTATCTGCCCGACCAGTTTTTGCAAGACGGCACGAACAAGCGCATTGACGCCTATGGCGGCCCGCTCGAAAACCGCGCGCGCTTTCTTCGGGAAATTACTCAGGCGGCGATTGACGTATGGGGTGCCAATCGCGTCGGAGTCCGACTCACGCCAAGTGGATCTTACGGATCAATGTCCGACAGCAACCGACACGCCACATTCAGCTATGTCGCCACGATGCTGGAGACAATGGGGGTTGCCTATCTGCACATCGTTCAACCACGGGTCGGCGTAGATGCAGAACCCGACCCGGTCGATGTGTCTGTCCTGCGTCCCCTCTTTTCCCGAACCATCATCGCCGCAGGCGGTTTCACAGCCGAGAGCGCCGAAAGGCTTCTGGCATCCGGGAACGCAGACCTGATCGCATTCGGACGCGCCTTCATCGCCAATCCGGATCTGGTCTTGCGATTACGGAATCATTGGCCGTTGAACCGATACGACCGTTCAACCTTCTATGGTGGAGATTTTCATGGCTATACGGACTATCCGACGTTCAGTGGAAATTTGTAAATGACGCGCCCTACGAAACTATAACCATTTAAAAATAGAATCCAATCTAGTCAAAAGTCTCATGTCCAGAAGATAATTATTACAACGAGGCAGCTTAATGGTTCAAAAAACCAGTATTTTTGAGGCTGCCTTCGTGTTTCCATTTCTCCTGAGTTGATTGGGATGTGAAGTATGAGGCATTCCGGCTTCTTTGATGTTAAAGAGCGGACCGCCATTCGATCTGTTACTGATATTCAGGACCCTAGTCATCCAGCGAGTGGCAGCTCTCGATCTGCTCAAAACGCAGATCGAAAACGCCCCAAAGAACCGTCAATTAAATCACCAAAAGCCTGGAAATCACGTGCCAAGCGCATCAATTAGCGGTTCTTCGATCCCTCCCTTTGTAGGGGGAGTGCCAGAATCCTTGCAATTCTACCACCTGACGTTCAGCCGGCCTCTCCCACATCCTTGACGGAAGCATCGGCTTGTCCCTTGCTCCAGTAGCCGGATGCTTTGATCCACTGGACTGGAATCCGGCGTTCATCCAGAAGATACTGACGCACGGCTTTTGCCACACGGCTTTCAGCAGCAACCCAGACAAAAGTCCGCTCCGAAATCTCCAGATTTTTCAGAGCAGCAAGAATGTCCGCAGCGTCATCCGCCTGTTTCATAGGTCGATGAACCCAATGAGCAACATGACAGGCTGTAGTGACAAACACCTGTTCGTCCTCCTTCCCTGGCACTGTTACGAGAGTAGTAACCGGCATTTGAGCTGGCATTTCCTCAACGCGTCGCCCGATCGCGGGAAGCGCCGTTTCGTCGCCGATAAGAAGCCAGTGTTCAATTTGTCCGGAAACAATCTGCGACCCACGCGGACCGCCGATTTCCAGATAATCACCAGGTCTGGCAGACCTCGCCCAAGCTGCAGCTGGTCCGCCAGGGTGGTTGACGAAGTCCAGGCATAACGTCCCATTCTGCGGGTCATATTGACGCGGCGTATAATCACGCGGCGTCAATGTCCCATCCGGCCCTGGTACAAAGATCTTAATGTGATCATCAGGAGCCAGACTGGTAAAACCGGCAAGCTCGCGCCCCCCCAGAGTAATACGAATCATGTGGGAAGTAAGATGCTCAACAACATGGACCTCGAGACGACGTCGGACAAGTTCATGTCGCACACGCCGAATTTCGGGACTGGCACCACGATTTGAAAAAGACTGAAAAAGCTTCATGACCATGTATCCCTATCTGCCGGCAAACCGGTGACTGTAGATACACAGACGCACAGGCTGCCAGCATTCTACTGTCAGTTTCTGCGCGTTGTTTCACGTTAACGCATACGAAAGTGCGATCGTACAAAGATCGCTCTTAACCCTCAAAGCAGACCCTTCAGAACCCGAGTCTGTCAACAATTTTCTCGGCATTCTCTTTACCCAATGTCAACACCAATAAAAATAGACAATTTAAAATATTTAAAACAACAAAATTACTTTTGATTAATAACATTTCCCACAAAAGAACATTTATTTAAATAAATAAGAAGATATTGTTAATGGAATTTTTTCTATCCTTTTGCTTAAAACGATATATTACTGCACAAATTTTTCTGCGCTCGCACCAATCATCTTCAACAAGAGAAAACGGCGCATATTTATAGACAATATTGGCCAGCCCGATCCTCATGGTGACCCGTATGATACCGACAGTTCGGATAAAGAATCCCGTCTGCGATTTCTGGTCGGAAAAGAGATGCTCGGGCGTGAGCTTGAAATGCGGCTTTTTCCTGTGAACCTTTGAGACAAAACCCTGCTGTTCCAAGAAATCCTCATTGGCTTTTGAGCGATAGGCCGCGTCTGCCCAAACGCTAGAGGCCGTGTTGGTTTTATCCAGCAGGCCTCTCTCAACAGCGCGCCATCACCGGCAACGGCATCAGTTGTCTTACACTTCCGGATGAACCGGAACTGCCGGTTGATGGAGATGTGTGGCTTGTAGCCAAAGGGCAGGATGGTAAGATTACTCGATGGCATGCTTCCATCATCCTGTTGCTTCGCTTTGGTGAACTTCAGTGTCCAACGCGCATGGCGATCCTTGTGGGACAATTTGGATGACTTACCCTGCCAGTCTTCGGGAATACGCCCTGCCCGGAGATCCGCTTTCTCTGCGTTCGTTTTACACTGCTTTGGAGCAGCCACCAATGTAACATCCAGGATCTGGCCCCACATCGACAGAATAACCAGCCTTACGCAGGGTTGCGCCAAAGCGATTGAACAGACCGTCAATCGCGCAAGCGGCCCTCAACATCAAACAATCCGGACCACTTCATCTTCCAACCCCCACCAATCAAATTAAAAAATGAAATCACAGACATAACTATAGAACAAGATTAATTTTAGATTCCTAAATTTTGTCAAATTATTTTCTTTGAAACCACATAATTACCACAGATAATATCCCTTATTATAAAATATTCATTGGATCCATATTTACCCCAGCAAGCCAGAAACTCTATTTATGAAGATGAGAAATTACCGTTGATGAAAAACAATATTTTTTATTAAAAATGATCGAATTCATATAGATGTTTTGTTACATTCTCAGAAATATTAAAAAAAATCCATAAACCACGATTTAAAAGACGTTGTGTTTCAAGACCCGTATCGTCCCGCTTTCCCTATCCTTGCTACCTTTGTCGGGGACCGAGCTGAATGAATGCCATTGTCGTCACCGCGCTAAGGCGACCACTTACCTTTGTCGTTCTATCGATTATGATCGTGCTGCTTGGCGTGATGTCGATTCTCAAGACGCCCACGGACGTCTTTCCGAACATCAAAGTGCCAGTCGTTGCGGCCATCTGGACTTACCCGGGACTTCTGCCCCAGGAATTTGCAGGTCGTATAACCTATAACTTCGAACTGGCCGTAACCACGACCGTTCAAAATATCGAGCACATGGAGTCCAGCTCCTATTACGGTCGCTCGATCGTCAATATCTATTTCCAGCCCGGAACATCGGTCGGGACCGCCGAAGCCGAAGTATCGGCTATCGCGCAGACCGTGCTGCTCGGGCTCCCGCCCAAAGTTCCGGCACCGATGATCGTGGCCCTGAACCCGTCGCAGGTTCCGGTCATTGCCCTTCAGATGACGTCTGACAAACAGACGCCCTCCGACCTCTTCAAGCTCGGTGTCATTCGCGTTCGTCCGCTCCTCGCCACGGTTCCCGGTGCCATCGTCGCCCATCCTTACGGCGGCATGGACAGCTTCGTCATGGTCTCTCTCGACCAGAAACAGCTTCAGGCCCACCATCTCTCCGCAGCAGACGTTCAGGCAGCCCTGACCGCCCAGAACATTGTTCTGCCAGCAGGTGACCAGAAGATCGACGCAACAGACTGGATGGTTCAGACCAACGCTGCTCCGGAATCCATGGACGATATCGCCAATATTCCGGTCAAGCGCGTTGGCAATGCGGTCATCTATGTGCGCGACGTCGCTTCGGTCTATCGCGGTGGCCATCCCCAGACGAACCTTGTGCTGGTCAAAGGCCGCCAGGGCGTCGAGATGATCACCCAGAAGGGCGGCACGGCTTCCACGCTCGATGTGGTTGCGGCCACCAAGGCCCTCCTCCCGCGCCTGAAGGCGATCCTGCCGCCTGACGTCCATATCTCCATCCTGTCCGACGCCTCCATCATGGTGAAGGATCAGATCAAGGATGTGGTTCAGGAAATGATCACCGCGTCGTTCCTGACCGGTATCGTGGTTCTGCTCTTCCTCGGTTCCTGGCGCTCAACGGTCATTATCGCGACCTCAATTCCGCTCGCCATCCTGTGCTCGATCATCGCTCTTGGATGGGCCGGTCAGTCGATCAACGTCATGACGCTCGGCGGTCTGGCTCTCGCAGTCGGTATTCTCGTCGATGACGCCACGGTGATGATCGAGAACATCGATACCCATCTCGAAATGGGCAAGGATCTCGAAACCGCCATCATTGATGCGGCAAACCAGATCGTCATCGCGACCTTCGTCTCCACGACCTGCATCTGCATCGTCTGGCTGCCGCTGTTCGAGCTGGATGGCGTTGCAGGCTACCTGTTCATGCCGATGGCCCTTGCCATCATGTTCGCGATGATCGCGTCCTTCATCCTGTCGCGAACCCTTGTTCCGACCATGGCGAAGTACCTTCTCGCAGGTCATGTGCATCACCCGGCCGGCGCACCTGGCCCGGATGAAGACCCGTACGGGATTCATGACTCTGCGATCGATATCTCGAATCCGCATGCGACCCAGCGTCCGCCGTCCGGCTTCTTCAGCCGCTTCCAGAAGGGCTTCGAGGCGCGCTTCACCAGCTTCCGTGAAGGATACAACACAATCCTCACACGCTGTGTGGAACGCCGTGGTGCTTTTGTCGGCGTCTTCATGATGCTGTCCATCGCATCCATGGGGCTCTATTTCATCGCAGGACGGGACTTCTTCCCCGAAGTGAAATCCGACGCCCTTCAGATGCACATGCGCGCACCGCTCGGAACGCGTATTGAAGTCGCAGGCCGGATTGCCGCCCTCGTGGATGACCGTATCAACCAGCTTCTTCCGGGCAAGGTCGAGAACATCATCTCGAACTGCGGCCTTCCTGAAGGACCGCATAACCAGGCCTTCATCCCGACCCCCTCTATCGGGACGCAGGATTGCGATCTGACGATCGCCCTGAAGAACTCTGAATCCCCCGTCTGGGATTACCGTGCTCTCCTGCGCAAGGATCTCTCCAAGCGCTTCCCGGGAACGGTCTTCACCTTCCAGCCTGCGGATCTGACAAACAAGATCCTGAACTTTGGTTCCGCTGCTCCCATCGACATCCAGCTTTCCGGCCCGGATGCCATGGAGAACTACAACTACGCCAAGCACCTGATCGGGCTGATTCGCCAGATCCCGGGCACGGCAGACGTGAATATCCAGCAGACAATGTCTACACCGACACTGTTGGTGAATGGCAACCGAACCTTCAGTCAGGCGACTGGCGTGACAGAGAACGATCTTGCAACCAACGAACTGCTGACGCTTGCCGGTTCCGGCGTCGTCGATCCGCAGTTCTGGCTTGACCCGGTCGACAATGTTACCTTCCCGCTCAACGTCTACACGTCACAGGACCAGCTCACCCATCTCAATGACCTGCTGACCATCCCGGTCGACAAGGGAGACGGTGACCCCAACGACAAGACCCAGCTTCTGGGCGCCATTGCCAATGTCGTGGCAGCCGGCACCCCGGGCGAAGTGTCGCACTACAACTCGATGTCCGAAATCGACATCTATGTGAACATCGAAGGCACCGATATGGGTTCCGTGCTGGACAAGGTGCGTCAGGTCGTCGCCCACGACGATCATAACAAGCCGACCTCCGCCGAAGTCGATATCCACGGCCAGGCCACAACGATGGCAGGCGCCTACAAGCAGCTCATCCTTGGTCTCGCGATCTCGATCGTCCTGATCTATCTGCTGATCGTGGTGAATTTTCAGTCCTGGCTGGACCCGTTCATCATCATCACGGCCCTTCCGGGAGCACTCGGCGGCATTGCATGGGCTCTGTTCCTTACACAGACACGCCTGTCCGTGCCGGCCCTGACGGGCGCCATCATGTGCATGGGAACCGCAACCGCGAACTCGATCCTCGTGGTGTCCTTTGCCCGTGAACGCCTCGAAATCCACGGCGATGCGCTTAAAGCCGCTATTGAAGCCGGTTATGGCCGTATCCGTCCGGTCATCATGACCGCACTGGCCATGGTCGTGGGCATGATCCCGATGGCAACATCGAACTCGACCAACGCGCCTCTCGGCCGCGCCGTGATTGGTGGCCTGATCGTCGCAACGATCTCGACTCTCCTCTTTGTTCCCTGCGTCTACGCAATCCTCCACAACCGCACATCGCGTCAGAAGGAAATCGCCTGATGGCTACCTCCCCCAAACTCATCGCCGCTGCGGGAGGGTGCCTCCTCGCGCTCTATGTCGGCTATATCGTGGTTGACCGCATCCATGTCTCTACTGCCCTCGCGGTCGAGACCAAGGAAAATGCTCTGCCCGACGTTGCCGTCGTCAAGCCGATCCAGTCACCCAAGAAGGTCGCCCTGACGCTGCCCGGCAATATTGACGCCTGGTATCAGGCGCCGATCTATCCGCAGGTCTCGGGCTATGTGAAGATGTGGTACAAGGACTACGGTGCCCGCGTGAAGCAGGGCGACGTTCTGGCCGAGATCAACGCCCCGGCGCTTGATGCGCAATACGCACAGGCGAAGGCCGATCTTGCGTCGATCATGGCAAAGTACAACCTGTCCAATGTCACGCTCCAGCGCTGGCAGGCCATGGGCCGCTCCCAGTCCGTCTCGGGGCAGTCTGTCTCGGTCGCACAGGCTGACCAGCAGTCCGCCAAGGCGCAGGTCGAAGCCGCCGAACGGAACGTTGCGCATTTCGAGGCACTCGAACGCTTCAAGACGATTGTCGCACCCTTCGATGGTATCGTGACCTCGCGTGACATCAATGTCGGCGACTACGTCCATGACGGCGGCGGCAATCTCAACGCTGCCGGTGCGGCCTCCGAACTCTTCACCGTGGCTGACGTGCACAAGTTGCGTCTCTTCGTCTCCGTGCCGGAAGTCTTCCAGTATGTTCTTCAGCCGGACATCACAGCCGACGTTAGCGTGCCGCAGTTCAAGGACCGCAAGTTCAAGGCGAACTTCCTGACGACCGCACGCGGCTATGATCCGAACACCCGTACCTCCACCACAGAGTTCGAGATGGACAACCCGAACGAAGTTCTGTGGCCGGGCACCTTTGCTTCGGTGGAGCTCAAGGCGAACAATGAGAACTCGCATCTCTACGAAGTTCCTACGAGTGCGCTGGTCTTTCAGGAAAAGGGCATGCAGCTCGCTGTGGTGCGGGACGACAACACGGTCCATTTCCAGAACGTGACGGTCGGACGCATGGCTGATACGGCAACGGAAATTCAGGCTGGTATCGGCCCGAACGACCGCGTGATTGCCAACCCGCCAGCGGATGTGCTCGAAGGTGACAAGGTCAACGTGACCGTGCCGCAGCGCGGCTACAACCAGTCCGGCTTCGGAAAAGAGAACGAGTAAGATGATTCCATCCTTCTCCCGCCTCCGCCGCACCGGCCTGGTCTGCGGCACCGCCCTGTCGCTGCTTGGTCTGTCCGCGTGCGATCTGGCGCCCACCTATAAGGCTCCGAACCTTGTCGTCCCTGCCTCATGGCAGGGGCAGGCACCGTTTGCCGTGGCCACACCCGCGGATACAGCACTGCCCACCAACTGGTGGACCATGTTTCAGGACCCACTGCTAAACGATCTTGAAGCCCGCGCGACCTCGGATAACGGCGACATCCAGGCCGCCGCCGAACGCTTCATTCAGGCGCGCGCCCTTGTCGTGGCTGCGCGTTCAGAACTGCTTCCGCATGTCAGTCTTGAAGCCGGGGCGTCGGACAACAAGCAGTCCGCTGACCGCCTGTTCCGCAACGGTGCAACCCTGACCCAGACCGAAGAGGAATACGGCGGTCTGGCATCGTGGGAACCTGACTTCTGGTCGTCCATCCGCAACCGCGTCCGCGAACAGAAACAGTTCGCCCAGCAGCGTGCGGCCGATTTCGCGATGGCTCGCCTGAGTACGCAAGCCGAGCTTGCGCGCGACTACATCCAGCTTCGTGGCTACGATGCGCAGGATGCGATCTATGCGCAGTCCATCGGCTACTATGAGCGCGCCGTTCATATCACCGAAAACCAGGTTCAGAACCAGGCGGCTCCCCGCCTCGATCTGGCGCGGGCACAGGCCCAGCTCTACACGACACAGGCGGCGCGTCTGGACATTCAGGCCGCAAGACAGGTGACGGAACATGCCATCGCGGTGCTGACCAATACCTCACCGTCGAGCTTCCACATCCCTGCCAGCCCTGAGTTCCATTTCGTTCAGCCGACGATCCCCACGAACGTTCCTTCGACCCTGCTCCAGCGTCGTCCTGACATCGCATCATCCGAACGCGAGATGGCACAGGCCAATCGTGAAATTGGCATTGCGCGTGCGGCTTTCTATCCGCATATCGCCCTGCGCCTAAATGGTGGTTTCTCCGCCAATGGCTTCGATCTGGCCAATCTGGCCAATTCGCTGTGGACCTATGGCGCAACACTCGACATGCCGCTCTTTGATGGCGGACTGCGCCGGGCAGAGCTGCAAAGAACATGGTCGGCCTATCGGGAAACGCGCGACGGCTATCGCATGAAAGTTCTGTCGGCCTTCCGCGAAGTGGAAGACGGGCTGTCTATGACCGAACGTCTGACCAAGGAAAACGCGGCGCTGGAGCAGGCTGTCAAAGCCAATCTTGCCACGCAGAGCATGACCATGACGCTCTATCAAGGCGGCGTCGGAACCTATCTTGAGGCCATCTTCAGCCAGGAAAACACGCTGGAAAGCCGCATCCATCAGGTCGAGATCGCGACACAGCTGTATCGCGCGGACGTGGACCTGATCCGCAGCCTCGGCGGCGGCTGGAACGTGAAGGACCTGCCAACCATGGACCAGACCCTCTCAATCACTCCGCTGCAATACGACAACCTGCACCACCCAAAGCCGGTTGGAGAAGTCACAGCATCCCAACATCCGGAACAGTTCGAAAACCTGGATGGTCCAAAGAAGCACTGATTGATTTTTCTTTTGCCTGATTTTATTTTTGGGCAAGTTAATTTCTGGTTCCTGGAGTTAATTTTCGCTCTGCGACTTGTGCAGAGCGAAAATTCCAGGCTCTGGATTACTATGCGCTCGCACTGATCCTCTCCCAGAAGAGAGAGCGGTGCATGCTGTAGACGATATTGGCCAGCCCAATCTTCATAGTGACCCGTGTGATGCCCACGGTTCGAACGAATAATTCAATCTGTGATTTCTGTTCGATAAAAACATGCTCGACGCGTGATCGGATCACTGACTTTCCGGCATGAGATCTCTGGATATGCCGAGGCATAAGCTTGAGATACGGCTTCTTCCTGCGAAGCTTTGAGACAAAACTCTGCTCTTCCATGAAATCTTCATCGGCTTTTAAGCGATAGAACGAGGCCTCCGAGCGCCACGCGCAAGGGCGCTTTCTTATCAGGCGACAATTTTTCAGCGCCTGAATGACAGCGCGGGGATAACGTCAGAGACGACCGTTTTCCGCAGTGGGGATAACCTCGGATCGGATCACGTTTCCGAGGGGGCGGAAAAACGCTTCCAGCGGCGGACTGAATGGCGCAGACCGACACAAGACTGTGCAGTCCGCTAAAAATCATTTCTACAGGAGTTCGGATCAATCTGTCTCCGCTTCTAGCTCTCTGTTTCGCGGGACCATCATGCAATCTGCATGACGTCCGTTCCAGCCGGGCTGGTCGGGGTGCAATCTTCACAGAACTGACGCGCCTCTCTGGACATCGACCCGGATACAAGTTTTCCTGCCCTAACGAGGCGCCCTGACCGGGCACTCATGCGTTACGGCCGTTAACCGACGGCAATGCCCAATGGCGAATGCAAGGATTTTGAAGTAATGGCCCATCTCAGCCCTCTGGCCGGCAAAACGCTTTCTTCCGACAAGCTGACCGATATTCCCGCCCTGATCGCAGCTTATTATGGCCGCAAGCCCGATCCTTTGATTTCCACACAGCGCGTTTCGTTCGGCACGTCCGGTCACCGGGGTTCCTCGCTGCATACCAGCTTCAACGAGAACCATATCCTCGCCATCTGCGAAGCCATCTGCCGCCATCGCAAGGCCGAGGGCATTGATGGCCCGCTTTTCATCGGCATGGACAGCCACGCCCTGTCCGGCCCGGCGCAGAAATCCGCCATTGAGGTTTTTGCAGCTCATGGCATCGACGTCCGGATTGACGAAAACGGCGGCTATACGCCGACACCTGTCATTTCCCACGCCATCCTGACTTACAACAAGGGTCGCACCACGGGTCTGGCCGATGGTGTGGTCATCACGCCGTCGCATAATCCCCCGGCCGATGGCGGGTTCAAATACAACCCGACCAATGGTGGACCGGCCGATACGGCGATCACCAAGGCCATTCAGGACATGGCCAATGAGTTCCTCGCCAACGGGCTGAAGGACGTCAAGCGTCTGCCTTACGAGCAGGCCAGGCAGGAAGCCTGCATCAAGGATTATGATTTCATAACGCCTTATGTGGACGATCTGGACTCGGTCATCGACATGAAGGCGATCCGCGATGCGGGCGTGAAGATCGGCATCGATCCGCTGGGCGGGGCTGCTGTTGCGTACTGGAAGCCCATCATCGAGCGCTACGGCCTTCATGCCACTGTCGTCAGCGACGTGGTGGATCCGACGTTCTCCTTCATGACCGCTGACTGGGACGGGCAGATCCGCATGGACTGCTCCTCCCCCTATGCCATGGCGCGACTGATCGAGATGGGCGACCGCTTTGACGTTGCGTTTGCCAATGACACCGACGCTGACCGTCATGGCATCGTCGCCATGCCTGACGGGCTGATGAATCCGAACCATTATCTTGCGGTGGCGATTTCCTACCTGTTCCGGAACCGTCCGGACTGGAGCCCGGAACTCGGCGTTGGCAAGACGCTCGTCAGCAGCGGGCTGATTGACCGCGTGGCGAAAGACATGGGCCGCAAGCTGGTTGAGGTTCCGGTCGGGCTGAAATGGTTCGTGCCAGGACTGATGGACGGCTCGCTGGGTTTCGGCGGCGAGGAAAGCGCAGGCGCGACCTTCCTGCGTCGGGATGGCACCGTCTGGACCACGGACAAGGACGGGCTCATTCTGGGTCTTCTGGCGGCTGAAATTACGGCCAAGACCGGCAAGAACCCCAGCGTGCATTATCACGAGATCATCTCACGCCTCGGGACGCCCTATTACGAGCGCATCGACGCGGCCGCCAATCCGGAACAGAAGGCCAAGCTCAGCAAGCTCACGCCCGAGCAGTTCCCGCTGGAGGTGCTGGCAGGCGACAAGATCATCAGCAAACTCACCCGCGCGCCGGGTAATGATGCGCCGATTGGTGGCCTGAAGGTTGTGACCGAGAACGGGTGGTTCGCCGCACGTCCTTCCGGCACGGAAGACGTTTACAAAATCTATGCCGAGAGCTTCGTCAGCGAGGAGCATCTGCGGGCCATCCAGCAGGAAGCACAGGACGCCATCTCCAAGGTTTTCGCGGCCTGATTCACGGCTGCCCCCCCCCGGGACATGGCTTATGTCCCGGGAATTCTTTGCCTGCGCCCCTGAGGCCAGCGACTCCCCTTTTCCGGCCCTGAAAATCCCGTCCGCCTCCATAAAAGTGCGGATGGACAGTCATGCCTGGTGAGAAAATCCCGCGTGACTGGACGATCGGATTTTCTCCACATTTTCAGCAATCCTGCATTACCTGCACCGCCCCAGGGCCACAGATCTGCTGTCGGGCCTCACATCCATGTGATGACCGCGCTCTGGTCATCATCCGCGATTTGGATAATACCCATTTCTGGCACTGGGTGCCATATTTTGACGACGCTCTGTTTCTCGACAGTCTCTCTGTTTGCAATCCGGATGAAGGACGAAATGGATGTTGAAGATCGGCTGTAATCCCGTAGAGTATTTGTGCCCACGACCTGATCTTATCAGATCCACTATTCTATCTGGGACCGCATATACTGTCCTTGTTCAGCACAAAATCCAGAAACAAAGCCTCTCACGCCCGGACGCTCTGCGCCCTGTCGCCTTCTCTTTATCGGTAACGAGGTAAAAATGGCCTACGCAACGACAAATCCCCTGACTGGCGAAGTCCTCAAGACCTTTCCCAACGCAACGGATGCAGAAGTCCAGACGGCCCTCACAGAAGCCCATACGGCTTTCGAAAGCTGGCGCGACACCCCCTTTGCCGAGCGGGCGAAGATCATGACTGCCGCCGCAGCAATCCTACGCCGCGACGTCGACAAATACGCCCGCCTCGGCACGCTGGAAATGGGCAAGCTGTTCACAGAGTCGAAACTGGAGATCATTCTCTCAGCCGAAATCTTTGAATATTACGCCAAATATGCCGAAGAACTGCTAAAACCCGAGACGCTTCCAGTCGCCGATCCGGCCGAAGGCAAGGCTACGCTGGTTCACGAGCCTCTCGGAATTGTTCTGGCCATCGAGCCTTGGAACTTCCCGTTCTATCAGGTCGTTCGCATCATTGCCCCGCAGCTTTCGGCCGGTAATGCGGTTCTGCTCAAGCACGCATCCAACCTGCCGCAGTGTGCCGCCATCTGCGAGGACCTGATGAATGAGGCCGGACTACCCAAGGGCCTGTTCCGCAATCTCTATCTCGCCCGTCCCCATACGGAGATGATCCTGAACGATCCTCGCGTCTGCGGCGTGGCCCTGACAGGGTCGGAAGGGGCTGGCGTCATCATTGCGGGCACGGCGGGCAAGGCACTGAAGAAGGCCACGATGGAACTTGGTGGCGCCGATGCCTTCATCGTTCTGGATGATGCGAACGTCGAAAAGGCTGCGAAATGGGCCGTCATGGGCCGCCACTGGAATGCCGGTCAGGTCTGTGTTTCGGCCAAGCGTATCATTGTAGCGGACGCAATCTATGACCGCTTCCTGGAGCTCTACAAGAAGGGCGTTTCCGAGCTGAAGGCCGGTGACCCGATGGACCCGTCCACCACGCTTGCGCCGCTCTGCTCGCAGGGTGCTGCTGATGATCTGCGCAGACAGGTCGAGGATGCCAAGAAGCATGGCGCGACGGTCGAAGCCATCGGCGCACCGGTTCCTACGAAGGGTTCCTTCTTCCAGCCGCTGTTGATGACAAACCTGCACGAAAATAATGAAGCCCGTCACTGGGAATTCTTCGGCCCGGTCACGCAGCTCTATCGCGCCAAGGACGAGGACGATGCCATCCGCATCGCCAATGACTCCCCCTATGGTCTGGGTGGTGCGGTCTTCACTCAGGACGAGAGCCGCGGTGCGCGGGTGGCGTCTAAGATCCGCACGGGGATGGTCTACATCAACCATCCCCTGATCCCGAAGGCCGATCTTCCGTTCGGCGGCATCGCCCGCTCCGGCTATGGCCGCGAGCTGGTCGGACTGGGGATCAAGGAGTTCGTCAACCACAAGCTCATCAACATCGTGGATATCGATGCCCCGATCTGAGGGGCGTGCGACGTGCCGGCCCCCCTTTCTCGGCACGTCGCATTCCTAATTCATCACGTTTATTTGAGTTGTTTACTGATCACAGCAAAGAATTCATCGATCTTTATTTCAGTCACCTGAATATGATTTTCGGCCTTTCCGAAATCACCATAACAGTCTGTACGAAATAACCCGTTTACTGCGTCGATTTGCGGTAAACGCCCCTCCCCTCGTGCCTTTTTCTGTCGCCCACCCCCTGAACGGAGGCCTGAAAACCGATGGCGTCTCGATCTGAAATTCTGATTGTCGGTGGCGGTGTTGCCGGTCTTTCCCTTGCAACCCGCCTCGGCAAGTCAATGGGAAAACCCGGTAAGGCGCGCATTACGCTGATCGACAAGAGCTTTTCCCATGTCTGGAAACCGATGCTGCACTGCTTTGCCTCCGGCACGCTCAGCAACGAAAACGACAAGGTGAACTTCATCTCCCAGGCCAGTGGGCACCATTTCGAGTTCTGGCCTGGTGAGGTCGCTTCCATTGATCGCGAAAACCGCGAGGTCGTTCTCAGCCCACTTCTGGAAGCCGACGGCACCGTCGTTCTGGAAAGCCGGCGCATGAAATACGACACGATCGTCATCGCGATTGGCAGTACCGCCAATGATTTCGGCACGCCCGGCGTCAAGGAACACTGCATGTCCATCGACAATCTCGTCGATGCCAATGCGTTCAACGAAAAATTCCGGATGGAGCTGCTCCGCGCCTTCGCCAACAATTCCGAACTGGACATAGCGATTGTTGGCGGCGGAGCCACCGGTGTCCAGCTCGCCGCGGAGCTTCACAAAGCACTGGAAATCGTAGGACCGTACAACCTGCATGCTTTCGGCAAGGCTCCCCCCAAACTGCATGTCACGCTGCTGCAGTCCGGCGAGCGTATCTTGCCCGCTTTTCCGGAATCCGTCTCAGCTGCGGCACAGCAGGAACTCGAACATATCGGCGTGACCGTCCGCACCAATGCGCGTGTCGCGGCAGCTGATGAGCATGGTTTCACGCTGAAAGACGGGTCCTATGTTCCTGCAAAACTCCGTGTCTGGGCGGCGGGCGTCCGTGCCCCTGAGGTCACGACTGCCTATGGTGGGCTGACGCTCAACAGGACCGGCCAGATCCTCGTCAATCCGAACCTGTCCTCCATTGATGACGAACGGATTTTCGCCCTGGGAGACTGCTCCTTCATTCAGAACGATCCTCTACCCGCCACGGCGCAGGTCGCCCGCCAGCAAGCCCGGCATCTCGCGCACTATCTGCCCGCCTGGATCGAACGTGGCCAGAAGGTTCCCGGCTGTATTTTCCACAACAAAGGCGCGATCGTAGCTCTGGGAAAATATAATGGCTGGGCGGCGCTTCCGGGTGGCACCGTGTGGGGAGGCGGTATTTCGCATGGCTTCTGGGCGCGGATGGCGCATCTGATGCTGTATCGCCAGCACCAGATCGAGCTGTTCGGGTATTACCGGGGGCTGATGTCCTTTTACTCCGACTGGGTCGAGACCTTTGTCCGGCCTTCCGTACGCCTGGACTGAGCATCATCCGTACCTGAGGACCCCGCCTGACAGCAAAAAAAAGCCCGCGGCCCAAGCCACGGGCTTTTTGTCCTAGAAGTCTGCTCGCACGCTTCCGAAGAACATGCGCGGTGCACCGATCTGCATGGACTGATCCGTTAGCGCGCCCGAGGCGATATCCGCCGGATTACCGTTCTGACCCATCGTGGAAATATAACGCTTGTTCGTCAGATTGGAGCCGTTGAACGCGACCGTCAGGTTTTTGATGGCGCCCAGATAGCGATTGTACTTCTTCATGTTTCCGAAACTGTACTGCACACCCACATTCGTCAGCCAGTAGCCAGGTGCCTTGACGTCACCCGTGTAGCTGTAATTGCGCGTGCCCGTGTAGCTACCATCGGCATAGGCCGTCATGCCGCGCCATTCGTATGACACGCGCCCTTTGTACATGAAGCGCGGATAATTCACGACCTGCTGACCCTTCGTCGCGTAGACCGTGGCACCGCTGACAAGGTTCTGATCATAAACACCGTGGTTGTAGCTGACGGAGTTGGTCAGTGCGAAACCACGGAACGGCGTCAGCGTCAGGCCCGCATCCACGCCATTCATCGTCACCCCGCCCACGTTCGAAACGGCCGAGATCGGATTAACGACCGGCCCTTCCGTGATCTGCTGAAGACGGTTGTTGTAGTTCGTTCGATACGCATAAACTGTCGCGGCAACCACCTTGCCTGTGTAGCGATAGCCGATCGCATAGGTCCATGCCGTCTCAGGACGAATTGTGGATTTCGTATCGTCATAAGCGGCCTGCGACACTGCAAAAGGTGAGGTCGAGAGTTTGTAGCCGGATTCAGCATAAGTCCGGGCGTTTTCCGAAATATCGAAATACAGCTCGTGGTCCTTCAGGAAATGCCAGTCCGCGCTGATATGCGGCAGAAACGGCTTGGCGACCGTCAACCCCACGCCGCTCGCGATCGCGGAACCCGCGCCGTAATAATTCTGGTTCAGATAACCGTCACCGACGCGCGTCGTGCTCAGCAGGGACTTGAAGCCGAAATGCAGGGCCAGGTTCGGCAGCACGTTATAGGTGTCCTGCACGAAGGCCGTGAATGTGTTGGTGTTGTAGTTCTGGTTAAAGATCTGAGCGAACGGATCGCGCCACTGGGTCAGCGGATCATGCACCCTTCCCTGAACCACGCCATTCACCACCGCCGGCTGCGCATAGGCGTTCATAGGCGACATGTAGCTGTTGTTTTCGTACCAGACGCCCGCACCGATATGATTGCGCGCGATATCGTAATGCAGTGCCGAGACGATGCCGAAACGCCTGATTTCCGGCTCCTTCATCAGTTCGCTGACTGGCGATCCCGTGGGCGACGGGAAATAGGGTGTTGCCCAGGATGTCTGGTTGCGTTCGCCATGTCCGTAGGCAGTGGTATTCCAGGTCAGACGCTCCGTCAGGCGCAGATCGGCCTTGATCCCGCCAAACGTATCGACCGTATTCGTGCTGCCATCATAATAGGCCGCATCTGCCGGATCATCGAGCGTGCCGACCTTCCCCGGATAGATCCCGTTCGCTGCATTCACGGCTGCAATATAGCCGGAATTTCTGCCGTTCTCGTAGCTAGACAAGCCATAGCCCACCCGCTTGATAATCTGTGGAGAGATGTCCGGATAGGTGTTCTGGTGCAAGTCGCTCCAGTCAAAGAATGCCGAAATCGAGCTGTCATGGCCGATCGGCTGCACGAGCTTGGCGTTCACCTGCTGCATGAACTGCTCGCCATAGCCCTTCCACATCCCGCTATCGTTGCGCATGTAGGACGTATAGAACTTCGTACCACTGGAGTTGAGCTTGCCGCTCTCGAAACGCAGGAACGTGTGATAGGTGCTGTAGCTGCCAAAACCCGCCGCAGCCGTGCCCCCCATTTTGTCCGACGGCGTCATCGAAACATAGCTCAGCCCGCCGCCCAGATTGTTACTCGCCGCCATGCTCTCCGCACCGGCGGACTGCGATACGTCAATGCGCGCCACGTTCTCCGACGAGATCGCCATGATCGGGTTCAGACCGTTATAATTCCGGTACGTCATTTCCCCGAGCGGCATCCCATCAAGCGTCATGCCGATTTCCTGCTGCTGGAAACCATGCATGAAAATCTGGGAGCTCCAGGTATCGAGACCCTGTGCATCACCAGACTGGAACACGATGCCGGGAAGCTGGGAGATCACCTTCATCGGGTTGGTACCGGCCGGTGCTTCTGCCAGCATTTTCTGACTGACAGTCTCGACTGTACCGCGCGGCGGATGACGGGCCATAACTGCCATGCTTTCCGCACTCTGGCTGATATAAGGCCCAACTTGACGATGCACGCGTGGAGCCGGAGCCGCAGCCCGGGAGGCATGTTTATGCACAACGGCCGGATGACGGGTCGCGGCCATGAGGGACGAAGGAGAAACGGCAGACAGTATCGTCGTCACCGAAAGAGCGAAGTGCAGAACGCCGGATCGTTTACACATAGACAGTCCACCTGAGCAGGTCAGCAGGGATAATGCGGAAACGGATTTGAATCAGTATTAAGAATCAGAAGCGGATCGTTCCGGGAAAATACTGAATCCGATCCCGGAAGCAGAACGATATGCGCTGCACAACCGGGCGGCAAGCGTTCTGAATAAAGTCAGCCTTCAGGCAGGCTGACTTTTACGAATCAGACGGTGAATAAAGGCAAGCTTGTGCATGATCCCGGCAGTCAGTACGAACGGATAGAAATCCGCCAGCCCCATGGAACGATTCATACTGTTCACCGCATAGGTCAGCGGCAGCCAGGCCTGCATGATCTCCTCGAAGGACGCTTGCGTGTACGGGTCACCCAGCGTTCGAACCGGGGAATGGCCGATCCCGGCCACCCGCGGATTCACACTCACGCCGAACGCACAGGCCGTCTCCAGCGTGGAGACGATGTGCAGGTAGTGCGCCCAGGTCTCGGCAAAGTCCTCCCAGGGGTGGGAGGTGGCGTAGACGCTGACATGACTGTCCTGCCAGTCAGGGAGAGCAGGACTGTCGTAATAGACCCGAAGCGCCTTCTGGTAATCTGCTCGGTCGTCGCCGAACACGGCGCGGCACTCGTCCAGCCGCCCGGCGTCACGCACCAGAACATTCCAGTAGTAATGGCCGATCTCGTGCCGGAAATGCCCCAGAAGTGTGCGGTAATATTCCCCCATCTCGACACGCATCCGCTCACGGGACGCATCATCAGCTTCACGTATGGCGATGGTGATGACGCCACTGGCATGTCCGGTCATAACGGAGGATGACCCGTCCGGCGCATCGTCGAGGAAATCGAACACCAATCCGTTTTCCGGGTCCTCACGCCGATCCTTCAGCGGCAGCTTCAGCCGCAACAGCGTGTAGAAGAGGCGATGTTTGGCGACCTCGATCTTCCGCCAGCGCTCAAGATTTCCAGGAATATCGAGATTCGGGATCGTCCGGTTGAACCGGCAGGCCAGACAGAACGGCCTCCCCCCTGTCGCATCCGGCGTCGTCAGCCAGTTGCAGACGTCATCGTCATGATTGGCACAGTACAAGACCCGTTCGTGTTTCACCGAGGGCTCTAGCGGATGCCACAGCCGGTCCCCGGCCGGGTCCAGCGCCGTCAGCAGCGACTGCTCGGGCAGATATCCGACGGCACGGCGGCAATGCTCGCAGACCGTATTTTCAAAAAAGAGGATCTGACCGCAGGACTGGCACTCAAAGAGCTTCATGAGATCGCATTACACCGGGTTGCCCGATAATGGCCAGCTCCGGGGCCTCGCGCCCGACCAAAAGGGGCTCCGCGCACATCGTCACATCGAACGTGGCGCGGCAGAGGTCCAGCATTCCGGAAATGGGGGCAGCTTCTTCCGGCCGGCCGACCACCGCCAGCGGAATGTGATGCTGCGCTACCACCAGTCCCGATGTCGTATCAAAGCCGACCCAGCCGTCTCCGGGAATCCAGGCTTCCGCCCAGGCATGCAAATCGCAGTTCAACCCGTCGCTGACGTTGGACTGGATCAGATAGCCAGACACGAAACGCGCCGAAAATCCCAGATGCCGCAGGGCTGTTACCAGCAGCCACGCACTATCCCGGCACGATCCGCTTTGCCGCTGCAGCGTCTCTTCAGGTGTCCAGACTCCCGGCTCAAGCCGGCGTTGATAGGTCAGATGCTCCGCCACGGCACGGTTGAGCTCCGCTACTGCTTCCAAAGTCTTGTCCACACCCGCCATCTGCCAGGCCTCGACGAAGCGCGACACCCGCGCACCAGCCGCGTCCACATCGCGATAAGCGGTACAGACCGGCGCCTCCACAAGCCTGGACAGGGTTGGCCGGACGCCCAGATCCACATCCATGCGAACGGAAACATCGAAGCCCGTCACACGCTCGGGAACCCGCACTTCTGCCAGCCGGTTGCCATAAGCGTCCTGCCGCCAAGTGACGTCCGCATTCTCCGGGGAGACCTCGAGCTCGTAATCGTGGATCGAGGTTCGCACGCGCGGCACGGGACACAAACGCACGGTCTGACGTCCCAGGAAGACGGGCCGGTCATACTGATATCGGGTCTGATGGCGCAGTATGACGCGGGAATTCATGCTCAGGAGGCCCTGTGGAAACGGTTTCAGATACTCAGATTCAGACGCGTGATTTTCGGGCCATCCCGTTCCGGCAACCATTGGGTCTGAGAGCAGTCGAAATATTACCCTATCAGTCTTCCCTGGAACCGCAACAATTTCCGCAGGACTTTTCCCGATCTGCCCAAATGGAAAATTTCACGCTTGGCAAAGCGCTGGAATCTTGCTCCGTTAATAAAATATCGTAACGAGGCGCCACGGCTGATCGGGTTTCCCATTGGCACAGGGTCGGCGATAAACAGGGGTGTGAGGCAAAGAATGAACAGGCCGTTTTTGCAGTCTCCCAGTCCCGCTTCTGCCAGTGCTTCTCCAGCTAGTATCGCCCCGGCTTCCAGCGCCTCTGCCAAGAGCGCGGCAGGGATGTTCACTGCCTATGACACGCCGGATTTCTTCTGCGAACTCATGAACCGGACGGATGCGCTCTCCCCGCCCCTTCAGACCGTTCGTGATCGTCTTGCAGAGCTCGATCTTGCCGAACTGCGCCACCGCACCAACACGGCGGAAGCACAGCTCTATCGTCTGGGCATTACTTTCACCGTCTATTCCGACCGCGAAGCGATCGACCGCATCCTGCCTTTCGACATGATCCCGCGTGTCCTTACAGCTGCAGAATGGGATCATATTGACCGTGGCGTGCAGCAGCGAGTCAAGGCACTCAATCTGTTCCTGCGGGATATCTATCATGAGCGCCATGTCCTGCGGGACGGCATCATCCCTGCCAATCTGGTACTCAACAATCCGAATTACTGCGAAGCCATGGTCGGTGTACGCATACCTGGCGACGTCTATGTCCATATCAACGGGACCGATCTGATCCGCGACCGCAGCGGGCGTTTCATGGTGCTCGAAGACAATGCCCGCACGCCCTCGGGTGTGTCTTACGTCATCGAGAACCGGCACATGATGCTGCGGCTAATGCCGGATCTAGCCTCAGGCATGCCACTTCGCTCGGTCGAGGAGTACGGCCTCAGGCTGCACCAGACGCTGTGCGAGGTCGCCCCCGAGGGCGTGAGCGATCCGCAGGTCGTGCTGTTCTCACCCGGCATCTACAACTCCGCCTACTTCGAACATGTTTTCCTAGCGCGCGAGATGGGAGTGCCGCTTGTTGAAGGGCGGGATCTGATCGTTGAAAACCACCGGGTCTATATGCGCACCGTGGCAGGGCTTCGCCCTGTCCATTCGATCTATCGCCGTCTCAACGACGAATTTCTGGACCCGCTGGCCTTCAACCCCAACAGCATGCTCGGCGTTCCCGGCCTTGTGGAGGCCTATCGCCGCGGCAACGTCACGCTGGCCAACGCACTGGGAACGGGGGTGGCGGATGACAAGGCTGTTTATGCCTATATGCCACGTCTTATCCGCTACTATCTGGGCGAAGATCCCATTCTCGACAGCGTGCAGACGAATATCTGCGCCGAAGAGGAAGGTTTGGCTTACACACTGGCCAATATGGACAAGCTGGTCATCAAGCCGGTGGGTGAGTCCGGCGGCTATGGTCTGCTGATCGGCTCGCAGGCTACGCAAACGGAGCTGGACGAGTTCCGCACCAAACTACTTGAGGACCCGTCCAACTATATCAGCCAGCCTGTCATCGATCTGTCCGTCTCCCCGACACTGTGTCCCAGCGGGGTCGAGGCGCGGCATGTGGATCTGCGGCCATTTGCCCTGACCGGACACAATACATGGGTTCTCCCCGGCGGCCTGTCCCGCGTGGCCCTACGCAAAGGGTCACTGGTCGTCAATTCCTCTCAGGGCGGCGGCTCGAAAGATACATGGGTGATGGCGCGATGACACAGACAGGCACGCGTTTTCCCGCCATGCTCGCCAATCTAAACATGCTGCTGTCGCGCTATGGCGAGAGCATGATGTGGCTTGCCCGCTACATGGAGCGGATCGAGAACCTCGCGCGGCTCCTAGAGGTCACGGAAGCGTTTGTCCGTAATCCCGATGGCAGCCCGGGATGGGATTCCATTCTCCAGATCAACTCGGACGAGGAGCGCTACGCTGCGATTTATCCCCTTCCCGCAACGGAAGAGAACATCCTCGCCTTCTACATCACCGAAAACGCGAACCCTACCTCCATCCGCGCCATGGCGCATATGGTTCGGGAGAATGCACGCTCGGCCCGGCCGCTGATTTCCACCGAGATGTGGATGCAGCTGAATGTCTTCACCCGGAGCATGATGGAGCTCTCCACCTCCGACATCAGGCGCGACGGGTTGTCCGAGCTGTGCAACCGTCTCAAGCAGGACTGCCAGACGCATTTCGGCGTTACGGAAGGCACATTGTACCGCGATCAGGCGTGGTTGTTCTATCTGCTGGGCAAATATCTTGAACGCTCTGATCAGATCACCCGTCTGATCGACATCCGCTATCATACGCTTCTGCCCGGGGGCGAAACTCCGGGCTCGCAGATTGATATCACGCAGTGGGGGTCTGTCCTGCGCTCCGCAGCGGCGTATCACGCGTTCCGGCGCCTGCAGCCCGTTACCACGACGCCTGCCAATGTGGTGGGTTTTCTGCTCAAGAACGAGGGTTTTCCACGCTCCCTGATGCTCAATCTGCGACAGGTGGACAACACGCTCAACGCGCTGTCCACCCATTACAACCTGCGCCATCAGTGCAGTCCGCTTCAGGAACGCATCATCAATCTGCGCGCTACGCTTGAAGATCAGACCGCCGAGGACATCATTTCTCGCGGGCTGCATGAATACATGATCTATATCCAGGACCAGCTTGCGGCCTTGCAGGCGGAAGTCTCGGCCACATTCTGGCCCGCGGCTCCGGTCATGACGCGCGAGGAGACACTCAGCCCGCAGTGAGGGCGCGGTCCGCAGGCAGGGACACAGCCGCGATCTTCAGCGTTATGCCCGCATCGCGCAGCATTGCGGCATACCCGGGATCAATGCCGTCATCAGTGATGACCACATCGAACTCGGAAAGTGCCGCCAGCCGGTTCATGGCCGAGTTACCGAACTTCCCGCTGTCCACCAGAAGCACACGAGAGTCCGCCACCGCCATCAGGGCCTGTTTGGCGCGGATAATTTCCTCGATCTGATGATAGGCCGTCAGACCGTGGATAGCGGCGGCAGAAACAAATGCCAAGTCGATGTGCATGGACATCACGCTCTGTTCGCAGACCATTCCCACAAAGGCTTCGAATGTCGGGCTGTACCGTCCGCCCAGACCAATCAGGCCGAGAGTCTCGCAGGCTCCCAGACGCGTCCCTAGCCCCAGGCTGTTGGTCACGACTGTCAGCGACGCGATGGCGGAGAGGCTGTCTGCCATCGCCCGCACCGTTGTGGAATCATCGAGCGCCACCGTATCGCCCGGGCTGATCAGGGAGGCCGCAAGCGCAGCGATGGCCTGTTTCTGTGCAACGGCCTGCCGCGCCCGATACACCACGCTCCCCGAAGAACTCGCGCTCGGCAGGGCCGTGATATCCGGGCCGACCCGGCGGAGCAGTCCCTGCGCGGACAGGGCCAGAAGGTCCCGGTTAATCGAGGCCCGGCTCAGCGAAAACCGCTCCAGCAGATCCCCGACCGGCACCACGCCCCGCTCCGTGACATAATCAAGGATCCCGCGCCGGCGGCTAGACAGAACCTGCCCTTCCACGAGCACGGCATTCATCAGGCATCCACTCCGGCAGAGAGCAGCGTGCTGACGCTGTCAATCAGCTTCATAAAATCCGCAGGCTCCCAGCCTGCACGGCCGATCAGCACTCCATCCACATCCGGCAGGGCGACATAGTCGCGAATATTGGCCTGAGATACGCTGCCGCCATAGAGCAGCGGAATCCTGACGGTGCTATCGGGGCCAGTGATCTCCTGCATCACGGCGCGCAGTTTCGTATGGATCTGCGACACGAACGGGGCTTCTGCCGGGCGTCCCGCCGAACCGATAGCCCAGACGGGCTCATAGGCGATCAGAACCCGCGAAAAATCCTCCTGCGACAGCCCGTGCAGGGCGATTTTCGCCTGTCGGGCGAGCGTTTCCTGCGAGACGCCGAATTCGAATTCGTCCAGCGTATCACCGATGCAGATCAGCGGCTGCAGACCGTGCTTCAGCGCCGCGCGGACCTTGAGGTTCACCGTCCAGTCCGTCTCGCCGAAATGCTGCCGGCGTTCAGAATGGCCGATCACCACCATGGATGCGCCACATTCGGCGATCATCGGGGCAGAAATTTCCCCGGTCCAAGCACCACTGTCTTCCCAGAACATGTTCTGCGCGCCCACGATCATGGAGCTGTCCTGAAGGGCCGCGCTCACGTCTTTCAGGGACGTGAACGGCGGATTCACGAAAGTCCGAACGCCCTCGGGGGGACGAAATGCAGCAAGGGCCCGGGCCGCCGCAACGGCTTCGGCAGGGCCCTTGTTCATTTTCCAGTTCGTCCCGATCCAGACGGTCTTCTGATCCACGGTTAACCTCATGACAGGGTTTCAACTAGCCGGGCACTCATGCCGATTCTCCCGGATCCCGGCTTTTCCGGAATATCTTTACCGTTAAACTATAACAGAAAAAATGTCATCCGTCCTATCAATAACGATACATTTATGCGCTGCCAAAACAGGCTTCCTGAACCCGATCGCCCCCGCCGGGCGTCGTGTTGCCAATCGGGTTTCGGGCCGTCATATACATGACAGACTATTGCAGGTCCTGACCGGAGCTGGTTCCCAACGGTTTCAGCCTTCCGGTGTGTGAAGACCTGTTTCTGGCAACGGAGCACTCACATGACCCGCGAAACAGCCGCAACGGCTTTTCTGGCAGCGAGAAACATTCCCTTCAGCGTCCATGATTATGAATATGCCCCTAATGGCGGCCTGATCGGAATGCAGGCGGCCGAAGCCATCGGCGTGGCACCCGAGGATGTCCTCAAGACGCTGGTGGTCGAAGTGGACAAGAAACAGCCGGTCTGTGTCGTGGCCCCTGCTCACCAGCGGATGAACCTGAAGAAGGTCGCGGCGCTGTTTGACGGGCGCAATGCGCGGATGATGGCCCCTGAGAAGGCGCAGGAACTGACGGGGTTCCAGTCCGGCGGGACCAGCCCGTTCGGCTCCAGAACACCGATCCCCGTCGTGATTTCGCAGGACGCGATGCCACGCGAGCATGTCTATATCAATGCGGGTGGGCAGGGTTTTGTCGTGCGGATCACGCCTGCGGATGCCCAGCGCGCCACGAATGCCAAAGTGGCCGATATCGGCGCGGACTGAAACGCGTGGCCGCTTCCTCCCGCGCGCTGGATAACGCTGCGACGCAGAAACTTTCCCCCGAGCTGACGTTGTCGGAGCCGCAAACGGAATTGCTGCATCGGGTGATGTCGTTCTGTGAGCGGCATCAGGCGGATGACAGCGCTCTTTTCGTGATCGAAGGGGCGGCGGGCACGGGGAAAAGCGTTGTCCTGAATGCGATCTTCAATGCGCTTCAGACCCGGGCGCGGAGTGGCGCGGCAGGAGACCCGCTGAAGGGCCTTCGGAACATGCTGATCGTCAACCATCCGGAGATGCTCAAGCTCTATCGCAACATCGCGGCCACCATGCCCGCCCTGCGCAAGAGCGATTACGAGCGCCCGACGACATTCATCAACACGTCTGCGAAAACCGGCCGACGCATGGATATCGTACTGGTCGACGAAGCGCATCTGCTTCTGACGCGGCCGGACCGTTACAACCATTTCACGCAGCAGAACCATCTGGAAGAAATCCTGCGCTGGGACCGCTCCCTGCCGCGCGAAAAACTGCCCTGGGCCGAGCGGCCGGATACGATCGACGAGGTGGGGTCCGTCTATACAATCCAAGGGTTCGATCTGAATTATGCAGGCGTCATCCTGGGGCCGTCGCTGTTTTATGACGTGAAGCATGACCGGATCGGGGTGCGGCCGGAGCGTTATGAGGACAGCGCAGCGTTTCAGGGACGCGACGGGATTGCGGCGCCGGAAGAAGCAAAGACGCGCGTTATTCTCAATGCCCTGAACGTCATCCTCACACGCGGCATCCACGGGCTGTTCCTGTATGCCCATGATCCGGCTTTGCGGGAGAGGCTGCTGCGAACCTGATCTGCCCGATCGCGCTTGCGTGAATTGTCATCGTACGGTCGCTCTGGTCCTTTCACGGTAAAGGAGATTTCAGCCATGTCCCATCAGACACTTCTGGCTCTTACGTTCAGCGCCGCTCTTGCGGCCCTGAGCGCCGCCTCCCCTGCCCTCGCTGCCCAGACCGTGGATAAAGGCACGCTTTCGTCGGGGAATGTGCAGATCATCGGGCATTTTTCCAATGCCCAGCCCTCCGGTATTGCCGTGCTGCCCGACGGGCGTCTGGTGCTTGGCTTTCCGCGCAGTGCGCATGAACATTCCGGGCCGCGCCTGGCGCTCTATGCGAACGGAAAACTGACGCCCTTCCCCGATGCGGCCGCGCAGGCGCAGTTTGTCTCACCGCTTGGCATGACGGTGGATGCGAAGGGGCAGCTCTGGGTTCTGGATGAAGGAATGGTTGCGGGCACGGGGACTGTTGCAGGCGCGCAGAAGCTGTTCCGGATCGACCCCACGAGCGGGAAAATCGCGCAGGTCGTGCCGTTGGGTGCACCTGCCCTGCTGCCGGACAGTCACGTCAATGATGTGCGGATCGATCTGACGCATGGTGCGGCGGGGACGGCGTTCATTACCGATACGTCCACCGATGTGCATCCGGCGCTGGTTGTTGTGGATCTGGCGACAGGCCATCAGCGGCGCATTCTGGCCGATACGGTTTCTGTCATGCCGGTGCAGGGTTTTGTGGCCGTCATGGACGGTGTGGCCGGGCGTTATGATCCGAACCATGCTGTTGTACCGCAAGGTGGTGTGAACGGTATCGCCATCAGCCCGGACCAGCAGACGCTTTACTGGCAACCCCAGACCAGCCGACGTCTTTATTCCGCGCCGACCGCTGTTCTGTCCGATCCGAAAGCCAGCGAAGCAACGCTGGAGCGGGCTGTGAAGGATGAGGGCGAGACGGGCATGGGCGACGGCATGGCGACCGGGCCGGATGGTTCGATTTACATCACCGATGACGAACGCCACGCCATCCTTCGCCACAAGCCAAATGGCGAGATTTCGGTTGTGGCGCATGATCCGCGCATGACTGAGCCCGATGGTCTGACCTATGCCAATGGGGCGCTTTACGGGACGGTTGGGCAGTGGGCGCGGCTGCCGGTTTTCCATGACGGTAAGGACCTTGAGGTCATGCCGTATATTGTTGTGAAGATCGCGCCTCTGAACTGAAGGCCCGCAACGCCGGGGGATTACCAACCCTCTGGCGTCAGCCCCATCCCGCCCGTACCGGTTCCGGTCATGGCCCCCAAACCGGACTGAGAGCCAAGGCCGTAATTCCTCCCGCCGCCGAAACCTGTTCCGACGCTGACGGCGCCATGGATCTTGTGGTCTGCCCTGACGGTGTCTTTCTGGTTGTCCGAACCGCTGGTCGCGAGTGGGCGCAACAGCGTCGAGCGGCTGTCGGCCGGTTGCGAGCGAGGATGAGAACATCCCGCCAACCCTGCCAGAATCATCACGACAAAAATCCGCTGTGTCACACGCTGCCCCCTCCCGGACCGGGCTGATACGGGGCGTTTATCATAACCGACACGCACTGTCGGCACAGCAACGAACAATGACAGAGTTTTACAGAAACAGATGTCCCAGTCTCAAAAATCATGCTGAAACGTGACACATATGACCATACATCTGAAGTACAATACGAAACAATAAGGGGAATTATAGCATTTTCAGTAGAATATATTTGGAATTTTTATATAAATAGACGTGCATATTTTATGCACTATAGATTGCCGCGGACAAAAATAGACAGTAATATCCGCAACCGATTCAAGGCTGCATTTTGGGGAGCGCATTGAGCTTCCGGACAAAGAATGGGCCTTCATCGGGACACTGCTTGTGCCTCAAACGAGGTCGTGGCGGCCATCCTGCGAAAAACAAGCATCTATTTCGAAGGTATAATGTGGATTGTCCACACCGGATCGCAAGGACGCCATCTGCCTGATGACCAGGGCAAGTGGAGCATCGTGCTTCGCCTTTGGGTCACAACAGGGACAACTCTCGCTGGCGTTATCTCGTCGAACGCCCCTTCAATAAACTCAGGAACTGACGACGCATCACCACCCGATATGACAAAACAAAGAAGTCATATCCTGGCTTCGGCAATCTCGTCTCAACACTTCAACAGGTACCCTTTAATCCACGAAACCTAAGACCACCCCTCAAACCACTCTACCGATCAGAACGGACATGCCGGGGAGGATTCCAGTGATGGGCTTTCTGGTCGTACCGGGCTGCGTAAAGGCGACGGG
>NZ_BJMK01000022.1 GCF_006539125.1 Gluconobacter sphaericus NBRC 12467
AGGAGGGACAGTACAACATCCTCCCTATTCATTTTGTATTTCTTGGAAGAAGCACATATTAATATCGGATATGGAACGGATTCTGTGCTCAGAAATGCTACGTTCGGTGAAGCCATGGAGTTCATATCCGAGACGTAGTTAATCAAAAAAAGGTGTCTCTGTAGGGGATTTATGGGAGTTTTCACGTGTGCCGGTGGCATAGAAGTTGGCAGTGGAAAGATGCGTTTGGGTGTATGTTTTTCGACATCCAGTATGAAGAGTCGAACGGCTATTTGAGCAATTCGACCGAGCGGTGAGGTAATTTAACGTTTAAGAATGTAATCGATCTTGCGCCCGAAACGATATACAACAAGGAAGCAGTACACGGCATCGGGGGTGACTCTTGCCGAATATGCGAAATACGACGAGAATTACGGGCTGTGAAATGACCCGTCCAAAACAGTGTTATTACAGATATAATTCCAGCACCTAACATGTCCGATTTTGATTGTGTGAGCCTCAATCGGCGCTTTGCATCGTGGCTGACGATGGAAAACCAGCTTTATTAAGCGGGTTCGAGTATGGTTATCTAGGAAAGTACGGATGGTAATTTAGACGTGCACAGGTGCGAATAGTGTGACGTTCTATAATTTAGCCGTGAAGAAAATGGCGACCTATGTTAGTGATATTTCTGGGAATGTGCGAACACTAAATTTGTTATTATATAGATACGTTACGACTAGGGTTGTATATATTTTGTATGGATATTCCGTTCAATGTATGGGCGGATGTGCCGAAGGGTCGTCGCTAAACCTATGTACTGGAGCTTAGCAAAAACGCGATCTTGGTTCTCTCCGAGGTGGGGTTGGCTTACAACTATGATATTCCCGATCTGAACACGATGGTTCAGTCCTATCGCGAGTTCGATATTCACCCTTGGAATGGATTATTATCAATACTTTTGTAAAATATTCCTTGTTCATAACGAGATTTAGTGTGGCGATAAATAAATCGACAAAGATTCTGATGAGGGGCAGTCGGTATTGTGTATCCTGACAGACACCTATTGCGATAAGTTAACGTATTATGAAAAATTTGATTGCGCATCCGATGTCGGTTTTCCAGGTTTGGTTCGTTGGAAATGTAAAATCGGAAACGACTCTCAATTATCAAGTTGGATCGGTTTATCATGGCAAGAACTGGAGGCTGTCATTGGATGAAATTACACCGATTTCTCCCATTATATCATTTTCAAACAGATTGGTGTCGAGAGCATTGGCGCGACCTCGACGTATGTGAATAGCGGTGGTGCGATTTATCGCGAGATTGAACTCGAGGGGCAGTATATTATTGGATGCGGTTTTTGCTTTGTGGTAATTTCCATGTGAATGACGTGAGCTATAAACATAGTAGCGTTCATGTGGCGACGGCGGATTTAATGGTATTGTTCGGTCTGCTTTATAAAAATGTGAAAGGAATATATTTCTCTCAGATGGGGAAATATGTTGGGCATTACTGGATTTTGGGCAGCACCACCAGCTCAGTTTGTTATATTATGTTTGAAAACCAGTACAGAGTCTACGTAAGTATAATAATAAATCTGGTCCCGAGCTGGCGTATTCATAATATCGGGAGCTTTATGAGCGATATAACGTCGAACCTTAAGATTTCCAACGTCTTTAACAACCGCTCCATCAGGAATTTGCGGGTAACCGGTATTATGGTGATGCGTCGCTTTACTGACGTGGAGGCTGACCGTCCGGAGCTGTTCTGGAAAAATCTTACTTCTGTCCTTGCATGGGATCCGGAGTCCGATTGCCTCTTCGTCCGTTTTAAAGGTGAAAGCCGGGTTCGACTGGCCTGAGTCGTCCGTAACGTCCGGCGAGATGATGTCGCATGGTGCGGCAATGTTGGGGGGGCAAAGGTTCAGGCTGTCCGGTCGTATTATCTGCAGCTGGCTTTAGGGCCGTTGCAAAACTGTTCCGATTAGATCCGGGTCTAGGCGCAGGACGTGGCACCTGATTGTCCTGTTAAGGCGTTGTGGAGGGCGTGGGGTGTGGATCATAACCGCCATTCGGCGGGTAGAGCCGTGTCGCTACTGCCGCAGGCCGAGCAGGCGTTTGTATGTCCCGTATTGCGGAGGTGCAGCGCGGATTACAGGCGTTGTAGACACGGATGGTGCCGGGAATGTACGAGGGGGCTCGGCGTATTTCGCATTGTCTGCCGGATGATGTGGTGTTTGAGTAGAAGAAAGCTGCGCCGTATCTTCCAGGTGGTGTTGCGACGGAGGTATGGCGGTGATTCTCGGACTATCATAGGTGTTTGAGGATCAGATGGATGCGGTTCTAGCGTTTGAGCGGTGGCGTTATCCGGGCCGGCATGTGAACGTCAGAGTGAGGATTTTCCATTAGGTGTTCGATATAGACGCTTGAGCCACATAATCTGATCCTTTTCTGATACAGGAGTTTCATAAAAAAAGCCCGACTGGTGGACAGTCGGGCTTTTTCACATTGTCCGTGCGGACGGGGCGCGGATTAGTGCGTCCAGTCAGCCGGAACCTTGCCACCATTCTTGGCCAGCTCGGCATAGACCTGCTTGATGAGCCAGACGTTCATCGTTGCGGTGTCGTCCGTGCTGCCCGAATAATGCAGTTCGCCGGCCAGTTCCTTGCGGGACTGGAGCGAGCTGTCGAGGCCGAGCAGCTTCAGGAGGTCCACGATGGAAGTCTTGTAGTTCAGCGGCTGGCCTGCATTTGCGGCCAGACCGGACAGGACGGCGTCCACATCCACGGGCGCTGCGGCCGGGGCTGCTGCTGCTGGAGCTGCGGCGGCTTCAGCCGGAGCGGCTGTGGTGGACGGTGTGGCGGCTTCTGCATGTCCGAAGATCTTGGACATGATCGTGCTGAAAAGACCCATGAGTGTAACTCCTGTTGGTTAAGGAAATCCGGAAGGGTGCAACCGGGATTCCGCCCTTCCTGATCCGCCTCGTCTTAGTAGCGGTATTCTTCGTGCTTGAACGGACCGTTGACTGGAACGTCGATGTAGTCCGCCTGTTTCTGTGACATTTTGGAAAGTTCTGCACCGACCTTTGCGAGGTGCAGGGCAGCGACTTTCTCGTCCAGAGATTTCGGCAGGGTGTAGACCTTGACTTCGTACTGGCCGGGCTTTGCCGTCCACAGTTCGATCTGTGCCAGGGTTTGGTTGGTGAAGGATGCAGACATCACGAAGGACGGGTGGCCCGTTGCGTTGCCAAGGTTCACCAGACGGCCTTCGGACAGAAGGATGATGCGGCGGTTCGGCGCCAGTTCGATCTCGTCAACCTGCGGCTTAATGTTGTTCCAGCGGTAGTTGCGCAGGGCTTCGACCTGAATTTCGCTGTCGAAGTGACCGATGTTGCAGACGATCGCACGGTCCTTCATCTCGCGTACATGGTCGATCGTGATGATATCCACGTTGCCGGTGCAGGTGACGAAAATATCGCCGCGCGGGGCTGCGTTTTCCATCGTGACGACTTCATAGCCTTCCATGGCGGCCTGAAGGGCGCAGATCGGATCGACTTCGGTCACGAGAACGCGGCAGCCTGCGTTGCGCAGGGAAGCAGCGGAGCCCTTGCCCACGTCACCATAGCCGGCAACCACGGCGACCTTGCCCGCCATCATGACGTCCGTGCCGCGACGGATCGCGTCCACGAGGCTCTCACGGCAGCCATACAGGTTGTCGAACTTCGACTTCGTGACGCTGTCGTTCACGTTGATGGCCGGAACCTTCAGCGTACCCTTCTTTGACATTTCCCACAGACGATGCACGCCCGTTGTCGTCTCTTCGGAGATGCCGCGCACGTCCTTGAGCATTTCGGGGTACTTGTCGTGCATCATGATGGTGAGATCGCCACCATCATCGAGGATCATGTTCGGCGTCCAGCCATCGGGACCGTGGATGGTCTGCTCGATGCACCAGTTGAACTCTTCTTCCGTCAGGCCCTTCCAGGCGAAGACGGGGATGTTCGCTGCTGCGATGGCGGCGGCGGCATGATCCTGCGTGGAGAAGATGTTGCATGAGGACCAGCGGACCGTGGCGCCGAGGTCGATCAGCGTCTCGATCAGAACGGCGGTCTGGATGGTCATGTGCAGGCAGCCGGCAATGCGGGCGCCCTTGAGCGGCTGTGTATCCTTGTACTCTTCGCGAAGAGCCATCAGGCCCGGCATTTCGCCTTCGGCGATGGAGATTTCCTTACGGCCCCAGTCTGCCAGAGTAATGTCGCGAACCTTGTAATCCTGCGTCGTCATGAAATGGCCCTTGCTGCCCATCTTTGGATGGGTGCCTGTATAAAGGCTTGGGGAAGCTGCGCAAAGGGCGCCCTTACCGGGTCTCTGTCCGCGGCTTCCCCCGACAGGACTTTTCAGTCTTACCGTCAGTCTGGATGCCTAGCCTTATTGGGGTGCCGTGGTCTGTGGGGATGTTTCGGCAGGCGTCGACGCCTTTTTGTGAGAATGGGTGTGCCGGCGATCGAGCTTACGGGGGTTTTTCTGGTTTGGCGGCACGGGCCCAGTTTCGCTCGTGCTTCTGGTCATGGCGCCCGGAGAACTCGGTGGTGGTTGGTCAGGCTGTTCCGTGATCGTGCGCGGATTGGTCGGCAGAGCGTTATTGGGCTGGCTGATCGTGGAGTTCTGGGCTTTCTGGATCGCTGACGTGGAGGTCTGTGTCTGATCGTTGCTGGGAGCACTAACGGCCTGCGCCATGGCGGAAGGCGCAAGTGCTGCGGTGCCGAGCATAAGGCTGGCAACGAAAAAAGAAGTGCGGAGGGACATGAATATTCCTTTCCGGAGGGAAGCCCCCTAGGTCAGGGGCTGACTCATTGCGTCACAGAATCGTAACAGTCCCAATGGGTGGGAGTTGCATCTACCGGGCCTCACATTTTTGGTCCGGACAGGTATATTGCGTCCCTTCACCGGGCATGCGAGAAGCCGGACAGGGCTTGTTCCCAGTCCTTTTTCGGATTGTTTCTGTGAAAATCGCCTATCGGTCCTGAACCCCCTGAGAACAGGAGGATGTCGTGTCAGAGAGCACTGCCTACAACTTCCCTTTCACGGTTCTGGATCCCGAACATCAGGAGACCGGCGCTCCTGCTTTTGCGAATGGTCTTGTCTGGGCTGTTCATGCCGTTCCGGGGCAGGAGCTGCGCACCCTTGGGTCAGCCGAGGTCGAAGCACTTCTGGCGGCAGGGCGTTCGGTTTCGGATGATGGCTGGTACTGGCTGCATTTCGATACGGTCCACAGTTCGGCGCGCGGATATGTCGCGCATCTGCCTGATCTGCCCGAGGACGTCTGCGCCATGCTGGCAGAGACGGAATACGGAATCGCTCTGGAAGCATTCGGCGATCTAATCTGGGGCGCGCTGCCAGCGTTCGATGATGCTTTGTCCGAAGAGGACCGGGAGATCTGCGCCTGGCGGTTTGCGATGCGTCCGGATCTGTTGATCACGACACGACGCAACCCCATTCCTGTTCTCGGAGCGGCCTATCGCTCTCTCAGACCGGATCAGATTCCACGGACGCCCGCGGGAATCATCGATCGGGCATTGCGGGAATTTACGGGAACCGTGCGTCGGCAGCTCGGACATCTTGATGACGAACTGGACAGGGCCGAGGACGTGCTTCTGCTGATCGAGCATCGCTCCGATCTGGGGCATCTGGGTAGTATCGTGGGCAAGGTGCGCCGTCGTGCGACCGAATTGCGTCGGGTTGTGACGCCGATTGATCGTGTTCTGAAAGACGAGGATCTGGATCTTCCGGATTGGGCCGAGGATGAATTGCGGGACCGGGCCGAGCGCCAGGTTCATGCAGCACTGGACGATCTGATCGCGCTTCAGGATCGTGCGCGGTCGTTGCAGGACGAGCTGGGGTCCAATCAGGCGGAAGAGACCAACCGGCGGCTGTATATCGTCTCGGTCGGGACCACGTTGATGCTGCCCGCAACATTTGTAACCGGGTTCTTCGGCATGAATACCGGCGGGATGTTTCTGGCTCAGGGATCGCTGGGGACCGTGGAGGCGGGCATTGTTTGTTTCGTCTTCATGAGTGTAACGTTTTTGTTCATGAAGATTGCGCGTCTGCTCTGATTTTCTAGCTGAGAGCCGGCTCAAGGAAAAACCCCCCGTGCCGGGCACGGGGGGCTGTGTAACAGGGACTGATCCGGGAAGGATCAGACGCTTTGTTCAGACGTTTTGCTGTTTGCGGGAGTTTGCGGCGGCAACAGTTTTGCCCCACTGAACCAGTGCCTTGGTGCAGTCCGCACGATCGAGCTTGCACTCGATGAGAGTTGGACCACGGGTATTTTTTTTGGCTTTGGCGATGGCTTCAGCCAGTTCTTCGCCCGTCGAGGCATGCAGGCCAAGACCGTATTTGCCGCTTTCTTTACCGGGAACGCCCTGGTTGAAGCACTGCATCAGAGCGGCGTAGTCCCAGTTCTGGATGTAATTGTAAGGACCGTCATGAATGGCGATTTCGATAACGTAGCCGTGGTTGTTTACAAGGAAGATGATGACCGGCAGTTCGTAACGAACCATCTGGGCCACTTCCTGCGCGGTGAGTTGGAACGAACCGTCGCCGACCATGAGGATGTGCTTGCGTTCCGGCGAAGCGGTGGCGTTGCCGAACATGGACGGAACGGACCAGCCGATGTGACCCCACTGCATTTCCGTCTCGACCTTCGCACCTTCGGGAAGGTGCATACGCACGGCATTGAACCATGAGTCGCCGGTCTCGGCGAAGAGGGTGGTGTTGCCGTCGACCAGTTCGTTGATCTGGCGGGTCATTTCGTCGTTGGACAGCGGCTTGGACGGGTCAGCTTTTGGTAGCATGACGGGCTTGTATTCGCTAGTCAGGGCTGCGGACTTCTTCGGAGCCTTCTCGGTCAGGGCCTTGACGAATTCCTTGAGGCGGAAGCCGTCGAAGGTTTTACCGTTGACGGTCACGCGGTCCGGATCGATTTCAAGAACCTTGCCACCTTTGATAATGCTCGTCCAACCTTCAGACGAATAATCGTTCCAGACTGGAGCTAGCGAAATCACGGCGTCGGCGCCTTCGATGATTTCCTGTGCTCCAGGGCTGCTGACAGAACCCCAGTAAACGCCGCGGAAGCCGGGGTGCGTCTCGGGAAAGTAGCTTTTTGCGGCGGCCATGACGGTGACGGGGCAACCGAGCTTGTCAGCCAGTTCGACCGTCTCTTTGAGGGCTTCGGCTGCGCGCAGCTTGGTACCAACCAGGATGGCGACCTTGTTGGCCTTGTTGAGGAAGCTCAGGCTCTCGTCCAGAGCGGCCTTCAGGCTGGCTTCGTCCGGACGCGGATGGGCGTGCAGGGACGAGACCGGACCCGGACGGACGCAGGGTGCGGCTGAGATGTTGCAGGCGATTTCAAGATAGGCCGGCTTCTTCTCGCGCAGCATCGTGCGGATGACGTGGTCGATTTTGTCCGGAGCGACTTCAGCAGATGTAATGCTTTCGGCAGCACAGGTGACGTGCTTCGCCATTTCCATCTGGTAGCTGTATTCCGTGCCGCCGATCGTGTGGTGCAAGATGTGGCCCGAACCGTGATCGTTGGAGTTCGGAGCACCTGAAATCACGAGGATCGGCAGGTTTTCGGCATAGGCGCCGCCGAGACCGTTCATGGCGGAGATGGCGCCGACGCTGAAGGTGACTACGGCTGCGGCGGCACCGTTGGCGCGGGCGTAGCCTTCGGCTGCAAAGCTGCAGTTCAGTTCGTTGCAGTCATAAATTTGCTTCGTGCCGCCCTGTTCGATCAGCTGGTCGAGCAGAACGAGGTTGTAGTCGCCGGCAACGGCGAAATGATGCTTCAGGCCGATCTGTGTCAGTCGTTCGGCAAGATAATGTCCGACAGTATAAGTCATGATTTCAGTACCTCAGGAGCCATAGGGACGGTCAGATGACTGGATGATCTGACTTACTTAACAGGACCATGCAGTCATCTGACCGAAAATGGCAGGTGACAGGTCACGGGTATCCGGAAGGACCGCGTAGCCATTGGGACAACAGTGGGGTTGGGAAGAAATCTGGACCTGTCCGTGAAAAGCGTATGAGGCCATTCGGAGTTCGGGTGCAGGTGTCTGGAGCAGGACGCTGAAAGGTGACGTGCAATCAGGCCCATTAGAAAAACCGAAAACTTCAGGTGTGCGACTTTCTGTCGCTAAACAATGGGCAGTATAACAGAAAGAACGGCCCGTTCCGGTATGATGAAATCCAGAAACGGCCAGAAAAAAATCTCTAGATGACATATCTTCCCATGACAGCCGGAAAATAGACCGGCTTTGTACGAAATACCTATCTGATCCAGACACAGGAATGTTTAGAACAAAAATCCCGTCTGTGAAGGATATCGATCAAATATTAAAATTAATTGAAAAAATCCTTATTCATGGGAGGGATTGAATACAGTTGGAAGTCTTCTGTGAAACGGATGAGGACCACAATGGTCTGGTTCCGGTATTTCAGGCTGGAAATAGCGTCGAGATGTCCTGGCCGATTCTTCCGGCACTGGCTGTGTCTCTGGCTCTACAGTGTTTCCAGGGCCGGCGTCGGGGCCGTTTGATGGTGTACGGTGACAAGTGTCGGGGCGGTGTCGATCTGCCATGTCAGTTCGATGGAAGCGCTCGTGCCGGGCATGATCTGGCTGATCTGGGTCAGGGCATCGGTGTTCAGGAACAGGGGAAGGCTCCTCTCGCCGAACCGGAGGGTCATCTGGTCGTGCACGGGCGGAGTCGGTAGATCTTCGCCGGTGTCGTCTTCCAGCTTCAGTGCATCGGGCGTTACGAGCAAGGAGAGTCCGCGCAGCATTTCCAGCGTCAGGGGAAGAAAGGTTTCCCACTCATTTTGGTGCGGGGAATAGTAATCCACGAGGCCGGCACCGAAAGGAACACTGATCAGGTAGGTCTCATGTTCAGGCAGGAAGAATGCGACTCGGTTATGGGGCAGTTCCTGTATTTCGATTTCCGGGAAAGCTTGGGGCATGGACACGCGTTTTTCCATGAACGGGCGGCAGGGGAACTGAAAGGCTTCCGGGACAAGGGCGCAGAGCCCCGGGAGGCGGCCTGGCTGGAAAGGGGTACGGGTTGGAGCATCTTTCAGTGGATCGTGGTCGAGCATCCAGCCATGCCAGTCCATGAACCACAGGCGCAGTGTCGGGGGTGTTTCAGTCATCGTGTCTCCGGAGTCTGCTTGGTGAGGGCCAGGCATTTCTTCATGACGCCGGGCAGGGCAGCGCGCGTCGTTGAACGGAACGTGCCGAAAGAGGAATCGATCCCTGCATTATGGCTCTGTGGAAGGTAAGCCTCATAGACCGTAAGATACAGGGTGAAGTGAGTGAAGACGTGGCGGATTTCGCCTCTGTGGGTCCAGTCGGTCAGGCAGGGCGCATGGGTGAGGGCTTCGTCTTCGCTCCAAGGTGCACTGCGCCAGTCCGTTCCGGGAAGTTCGTCCATGCCGCCCAGAAGGCCGGTGGGAGGGCGGGTTCGCAGCAGGGCCTGTCCGTTGGAATCGTGCAGGAGGAAATGTATGCCGTAGCGGGTCGGGCGTGTCTGTTTTGGTTGTTTAGCCGGGAGCTGAGCCGCGATTCCGCGGGCATGGGCGATGCAGGAGGTTTGCCAGGGGCAGGTCAGGCAGGTGGGATTGCGGGGGGTGCAGATCGTTGCGCCGAGGTCGAACAGAGCCTGAGCGAAGTCGGACGGGCGGCTTTGTGCGTCCGGATCAGCGTTCAGGAGTGCGGCCTGTTTTGCTAGAAGGGGGCGTGCAGCCGGGAGCGGTTCTTCGGTTGCGTTGAGGCGGGCCGTGATGCGTTCGACATTGCCGTCAACGGGGACAACGGGGCGTCCAAAGGCGATGGCGGCGATGGCGCGGGCTGTATAGGCGCCAATTCCGGGGAGTGTCAGCAGCTCTTCGACCGTGTTTGGGAAACCGCCGCGTTCGGAGACGCGTTTCGCACATGCATGGAGATTGCGGGCACGGGCATAGTAGCCGAGGCCGGCCCAGAGGTGCAGGACGTCTTCGAGCGGAGCCGCCGCGAGGTCCTGGACTGTAGGGTAATGCGTGAGAAAGCGCTCGTAATAGGATATGACGGCTTTGACGGTCGTTTGCTGGAGCATGATTTCGCTCAGCCAGACGGCGTACGGATCCGGGCGCTGGCCGGGCAGGCTGCGCCAGGGAAGGGCGCGGCGGTGGTGGTCGTACCAGCGCAGAAGGGCGGATGCATCAGGAGTCACGGGAACGGATATGACGAAGGATCGCGGTTCGGACAAGCGCCCGTTACGAAATACGGCCCGAAAGAAACCAGCGCAGGAGCCTGATGGCTGGGTTCCCGCGCCTGATCGCAACTGGACGCCGCGCCGTTCGGGCACGAAGCAGATCGGCTCTTTCGTGCAGGCACTGACACAGCCTGTCTTCAAGAAGAAGCCGCCGGTTCTGGCGCGTCTGATGATGGACTGGGCGGATTTTGTCGGTCCGCGACTGTCCAAACAGACCGAACCGCGCCGTCTGTCGGCAGGAACGCTGACTCTGGCCTGTGCGGGGCCGATCGCCATGGAGCTTCAGCATCTGGCGCCACAGATCATCGAGCGCATCAATGTGGCCTGTGGGCTGCGGGGCGAATATGGGATCGAGCGTCTGAAGATTGTTCAGGATCTGGTGGCGTTCGAACGGCCCACGCCGAAGCGCCCGAAACCGTTGCAGATCGAAGTGCCGGATATCGAGGACGAGGAGCTTCGTCTGGCGTTGGAAAGCCTGGGCGGTCATCTGGGCGCGCATCGTCGGCGAAGGTGACGGAAGTGTTTCACGTGAAACAAGTTGTTTCGTCATGGAAAGGCCCTCTTCCTACACGATCTGGTAATGCCGATATGGAAAACATGATCGGGCTTTCCCGCAGGAGACTTGCCATGACCTTCACAAACAGACCGGCCGCCGCACTGATGCTGGCCTTGCTGGCATCCACGATTTCCGTTCCCGCTTTTGCCCAGCATGGGGGTGGCCCGGGCGGCGGAGGTTTTCATGGCGGTGGCGGAGGGCCCGGCGGGGGCTTTCACGGTGGTGGCATGGGACCCGGCGGTATGGGGGGCGGTTTTCATGGTGGTCCGGGCGGTGGCGGCGGGTTTCGCGGCCCGCCCGGTGGGGGTGGATATCGTGGAGGCTGGAGCGGAGGTGGCTATGGCGGTAGCCGTCCCGGATGGGGGTTCCGTGGCGGCGGCTGGGGCGGAGGATGGGGTGGTCCGCGCTTTGGCGGCTGGGGCTATCCGGGCTGGGGTGGTTGGAACGGCTGGGGTGGACCAGGCTGGTTTGGCTATGGCTGGGGAATGCCGGGTTGGGGCGGCGGCTGGGGCTGGGGCGGCTGGGGCCTTGGTGTCGGTCTTGGCGTCGCGACCGGTATGGCGATCGAGGCCTCGCCTTATGGGTATGGCGGCGGGTATGGTTATGCGCCGGGCTATGCTCCCGGCTACGCCGTGCCATCCTACTCCAATGTGCCTCCCTATACCTGGGGATACTGATCGAGAAAAATCCGCCGGGGTTTGAGAAACCGGCGGATTTCACTTGTCGTCAGGGTTTGAGGTCCGGTCAGTCCGTGACGAAATCCTTTGCATGGTAGCCCTGTGCGAAAAGATGCGCGCGCAGGTTGGCGAAGTTGATCTGGGTGGGAATGATGCGGCGGACATTGGGTTTGGCGTGGAAGGCCAGACCAAGTCCCGCGCTGGCGAGCATGGGAATGTCGTTGGCGCCGTCGCCGGTTGTCAGGGCCGCGCGAAGTTGTACGCCGCGCTCGGAGGTCAGGCGTTCGAGATGGTCGCGCTTGGCGTCGGGGCCGAGGATCGGGCCAGCGAGACGGCCGGTAATTTTGCCGTCTGCGATTTCCAGTTCATTGCCGTAATTCTCGTCGAATCCGCAAAGCTCGGCGACGCGCTGGGTGAACCATGTAAAGCCGCCCGAGACCAGCGCCGTGCGGCCATTATGCTTGCGCATGGTCTGCACGAGTTCGCGCGCCCCTTCCGTCAGGGTGACGGACTCCCAGACCTGTTCAAGAACCGAAGCGGGTTTTCCGGCAAGAAGGGCCACGCGCTGTTCAAGCGCGGTTTCGAAATCGAGTTCGCCGTTCATGGAGGCGCGGGTGATGGCCGCGACGTCTTCACCGCAGCCCAGAAGGTCCGCTAGTTCGTCGAGCGTTTCGCCGGTGACGATGGTGCTGTCCATGTCCGCGACGAGAACGGCCCGGCGGCGACCGCGTGTTTTGAGAAGCAGCGCATCGACACGGTAGGGTGCGAGCGTTGCGCGGATCGTGGTGATGTTGGCCGATCCGGGGCGTGGTGGGGGGCAGGGAATGTCGACCGCTTCGCCCGGAGACAGGACGATGGGCGCGTTGCCCTTGACGAGTCCGCGGGCCATGTCGATGGCCTCGGGTTTGAGGGGACCGGATTTCCGGTCGGCGATGAGGGTCAGGACGGCAGGAAGGGACATGAGATCTCGTAACGGTCCGGCACGTGTGGCAGGAGGGGAGAATGAACGCCCCGAAGACAATAAAAACTGCGATCATTGTGGCTGGACCGACGTGCTCCGGCAAGTCAGCACTGGCGCTCGACCTTGCTCGACGCTTTAACGGTACAATCATCAACGCGGATTCCATGCAGGTTTACCGCGATTTGCGGATTCTGACGGCCCGTCCTGATGACGCGGATGAGGCTGCCGCCCCGCACCGGCTTTACGGGGTTCTGGATGCGGCTGTGCCGGGAAGTGTGGCCTGGTGGCGGTCAGAAGCCTTGCGGGAAATGGACGAGGCGTGGGCCGTGGGGCGTATGCCGATCCTGTGTGGTGGGACGGGGATGTATCTGCGGGCACTGACGGATGGTCTGGTGGAGGTGCCGGATCCCGGAGACGCTGCGCGGACCGAAGCGCGGGGGCTGGCGGAAGAGGTCGGGTCGGAGGCGCTTCATGGGCGTCTGATGCAGGTTGATCCTGAAACGGCGTCTGGTCTGCGTCCGAACGATACGCAGCGGATTTCGCGGGCCTGGGAAGTCTGGACGGGGACGGGGCACGGGCTGGCCTGGTGGCGGTCTCAGCCGGGTTTGCCGCCCGCTCCATGCCGGTTTGTGTCCGTGCAGCTTGATCCCGAGCGGGAGGGATTGCGCCGGGCGATCGATTTCAGATTCGGGCAGATGTTGGAGGCCGGGGCTCTTGAAGAAGTGTCCACTCTGTTGGAGCGGGGCCTCGATCCGGTTCTGCCTGCGATGCGTGCACATGGGGTGCCGGAACTGGCTGCCGTTCTGCGGGGAGAGGTATCGCTTGAGGAAGCGCGGAAATCCGCGGTCCTTGCCATCGGGCGCTATACGCGGAGACAGGCGACATGGTTTCGGCATCATGCGCTGGGGAAAGGGGATGATGCGATGATTTCGTTGCGTAGATATACCTACTTTGCGCAAGATTCGAAAAGTGATTATGAAAAAATAGAGAACTTTATATCAGATCGAGTTGACGCCGCCGCGTTGTCGTCCTAAATCCGGCGGCTCATACCTTGGGAGGAAACGGTGACGGCTGCTGAAAGAGACGCAGGAACAGGCAACGAGGCGCTGAATGGCGCGGAAGTGCTTCTGCGCGTTCTCGATGAAGAGGGTGTGGAGGTCATATTCGGATATCCGGGTGGGGCTGTCCTTCCGATTTACGATGCTCTCTTCAAGCAGGACCGTATTCGCCATGTGCTTGTCCGCCATGAGCAGGCGGCCGTTCATGCAGCCGAAGCCTATGCGCGTTCGACGGGCAAGGTTGGTGTGGTGCTGGTGACGTCGGGGCCTGGTGCGACGAATGCCGTGACCGGGCTGGTGGATGCGCTGATGGATTCCATTCCGCTCGTCTGCCTGTCGGGGCAGGTGCCGACCAAGCTGATCGGCAATGATGCGTTTCAGGAAGCCGACACGACGGGCATCACGCGGCCTGCGACCAAGCATAACTATCTCGTGCGCGAGCCGGGCACGCTGGCACAGACCGTGCGTGAGGCGTTCGAGGTTGCGCGGTCGGGCCGTCCGGGGCCGGTTCTGGTGGATCTGCCCAAGGACATCACGGTCGGCAAGGCGCCGCTGACGAAGCCGGCACTGTCGCGCCTCCAGCGGCTGCGTCATCAGGGCGGTCCGGATGCGGAGGCGATCGCCCGGACCCTCGAAGCCATGAAGACGGCGAAGCGCCCGCTCTTCTATACGGGCGGGGGTATCATCAATTCAGGGCCGGAAGCGTCGGACCTGCTGCGTCGTCTGGCGCGCAAGACCGGTTTCCCGGTGACGTCCACGCTGATGGGGCTGGGGGCGTTTCCGTCTCCCGATCCGCAGTTTCTGGGTATGCTGGGCATGCACGGTTCGGTTGAGGCAAACATGGCCACGCATGGCTGTGATCTGCTGATCGCTCTGGGATCGCGCTTCGATGACCGTGTGACGGGGCGTGTGGATGCGTTCTCGCCCAATTCGTTCAAGGTTCATGCTGATATCGATCCGAGCCAGATCGACAAGATCGTGCCGGTGGATGTGCGGATCGAAGGCGATGTGCGTGATACGCTCGAAGCGCTGCTGGAAGCCTGGGGTGATACGCCTGCGCCGGATCTGTCGACCTGGTGGAACCAGATTGCGTCCTGGCGGAGTGTGGATGGCTTCGGCTTCACGCAGGATATGACGCCGTCTGCCGTCATCCGTCCGCAGCATGCGGTTCGTCGTCTGTATGAGCTGGCGAAGGAAACGGGCCGCGATACGTTCGTGTCCACCGAAGTTGGGCAGCACCAGATGTGGGCGGCCCAGCACTTCCAGTTCGACAAGCCGAACCGGTGGCTGACATCCGGTGGTCTGGGGACGATGGGCTATGGTCTGCCGGCTGCCGTGGGCGCACAGGTGGCGCATCCGGATGCGCTGGTGATCGATATCGCCGGTGAGGCATCCACGCTCATGAACATCCAGGAGCTGGGGACGATCGCGCAGTATCGCCTGCCGGTGAAGATCTTCATCCTGAACAACCACTATATGGGCATGGTTCGTCAGTGGCAGGAATTGCTTCACGGGTCGCGCTATTCGCAGTCCTATAGCGAGGCGCTGCCGGACTTCGTGAAGCTGGCTGAAGCCTTCCATGCCACCGGAATGCGGGCAACGCATGTGGGTGAACTGGATGACGTGATCCGCCGGATGCTGGAGCATGACGGGCCGGTCGTGGCCGATATCTGTGTGGCGGAAGGCGAGAACTGTTATCCGATGATCCCGTCGGGTGCGGCGCATAACCAGATGCTGCTGGGTCCGGAACAGGATTCCGAAGCGGCGGGACTGACCGAAGAAGGGAAGATGCTGGTCTGATGACGGAGACTATCCAACATTCGGTCATCTCGGTCCTGATCGAGGACGAGAGTGGCGCGCTGGCTCGTGTGGTAGGCCTGTTTTCCGGCCGCGGCTACAACATCGAGAGCCTGACGGTGGCGCTGGTGGATGCGGAGCAGAAGCTCTCGCGCATCACCGTTCTGACGTCGGGCACGCCGATGGTGATCCGGCAGATCAAGGCGCAGCTCAAGCGCCTGATCCCGGTGCATGATGTCTGTGACCTGACGGAAGAAGGTCCCTATGTGGGCCGTGAGCTTGCGCTGGTGAAGATCGTCTCGTCCGGTGACCGCCGGACGGAGGCCCTGCGCATTGCGGATTCGTTCCGTGCGCGGCCCGTGGATACGACGGCCACGAGTTTCGTGTTCGAGCTGACGGGGTCTCCTGAGAAGATCGACGCATTCATCGAGTTGATGCGCCCCCTTGGTCTGGCCGAGGTTTCGCGTACCGGGATTGCTGCCATCGGGCGCGGTCCTTCTGTCTTTCATCTTAACAAGGAGTCTGTCTGATGCGGGTATATTATGATCGTGATGCCGATCTGAATCTGATCAAGAGCAAGAAAGTCGCGATCATCGGCTATGGCAGCCAGGGTCACGCTCATGCCAACAACCTCAAGGATAGCGGCCTGACGGACATCGTCATCGGCCTGCGTCCGACGTCTTCTGCCGTCAAGAAGGCTGAAGAGGCCGGTTTCAAGGTCATGTCCCCGGAAGACGCAGCTGCGTGGGCCGATGTGGTTATGGTTCTGACGCCGGATGAAGGCCAGGGTGCCCTGTACAAGGACAGCCTTGAGAAGAACCTGAAGCAGGGTGCGGCCCTCGCGTTCGCGCATGGTCTGTCCATCCACTTCCGCATCATCGAAGCCCGTCCGGATCTGGACGTGTTCCTGATCGCGCCGAAGGGTCCGGGCCACACGGTCCGCTCTGAATACCAGCGTGGCGGTGGCGTTCCGTCCCTCGTGGCCGTGGCACAGAACGCTTCGGGCAATGCGCTCGAAATCGCCCTGTCCTATGCCAGCGCCAATGGTGGCGGCCGTGCAGGCATCATCGAGACGACCTTCAAGGAAGAAGTCGAAACCGATCTGTTCGGTGAGCAGGCTGTCCTGTGTGGTGGCGTTGTGGACCTGATCCGCGCCGGTTTCGAGACGCTGGTTGAAGGCGGATATGCGCCGGAAATGGCCTATTTCGAGTGCCTGCACGAGATGAAGCTGATCGTGGATCTGATCTACGAAGGCGGCATCTCCAACATGAACTACTCCATCTCCAACACTGCAGAGTATGGTGAGTACGTGACGGGTCCGCGTATCATCACGCCGGAAACCAAAGCCGAGATGAAGCGCGTCCTGACGGACATTCAGGACGGCACGTTCGTTCGCAACTTCATCCTTGAGAACCAGTCCGGTGGCGTTGGCTTCAAGGCCATCCGCGCCCGCAACGATGCTCACCAGATTGAAAAGACCGGTGAGAAGCTGCGGGCGATGATGCCATGGATTGCCAAGGGCAAGCTGGTCGACAAGACCAAGAACTGATCAGGCGGATCAGAGGGGCCGGATTCGGCCTCTCGGGACCGGGAAGCTTCAGCTTCTTGTCGGGCGTCGGGATCTCCGGGATTCGTTTCCTGGAGATCCGGCGCCCGAACTATGTATGGGGTGTTGGGTTCAGGACAGTTCCGCGTTTCAGCTCTGTGTGCAGGAAAGGGAAAATCCGTTTCTTATGCAGTGAGGACATGGGGCGGGAAAGATATGTGACATATTGGGGAATTACTTCATAAAGTGCTTGCATCAGGGGGGAGGGGCCGCTAACTAGCGCGCTTCTTGGCCCAAGGGGGCAATTTTGCCCAACAGGCTGTCTACTGGTTTGGGGGTACGTGATGAACGCACTTGCTCAACTGGGGATGGTATCGGAACTCCCGAGAGATATCCAGAACAGCGCAGCTCACCTCGTTGAGGAGGAGCGCAAGGATTACTTTATTGAGCGGGATGGCGAGCGTTATGCTGGCAATCATCTGCTGATCGACTTCTGGGATGCCCGGAATCTCGATGATCCGCTGCGGATCGACGAGACGCTGTGCGAAGCTGCTGTAGCGGCAGGTGCCACGATCCTGCACAGCCATTTCCATCACTTTACGCCCAATGGCGGTGTGTCTGGCGTGATCGTTCTGGCGGAGAGCCATATCTCGATCCATACGTGGCCGGAACGGAATTATGCAGCCGTGGACGTGTTCATGTGCGGTGCATGTGATCCGAACCTGTCGATTCCGGTGATGCAGCGCCTGTTCCAGGCCGGCCGGATCGAGGTCGATGCCGTACGGCGTGGCCGCGTGCAGGACAAGGCCGTCAAGGCAGCCTGAACTGACCAAAGGGCCGGATGAAACCGGCCCTTTTTCAATACAATCCGACAAGGAAACGATGATCCATGGCTGAAACATGGCTCAACGAGACCCTGTACCCGGACTGGGGACAGCGCTTTCTCGTTACGCGTGAGCTCGCACGGGTAAAATCCGACTTCCAGGATGTGGTGGTGTTTGAAAGCTCCAGCCACGGCCGCGTGCTGGTGCTGGATGGTGTCATCCAGATCACCGAGCGTGATGAGTTCGTCTATCAGGAAATGCTGACGCATGTGCCGCTTCTGGCGCATCCCTGTGCAAAGCGTGTGTTGATCATCGGTGCGGGTGATGGTGGCGTTCTGCGTCGCGTGTTGCAGCATGAGACGGTCGAAAAGGCTGTCATGGTCGAGATCGACGGCGCGGTGATCGAACTGTCCAAACAGTATCTTCCGAAGATTGCCGGTGATGCTTGGAACGATCCGCGGGCCGAAGTTATCGTTGGCGACGGCATCGATTACGTCCTGAAGGCGGCTGACGGTTCGTTCGATGTGATCATCGTCGATAGCACTGACCCGATTGGTGTGGGCGAAGTGCTGTTTACGGACGAGTTCTACAGCAACTGCGCACGTATCCTGTCGGCTGAAGGGCTGATCGTGAACCAGTGCGGCGTGCCGTTCATGCAGGCGGATGAACTGCATGAGACGAGTCTGCGCCGTGCGAAGTTCTTCCCGCATGTGGGGGCGTATGTGGCCGCTGTTCCGACCTATGTCGGTGGGTTCATGACGCTGGGTGTGGCCTCCAAGGGGCAGGCACCGAACACGCAGACGGTCGAGCAGATCCGTGTCCGTGCTGACGCTGCGAAGATTGTGGGCACGACGCGCTACTGGACGCCGGAAATCCATGTCGGCTCGTTTAACCTGCCGCCCTATATTGCCGAGCATCTTCCCAAAACCGGAAAATGATCGTGCGCCTGCCTCTTTGACTGAAGGGGCAGGTGACTACAGCTGCTCTTTCAGACTGCTGTTGATCCGTTCCAGAAGTGTTACGAGAATATTGCGTTCGAGGGGTGTAAACCCCTTGAGTGCTATGTCGGTTAAATGTTCCATAACAGGAACGATATTCCGGCTTTTCCGCTGTCCGTCCGATGTCAGTGTGACCAGTGTGCTGCGGCGGTCTGTCGGGTCTGGTTCGCGCTGGATCAGGCCGTCGCGTTCCATCCGGACGAGAAGCGTCGTCATGCCCGGCTGTTCGATATCTGCAAAATCCGCGAGCGCTTTCTGATTGAGGGTTTTCCCGTCCTGCAAAGCCTGAAGCACAGGAAGCTGACCGATCCGTAGGCCTGTCTTTTTGAGTTCGCGTTCCAGCAGGAGCGTGAAGAGCCTGGTGTTACGCGTGGTCAGGGCACTTAGCGGGGAAGGGGTCGTCATGCGGATTCCGGGTATTGTGTGGATAGAATACATAACATGTTATGTATATGGATTATTAAAAACCCGGCGGCCCTGTTCGGGCCTGACCGGGCTGGAAAATCAGGGCTTCATCTTGGCCAGGGGAGCGACGCAGCGGTGTTCGCGGTAGAGCGTCCACTCGTCGCAGATCTGGTTTGGGGGGAAAGTGCAGGTACCGGTTTCGCCGCCGCGCGTCCGGACGTCGCCGTGTCGGCCGCCCTGCTGCGTGCAATAGACGCTGGCAGGGTTGGGGATCCCGATTAGGCGCTGGCGGGGGTTGTGCTGCGGGTGTGAAGCACAGGCGGAAACCGTGCCGCACAGGAGTGTGATGGCGAGGAGGCGTTTTGTGTTTGAAAGATGCATTGCTCAGGGAGCCCTTTTCTTCAGGAAGCGGACGCTGCGTTCCTTGATGTCCAGTTCTTTTACAGCGTTTGAGAAGACCTCGAAATGTGGGGTCCTGAGATGCTCTTCGAAGGCCGCATGGTCGGTATAGACTTCCATCAGAATAACGGTATCGGCTTCCGTTTCGGAGGAGAGGACCGTGAAGCTGTGGCAGCCGGATTCGTCGGCGACGGAGCGTTCGCTGTCATAGGTGCAGACCTTGAGAAACCTGTCGTAGGTTGCCGGTGTGGTCTCGAATTCGGCAATGACCGTCAGTTCGCCAGCCATGGAGTTCTCCTTTGTGCATTTAAGGTCTCGGGACACAACGCGGGAGCGATCGTAACGATTGCGGAGTTTTTCGGAAACTGGCAGGATTGGGAGGACCGACACGGGAGAGACCAGCCGAAAAGGCTGGCGCCGAAGGAGCAACCGCCCCGGAAACTCTCAGGCTAAAGGACCGAGGCGGTCAGGACATTCTGGAGAGAGGTGCGCGTGACGCATCCGCCGACGGGATAGCGATCTCAGGCGAAAGGACAGAAGGGGCGACGTGTTTCCGGCCGCGTTCTGCGTGGAGCCGGGGGCGTCTGCATCTTCACGTCTTGAGATAGAATGGACCGGGCTTTTTCGTATGAGCGATTCCCTCCAGCGTACTCCCCTTTATGATCTGAATCTGGAACTTGGCGCGAAGATGGTGCCGTTCGCAGGCTTTGAAATGCCGATCCAGTTCCCTGCGGGGCTGATGGCGGAGCATCTGCATACGCGTGAGAAGGTCGGTCTGTTCGACGTGTCTCATATGGGGCAGATCCGCATTGCTGCGAAAAGCGGCGACGTGAAGGAGGCTGCTGCGGCTCTGGAGACGCTGGTCCCCGCGGATTATGTCGGCCTTGCCGCCGGGCGTCAGCGTTATGGACTGCTGACCAATGAAGAGGGTGGCATTCTGGACGATCTGATGGTCGCCAATATGGGCCATGATCTTCTGGTGGTCGTGAACGCGGGTTGCAAGGTTCAGGACGCGGACCGGATCGAGAAGGCGCTGTCTGATCGGTGTGTTGTGACGCGCCAGTTTGATCGTGGGCTTATGGCGCTTCAGGGGCCGGCTGCGGAAGCGGCTCTGGCGCCGCTTTGCCCGGCCGTGAAGGACATGCGCTTCATGGATGTGATCGAGACAGAGCTGGCCACTGCGACTGGGCCAGTGAAGGTGACGGTGTCGCGGTCCGGCTATACGGGCGAGGACGGGTTCGAGATCGGCTGTGCGGGCGCGGATTCCGAGAAGGTCGCGCGTGCGATTCTGGCGCAGCCGGATGTGTTGCCGATTGGTCTGGGTGCGCGGGACTCGCTGCGTCTTGAGGCCGGGTTGTGCCTGTATGGCAATGACATTGACGTCACGACCACCCCGGTTGAAGCCTCGCTGGGCTGGGCGATCCAGAAGGCGCGTCGTGAAGGCGGTGCGCGCGAGGGTGGCTATCCGGGGGCGGAAGTCGTGCTGAAGCAGACGTGTGATGGCGTATCGCGCAAGCGCGTGGGTCTGCTGGTGGAAGGTCGCGCTCCGGTGCGGGCGGGGGCGAAGCTCTTTGCCGATGCCGAGGGGCAGAAGGAAATCGGGATGGTCACGTCCGGGGCGTTTGGCCCGAGCGTGAAGGCTCCTGTTGCGATGGGTTATGTCGCGTCGGAATATACCGCGCTGGACACACCCGTTTTTGCGGAACTGCGGGGCAAGTATGTGCCACTGCATGTGCGGGCGATGCCGTTCGTGGCACCCGGCTTCAAGCGCTGAACTTACAGTCGAATTTTAGATCAGGAAAAAGCAGCAATGACGACTTATTATACGAAGTCCCATGAATGGATCCGCGTCGATGGCGAGCAGGCGACTGTCGGTATTACCGCACATGCCTCTGAAGAGCTGGGCGAGTTGGTGTTTGTTGAGGCCAAGGACGAGGGCACGGACGTTGCCGCTGGCGATGCGGCTGCGGTTGTCGAGTCCGTGAAGGCGGCGTCCGACATCTATGCGCCGGTTGCGGGTACGTTGGCGGGCTTCAACGAGGCGCTGTCCGATGATCCGACGCTGGTCGGCCGTGACGCAGAAGGCGAGGGCTGGATCTTCCGTATGACGGTTTCCAACCCGGACGACCTCAAGGGCCTGCTGACGGCCGAACAGTACAAAAGCCTCTGAGGTTTGCGGGGTCTGCGCTGGCAGGCCCCGTTTTTCTTTACATCCCGCCCCAAATTCCTGCCTCCGCTTTTCATGAAAATGCCAGAGAACTTGCCTGTGACGACCTTGTGGCCTGCCCAGACCGAAGATTTCAGTTCCCGCCATATCGGCCCGCGTCCTTCCGAAATCGGAGAGATGCTGCGTGTCGTTGGCGCGTCCAGCCTCGATGACCTGATCGCCCGGACTATTCCGGCCGCCATTCTCGATCGCGGGGATCACGGGATCGGTGCGGCCCTGACCGAGCAGGATGCGCTGGCGCGTCTGCGGCAGATCGCCTCGCGCAATCAGGTTCTGACGTCCATGATCGGGCAGGGTTATTACGACACGGTTCTGCCGCCGGTCATCCAGCGGAACATTCTGGAAAATCCGGCCTGGTACACGGCCTATACGCCGTATCAACCCGAAATCAGTCAGGGGCGTCTTGAGGCGCTGCTGAACTTCCAGACGCTGGTGGCAGATCTGACAGGGCTGGATATTGCCAACGCGTCCCTGCTGGACGAGGGCACGGCCTGTGCGGAAGCCATGGCGCTGGCGCAGCGCGTGGGCAAGTCCAAGGCGACGGCATTCTTTGTGGATGCTGACACGCACCCGCAGACGGTTGCTGTGATCCGCACACGCGCCGAGCCGCTGGGCTGGGATGTCGTGGTCGGTGATCCGGAGACGGATCTGGATGCGTCCTCCGTGTTTGGTGCGCTGCTGTCCTATCCGGGCTCTTCGGGGCAGGTGCGGGATCTGCGCGGCGTGATTGCGGCGCTGCATGAGAAGGGTGCGATTGCGGCTCTGGCCTGCGATCCGCTGGCTTTGGTGGTGCTGGAAAGTCCGGGTGCGCTCGGCGCAGATATCGCGATTGGCTCGATGCAGCGTTATGGCGTGCCAATGGGGGCCGGTGGCCCGCATGCGGGGTTCATGGCGACGCGCGATGCGTTCAAGCGGCACATGCCGGGTCGTCTGGTTGGTGTGTCGCGCGACAGTGCGGGCAAGCCGGCCTATCGTCTGGCGCTTCAGACGCGTGAGCAGCATATCCGCCGCGAAAAGGCGACGTCCAATATCTGCACTGCGCAGGCGCTGCTGGCGATCATCGCGTCTATGTATGCGGTCTATCATGGTCCGGAAGGGCTGAAGGCTATTGCCGCACGCACACATCGGATGGCAGCGATCTTGTCCGCCGGGCTGAAGGCTCTGGGCGCGAGCGTCGAGACGGACGTGTTCTTCGACACCATCACCGTTCAGGTTGGCGCTGCTGCACCGCAGGTCCTGGCGCGGGCCGTAGAGGCTGGCATTAATCTGCGTGATGCGGGGAATGGCCGAATTGGCGTGTCCTGTGACGAGACCACGACGCCGGAAACGATCCGCGCAGTCTGGGCGGCGTTCGCGGGTGAGGGCGTGGAGTTGGCGGCTGTCGAGCGCGCGCTGAATGTGACGGATGCGCTGCCGGAAGCGCTGTCGCGGAAGGCGCCGCTGTTGACGCATCCTGTGTTCCATGCCCATCGTTCCGAGACGGATCTGCTGCGTTATATGCGTGCGCTGGCGGACAAGGATCTGGCTCTGGATCGGACGATGATTCCGCTGGGCTCCTGCACGATGAAGCTCAATGCGACGGCGGAGATGATCCCCATCACATGGCCGGAATTCTCGCGGATTCACCCGTTCGCGCCTGCTGATCAGGTTCAGGGTTATGCCGAACTGTTCGCGTATCTGGAGCGTACGCTCTGTGCGATCTCGGGGTATGACGCTGTCTCGCTTCAGCCGAATTCCGGCGCGCAAGGTGAGTATGCCGGGCTTCTGGCGATCCGTGGCTATCACCGTGCGCGTGGGGACGAGAACCGCGACGTCTGCCTGATTCCGGCGTCTGCGCATGGGACCAATCCGGCTTCGGCGCAGATGGTCGGGATGCGGGTTGTCGTCGTGGCCTGCGATGAGAACGGCAATGTCGATGTCGAAGATCTGAAGACGAAGATCGCGCAGCATGACGGGCGCGTGGCGGCCATCATGATCACCTATCCGTCCACACATGGTGTGTTCGAGGAGCGGATCGTCGAGATCTGCGAGCTGGTTCATGCAGCCGGCGGTCAGGTCTATCTGGATGGTGCGAATCTCAATGCGCAGGTCGGTCTGGCGCGTCCGGGTCTGTATGGCGCCGATGTCTCGCATTTCAATCTGCACAAGACGTTCTGCATTCCGCATGGCGGCGGCGGTCCGGGCATGGGGCCGATCGGAGTGGGTAAGCACCTTGCGCCGTATCTGCCGGGACAGCATGGCATTGCGGTGTCCGCTGCGCCTTTCGGATCGGCATCCATTCTGCCGATTTCCGCAGCTTATATCATGATGATGGGCGACGAGGGCTTGCGTCAGGCGACGACGATGGCGATCCTGAATGCGAACTACATCGCATCGCGTCTGGAAGGGCACTACCCGGTTCTGTATCGCGGCACGAATGGCTTTACTGCGCATGAATGCATCGTGGATCTGCGCCCGCTGAAGGATGCGGTCGGTGTGACGGTGGACGATATCGCCAAGCGTCTGATCGACCATGGCTTCCATGCACCGACCGTCAGCTTCCCGGTGGCGGGGACGTTCATGATCGAGCCGACGGAATCCGAGGGGAAGGGCGAGTTGGATCGCTTCTGCGATGCGATGATCGCCATTCGGGCGGAGATTGCCGAAGTCGAAGCCGGGCATGTGGTGATGGAGGCCAGCCCGCTGCGCTTTGCGCCGCATACCACGGCGGATCTGGCGGGCACATGGGACCGGTCCTACAGCCGCGAGGAAGGATGCTTCCCCGGTGGTGTGGACACGTCGAAATACTGGTCGCCGGTCGGACGTCTGGACAATGCCTGGGGGGACCGGAACCTCGTCTGTTCCTGCCCGGATATTTCGACCTACGCGGAAGACTGAACGGTTTTTTTCAGTCTAATGTTGGGAAACAGGCGTCTTCCTTCGGGAAGGCGCCTTTTTGCTGTCTGCTTCTTTCGGATCGGATACCCGGTATGGGTTCTTTCTCGCAAAGGTGTGCGGTATGGTTTCACGTGAAACACTGCTCGTCTGCGGAAAGGTCGTGGTCGGGTAGGTGTCATTCTTGATGAGGAAGTTCCTGATGATTCAGACGGTTCACATCACGGCTGTTGTCACGGTCGCGGCGGACCATGCCGCAGCGGCAGAACACGCTTTTGCGGCCTGTATCGTGTCTTCGCGCAAGGAAGAAGCCTGCCGCCAGTACGTTGTCAGCAGGGATATCGAAAAGACTGGCCGACTGGTGGTTTCCGAAGTCTGGACTTCGGAAACCGGGTTCGAGGCGCATCTGGCGTCACCTCATTTCAAGGCTCTGGGGGAAGCACTTGGAAAACTGGATGCGCAGCTCGACATCATGAAAGTCCAGCCGCTGGACGATGCTGCGGACGCAGTCTGAAAAGACGGTTTTCATTTCTGCGGGAGTATGCCCCATTTCGGGGATCGACTGCTTTGCGGAGCAGCCTTTGAAAACAGGAGAATCTCTTATGGTTTCGATGGTGACGTTCAAGGTTGACGGGATGTCGTGCAACGGATGTTCGGGAAAGCTGCAGTCTGCGCTGTCCAATGTTCCGGGGGTATCGTCGGCGGAGGTAACGCTCGATCCGGGGCTCGCTGTCATTCAGTACGATGAGCACAAAGTGACGCCAGTGGCGTTACAGCATGTTGTCGAAGATGTCGGGTTCGACGTTATCGCCTGACAAGCGTTTGAACGCGCCTGCCGCCTATCGTTTGTAATGCGGCAGGCCTAGTCCTTTGATGAGGGCTACGGCGCGCAGGCTGAAGCCAGCCACGACGGCAATCATGGCCGCAAGACTTGTATTGAGACCCAGCGCCGTCAGGGACACATAGGTTCCTGACGCCAGGGCGACGGCTGTGATGTACAGCTCCGGCCGGATGATGATGGATGGCACGCCTGCCAGCATATCCCGAAAAATGCCGCCCATGCAGGCACTGACGATCCCCATGAGAGCCGCTGGGATCAACGGGATGCCGTAAGCCAGCGCCTTGGCTGAGCCGAAGACGCCATAGGCGGCGATCCCAAGACCGTCAAACCATTCCACTGCGCGGGCTGGCCAGAAGCGGGTCGGGGTAAACCAGACGGCAATGGCGGATAGCAGGCAGGCTGTAATCGGGACGGAGGTGTGCATCCAGAAGACCGGCGCGCCAATCAGTAGATCCCGTACCGTTCCGCCGCCAACACCTGTAATTGCGGCAAAGAACATGAACGTCACGATGGTCAGGCGTGCACGTGCGGCTTCGATCGCGCCGGAAATCGCGAACACGATCGTGCCTGCGATGTCGAGGACGGGCAGGGCGGAGGAGGAGAAGGCCTGAAGGGCGGGAGGGATCATCGGGCCATTTTGAAGTGGTAGGGTGAAAACAGAAAAGCCCGGCACGAAGGCCGGGCTTTCCGTTGAGACGATGTTCTGACCCGGATCAGACCGAGTAGTACATCTCGAACTCTGCCGGATGCGGCGTGTGTTCGAACTTGTAAACTTCCGGCCACTTGATGTCGATGTAGCTTTCGATCTGGTCCTTGGTGAAGACGCCGCCTTCGAGAAGGAATGCGTGGTCTTCCTTAAGGGCTTCGAGAGCCTCACGGAGCGAACCGCAGACTGTCGGGATCTGAGCCAGTTCTTCCTTGGGCAGCTCGTACAGATCCTTGTCCATGGCATCGCCCGGGTGGATCTTGTTGCGGATGCCGTCGAGGCCGGCCATCAGCATGGCGGCGAATGCGAGATATGGGTTGGCGGTCGGGTCCGGGAAGCGGACTTCAACGCGCTTAGCCTTCGGGTTTGTCGCATGCGGGATACGACACGAAGCCGAACGGTTCGCAGCGGAATAGGCCAGAAGCACGGGGGCTTCGAAGCCCGGGATCAGGCGCTTGTAAGAGTTGGTGGACGGGTTCGTGAAGGCGTTCAGGGCCTTCGCGTGTTTGATGATGCCACCGATGTAGAATAGCGCGTCTTCAGAGAGGTCGGCATACTTGTCGCCAGCGAAAGTCGGCTTGCCGTCCTTCCAGATGGACTGGTGGACATGCATGCCCGAGCCGTTGTCGCCTGCGATCGGCTTCGGCATGAACGTGGCCGTCTTGCCGTAGGAATGGGCGACGTTGTGCACGCAGTACTTGTAGATCTGCATGAAGTCGGCTGACTTCACGAGCGTGTCGAACTTCGTGCCGAGCTCGTGCTGCGACTGTGCGACTTCGTGGTGATGCTTCTCGATCGGCAGACCCATTTCGCCCATCGTGGAGAGCATTTCGGCGCGCAGGTCGTTCTCGCTGTCCACGGGTGGGACCGGGAAGTAGCCACCCTTGACGACAGGGCGATGGCCCATGTTGCCTTCCGGATAGGCCTTAAGGGAAGAGCCGGGGCCTTCGATGCTGTCGAGCTGGTACATGCCGAAATTCGGGCCTGTGCCGAACTGCACGTTGTCGAAGATGAAGAACTCGGCTTCCGGACCGAAGAACGCCGTGTCACCGAAGCCGGCCTCCTTGAGGTAGGCTTCTGCGAGCTTGGCGGTTGAGCGCGGGTCGCGATTGTAGAAGTTGCCCGTCTTCGGATCGATGATGTCGCAGAACAGGATCAGCTGCGGCTTGGCGGAGAACGGGTCCATGACGGCCGTTTCCGGATCCGGAAGCAGGACCATGTCGGACTCGTTGATGGCCTTCCAGCCCTGGATCGAAGAGCCATCGAACATGAAGCCTTCAACGAAGGTATCGTCTTCGATGGTCGAAACCGTCTGGGTCGTGTGGTGCCACTTGCCCTTGGGGTCCGTAAAGCGCAGATCGACGAATTCCGCCGCGTGCTCCTGGATCATCTCGAAGACGCGGGCAACGGCCTGCGGGTTCGGGGCGGGCGGCTTGCCGGTTGCTGCGGGAGCAGTTTTGGGGGCTGCAGCCTTCGAGGTACGGCGCGCCGGAGCGGCCTTCGGTTTCGCGGTAGTGGAAGTGGGGGCTTTCTTGGCCATCGATCTGTCGCCTTGCATCGTGTAAACGGCTGCAAAACGATTAAGCGACAAATGCCCGTCTGTCGAGTATGGGAAATTACGCCATTCTGCGGATTTGTGATTGAATATTTCGGAAGCGAACCGGGCTTTTCCAGATCTGGTCCGGAACTTGCATGTAAAGAGAGCAGTGAGACTCTTTTTGGGAAATATCCTCTTGATGCCTGCTTCCTTATCTCCGGACGGCCTGAAAGACAGCGATCTGCTTTCCCTGCCGGTCGAACGCTACCTGCACGAATTCCGGGGCGGACTGCTCAGCCTGCCAGAGAGTGAGCGGGATGTGATTGTCGCTGAAGTGCGGGCTCAGGTCGCGGCGCAGGCCCGGCTGGGGGAAAGGGCGGCACTGGCCCTTCTAGAAAGGATGGGAAAGCCGGACAGGCTCGCCGCACGCTTTACGATCAGGCATGAGCTGTCCGTTGGTGTGCAGCAGTCGAATCCCTTTGGTCTGTTTTGGGTTCTTCTGCGGCTGGCTGCGGGGAGTCTGCTGGCGTTTGTTGGCGGATTTGTCGTGATCGCGCTTGGGCTAATGGGGCTTATGCTCGCGGCGATGCCCGTGCTGCGGCTCTATGTCCCGCAGGATCTTTTCATGGTGGACGACAACCCGTTTTCGATCACTGTCACGACGGATGGTGTGCCCAGGAATGGCATCCCGCTTTCCTGGGGATATGCGATCCTCTTTTGCGGGGGCTGGGGCAGCTTCTGTTGCGGGACATGCGCCGTAAAACGCAGGAGTTGGACTGAGGAGCAGGAAGACGGGATTTCCATTATGGAACGAAAGGGGAGTGCGAGAGGCTTTTCAGCTCTCCTTCAGCCTGCGATGGTGCAGGGCTTTTTGTTTTCCGTCAGTTCTGGAATCCGTTGATGAAAACGCCCAATCAGTATCTTGCGAGCCTTCCGACAACCATCTTCACGATTATGTCACAGCTTGCCGTGAAGCATGGGGCGATCAATCTCGGGCAGGGGTTTCCGGATACGGAAGGGCCGCAGGACATCATTCAGGTTGCGGAGGAGGCGCTGCGCGACGGGCGCAACCAGTATGCGCCGCTAACTGGCCTGCCGGAACTGCGTGAGGCTGTGGCGGCGTCTAATCGGCGTTTCTATGGGCTTGAGGTCGACCCTGCGACGGAAGTTGTCGTGACGTCTGGCGCGACGGAAGCTCTGGCAGCGTGTCTGATGGCGGTCGTGGAGCCGGGAGATGAGGTGGTGGTAATCGAGCCGCTTTATGACACCTATCTGCCGGCTCTGAAGCTTTTGGGGGCGGTGCCGCGCTGTGTGCGGCTTGCGCCGCCGCACTGGTCCGTGCCGGAGGCGGAGCTTCGGGCCGCGTTTGGTCCGAAGACCAAGGCGATCATGCTCAATTCACCGATGAACCCGTCCGGGAAGGTGTTTGTCCGCGAGGAGCTTGAGCTGATTGCGGAACTGGTCCGGGAACATGATGCCTATGCGATCTGTGACGAGGTTTACGAGCATCTGACGTTTCACGTGAAACACCTCCCGCTGATGACGCTGCCGGGGATGCGCGAGCGGTGCATGCGGATCGGGAGTGCGGGCAAGAGTTTCTCCCTGACGGGATGGAAGGTCGGCTATGTGACGGCACCGGCGGCGCTGGCCTCGGTGGTGGCGAAAGCGCATCAGGTGATGGTGTTTGCGACAGCTCCGAACCTTCAGCGGGCTGTGGCTTACGGGCTGAACAAAGATGACAGCTATTACCAAGGGCTGTCGACGCAGATGAAAACGCAGCGGGATCTGCTACGTGACGGGTTACACCGGCTGGGCTTCGAGACGCTGCCCGCGGATGGGAGCTATTTCATCGTTGCGGATATTTCTCGCCATGCAGCCGGGCGAAATGATGTGGAATTCGCGCGCTGGCTGGTGGAACATGCGGGGGTCGCGACGATCCCGGTTTCGGCTTTCTATGACCCGCAGGGGGATGCCGCACCGCAGAATCTGATTCGGTTCGCGTTTTGCAAAAAGCCAGAGATCCTGCAGGAGGCCTTGAAACGGCTGGAAAAGGCCCTTTCTTAAAAGCCCCGTGTTGTGATCCGCTCTGTGTTCAATCTGTCTGCCGGAAAAGCCGGTCTGTTCTGTCTGGAGATTTCTCATGTCTGTTGCAGCTGATGCTCTGGGCGCTCTTGCTACGACCGATGCCCTCTTTTTCGGCCGGCCTGATTCAAAGTTGACTCGTGACGATGCCCGGGCGCTCGTCAATCGGGGGCTTGATGGTGTGGATGACGGCGAGCTGTTCCTTGAATACCGGGAGAATGAAAGCATCAGCCTAGATGACGGGACGATCCGTTCGGCGAGCTTCAACACGTCTTCGGGGTTCGGGCTGCGGGCCGTTCTGGGAACGGAGACGGCTTTTGCGCATGCGGACGATATCAGCCGGAATGCTCTGGAGCGGGCTGTCAGTACGGTGGGTGCCGTGCGGCAGGGACGCAGCGGCATCATGGCGCCGGGACCCCAGGCGACGAACCAGCGGCTTTATGGCGATTCCCGCCCGCTTGAAGGAACGGATTTTGCAGCGCGTGCAGCAGTTCTGAGCGAGATCGATACCTATGCGCGGAGTCTGGATTCCCGGGTGGTGCAGGTCAGTGCTGTACTGAGTTCTGAATGGCAGGCCGTGCAGATCATGCGGCGCGCGGACTCCGGCGGCGATGTGGCGGATCTGCGTCCGTTGGTGCGGATGAATGTGTCCGTCGTTGTGGAAAAGGACGGTCAGCGCGAAAGCGGAAGCTGTGGTCTGGGGGGGCGCTATGAACTGGACCGGCTGCTGGCTCCAGAAACGTGGCGCGATGCAGTCGACCAGGCCCTGAAACAGGCCCTTATTACGCTGGAAGCTGCCCCGGCGCCCGCAGGAGAAATGGATGTGGTGCTTGGCCCGGGATGGCCGGGCATTCTGCTGCATGAGGCCGTCGGGCACGGGCTGGAGGGCGATTTCAACCGTAAGGGAACCTCGTCCTTTTCCGGGATGATCGGCAAACGTGTGGCGTCTTCAGGCGTGACTGTGGTCGATGATGGAACGCTTCCAGAGCGTCGCGGCTCGTTGAGTGTTGATGATGAGGGAACACCGACGTCTCGGACCGTTCTGATCGAGGACGGGATTTTGACCGGTTATCTTCAGGATCGGTTGAATGCCCGTCTGATGGGGACGAAATCCACCGGGAACGGACGCCGGGAGTCCTATGCTCACGCACCTATGCCGCGCATGACCAATACGCTCATGCTGGAAGGAAATGCGACCACCGATGAGATGATTCGTTCGATGAAGCGCGGGCTTTATGCCGTTAATTTCGGCGGCGGCCAGGTGGATATCACGTCGGGAAAATTCGTGTTTGCGGCTTCGGAAGCCTATCTGGTTGAGGATGGAAAAATTATCCGTCCGGTCAAGGGGGCTACGTTGATCGGCAATGGGGCGGATGCGATGAACCAGATCTCTATGATCGGGTCCGATGTGGCGCTGGATCCTGGCATTGGAACCTGTGGGAAGGCTGGTCAGGGCGTGCCGGTGGGTGTTGGGCAGCCGACCCTGAAGATTTCAGGTCTGACGGTGGGGGGAACGGCCTGATCTGGAAACGCCAGGTCGTTCGAGAGACGAAAGTTATTCGTGATGGGTCATAATTACGCCAAGCCCTTGACGGCTGAAGCTCGTATGGAGCGGGTTTTGTCCCGTCTGCCAGTGGACTGGGCTGTAAAAATGGAGCGTCAGCCGGGAACGGGATGGTCGGTTTGGATGCAGCGCTCGGATGAGACGCTGCATCAGGAGACGCGGGATACGTTGGTTGAAGCGCTAGAAGAGGTGTGGCGCGTCCTTAGATAGGCCGTTTTCAGAAGTTGTTATGCGTTGCGAGCATGAAGAAGATCCTGTTGACGGCCGGGTGGACCAGAAACTGGATCAGTAGCAGAACGACCATTGGCGCAAAATCCATGCCGCCCGTGTTGGGAAGGATGCTGCGGATCGGAGCCATGACAGGTTCTACGATCCGGGCCAGCGTGTTGAAAATGGAGTAGAAAAACCGGTTGCGGATATCCAGGATCCCGAAACCCAGCAGCATCGACAGGATGCAGTACGCCAGCAAAATCCATACAAAAGCCTGGATCAGCATCAGGATAATGGAATGCAGGGCAACCATATAAAAACCTCGTCGAATGTCGGAAAGAGTAGCCGAAAGGCCGATTGAGGAACGCTTGTAGTCATAGCGATAGCACAGAACAACGTCTTGCGTGCAGGGCTGCTTGACAGTCTGCGAGAAGAAGAGAACTATTGTTTTACCGTGGGGCTGTAGCTCAGATGGGAGAGCGCCTCGTTCGCAATGAGGAGGTCAGGGGTTCGATTCCCCTCAGCTCCACCAGGGTTTTCGTTTATCGTAAAATAAGGATAAGACTGAATTATTTCTCCTATAGTAGCGGAGATCAAAACCTGTATTTTCAGGGGATGTAGTCTCTTGAGAATGGGTGTGTTTTGGTTGGTCTGCTTTTGCGGATAATAGAATGCTCTACCAAAAACATAATCAATAGAAATAATATACTCACTTAAAGAAATATTTCACAATTCAATATATTAATGATATGAATTACCGCGAATAATACCCAAACCATAATATTTAATTAATATAATTACCTTCTTGAATATTATTTTATAGCGGCGTCTTTTCCTTTTTTATTTAAATTAGATAAATATCTCTATTTATAGAAAATTTCTCGCAGTATACTTTATTTTCAGCTAGGGATTATTTGAGTGATTTTTGTAAGGTGGATGTGTTAGAATGTCTAAAGCGGTAGAAAATCGAACAGCTTTAGTTCAGTTCCAAGGACATTTTGACGGTCTGGAAGATGGTGTCGTCCGAGGGTGGGCGACATGTAATTTGGAAAAATTTTCTCCTGTAAAAATTCATATAATCATTGATGGGCAGGAAGTCGGAATGGCGATTGCCGATTTGCCTCGTGCAGACATTCAGGCAATGCTTTCGCTACCGACCGCCAACCTGGGTTTCAGTTTCCAAATACCATCAAGTTACTTTAACGGTGAAAAACATACGCTGTCATTGCGTCTGGATGACCGTTCTGCTCTGCCACTTTTATCCGACGGTGTGACCTCGATCACATTTTCCGGCCATCTCAGGCCTTCTTATAAAAGTCATGTCGACGGCGTGAAACAGGGTGCACTTCGCGGTTGGGTGCTGCGCAAGTCGCGAGATGGTGAAGAGACCGGTGGTGTAGTGCTATCAATTCTCGTCGATGGTATTCGGATCGGACAGATACGCGCAAACCGTTATCGTGGGGATGTTGCTGCCGTCTTGGGGTGTGATCCCAATTGCGGGTTTGAGTTTCCTATCCCGCAGGCATTAAGAGGAAGTCGTCAGCATACAGTCAAAGTTTTGGCTCAGCCGGATGATATAGAGCTCGATGGTTGTCCAATAGTAACGTCTTTTGCGGATGATGCTTTTGAAAGCCGGATTATCGACGTTACCAACGAACTCGATGAAATTTACAGGCGCATGGCGAAGCTCCGGCAGGAGCTTCGTGATCTCGTTCCCAAACGTTCCTATACGTTGGGAGACTATGATCGATGGGCACGTAAATATTATACTCTTCTGGGAAAACGAATGGTTGAACAGCGCGTTTATGAAGAAAAAAATAGCGTATTCACGCCGCTTGTCTCAATTCTTTGCCCTGTCTATCGCCCGCTTGAAGGTGATTTCAAGGCAGCCGTCCAATCTGTTCTTGATCAGACTTATCAGAATTGGGAGCTTATCCTCGTTGACGATGCGGGTAAAAGTCACGAAATAACGAAAATCATCAATAATTTTACCAAAAGTGATTCACGCATCCAATGTATTACCCTGAAGAAGAATGTAGGGATTGCTGGCGCTACAAATGTAGCCATGGATGCTGCCAAAGGTCAGTATGTTGCCTTCTTTGATCATGATGATCTTTTGGTAGATGTCGCTATTGAAGTCATGGTTCGAGCGGCACGCGAAACCGGAGCCAAGCTTCTTTATTCGGATGAGGATAAAATCGATCAGGCTGGGTATTACCTGGAACCCAATCTTAAACCTGATTTCAACTATCGTTATCTTCTTGGTTGCAACTATATATGTCATTTAACGATGGTAGATGCTGCGACAATGCAGAAGATTGGGCATCTTAATTCCGATTATAACGGAGCGCAGGACCATGATTTCGTACTGAAAGCAACGGAAATCCTTAGTCCATCAGAAATTTTTCATGTGCCTGAAATTCTTTACCATTGGCGCAAAACCCCCAATTCCACAGCTGTGGATGTGAGCCAGAAAACTTACGCGATCAATGCCGGCGTAAAATGTGTGGCCGATCATCTCAAGCGGCAGAAAATCGCCTCCACGGTTTCGTCCATCCGCGGACTGACGCTTTATGGTGTAGAATGGACCTCGCGTACCCATCCGTCAGTAACTATTATCATTCCTTTTAAAGATCAGCTGGATACGACGCTTACCTGCGTCGAAAATATCCTCAAACATACAGTTTATAAGAACTACAATATTGTTTTAATCGATAATTGGTCGGTACGTGATGAGACGCTTGATTTTATCAAAAAAATTCAGAAGCATAAAAATGTTTCCGTTATAACGGTAGAAGAACCATTTAATTTTTCGCGACTGAACAATATCGCTGTAGCTCAGACTAGATCTGATTATGTCGTATTCATGAATAACGACGTGTTTGTGGAGGACCCAAAGTGGTTACAGCGCATGGTTGGAGAAGCTCAGGCATTTAAAGATGTCGGAGCTGTTGGTGCCAAACTGCTTTACCCTAATGATACGATTCAGCATGCCGGTGTAGTTGTGGGGCCGGCTGGTGTGGCAGCTCATGTGCATCGGGGTGATCCGCTATCAGAATATGGATATATTGGCCGCACGATGCTTTCGCACGAAGTAACAGCCGTTACGGCGGCGCTTATGCTGGTAAGACGTACTATTTTTGATGAGGTCGGCGGTTTCGATGAAGAAGCGTTGAAAGTCGCTTTCAATGATGTTGATCTATGTTTGAAAATTCGTCGGGCTGGATACCGTATTATCTTTTCTGCAGAGACGATTGCTTATCATCACGAGAGTCTGTCTCGTGGAACTGATGATAAGCCTGAACATGAAACGCGTTTTTTCTTGGAAACTCAGACTATGCTCGAACGCTGGAGTTCAGATCCGCTGTTTGAACGCGATCCATCTTATCCGCGCTATTTTACTGTTGACCAACAGACATTCTTTAATTTGGTCGATCCTGAAGAGCTTCCATAATTTCAGAAAATCATATTAGGCTCAGGACTCATAGCCAGAAGATGACGGTTGCGGCGAGGCAGACGGCTGAGAAGAAGGCGGTCGGGCATCTGTCGTAGCGTGTTGCGACCCGCCGCCAGTCCTTGAGCCTTCCGAACATAATCTCGATGCGATTGCGTCTTTTGTATTTCCGTTTGTCGTATTTGGTTGGCTTTCCGCGGGATCTCCGTCCTGGAATACGGGGCTTTATGTCTTTCTCTTCCAGAGC
>NZ_BJMK01000023.1 GCF_006539125.1 Gluconobacter sphaericus NBRC 12467
AGAGGCCCTCAAATGTTCTGCTTTCTTTTACCTAGGGGGAAGCGGAACTTTCTTTTTTCAGAAATGAGTGTGGGAAGAGTTTCCTGCTGACAACAATACAGTGATTTTTTTGTTTTCAAACCCGATCTGTTGTGCACACTATATTCCGTATTCAGAACGTTATGAACTACGATTCGAACGATGCTGTAATGAGGGTGTGACACATGTCAGCGAGATCCTGGAAATATATCGGAATTTCTCAGATGGTGTTTTTGGCGTTGTATGGCCAAAATTCAGTCTGGGCAGCAGATATGAGACGCCCTGAAGCTGCCAGTCTCCGCGCGAAGACAGCGCATGCCCAAAAACATGCGCCCGTCGTGAAGAGTGCATCAGAGACGATCAGTGTTGTAGGATCCGGCTCCACAAGGCAGATGCAGTCGGTTTCCAGACGTGATATGCAGAATCTTGTTCCAGGAACAACACCGCTCAAGGCTGTCGGAAACCTTCCCGGCGTGCAGTTCAGTTCTTCTGATCCACTCGGGATCGACCTGTGGTCCCAGAGCTTTTACATGCATGGTTTTACCAGCGATCAGCTCGGATTTACCGTTGATGGAATTCCGCTCGGTGGTCAGGGTTATGAATCCTATAATGGTGTGCCGGTCAACCGGACGATCAGTAATGAAAACATTATCCGCACGGATGTTTCACAAGGGGCGGGCAGTCTCGATACGCCTTCGACCAGCAATTTAGGTGGTACGGTCCGGTTCTACAGCGACGACCCGCTGGACAAGATGGGGGGCAGAATTTCCCAGACTTTTGGAAGTTATGATGCTTTCAGAACGTTTGTGCGTTTCGACAGTGGAAAGCTCAATCCGAGTGGTACCAAATTCTACGTGTCTTATGACCGGCGAGCTGAAGACAAGTGGCTGGGGGGGGATTCACAGTTCCAGCAAATGGTGAATACCAAACTGGTGCAGCCCATAGGCAACCATACGACATTCAAGACCTATTTTGATTGGTCACAGGAAGCTGCGGCCTCCTATCTCGATAATTCGCTACAGATGCTGAAAACGGTCGGATATGACTCCGATTATTATTATCCTGATTACGCTGCTGCGCTTAACGCCGCGAATGGAATTTATCCAACAAAATATCAAAACCTATCTGACCCCAAGAACGCGGCCTATTACCGCGGGATCGAGACGAGCACTTACTATGTGGGCGGGATGAGTCTCGATAGCGAGCTGACCCAGCATCTGGAGTCCAGAACGACGTTTTATGGCATAGGTAAACGGTATGATGCTTGGTGGACCAGTCCCTATGTCAGTTCACCAAGTGGCGCTCCTCTTGCAGCTCAGGACCAGGCAATGAGCACACGACGCCTGGGTTTTCAGACGGACCTTCTCTACCATCTTCGCAAGCAGACATTCGATGCCGGATTCTGGTATGAGAATTCGGTCTACAACCCCTCGATGCAGTATTATAACGAGCCGGACTCGCCAGATGGCACGCCGTATGATGAGGTTGCACATCGGGGAACACCATTCATGATCGGCTATGGTGAGGCCTTCAATACCAATACCTATGTCTTCCATATGCAGGATACCTACAAGGTGCTGCCGAGCCTGACGCTGCATGCCGGTTTCCGTACCATGGTGGTTAACGCGGCAGATCGCGTCACTAATAATGATTTCCGTTATACCGGGTTGACACAGATTGCCTCTGGGTCTCTGACAGCTGAGGCGGCGGCGCTTCCTCAGTTCAGTGGAAACTGGAAATTCGCTCCACATAACGAATTCTACTTTGATATTTCAAAGAACATGCAGGCTTATCCGCAAGGTGGCTATAATACCTCAACCCCTTGGGGAGCCCAGACCCAGGCTGATTTCAATACGCTCAAGAAAAACTTACGTCCCGAGACGGACTGGGTGTATGAAATCGGGTACCGTCTTCAGACGAAATACGTTCAGGGGCTCATCAATCTGTATCATACGGATTTTTCTAACCGGCAGCAGTCGATCTCTGTCGGTCCGCTCGTGACGGCGCATTCCCTATTCCAGAATGTTGGAGATGTGGATATGAATGGGGTGGACGGAAGCGTTACGATCGTACCGGTTAGGCATTTTTCGATTTACAACAGCATCAGTTACAACAGCTCGAAATTTGAAAACAACCTGACATCTGGCGGCGTGACGTATCAGCTCAAGGGGAAGCAGGAACCTAATTATGCGAAGCTGATGTATAAAAATTCGCTCAGTTATTCTGTCGGAGATTTTAATCTGCATTTTGATACGCTGTTCATGGGCAAGCGATATCTCAGCTACGTGAATGATACGCGTGTTCCGGCGTACTGGTTAGAGAATTTCGGTATGGGTTATAGCTTCAGGAATATCTCCATCGCCAAAACGCTGAAATTCGATTTCAATATCTACAATATTACCAACGAGCGTTATGTCTCGAATATGGGAAGCGGGGGCAATCCGCTTTCCGGAGATTATAATAGTTTACAGGTTGGAGCCCCCCGTTCCTTCTACGGAACGATCAGTGCCAGTTTCTGAACCCTTTGCGCCGTTCCAGATTGAATGTAGGAGTGGATGAATGGGGTACTATGTGGCGAAGCCACGATGGTTTTTTTTGGAGGGCTGCTGCCACCTCGTTCACCGGTATCCACTAGTCATTCTGCGCGGTGGATCACGTCCGGATTATGCTGGATGACGATTAGGGAATCGTCTGCATCGCGCAGTTCTTCGGTGGACGTCACGACCGGGACCGGCATTTGGCCGAACAGACGTCTGGCATAGGGGGAAATGGAATCCAGATAGAGTCTTTGCGCCTCGGCATAGATTGTCCCGAAGGCCAGTGAGGATTTGCCTGACTTGGAAATACCTGTGACCACGATGAGCTGGTTACGCGGGAGATCTGCGTCTACATTTTCCAGATTGTGTTCCCGCACTCTTCAGACACGGACCGTCTCATGGGGTATTCCTGATGATGTCAGCAAGAATGTAGATCCGCCAGACATCAGAGCGCACAAACCACGCTTCAAAAGCGGCGGTTGAGGCGGGCCTTCTGAAAGGCGGCGTTGATGATCTGCGTTTCCCGCATCGCCAGTTCACGGATTTTTTCTCCCATCGCGCCGACCTTGTCCGGATGGTACTGCCGGATCAGATCGCGATAGGCGCGCTTGATTTCGTCAGGCGATGCAAATTCGTTGACGCCGAGGACTTCGAACCACCTCCGGTTCGCAGGGGACGCAGCGATCGGGTCTTTCGCTGTTTTCTGATCGGTGTTTCCAGCATTCTTTTTGCCCGAAATCATCTGCATCACGATGCCAAGGATGATCAGAGCTCCAAGCGCAAAGACGATGAATTTCGCGAAAGCAAAGATGAGACCGAACACAAGTCCCAGATGGGTCACGACCCAGTAGACGAGAAACGCTGCTCCGATGAGCGCGAGAAGCTGCATGAAAAATCTTCCGCCAGTAGTCGCAAGCTATCCTACCATGGCCAGGCAGATTTTAGGGAACGGCTTCTTTTTCCGGACTGTCCTTTCCGCCCCTGTTAGAGCCAGCCGTTTGCTCGGGCGATCCGCCCGGCTTCAATGCGGTTGCGGGCATCGAGTTTCTGCACGATTTCTGAGAAGTAGTTGCGGACCGTGCCTGAGGAGAGGGACAATTCCTCCGCGATTTCGCGGTTGGTGCGTCCGGCTTCGGCGAGGCGGAGCATGGCGCGTTCGCGTTCGGAGAGCGGGTCGGGCAGGGCGTCCCAGACGGCTTCGGCCAGGTCGGGTGCGATGGCCCGGCCGCCTGCCGCGACCTTGCGGATGGCGGCGGCGAGCTGCGTGATGGGTGCGTCCTTGAGCATATAACCGCGCACGCCGGCCTGAAGTGCGCGGCGCAGATAGCCGGAGCGGCCGAAAGTCGTCACGATCATAACGCGGCTGGGTAGGCCTTCCTGAAGGATCTTTTCCGCAAGCTCGATGCCGGTGACATGGGGCATCTCGATATCGGTCAGGACGACATCAGGGCGGTGTTCGCGGATCAGGTCGAGCGCCTCGCGCCCGTCGGTCGCCCGGCCGACGATCCGGATGTCGTCTTCGAGTTGAAGCAGGGCCTCGAAGGCATCGAGGAGCATGGTCTGGTCTTCGGCGAGGATGAGGCGGATCACGGTAGTATCGTTGCAGTCAGCTTGAAGCCCTGGGGGTGGGGGGAGACGGTGAGCGTGCCGCCCGAAGCGGCAAGCCGGGCACGCATGCCACGTAGGCCGTTGCCTTCGATAAGGCTGGGGGCGGATTGCGCGGTTTGAAGTGGGCCATCGTCTTCGAGGGTGAAGGTGTAGATATGCCCATCAGCGTTATGTTGGAAGGTGAGGGTGCAGGTCCGGGCATCGGAGTGGCGGATGACATTTGTGACGGCTTCGCGCAGGGCCAGGGCAAGCACGCTGTTCTGCGGCTGGTCAGCGGAGGGACTGGGACCGTTCAGGGTGAGCGCGATCCCCGCTGTGTTCAGGGCCTTGCGGGCGCGACCCAGTTCTCGCTGGAGCGAAGCGCCGTTCATGCCGGAGACGGCGTCCCGGACTTCGCGCAAAGAGGTGCGGGCGATCTGGCTGATCTCGGTTACTTCCTGTTGCGCACGGGGTGCGTCGGATTTGAACAGGTGGTCGGCCAGTTCTGCTTTCACGGAAATGACCGTCAGGGAATGACCCAGAAGATCGTGCAGGTCGCGGGCGATGCGTTCGCGCTCGGCGGTCGTGGCGAGGGTGCGGATCTCGTTCTGGGCTTCGCGTAGTTCAAAATTACGGATGCCGAGCTGCCACTGCATCAGCGTGCCCATATAGGTGATGATGCTGAAAAAGGCGCCGGGGATGGCTTCTAGCGTGGTCTTGTGGCGGAAATGCCCGGAAATGATCAAGACGACCTGTAGCAGGATGACCATCGTGATGGACTGCCGTTTTCCGGGTAGCCGGGCACACATTCCAGCTGCGAAAATACAGTAGACTTGCCAGTCCCCATGCGTCCAGGCGCAGGCATAGCCGATCAGGTCGGTCAGGATGATCTCGCCGTAGCCGTAATATCTGTCCTTCCGGTAGGGGGCGAAATAGACCAGCAGGAAAACCAGCATGGCGGCTGTGGAGAACAGGATGCCAGGCAGTGTGGGGCGGTGATGGCCCAGCAGCCACGGGACGGGATAGAACAGCAGATAGCTTAGATAGGCCACCAGATACTGGTTGAAATGGGGCCAGGGCGTCTTACGGTCAGCCAGGTGGCGAGAGAGGGAATCTGCGGCCATTTGGTGAGGATGGTAACGGCTATGGCGGGTGTTCAGACCGGACGGAGCAGGATATGCTTCTTCTTGCCGGACGAGACCTTCAGGACACCGTCCCGCAGGTCGTCGAGCGTGAAAGTCTGGTTCTCGTCCGAGACCACCACGTCATTGACGCGACCGCCGCCGCCCCGGATCAGACGACGTGCTTCACCACCACTGGTGGCGATACCGGCCTCCTGAAAGACGCGGAAAGCAGGCAGGCCTTCGGCGATCAGGTTGGCGGGCAGGTTGATTTCCGGCAGCGCGGCCTGAGCGGAGCCCTGTTCGAAGACGCGACGCGCTGTTTCTGCGGCTTCTTCGGCGGCAACGCGGCCGTGGCAGATGGCGGTGGCTTCGGTCGCGAGGATCTTCTTGGCCTCGTTGATTTCCGAGCCTTCGAGCGCACCTAGACGCTCGCATTCCTCAACGGGAATATCCGTGAAGAATTTGAGGAAGCGGCCGACATCTGCGTCCTCGGTGTTACGCCAGAATTGCCAGTATTCGAAGGCTGCCAGTTTTTCTGGACGGACCCAGGTCGCGCCTTTGGCAGACTTGCCCATCTTGGCGCCCGACGATGTGGTGACGAGCGGGGTGGTCAGGCCGAAAATCTGCTTGCCGTCGGTACGGCGGGTCAGATCGATGCCGGAGACGATGTTGCCCCACTGGTCCGATCCGCCCATCTGTAGGATGGCGCCGTGGCGGCGGTTTAGTTCGCGGAAATCGTAAGACTGTAGAATGGAGTAGTTGAACTCCAGAAATGTCAGACCCTGTTCCCGTTCCAGACGCTGCTTCACGCTGTCGAAGGACAGCATGCGGCTGATGGAAAAATGCGCGCCGATATCTTGTAGCAGGTCGATGTAGGAGAGCTTGTCCAGCCAGTCGGCATTGTTCGCGAGGATGGCGCCGCTGGACGGGTCTTCGTCGCTGAAGGTGATAAACTGGCGCAGAGATTTTTCGATCCCGGCGATGTTGTGCGCGATCGTCTCGTTCGTGATGAGGGAGCGGGCCTCGTCGCGGAAGGACGGGTCGCCGATCTTGGCCGTACCGCCACCCATCAGGGCGATCGGGCGATGGCCGTGCTTCTGGAGCAGGCGCAGCGCCATGATGGAGAGCGCATTGCCGACATGCAGGGAGTCCGCTGTCGGGTCGAAACCCACATAGGCGGTGATCGGTCCGGCCAGCATGGCCTCGTCGAGGGCGTCGAGGTCGGTGCACTGGAAGATCAGGCCGCGGGCCTGGGCTTCGAGGAGGAACGGACTCTTTGGCATGGGTCGGTCTTGCTACGCTGCTACAGGAAAGGATGCGGACCCTAGCATGACCGGAGCCGGAGCGGAAACTCCGGCAGCGGCCATGATGGCGGGCCAGGTGCTTATTCTGTTTCGTAAGGCCAGTCGATGCGGGCCATGCGGGACGGGACGAGCAAGAAGCAGAGTGTCCCCAGGGCGGCAAAGGCCAGTGCGACCGGTCCGAAGATGCGGGTGCCCAGAATGAACGGATTGCATAATTGCAGTACGAAGGCGGGCGCGACGGTTGCTGCAATGATGACACTTTGCGGAGGCTGCTTCATGACGAGGAATGGCAGCGGGCAGCAGAACGTCACGCCGAGGGTTGCAACCAGAAGTTCTGTGGCGTCCAGCAGGGCATGCGAGAGTGCGAGCGGCTTGAATAGGGTGGCCGGCAGCATGAGGCTCAGCGTGCGCAGAGGGGCCGTCAAGAAAACCCTGTTGGCTTTGGCGGTGAAAACTGCCCGCACGAAGTTCAGCCGGCTGCCGAAGCGACCCGTTGTCAGAAGCAGCGGCCAGTGTTTACGGTTGCTGATCCAGGCGTCCTGCAGGGCTATCAGGATGGTCATGCCGGGGGTCAGATGTGCGATTCGGTTGCCGAAACTGCCATGTCCGAGCGGCAGGCTCCCCATGATCAGGACCGCGCAGGCGGGCATGAACAGGCTGGTCAGGAGATCACTGCGCAGATTGGTCGGAGTTGCGGGAGCTAGGAGCATCTGTCGCAACTGGTAGAAATTGAGACCCTGTGGGGCGATACGGGGTGTCGTGTCGGGAAGTGCAAAATCCGGGGGCGAGGCAGTGAAGCCGTCCGTGGAGGCCATCATGGCCGGAGAATGCAGACGGTTCGGCAGTGTAATGATGGCGGTCGTCAGCAGCCCCATCATGATGAGATCGGCCGGGATGGTCAGCAGGGCCGGGCGTGTAAGGGCCCAGAGCGGGAAATCGGTGGCAAAGGTCAGGAGCATCAGGCCCAGCAGCAGGCCGACGCCAATGACTGTCGTGATGCCCTTGGCCCTGCGTGACGTCTGCTGCGGCGGGGCATACCACTGGATGACGGCCGGCACAGTATTGAGAAGCGTGTAGAAAAGCGTGTCATGTAGGGGGAGGCCACTCCAGGCGAGCAGGCCGGAAAGGGCGAGGATGGCCCCCATGGACATCAGGGATGCCGCGCGGGCCTCGGCCTGGAGCAGGCCGGGGATGGCGGGGGCCTGGGATGCACCGATCTGGTTGCCCGAATGGGTTTGAAGGCAGTTCTGCACAAAGGTCGCGGCGATGGCCGCGTTGAAGACATTGGCGTGTTTGAGCGCCTTTTCCAGACTTTGGGTCAAGAGGGCAGCGTGCAGTTCATGGGCCGTCAGACCCGCCAGCAGGATGAAGATTACTGCCGTGAAGATCATCGGGTTGCCGACGAGGAAAATGCGCGTTCCATACAGCCGTAGGGCACGGATCATGTCGCTGCGTTCCAGGGCGCCCGAGGGCAGGAAGCTTCTCATGTCGCGGAGTCCGGGGTGTTGGTTTCAGCAGGAGAAATGCGCGGCGTCGTGATTTCCAGGAAGGCGTCTTCGAAATCCGGGATGACCGTCAGGGTGCCTTCGGGAAGGATCAGGTTTCCGGTCCAGCCATGAACCAGCAGCGCATCAGGACGCTGGCCGAGGATCTGAATATCGGCGGGCAGGGCGGCGAGGAGCTGGTCGGGTGCGGGATGTTCGAGCCAGCGCGTGGTGGCGCGGAAAGTCTCGGTAGAGACGTCGAGCACAACATTTCCCTGCCGGACGAAAATCAGGCGTGAGCACAGGCGTTCGAGATCGGACAGGATATGTGACGAGATCAGGATGCTGGCGCCGGTCCGCTGCGTGTAGGTATCGAGCAGGTTTATGAAATCGCGCCGGGCATGGGGATCCAGGCTGGCGACGGGTTCGTCCAGAACCAGGAATTCGGGGCTGTGACGCATGGCCAGAACGATGGCCAGACGTTGTTTCTGGCCGCCTGACAGGGAGCGCACCTGCTTTTTCGGGTCGAGGTCGGCCCAGGCAGTTAGGGCCGGATCGATTGGGGAAAGCTCCCCGTAGAACGCGGCGATGTAGTCCATGAGCTGGGCGACGCGGAAGTTGCCGAAGCCAGTCATGGTCTGGGGGACGAAGCCTGTCCGTGCTCGGATTTCGCGGGGGAGGATCGCGATGTTGTAACCGAAAATGTCGATGTTGCCGCTATCCGCGAGCAGGAAACCCATGAGGCATCCGATCAGCGTGGATTTGCCTGCGCCGTTACGTCCCAGAAGGGCTACGGTTTCGCCCTGCGCGATGGAGAAGGAGATGTCATCCAGCGTCCGGAAGCTCCCGAAGCTTTTGGTGAGGTGCGAGACCTCCACAGGCAAGGACGAGGCGGCGGCGGGATGCAGAATGTTTCGGTCTTGCATGAAATATCCGGTTACATATTTGTCTGGACGAAGCCAGGGATCGTGCAGCCCGAAGCAAAAATGGCTCTCCGGAATGGAGAGCCATTTTTGAAGTATCTGACGGGACGGATGCCCCGGATCAGTCTGCGGCCAGAGCCAGCGCCTTGCGGCCACGCATCGTGTTCACGTGGTCTTCGAGAGCTTCGGCAACCTGGTCGGCCTGCTTGGCGAAGATATGGTCGGCGTCTTCGAAGATGCGATAGTCGACGGCCACGTTCTTCTGGGTGTTCAGCTTGTCCACCAGCTTGCGGATTCCGGGTTCGGGAGCCATTTCGTCCCGGCCGCCAGCAATCATCAGGCCGCTGCAAGGACAGGGGGCCAGAAAGCCGAAGTCGTAGTCGTTGGCCGGCGGGGCCACGCTGATCCAGCCGCTGATCTCGGGGCGGCGCATCAGGAGCTGCATGCCTACGAAGGCACCGAAGGAATAGCCCGAGATCCACAGTTCTGTGGAGTTCGGATTGACCATCTGCATCCAGTCGAGGGCTGCTGCTGCATCGGAAATTTCGCCGATACCGCCATCATAGCGGCCCTGGGAGCGGCCCACGCCACGAGAATTGTAGCGCATGACCGAGAAGCCCATCTTCTCGAAGCTGCGATACATCGTGTAGGTGATGCGGTTATTCATGGTGCCGCCGTGGAGCGGATGTGGATGCAGCACCAGGGCAAGCGGAGCGTTGGGTTCGCTGGAGTGGTGGTAACGACCCTCAAGCCGGCCGTCTGGGCCGGCGAACATCACTTCAGGCATAATACTCTCGCACTGTGTCAGGCAGGATTGGAACTCTGCCGTCCGGTGGTGCTGTGTATATCGATTCGCAAAACCTGATTTCCACCAAAATCGACATGGCGTTGCGATTTCCGCCAGTTTGTCCAATCTGGAAAACATGATGACTGCACTCAAAACCGTCTCCGGGACGACCTATTTGGATGCCAATGCCACCGAGCCTCTGCGTCCCGGCGCGAAGGAGGCGGCGCTGGAGGGGATGCTGCTGTCCGGGAACCCGTCTTCGGTGCATGCCGAGGGGCGGGAAGCTCGCCGGTTTCTGGAGGATGCCCGCAGCCGGGTTGCCTCAGGTTTCGGGCGGATTTCCGGCACCTGTGTGTTTACATCCGGGGCGACGGAAGCCGATGCGATGGCGGTTCATGCGTTTGGACAGGAGCGCCGGATTTTCGTTGGGTCTACGGAACATGATGCCATTCTCAGGGCTGCACCGGAGGCTGAAATTCTGCCCGTGAACAGGAACGGAATTCTGGACGTGGAACACTTGCGCTCGCGGTTGCAGGACACCGGTCCGGCGCTGGTCTGCGTGATGTCCGCCAATAACGAAACGGGGGTGCTCTCGCCGCTGGAGGACGTGTTGGCGGTCTGTCGCGACTCGGGAGCACATCTGCATGTAGATGCCGTGCAGAGCGCGGGACGGGTGCCGTTTGCGCTGGGCGGGTGCAGTGTTGCGGTGTCCGGGCACAAGATGGGTGGCCCAAAAGGGGCGGGCGCGCTCATGCTGGCGGAAGATGAGCCCATGGATGCGCTGGTGGCTGGTGGCGGTCAGGAGCGGGGGCGCCGGGGCGGGACGCAGGCGCTTCCAGCTATTCTGGGAATGGCAGCAGCGTTCGATGCCGCCCGTGCTCAGGACTGGGCTCCGGTGCAGCGTCTTCGGGGGCGTGTCGAAGCGGCTGCGAAAAGCGTTGGCGCGCGGATTGCGGGTGAGGCTGTGGCGCGGTTGCCGAATACGAGCTGTTTGATTCTGGACGGGGTAGCGGCTCAGGTCCAGCTTATGGCGCTGGATCTGGCTGGATTCTGCGTTTCGGCGGGCTCGGCTTGTTCGTCAGGAAAAGTGTCGTCCTCGCATGTCCTGCGGGCGATGGGGGAGACGGACGGCGCGTCGCAGGCCATTCGCGTGTCGCTGCCCTGGAATGTGCAGGAAGCCCAGGTCGAGGTGTTCTGCGAGGCCTATGAGGCTATGGCGCGGCGCTTGCAGAAGTAAGACGGGCAATAGAGGCAATAGACATGATCTATCTCGATTATTTTTCAACAACGCCGTGTGATCCGGCAGTCGTGAAGGCCATGCTGCCTTGGTTTGGGGAGGATTTCGGCAATCCGCACAGTCCGCATGGGCCCGGGCGCAAGGCGGCAGCAGTTGTGGAGCGGACGCGGGAGAGCGTGGCGAGACTTCTGGGCGTGGAAGCCCGGGAGATTGTCTTCACCTCTGGTGCGACGGAGGCGAACAACCTCGCCATCAAGGGGGTGGTGCGGCATCTGGCGCGGCTGGGCGATCCGCGGAGACGGATTGTCACGGTGGTGACGGAGCATAAATGCGTTTTGGAATCGGTGCGCGATCTGGAAAAAGAGGGCTTTGAAGCGGTCGTACTCGGCGTAGACAGCGAGGGACGGGTTGATTCCGAAGCTCTGCGGGATGCACTGAAAGTGCCAACGCTTCTGGTCAGCATCATGGCGGCGAATAACGAGACCGGGGTGTTGCAGGATATTCCGCAGCTTGCGGCGATCGTGAAGGAGCGCGGGGCGCTGATGCATGTCGATTTGGCGCAGATGGCGGGGAAGATGCTGGTGTCGCTGCGGGATGTGGATCTGGCGTCCGTCTCTGCTCACAAGATGTATGGGCCCAAGGGGATCGGCGCGCTCTATGTCCGGAGAAAACCGCGTGTCCGGTTGGAACCGCTGTTTTCTGGAGGTGCTCAGGAGCGGGGTCTTCGGTCTGGGACGCTGCCGACGCCTCTGATTGTGGGATTTGGGGAGGCTGTGGATATGGCGGCTTCGGCCATGGGCGATGAGGCGGCGCGGCACGTGTTCCTGCGAGATGATCTGTGGGCGCAGCTTCGTGAAGGCTTGCCGGGGGTCGTTCTGAACGGCGCCGGCGCGCCGCGTCTGGCAGGGGCATTGAATGTCTGTCTGCCGGAAGGATGTCGGGCGCTGGATGTTCTGGAAGCCTGTCCGGATGTCGCCGCTTCGACCGGATCGGCTTGTAGCGCAGCCGAGATTGCACCGTCCTATGTCTTGACGGCGATGGGACTTTCTGCGGAGAAGGCGTCCCGGTGCTTGCGCCTGTCGGTCGGACGCTTTACCTCCAAGGCCGATATTGACCGTGCGGCCTCTTTTCTGATCGCAGCCGCCCGGGCGTGCTAACACAACTGAAACCGAAAAAAGCGGACGAACTATGCCCAAGATGACCTTTGTCGAGCGTGATGGAACCCGTCGTGACGTGGACGCGCCCGTCGGCCTGTCGGTGCTGGAAATTGCACATAAGCATGACATTGATCTGGAAGGCGCGTGTGAAGGCTCGCTTGCCTGCGCGACTTGCCATGTAGTGGTCGATCCTGAATGGGCTGCAAAACTGAGTGCGCCGACGGATGATGAGGAAGACATGCTCGACCTGGCGTTCGGTCTGGAAAAGACGTCCCGTCTGGGCTGCCAGATCGTCATGACGGATGCGCTGGATGGCCTGACCGTCGGCCTTCCGAAGGCGGGCTGAGCACTATGCGGATCCTCGTTGCCATGTCGGGAGGCGTGGACAGTTCCGTAGTGGCCGCGCTGCTCAAACGGCAGGGCCACGAGGTAATTGGCGCGACCCTCCAGCTCTACGATCACGGACAGGCGGCCAAGCCGGGTGCGTGCTGTGCGGGGCGTGATATCATGGATGCGCGCGCCGTGGCGGACCGTCTGGGCTTCCCGCACTACGTCATTGATGCGGAAAGCCGCTTCCGTGACAGTGTGGTCGAGAGCTTTGCGGACGCCTATGCGCGTGGCGAGACGCCTGTTCCCTGCGTGGCCTGCAATCAGGGCGTGAAGTTCACGGACCTTTTGGGCATGGCGCGGGATCTGGGCTGCGAGGCCATGGCGACCGGGCACTATGTCCGCCGTGTTGAAGGGCCGGATGGGGCGGAAATGCACCGTCCCGTCGATGCGGAGCGGGATCAGACCTGGTTTCTGTTCGCCACGACCAAAGATCAGCTCGATTATCTGCGCTTTCCGTTGGGCGAGATGCCGGACAAGGCGCATGTCCGTGCGCTGGCCAAAGAGCTGGGGCTGTCGATTGCGGCCAAGCCGGACAGTCAGGATATCTGTTTCGTCCCCACCGGCTTCTATGCGGAACTGGTCGAGAAGCTGCGTCCGGAAGTACGGGGCGAGGGCGAGATCGTAGACGAGGACGGCAGGGTTCTAGGCCGACACGAAGGCGTTGCGCGTTATACAGTCGGGCAGAGCAAGCGTCTGGGCGACATCCATACCGCAACCGGCGAGCGCCAGATGGTGACGCGCATTGATGTGCCCAAGCGCCGTATCGTGGTCGGGCCGCGCGTGCAGCTTTCGGAAGCCGATAGCCGTCGGACCGTGCGTCTGCGGGACATGAACTGGCTGATCGACGCGCCCGCGGAGGGTGTGCGTTGCGGTGTGCAGATCCGGGCGCGGGAAAAGTTGCGTGAGGCTGTTGTAAAGCCTCTGGAGAACGGTGGCGCACTGGTGGAACTAACCGAAGCTGCCATGCCAGCGCCAGGTCAGGCCTGTGTGCTGTATGACGGAAGCCGCGTGCTGGGGGGTGGCTTCATTACTGCGGGAGAGGTCTGATGGCGGGTGTGCTGCTTTTGGGATCGCGCCGGTATTCGTCCTGGTCCTTGCGGGGTTGGCTGGCGGTGCGTTTGGCGGGACTGGACGTGACGGAAGAGGTTATCGCGCTCAAGGGCGGTGGCCGGACGACTGAGATCCATGCGCGTTCGCCGAACCGGATGGTGCCGTATCTTCAGCATGACGGTGCGGATGTCTGGGAAAGTCTGGCGATCTGCGAATACTGCGCGGAAATCGCGCCGTCCCTGTGGCCGGAAGATCGGATCGTGCGGGCCCATGCCCGCAGCATCAGCGCGCAGATGCATGCCGGTTTTCGCCCGATCCGCCAGAACTGTTCCATGGACGTGGAGCGCGTGCCGGCGCCCCTGCCGGAACTCGGCGAGGAGCTGGCTGCCGACGTAGCGTTGCTGAGCCGTACGCTCAAGGGCGCGCTTCTGCGTTCCGGTCAGCCGACACAGTTTCTGTTCGGGGAGCATATGACGGCGGCGGACTGCATGTATGCGCCGATCGCCATCCGGATCCATACGTTCAAACTGGATGTTGATCCTGTCGTGAATACGTGGGTGCAGACGATGCTCAATCATCCGTTAATGCAGGAATGGTATGTACTGGCGAACGCTGAGCCTGCTGAGTGGCGCCTGACGTACTGAAGCCTAGTGGTGAACAAAACCCATTCCGGTCTGGAGGGCGGTTCTGAAGACTTCCCCCCAGATACTGCCGTTACCGCCCATGCCACTGCCCTGGTGGCCCCGGACATTGTAGCCGGAATCATCGTCATTGGCGCTGGTTGCCATGTCGGCAGGCGAGGAATGTGAGGCACAGGCTGAAAGCAGAATGAAAACGGCCACGGCGCAGTTTTTTTTCATGGGGACCGGTTCCTCCTGTTGCCCTGTCGGAAAGAATGCTTCCTGTCCTCATGACTGTCATGTCAGGAACCGTAAGGAAGCGTAATAGTGCCGTCTGGATTAGTGAAGGGTGGGTCCTGCGCCTGTCTGATATAGTTCGTAGTATCCCTTTTTGCCGGAAGAAAACCTAGTCAATCTGGCGGGTGGGAGCATGCTGTTCATCGATCCGACCTATGGGGATTGTCTGACGAAAGGCCATTCGGATGCTCCGGGTGGAGACTGAAAAATCCTGGCGTTCGACCTGCTCAATGGGTGCCTTCAGAACGGCCGTGTGTCGAATTTTCTCTGTGGGGGAATGGATTGCGGCGGTGTCCGCAAGAAACTGCGGGGGCTGTTGGTAGTTAAATATGCTGGACCTGTTCGCCTGCGGTTTTTTACGCTGTAAGGCGCTGCCGGAGCGGGGATCGGGGAGGAAAACGCGGGCATGAACTCTTTGGGGCTGTTTGCTCTGCTGCTGGCTGTGGCAACACTGCTCGGGATCATCAATTACCGAACTCTGAAATTGCCGCTGACCATCGGGATTCTGCTGATCTCGATGCTTATCTCTCTGGTCGTCATGATCCTGAACCCGCTGTTTCCGGCCTATGACCTGCAACAGGTTCCGCAGTCCCTGCTGGGAACGATCAATCTGCCCCGCACGCTGCTCGATGGGGCTTTGTCCTTCCTGCTGTTTGCGGGAGCGATGCAGGTCGATCTGGGCCAGCTACTGTCGCGTGGGAAATCGGTTGCGGCGCTGGCTATTCTAGGGACATCCTTGGCCGTGGGGCTGCTGGCGGTTCCGGTCTGGCTCATCTTTCCCGTGTTTGGACTGGCGGTCCCCTTCAGTTGGTGCGTGCTGCTCGGGGCGATGCTGGCGCCGACCGATCCGGTTTCAGTTGTGGGCATGCTGCGGCGACTGGGTCTGCCGTCAGCTTTGCAGGCGATATTCGCGGGTGAAAGTCTCTTCAATGACGGTGTGGGCGTCGTTATTTTCGGGACCATGATCGGGCTGGCGACCGGAGAGACGAGCTCCGTTTCGATTGGAGATTTCGTGCTGCGGTTTTTGGTGGAAGCCGTGGGTGGTGGTCTGTTTGGCGCCTTTATGGGTTGGCTAACCCTGCTGTTGCTGCGGGGTGTGGAGGACACGCAGATCGATCTTCTGGGCTCTCTCGCGCTGGCGACGGGGACGTATAGTCTGGCGAATGGGCTGCATATGTCGGGGCCAATTGCGGTCGTGGTGGCAGGCATGAGTCTTGCGGGCCAAGCAGGTCATCGGGCTATTACGCAGAAATCCCGCGAGGAAATGGTGGTGTTCTGGAATCTGATCGATGAGATCCTGAACGCGCTGCTGTTCCTGCTGATCGGGTTCGAGCTTCTGGAAATCCGGCTTCACCTGGCGCCGCTTCTGACGATGCTGGTGGTGATCCCACTTTCGGTTCTGGTACGGGGAGCGAGTGTTTTTCTGTCCACTATGCCTGTTCATCTGCAACCCGGAGAACGGGGGCGCGCGCTGGGCGTTCTGACCTGGGGCGGATTGCGGGGTGGTATTTCCGTTGCGTTGGCCTTGGGGCTTCCGGCCGGGGAGCTGCGCGAGACGTTGCTCCCGGTCTGCTATGGGGTCGTGGTCTTCACGATTATCGTGCAGGGGCTGACGATGGAGCGGGTGGTGCGCTGGCTTTACCCCGAGACAGCTCCGCCATCCTGAAGCGCCATTTCCGCAAAAGGTGTTTGGTTGACTGTATGGGTTCTGCCGGGGGGTGTGATAGATTTGGGAAATAGACGGTTTTGTTGGAGTATTTTGCAGATGGTGTGCTTGAGATATTTCAGGGATTTCACAATGGCAGCGTTGCTGGGGGCTGGGCTTGTCGTACCTCAGTTGGCGTCTGCCACGCCGCTGGTGGGTCAGAAGGCGTGCTGGATGTCAAATGTGGGTGAGGACCCGCGTCCTGAAATCAGCTGTCAGAGCCTTTCGCCCGAGTTTCTGCGCAAGCTGGAACATGCAACCCCGGCTCAGGTGCGCAAATTGTTTGCCGTTCCTGGAAAAGACGGAAAGCCGACCTATTTCGAAGGTGTGGGTAAGATTCCGGGTTTTCACAACGGATATGTCGACTTGGTCTACAGCAAAGGTCATGTGACGAATGTGAGTGCGGTGACGACCGAGTTCCAGAATAACGGCATGGCAGGCCCGGAAATGGATTTCCGCTGGGATGCCGTAAAGGGTGAATGCTCGGATTTCCCTGGCTCAACCCAGCGCTGCAATGTGGTTGAGTAAGGGGGAGTAACCCTCTGGAATCTCTGTTGATCTGACGCTGTGGATGATTTGGGGCCTGATTGTTGGCCGCTTCTAGAGGCTGGTTGCGGCCTCGTCCGGAATTATCGTTGCTTTGTCGTGAAGCCGGATGGCGGTGGAGGATTCGAACCCCCTCCCTTGGCTCTGACCTGTTCTGTGTACTTCCATTTCTCTTGTGTTCATTGGGGCATGGATCATGAGGCAGTCTGGTTTCTTCGATGTTGAAGAACGGCTTGCCTGGCTGAGTGGGCCTGGTGATCAGCTCGAAGCGTTTTCCCGGACTGTGGATTTGGAGGTGTTCCGCCCTGATCTGGAGCAGGCTTTGGTCTGTTCAGGTGGGAGTAAGAGCGGGTGACCACCGTTTGATCCCGTGTTGATGTTCAGGATCCTGGCGATCCATATCCTGAACAGTCTCTCCGACGAGCGGACGGAATATCTGATCAACGATCGCCTCTCTTTCTTGGTCTGAGGCTTTAAGATCGGGTGCCGGATGTCAAAGCGGTCTGGCTGTTCCGCGAACGTCTGACACAGGCGGGCGCGATTGAAAATCCGTTCAATCGCTTTGACGCAAGCCTGCGTAACGCCGGGTATTTTCCGATGTTAGGCCAGATCCTTGATGCCACGCTGGTGGCTACTCCAAAGCAGCGGAACACCTACGATGAAAAGACAGACCTGCGGGAAAGACGGCCCACAGGAGTGGCAGGGCAGGCCCGCAAAGCTGTCGCAGAAGGATCGTCATGCACGCTGGACACTGAAGTTCACGAAGGCGAAGCAGCAGGATGATGGAACCATGCCGTCGAGCGATCTCGCCATCCCGTTTTTTTGCTGCAAGTCGCACATCTCCATCGACGGGAAGTTCCGGTTCATCCACAGATGGAAAACAACAGATGCCGCCGCCAATGAAGATGTCATGGAAAAGCACGGCTTTGTCTCGAAGGTTCACATAACAAAGTCGCATCTCAAACCTATGCCCCCGCATATCCAGAAATCGAATGCTGGAAAGTCGGTCATCCGCTCGCGTGTCGAGCATATCTTTGTCGACCAGAAATCACAGACGGAATTGTTTATCCGAGCAGTCGGCATCACCTGGGCCACAATAAGGATCGGGCTGGCCAATATCGTTTAAAACATGCGCCGCTTTCTCTTCCTCGAAAGGTTGAACGCGAGCGCGTAGTCATCCCGGTGGCGAGACGCCCTGGTCTGTTCAAAACGTAGATCGAAAACGACCCAAAAGAACCGTCAATCAGAACGCCAAATGCCTAAAAGCAGAGCCAAGACACATCAACCAACGGTTCTTCGATCCATTCAGGTCATAAGACCGTTTTTCCGGTATGTCCGAAGCTTTGAAATTGGCGCTGCCTGCCTTTCCACCAGTCTTTTACGGGTGTGTGGTTTACCCATACGATCAAGGGGCTCTGAGCTGGCCTTGAAAGTTAGGGAGGACAGGCCTTTCTGCTCCGCGCTAAGAGCAGCAAAAAGGAACACCCAACCAGGAAAATGTTTCTGCTGCCTGTTACCGCAAAGTTTTTTCGAGGTCGGCACCCCCTCCCGGAAGCGGGGTTTCGCCAGTCTTGCGGAGTTGCGTGCCATTCCATGTCAGGGTTAGTAGACTACGATCCATGACACCTTGGACCAGAATATTATGACCATCTGGAGAGAAAGTCAGTCCCTGCGGCCAGAGTGTGCCCGGAGCTTGTGCCAGTGGTGTCAGATGACCGTCGCCGAATGAAAAAACTGTGACGATCCCCCGGTCGTGGTAGAGTGGAGATGTAGGGGAAAGTGCAGAGCCGTTCTGGGAAACGACGGCGACATAGTGGCCATCTGGAGAAATATCGAGCCCTTCCGGCGCGTTGGGGACGGGAGTGCGCTGGATTTCCCGGATTGGTTCGGCGCTTAGATCCAGAACCGAAAGAGCACCGGGCAACCCTTCACCATGACCCAGCATTCCCATGACGGCGTAATGCCCGTCCTTGCTCAACTGGATATTCCAGGGGCCGGGTTTGATGTTCAGAGGATGAGGATCGACGGTAATCTGGTCGCCGTTGATATGGAGGGTATAGACCTTGTCCGCCTGCCAGAGGCTCACAAGGGCGCGCTTCCCGTCGGGAAGGATAGCGAGACCACCCGGAAAGCCGGAGACGGGTAAGGAAATCACGCGTCGATTGCTAAGGTTGTGTCCGTTAAACCTGAACCAGGTCAGAACTCCGGATTTGCCATTGGCGACGAGAAGATGGTGTCCGTCAGGCGTGAAACGCAGGGTGGTCGCGCCGGGAGCAGATGCTACGCGCTGTATGATTTTCGGTTCTGCCCCGGAAATATCGATGACAGTGATCTCATCGTCCGGAACGATTTTCCCCGCTTCAGGATCAGGCTTTGAAGCCGCGGAGACGACGAGGGTTTTGCCATCGGGACTGAAGGTAACGGCGGTAGGTGGCCCGATGACGCTAGTAGGCACATTGATGCTCGTCCGGACTCTCCAGACGCCATCGGGTGTTTGCACAAGAAACGAGAGGGAGTCTGGTTTCAGGGGGTGTGGCAGGACCTGTACCCCGTTTTGAAGGATGGAATGTGCATCATTCGCTGACACCACGGTCTGGGCGTGGGTGGATGAAGCGAACGCAAGCAGTGCGGTACAGGAAAGCAGGCACAGTCTTTGCATCTTTGGAGTCTCCTGAAGACGTTAGACGACAGGGCGGAAAGCCTCAGGCTTTCGCCTTGCGGGAAAGTCGGATGAAGAAAAGAATGGCGATGGCGAAGATCAGGGCTGCTCCGATCATCGCGGGGACTGTGAAAGCGCCTAGCTGCGCAATAAGCGGTTTGGGACCACCGGAACGGATGAGCTTCACATCGTCAGGTGTGACTTTGACATTCGGATTGCCGAAGCGCTGCTCAACGTAATTGCTGATATCGGCAATGTCCTGATCGGACAGGGAGTCAACATACGAACCTGGCCCAAATCCAGGCATATAGGTCGTATGACCGTTGACCTCTCGCCGGACCCCCATGAGGATCGTGGTGATCAGGTTATCGGCGATCGGGGCGCCCAACGCCGTATTGTGGAAAAGTTGTGGGTAGTACCCGTCCGGGCTGCCTTGGCCAGTTGGCCGATGGCAGGCTGCACACTCTCCCGAGAAGAGATATTCGCCGCGACCGATCCGGCTGGCGGGCAGAGCGCGGTAGAAGGATTCACGATCGGAAATTTTCCCATAGCTATCCCTGGGGGCCTTGTCCTTGCTGTCCGAAATAGCCGGAACCTGCTTGATGTAAGCAACCATGGCGCGGATGTCGGCATCGCTCAGATATTGGAAGCTGTGCTCAATGGCCTCTGCCATTGGGCCGCCTGCCTGAGCTTTTCCGGGAACGTCGCCGGTTTTGAGGTAGCGGACAAGATCGTCGTTGCTCCAGCCGCCGATACCGCTGACAGGGTCTGAAGTCACATTCGGCGCATACCAGGATGATAGTGATGCACCGGCCAGAGGGCTGCTGCCCTTCTCTGCCATCATGGCGTTGCGGGGGGTGTGGCAGGTGTCACAATGTGCCAGGGCGTAGGACAGGTAATGCCCGCGATTGACTTTCACGGATTTGGAAGGATCGGGCTTGAAGCGGGTATCATCCAGGAAAAGGGCATTCCATATCGCCATGGAAGCCCGGATATTATAGGGGAAAGGCAGCTCGGTTTTCTGCGGTCTGCTTTCGACCGGTTTCACCGATGTCATGAAATAGACGTACAGGGCGTGGACGTCGTCATCTGTCAGCTTGGTGTACGAGGTGTAAGGCATTGCAGGATAAAGATGAGCTCCGTCGCGTCGGATGCCTTCTCGCAACGCATGGGCGAACTCTTTCTCGGTGTAGTTCCCGATGCCGTATTTTTTTGAAGGTGTGATGTTAGTCGAATAGATGGATCCAAGTGGAGACGCGATGCCATAGCCGCCGGCAAACGGTTTATTGGAGCTGGGCGCCGTGTGGCAGGCTGCGCAGTCAGCAGCGATGGCAAGATAATGCCCGCGTTCGGCGACAGCCGTGTTGGGATCAGTAGCTTGTGCATGCGCAAATGTGATGGTGTTAAGTCCGATTGCAGCGGAAAGGACGAAATAGCCGGGAAGGTCCAGGCATTTTTGTCGTTTTTGTTTCATGCCTGCCCCTGTGCGAAAGCGGCCTTGATGGAATCGGCAGCTTTCAGACCGAGCGCTGCCATGCTGAGCGTGGTGTTGACGACGCTGGCGGACGGCATCGCGCCGCCGCCAGGAATCCACAGGTTGGGGTGGTCATGGGCCCGACAGTTTCCGTCTACGACCGAGTCCTTGGGGTCCCGCCCCATGATCGTGCCGCCCATGATATGATTGTTGGCGTTATAGTTCGTCGTGATGCGGAGTTCAGTTCCGCCCAGCAGGCCGGCAATCTGCTTGACCTGAGTGTTGACCGCATCCAGTCCTTTGCGGACATAGTCGCCGACATCGTAGTGGATATCAGGGCAGGCCAGCCCCAGAGGATCCTTGCGGGTTTTGCTCAGCGTCAGACGATTTTCCGGATCAGGAAGCGGTTCAAGGCTGATGGAGAGGTCAACACCGCAGGCTGCACGGCGGCGGATTTCGTCATCAAGCTCTTTGCCGACCAGACCCAGTTTGAGGGCCTGTTCCGTCGCAGGAGCGACGCGGCTGATATTGTTGAGGATCATCTTGTTGGCCGAGTATTCCCGCCGGAAATCTCCGTCTCGGGGGCCGACGATGCAGCTGCTTTGGGCTGGTCCGCGTCCAAACCAGAGAGGTTCGTTGGCCAGAAAGGATGCATGGACGCCCGAGTGGTCCATCATGTTGCGTCCCACCTGATCCGAGGAATTGGCGATGCCGTTCGGGTTGCGTTCATTCGCCGCCAGAAGCAGAAGACGCGGGTTTTCGATACCATTACAGGCGAGCACGAATGTCTTGCCGGTAGCCTTGTGGGACTGCCGGTGCGCGTCATACCAGTGCACGGCCGTCACGCGGTTGTTTTCATCGGTATCAATACGGTAGACAACCGCTTCGGCGATGGTGACAGCGCCCTTAAACTCAGCTTTTTCGATGTGCTGAATGCCATTGTACATGGCGCCGATGGGGCAGATGGGTTGGCAGTTGTTATTGCCACAGCAGGCGGGGCGCTCACCGTAAGGTTCAATACTCCGTCCCTGTGGGATGGGAACAAGGTGAAAGCCGTGGGGGTTGACGATTTCAGCGACCCGACGGTCTCCATATCCGAACGGTATCATGTCCCGGGGGTAGGGGCGGCTCCGTTCCGGAGGGGACTGGAGCGATTTGTCGTGCGGACCTGATACGCCCATTTCCTCTTCGGCGCGGCAATAAAACGGTTCCAGCTCATTGTAGGAGATGGCCCAGTCGCGTCCGACGCCATAACGTGTCTTCATCTCGAAGTCGGAAGGAAGGTGGCGCCAGCAGGAAGCGGCCCAGTGCCATGTCGTTCCACCAACGGTGCGAAGGTAGCCTTGCTTGAACGCTGAGCCGTTGGGGCCTGACAGGCCTACATAGTCATTGGGCGGAAAATATAAGGGGGCCTGAGCCAGCGGAGACTGGGGATAAAGGCCTTGAAAATCAGAATGGAGCCGGTTGTGAAACGACATGTTGCGCCAGTTTTCCACATATTCTGCGCGCTTGAGGCGCAGGCCCGCCTCCAGAATCAGTACGGAATGGCCAGCAGCAGCAAGCTCGTTTGCCACCATGCCGCCCACTACTCCGGAGCCGACGACAATGACATCCGCCGATACATCTCCAGAGGATGAAAAGTCCGGTTTAGCCATGGGTTAGTGCTCCTGACGGGGTTTGGGAACGTAGGGGGGAGAAGGGGGCATGATGGGTTTCAGGGGCGGCGACTGCGGCGGAATTTTGCTTTCCACGCCGAGGGGGGCTGGGGGCGGTGGCGTCGCTGGAAGCGGAACATGGATCGGAATGCCAAGTGCCGGAGGTGTCTCGGTCCACCATCCTGGGCGTGCAAAGCAGTAAGTTGGTACCGGCAGAGCGTCTTTCGTGGGCTGGTACATGAGAGCATTGTAATAGGCGACCATGGGGGCGCCTGTTCTGTCTTCGACTGAGCCGGTGTACCAGGCAGCATTAAGGGCCAGAAAAGCCTTTTTCAGATCACCGGAGCGTTCGAGCATTTCTCGGGGTTGCCCCCCTTGTGCTGTGATAGAGGCCAGGGCCTGGATTGTGCTTGCATACTCAGGAAAAGTGGCCTGCATGGCGGCGCAGAGGCGGCTGCTGAGGAGCGGATCGAGATCAGGACGCCCGGTGATCGCCCGTGAGACGGCCAAGAATGTTTCATCAAGTGGAATGGCGGCAAGAGCGGCTGCATTTCCAAGGACTGAATTGCCGACAGCAACAGAAATACTGCCCATGATGGTCCCGAGCAGCAGGGAACGGCGCCCCAGAGCAGACTGCTGAACAGGGGGGGGAGAATGGCGGCCTTTGGTCATGCCTTAACTCCTTTTCCACGATGCTCTGCAACAGAGATCATTGTCATTTCAGAGATCCCACCGCAGCATTGGCGGCATCGGCGTCCTGGGCATTGTTGCCTCCACTGACACCGATGCCGCCCATAAGCTGGGTCTTACGGAAAATAGGGACCCCCCCCCCTGCCGGCATGGCATGGGGAAGAGCCAGAACGGCCATTTTCCCGCCGCTCAGAGCCGCTTCGAAAGTGGCTGACGGGCGCTTGTAAAAGACAGCGCTGACCGCCTTGCGTTGGGAAAGGTCGATACTGGCGAGCTGTGCTCCCGCCATACGCTCGACAAGAATGGGTTGCCCCGAAGGATCAACCACAGTCACGACGATGCTCGTCTGGTTCGATGCTGCTTTCTTTTCAGCCGCCTGAGCCAGAAGGCGCGCCTGAGAAAGGGAAAGGGGTGGGAAAGAGGTTTCTTCCGCTTGAACCACCTGCGGAATGACTCCAAGTCCGATAAACACTGCACAACTGACATGTTGCAGGATTTTGCGAGCGTTCTTTGTGGACATATTCCTGAATAGCAGCACGGGACGCGCCTTTCGGTCATATTTCGTAACGGCTAAACGGCATGTGCCACGAGAATTGAGAGTCTACCTAGATCGGTCTAATTCACTATATTGTGACAAAGTATGGAAAAAGCGTGGATTTGCCGTCGGAGAGAAGGCAAGGTTTTTGGCGCTTTATGATGCCAAGCGCTGCTATCTCAATGAAAAAACGTTATTTTTTCTAGTTCAAAATTCCCGGAAAATTTTAGATCGTTCTAAATTCTTTTTTCAGGTTCTCAATGTCGTGAGGATGTCTTCACAGAATTCGTGATGAGTTCCTCTATGGGAAATGAGAAAATTATATGGCATGCCGCTTCCAGAGAAGAAGCGAAGTAACTGATTCTGCATTCAATGATTCGCACTAGTAGATCAGTAGGTTAGCAAAGTATGATTCATTGGAACGAAGATGTTTAAGAATCGTCTTACAATAATCAATTCAGAAGTGCGTTCGTTTTTTGCATATAGAATCTGTAAAAAAATATTATATTTTTTTTTGATTTATGGAGTTTCTGGGGGATTCTCGTTTTTGTTTGCGAAAGATCAGATCCAAGTCCAAGTCCAAGTCCAAAATTTGGGGCCGCAGCAAAACGCGTCAACGCCGTTGAATTCCGTTGAGCAAAATGCTCCGCCTCAGTCTTCTATTGCTCCTGGTATTTTCACCACTTATCCCGCGCCCCCTTTGTCTCCTCCGCAGGCAGCGCCTTCCGCTATTACGGAAGGGCCACCTTCCATTTTTCCGGATTTTTTTGGCATGACGCCTTGGTTAAGAAAACACGGAATTGGTTTTCATTTTGATAATACAAATGAATATGCTGGGGCGTTGCAGCATCCAACGAAAGGCCCGCATTATGGAAATTACAGGGATGGATCAAGTAATGCTGGACAATATTCAGCAAACCTTATTGTGGACTGGGAGCATCTTGCTGGCATAAGGGGTTTTGTGACGCGCATGACGACCGTTGGTCGTTATGGAACCACTGCAAACCGGATGTTCGGTGACTGGCTGGCGCATAGTTCTGAAATCTATGGCGGCGGAGGGAACGTGGTGGTTCATCTCGTCTCATTATATGGAGAAGAAAGTCTCTTTGGTGGCAGGTTTCTGATCGCGGGTGGGCGTATGTCCCAGCTGTCCGACTTCGCATCGAGCCCTATTTTTTGTAGCTTTCAGAACAATTCTTTCTGCGGACGGCCAAAGGCGGCTGCGGATAGCAACTATTATGGTAGCTACCCTGCGGCGACATGGGCTTTCCGTATGAAAGGCCGCCCTCGTAAGGATCTTTATATTCAGGCCGGCGTCTATTTTGCCGAAAACGGGATCTATCAGAACTATCAGCACAGGACGGGATTTAAGTTCAACGGCGCCAATATCGTTGGATATGAAATTCCGATCGAAGCTCAGTGGGAACCCCATTTCGGATCTCATCATGATCTCCCGGGTCACTACAAGTTGGGATTTGTTTATGATGATGTGCGGCGGTCTGATAATTATTACAACACAGCTGGACAGTCTTATTATGTATATGGCGGGAAGCAGTTGATGAGAAACTCTTCATGGCAAACATATTTTATGTTCGATCAGAAATTAATGAACTATACGGGAAGGGCAAAGTCTGCTGGTTTAACTTTTATGGGCGGTTATATTTATAATTCCCCGCATACTGCCGTCCGTGATTTTGAAGTGTACGGTGCGCTCTTAAGCCAGGGACTTATTCCTGGTCGTCCGGAGGATGTGTTCGGTGTTGCTTTTTCTTATGTAAGCATCGCACCTGGAACCCGTGACACAACTATGGCGATGGTCGCTGCTGGGGATTATTCGGGGATGCCGAACCACGCAACCGGCGTGCAGACCAACGCCGAGGTGCTGGAAATCGATTATTCCATAAATGTGATGCGAGGCGTAACGTTCCGGCCGGATTTTCAGTATTATATTCATCCCAATGGACAGGTCGGGTTGCGGAATTCAGCGATGCTGGGGTTCAAGTCCTATGTGTCTCTTTTTTAGATCGATCTATGGGATCCGGAACATGAGCACTGCGCAGAGAACAAGCGATCTGAGAATTTTCGCAACTGCAAAACTGTTGGAAGGTCGTGATGGCTCAGGAAAGCTGGCCCCCGCAGCTCTGGCGGATCATCAACTGTCCGGAAACCAGGATACGGGTGCTGGACGTGGTGGGGTTGTCAATTCTGTCAAGCAACAGGCGTGCTGCATTGCGACCAACGCCCATCGGATCCGTCACGATGGTGGTCAAGGTCGGAAAAGATACGGCGCTTTGAGGCAGATCGTCGGCTCCGATAACTGCAAAATCGCGTCCGGGTATTTTCCCTCTGGCCAGCAGATAGCCCATGACAGACTGGGCGAGCATGTCATTGTAGCAGACAACGGCATCCGGCGGGCTGGACGAGGCCAGGAGTTCCGGAAAGCTGCCCAGATCGGAGAGGTTCCCCAGATGGGTAGGAATGATCAGATCGTGTTTCAGCTTGTGTTTTTTCAGGGTCTTTCTGAAGCCATCGAGCCGTTCACGCGCAGCGGAATGTACCGGTTTGCCTCCAAGGAAGGCAATTTTCCGGCGTCCATGTCGGACGAGATGTGTGACGGCCAGGGAAGTCCCGTCTATATAGTCGGGGCCGACATAGTTGCCATTTCTCTGCGAGACGTGACGGAGAACCTGTACGAAGGGCAGGTGAAGCCGCTCGATTTCAGACAGAAGGGTGTCGGAGCTTCCGGCAGCCGGACAGAGAATGAGGCCATCCACGCCGTGTTCGCGCAGGCGACGGATTTGACGCAGCTGCCTGTCGGGATTTTCGGCGCTGTTGACCAGAATGGCTACAATATTGGCGTCAACGATAACTTCGTCGATCCCCAGCATCAGTTGGCTGTAGAACGGGCTGCCAATGTCACACAGGACAAGGCCGATCGTGCCGGTTTTCTGACCGCGCAGGTTTGCAGCGCCCCGATTGTAGATATAGCCCAGTTTATCCATCGCGCAGATGACACGGTCTCTTGTCTCCAGAGAGACAAGGGGGCTGTCCCGAAGCACCAGCGACGCAGTAGCGCGCGAGACCCCTGCTTCAACTGCCACAGAATTGAGGGTTATCGCTTTTTTCATAACCCTCAGGCAGCCGTCACAAGCTGCAATATAGTGGAATTATTCAAAAGCGGACCTTCCGGAGAGCAGATATTCTTGCCTGTAATCATTCCACACTTCCAGGTGTGCGGGAAGCGAAAAGACTGAAGGGGCGATGGGCTGTTTTTCTATGTTGTCAGGTCATGTTTGTTATTGGAGCAAGAAATGAAAATCCCCTCTTCGACGCGGCGTAATTTTACAGCCGGTCTTCTTGGGTCAGCGTCCTTCTGGATGTATGGCGGCCATAAAGTATGGGCTGATGCTTTGCAGTCAGAAAGTTTGCAGTCATACGAACCTAAATATTTCAATCGTGAGGAATGGCTATTCCTGAATGCTGCCTGCGCGCGAATATTTCCTGCGGATGCTCATGGACCCGACGCGGCCTTGCTTGGAGCGCCTGAATTCATTGATCGACAGATGGATACACCTTATGGGCATGGAGAGTTGTGGTACATGTCCGGTCCGTTCAAAGAAGGTGCCCCAAACCTGGGGTACCAGCTGTCTCTGCCGCCACGTGATCTCTATCGCCAGGCTATTGCCGCGGCAAATACCTATGTCCGCGATCATCATCAGGGACAGACTTTCGCTCAGTTGACCATTCCGGAACAGATCGCACTCCTCAAACTGTTCGAGCAGGGCACGATGACTCTTGGCGCTGTCCCTGCCCATACCTTCTTCGAGCAGTTGCGTCAGAATACGCTTGAGGGTGTTTTTTCCGATCCCCTTTATGGCGGCAATAAGGCTCTGGCGGGATGGACGCTGCTCGGTTTTCCCGGCGCGCGCGCCGATTTCATGGACTGGGTTAATCAGAAGGGAGCGCCGTATCCGTTCGGGCCTGTTTCCATATCTGGCGAAACCGCCTGAGGATTTTTGAATTATGTGTGCGAAAAAAGTTGATGCCATCGTTATCGGTGCGGGTTGGGCTGGTTCCATCCTGGCCAAGGAACTCACGGAGGCAGGACTTTCGGTAGTTATGCTCGAACGTGGTGACGAGCGTGCTACGGCAGTCGAAGGGGATTACCCAAGTTCGATTGACGAGTTGAGAGGAGCCATTCGTCACCGGCTTTTCCAGAACCTGTCCCAGTCCACGGTTACGATACGGAATACGCTGGATCAGGAGGCACTACCTTACCGGCGTTTGGCGGCTTTCCTTCCCGGCGAGGGAGTGGGGGGGGCGGGACTGCACTGGTCGGGCGTTCATTTCCGTGTTGCTCCGGATGACCTGGCTTTACGCACGAATGTTGTCGCTCGGTACGGAAAGAATTTTATTCCTGAGGGGATGAATCTGCAGGATTACGGCGTGACTTATGAGGAGCTTGAACCGTTTTTCGATAAGGCGGAAAAAGTTTTCGGCACCTCCGGGGAACCTTACACCATCAAGGGAAAGATAGCTGGAAACGGTAACCGGTTTGCCCCTGATCGTTCCGATGCATTTCCGCTTCCAGCGATGGGTGAGGTCTATTCTGCTAGCCTCTTCCGCTCGGCTGCCGCGAATGTAGGCTATCATCCCTATGCGCTTCCTGCTGCAAATGCTTCTGCGCAGTATACCAATCCTTACGGGGTGCAGATGGGGCCATGCAATTTTTGTGGGTATTGCAGTGGTTATGACTGTTACATGTACTCCAAGGCTTCTCCCAATGTGAACATTCTGCCTGCTTTGCGCCAGGATCCGAAATTTACTCTGATTACCAAGGCACATGTTCTCAAAGTCAATCTCGATGCCGACAACAAAAAGGCGACGGGTGTGAGTTACTTGGACCTGCGCACCAAAAAGCAGGTCGAACTGGATGCCGATCTGGTCATTATCAGTGCCTTCCAGTTTCACAATGTCCACCTCATGCTGCTATCCGGGATCGGCCAGCCCTATAATCCGCAACAGAACACTGGAACGGTGGGACGGAATTTCGTTTATCAGACGATCACCACATCACGGGCGTGGCTGTCGCCAAAACAATACACCAATCTCTTCGTTGGAGCCGGTGGTGCAGGTGTTGCGATCGATGACTTCAACAGCATGAATTTTGATCATGGGCCACTGGGCTTCGTGGGTGGGTCTCCTGTCTGGGTTAATCAGGCTGGTGTGAAGCCGATTGCGGCTGCCGTTGGTGGCCCTGGTGGTAAGGCGCCAACCTGGGGGGAGGGTTACAAGGAGGCCATGGTCGATACCTACCGTCACTCCCTGACCATTGACGCGCATGGCAGCAACATGGCGTACCGGGACGTGTATCTTGATCTCGATCCCACCTACAGCAATGCCTACGGTCAGCCTCTGCTCCGGATGACGTTCAACTGGAAAGACAACGATATCCGGATGAACCAGTATGTGGTGGGCAAGATCGAACCCATCATCAAGGCAATGGGGGCTACCAAGTATTCTTTGGGAATGCTGAAGGACGGAGAGGTTTTTGATACCCGCCGGTATCAGACTACGCATCTTGGCGGTGGGGCCATCATGGGAACTGATCCTAAGACCAGTTGCGTCAACCGATATCTGCAGAGTTGGGACGTCTCGAATGTTTTCGTGATCGGCGCCAGCGCATTCCCGCAGGGGATGGGATATAACCCGACCGGAATGGTCGCAGCCCTAGCATACTGGGCCGCCTATCATATCCGGACGACCTATCTGAAAAATCCAGGCCCGATGGTGCAGGCATGAAGTACGGTTTGTTCACCCGCGCAGCGTTTTTTGGCGTTGCCGCTCTGCTGGCAGGTTCGGTTTCTGAACTGCGGGCGGAGGATATGAGTGCCCTGATCGCTCAGGGAAAGTATGTCGCGGAAGCTTCCGATTGTAGCGCATGTCATACTGTCCGGGGCAGGGGCGAGTTCGCAGGGGGAATGGAATTCAAGCTTCCTATTGGATCGCTTTACTCATCTAACATTACACCTGATCCTACCCACGGCATTGGGGCTTATTCTGAAGCGGAATTCTCCCGTGCCGTGCGTGAAGGTGTACGCCGGGACGGGGCAAGCCTTTATCCAGCCATGCCGTTTCCTTCGTATGCCCGTATGAGCGACGGCGATCTTCATGCTCTGTATGTCTATTTCATGAAGGGTGTGCAGCCGGTTGCGCTAGCAGTTCCGCCCAACAGCATTCCGTGGCCTTTGTCCATCCGCTTACCAATGACCATCTGGCGAGCTGTATTTTCTCCTTCCGTTGTCGCGGCCCAGAAAGATGTCAACCGGCCTTTACGTGATGATGAAATAGAACGGGGGGCTTATCTGGTCGAGGGGCCAGGGCATTGCGGGGCATGTCATTCACCGCGGGGCATGGCCTTGCAGGAGAAAGCTCTTTCAAATAGCAATGGATCGCTTTTCCTTTCGGGCGGCGCTGCAATCGATGGCTTTGTACCGACAAGTCTGCGGCAGGATCAGCGTACCGGACTGGCGGGATGGTCTGAAGACGATATCGTACAGTTCCTTGCTACAGGCCGTAACCGGCGCGGCGAAGCATTTGGGGGCATGACGGATGCCATTTTTCATGGAACACAGCATCTAACGGATGCGGATCTCCATGCGATGGCGCGGTATCTGCTCTCCTTGCAACCCCACCAGCCCACGCTCTCGGCATGGCATTATGATCCGTCAGCGGCCAATGCGCTGCAGGCGGGAGACGCCTCTGCACAGGGTGCCAAAGTTTATGTGGATCACTGCGAGGCCTGTCATCGTTCAGATGGCCGTGGATATGCCCCTGCCTTCCCGCCTTTGGCCGGGAATCCTGTTCTCATGAGTGCTGATCCAGCCTCTTTGGTGCACGTAGTCCAAAGTGGTGCGGTTCTGCCGGGCATGACCAAAGCGCCGTCTGCCTTCGCCATGCCCGCATACTCAGGTATACTGAGTTCGCAGCAGATTGCTGATGTCGTCACTTTTATCCGCAAGGCCTGGGGCAATAATGCCGCTCCGGTCACTGCTGCAATGGTGGAAGAACTACGAAAATCAGCCCCTGAATCGGCAATCAAAAAAGGTATTATTCCTTTGAATTAAAGGTCGGATTTATGAGGTCAGCATAAGGTGGAGGGAGAATGGCCGAAAAGAAGATTTTCGGCTATTTTCTTTAAAGCGACAGTTGGAGAATTCGAGAAATCCTCTGGGTTTAAGGTTTTCTCTATAATTTTATTTCTCGTGTATTTCCTCGATCTAGTCTTATCAAACTAAGTGCTTGACGCTCAAAAGGTCCGGCTGTTTCGCGAGCGTCTGGCGCAGGCAGGTGAGATCGATGGTCTGTTCAATCGCATTGATGTCATTCTGTAGAACGCGGGTTCTCCGCCGATGTTAGGCCAGAGCCCGCTTCAAATCCGGGCAGAAGACTTCAAAATGCACAGTTGGAAAAACTCTTCGAGCGGATCGCCAGGCCCGCTCAGCCGCGCAAGCCGCTCCTCGGTATCAAAGAAGCCCGGACCGCTTCATGATTCATATTCCAATCAAACTAGGAAAAATAAAATCACAGAGAAAGCCTCGAAACCATAGGTTTTTTGAAGCCTCCACGTAAAAATAACACGCCATTAAACTGCGGGACTAGGCACTCAAGAGCTCTCAAAAAGCGTTGGTATTATGCAACAGAAGAATGATTTTAATCCGATGCCACATTCGTTTCGGTTGTCGGATCATTTCAGGAGTGTAGAAGGGGGAGCACTATGACGTTTTTCAGCGTCTGAACATTCGATGAGGGGATCACTCATATGAGATCTAGGCCGTTTTTCGTTGGGCTGCTGCAAAAAACTGTAGAGTCCGTCAAGTCACGTCCTCTCCTTCTGGCGGCAACAGTTCTTACATCATCATCGTTGGTGCCTGCATACGCAGAAACTGAGACGCCAGCTCAAACCTCAAATGCAGCGATTAATGCAAAAGCGAATATCCGAAAAGGTAAAGACAATAATTCAAAAAAGACTGTTATTTCTAGGTCTAAAAATATTACTTTTGATGGATCCGGGTCAACGGAAAATGTTGTAGTGACTGGATCCGCTCTGCATTCCGGAAAATACAATCCAAATCCTGTCCAGATAATAACAGCTAAACAAATCAATATGACAGGATCAACAAATCTTGGTGACTACCTGCAAAGGTTGCCATCTATTGGCTCATCGGGAACAACGAACACGCAAACAAATGGCGGCGGCGGCGCTTCGTGTACAGATATCCGAAATTTTGGTAGTAGCCGAGTGCTGGTGCTGATTGATGGAAAACGCACCTCTCTTAATGGCGCTTCTGCTTGCGTGGATTTGAATACAATTCCAGTGCAGCAAATTGCTAGCGTTGAAATCCTGAAAGATGGCGGTTCAGAACTCTACGGTGCAGACGCTGTTTCGGGGGTGATCAATATCAAGCTTCGTCACGATTTAACGACTGGTAATATTACTGTTCGTGGCGGGATTACTGGTCAGGGTGATAATCAGACAGGTCAGATTTCTGCCTATAAAGGTTGGAATTTTGATCATGACAAAGGTAATATCACGCTCTTTGGATCTTACATGACGCAAGGAGGAGTATTACAGCGCAATCGTTCTTGGGCAGAAAATGCTCAAACGAATAATCCTACCAGTTCATCTGGCGCTGTATACGGCTCCAGCATCACCTCAAGTGGATTATTCTACGGAAACAATACAGGAAATGCCTATTCTGGTAATGGGACTAATGGCGTTACGTCATATAACGGTCAACGATATCAGTACGGTCAAGCTCAGTCTCTTATGAATGCCCTGCAGAATGCGACTATGTCTGCAGATTTGCATTATGAATTGAACAGACATTTCGATTTCTACGGAAATTCACGTTATTCCCATAAAACATCAAATAGCTATATGGCACCGGAGCCTGTTGCTGGGACGCCAACTACCATCCTTCTTCCGACTAACTATCCTGGGAATACTACTGGTGAACCTCTTCAGGTTTACAAGCGTATAACACAATGGGGAAATCGTCGGGACGAAACGGCACTGGACACTTGGACCAGTATGGCGGGCGTCAAAGGTGAAATCACTCACGGGTGGAATTACGACTTGTCCTATACCTACGGTATGAGTCGCGAAACAGATCAGATGGAAGGGGCTGGAAACTACCTCAAGCTTTTGCAGGAATGGGGTTTAACCCCGAGCGATTTGGGTAATCTGGAAGACCCCAACACGACTTTTACGTATAATCCAAACAGTTGCGCCGGTAGCGCAGGATGCCAGCAAACAAGTGCGTTTTCAAACCTCTCTTCTACTGGGGCTGCTTACTCAAATTACACCACTATTAACCATTCTTTGTACCAGTTGCGTGATTTGAACCTCCGTATTCATAATAATCATGTTGCACACATGCCTTGGAATAATGGTGGAGATCTTGGTATTGCCTTGGGAATGGAGCATAGAGGCGAATCTTTGAATTATACGCCTGATCCAAATGTCGTTTCGGGGAACACTTTGACAAATTCTCAGGGTATTACTTCTGGTGGATTTAACGTCACAGAAGGATATCTGGAAGGTCGCGCTCAATTTCTAAGAAATGCCTTTCTTGCAAAGGATCTTAGTGTTGATGCCCAGGGACGCTTTTCTTCTTATAATACGTTTGGAAGCACTAAAAACTGGAAGGTCGCACTTAACTGGGCACCGACTGAAGATGTGAGTTTTCATGCGACTTTGGGAACGTCATTCCGTCAGCCTAATGTTTATGAAATGTACGGTGGCCAAGCGCTCAGCTATGCAACCGCGACTGATCCGTGTGCACAAGTAAGTTCTTACGCGGGCGACGCAGCTGCTGTTCAGGCTAATTGTGCTGCTCACGGTATTAATACTTCTAAGTTTGTACAGGCAGGTGGTGGACAGGTTGCTACTACAACAGGTGGTAACTCTAAACTACGTCCAGAAACAGGTCGTACCTATACGTTTGGTGCTACGCTGACGCCGCGTTGGGTTAAAGGTTTTTCTACATCGGTGGAATTTTGGCACTACTCCCTGCAGCACATGATTGGGAGTCTGGGAACACAATATATCCTAGACTCCTGTTACACAAATTCCGATCCAAGTCAGTGCGCGTATATTACTAGAAACTCTGGTGGACAAATTACTAATGTAAATGCCATTGATGAGAATTTGGGTGATATGATTACAAGTGGCATAGATTGGGACCTTAATTACAGCTTCAGAATTACGCGAAATGATTTGTTTTCTATAGCAAATAATTTCCAAAGGCTTCTTCAGTACAAGCAGCAGAATGTTTCTGGTGGGGCTTGGTATGATTATAGCGGATCTTTGATGTATCAAGGAACTGCTGGTGAAACATCCGGTGTGCCTATTACCCGTGATTACCTCACATTAACATGGCAGCATGGGCCATTTGCCTTAAATTATATGGTGAATTATATTAGCGGTATGCGTTGGAATAATGGAACAAATAATCTAACTCGCGTTGGTACTATGCGTGTTAAGACGCCTGGCATGTATATGCAGGACCTGAGTGCAAGTTATAGCTACAAACAATGGGCATTTACTGGCGGGATTCAGAATGTCGCCAATAAAAAGCCACCATTTGTCGCTAGTGCAACAGATAATAGTCTTGGTGGAATGTATGGAAGCTACTATCAAGGGCGTTATTTTTTCCTGCAAGCCGGAATGAATTTCTAATATCGCTGAGTAAAAAATCTCCGCCATTGTATGGTGGAGATTTTTATTTTTTTTGTATCTGGAGCCTTCGAAAACCCTCTACTTTTGATGCTTTCTGTATAATTCCACTCATCCGGTTCTGGTTGAGGGAATGGCGATATGAAACAGCCTTATGATCCAGACGTTAAACAATTTCTCCGATGAACGGGGGGAGTATCTGATCAACGATCGCCTGTCGTTCATGCGCTCCTTGGTCAGAGGCTTTCAGATGGAGAGATCGAAGAAGCGTTGGTTGATGTGCTTGGTTCGTGATTTCTGGGTTTTGTCGATTTGATTGACGGTTTGTGCGATGGCATCCGGTCTGCGTTTTGAGCAGAAGGAAGGCTGCCCCCTGCTGGATATCTAAGCGCTCGCGTTCAATCTTTCGAGGAAGAGGAAGCGGCGCATATTGTAGAC
>NZ_BJMK01000024.1 GCF_006539125.1 Gluconobacter sphaericus NBRC 12467
CTCGTCTGCGATTTCTGATCGGCAAAGACGTGCTCGACGCAGGAGCGGATCACCGACTTCCCTGCATTCGATTTCTGGATATGTCGGGGCATCGGCTTGAGATGCGGCTTTTTCCTGTGAACCTTTGAGACAAAGCCTTGCTTTTCCATGAAGTCTTCATTGGCTTTGGAGCGATACGCCGTGTCTGCCCAGACGCCTGAGGCCGTATTGGTTTTATCCAGCAGCCCCTCTCTTAATCGCGCACCATCACTGGCGGCGGCATCCGTCGTCTTCCATTTACGGATCAGCCGATATTTTCGATCCGTGAAGATGTGCGATTTATAGCCAAAGAACGGGATAGCGAGATCCGTTACGGGGACTGTTCCGTCATCCTGCCGTTTTGTTTTCGTGAACTTCAGCGTCCAGCGCGCATGGCGATCCTTGTGGGATAATTTGGATCGCTTGTTCTGGCAGTCTTCAGGAATACGTCCTGCCCGGAGGTCGGCTTTCTCAGCATTGGTATTGCGCTGCTTTAGCGCCGCTACCAATATCGCATCCAGGATCTGGCCGTACACCGGCAGACAACCTGCGTTCCACAGGGCCGCGTCAAATCGACCAAAACAGATGACAGGTCAGTGATTACACCGGTAACTCAGCTCTGCTGGACAGCATTCTTATGGCATAATGGATGCTGACTGGTGTAGGAATGCCCTGAAAAAGAAGGGTATCCAATCCTGCATTTCAGGACAAAAATGTCGCGATAAACCTGTCAAATATGACAGGCGGAAATACAAACGCTGCAACCATCATGTTCTGACTATGAGGCCTGAGCCTAAAGAGGCTCAGCGCGTGCATGTACCAATCCAGATTATGAAATACTCGCTTTCCTCAAATTACATAGCGAAAATAACCTCAAGGAACCAGATCGCGAAAAAACAAAACAAATAAGTAGTTTCATATAATAAAAAATAATACACATATAAATTTCTATAAACATAATATTTAATTAACCATTATTGCACATTAATGTATTTTCTGCTCCTAAGAGTTAGAGATATGCCTATAATAAGCATAAATGCTGTAGCGTATGAATTATAAACCATGTCGTAATAGGGATGAATTGTATGCCCAAATTGGCCGCCACGAATCATTTCAATATTATTGACTGACGGGGACCATAGAAGAAGATTTCTTGCGTGGAGCGGTAACCAGCTTTCCAAAAGAAAAGCACCGGAAAACGGTAAAGAAAGATACGAAAAAACGGTGATGGATTTCTCGACCAGTTCAGATCTCTGGCTCAGGGCAGCCACAAGCAGAGCTGTAGCATAGGAAAAAAGGCTTTGATAAAAAATTCCTATGTAGAGAAGTCCGTAATCCTTTGGAGGTGTCATATACCCCAACAACATAGCCCCAGAGCAAACGATAACCCCCGCAATGATCGTTCCAGCTATTTCAAGAATGCTTCTGGCAGTAATAATGTCGAGCGGCGTGACCTGTCGATGAAAGAGCAGACTTCCGTTCGCTTCAAATGCCCGAACGGAACTGGCCAGGCAGTGCCGCCACATTGTCAGGGGGACATAGCCTGTAATAACCACGGCTGTCGTCTGCAGACCATGTTCATAGGAGGGGCGGATGGCTGTCCAAGCGATGGCGACACCTGCACAAAAAAGGATCGGCTCGCCTACGATCCAAAGATATCCGAGATTTTCGCGTCCGAAGCGGGTATGTAATTCGCGCAACATCAAGGCGCCTATAACCCGAAGTTGGGTTAGAAAGAGTTGCGAAAGAGTTTGACGACTTTGATGCATGAAGCATCATGCCCTCAACAAGAAGGTCATCGCAAGTGTCGCAACCTGAATGGGGCGTAAAATCCTCTTGGTTTTGTTGCATAATTCACTCTGTCGACGTGACGAATTTGTTAAGTCTCAGGCCCGATCGATATGAATAGCTGGATGTGATTCAGGCTTCGTGAGGAGACTGAAGATGAGCGATCTGTACCGGCTGCCGGACGAACAGATGGAGTGTTTACGGCCGTTCTTTCCCAAGAGTCACGACAAACCTAAAGGGATCAAAGAACCGTTGTTTGATTGATTTTGGGTCGCTTTTGATCTGCGTTTTGAGCAGAACGAAGGCTGTCCCCCGCTGGATTGCTACACGCTCGCGTTCAACCTGTGAAAGAAAAGGAAGCGGCGCATGTTGTAGACGATAGTAGCCAGTCCGATCCTCATGGTGGCCCGGGTGCTGCCGACGGCTCGGATGAACAATCCTGTCTGCGACCTCTAAACAGCAAAGACATACTCGATACGCGACCGGATCACCAACTTCGCTGCATTCGATTTCTAGCTATACCGGGGCATAGGCTTAAGATGCGGCTTTTTGCTGTGAACCTTCGAGACAAAGCCCAGCTATCCATGGACCAATGGTCAGGTTGAACGGATGAACCGGACGATCAGGGAAGAAACCACCAAACGCTTCCATCACGACAGCCATGAGCCGTTGAGGACACGCCTCAATGACTTCATGGCGGATTATAATTTCGGGCAAAGGCTCAAGAACCTGAGTGACCTCACACCTTATGAATAATTCTGCAAAATCTGGACTTCAGATTCAGAAAAATTCATCATCAATCCAACTTATCAAACCACGTTAACAAAAGCAGTCGACCGCTCTTTGACCCTTCCCCTACGAATTTTTAGAGTTCCATTACGAGAGCAAAAATTCTGGAAAAATCTCTGACAAATGATTCACTGTATGAATTGGAATTGTTTGTATACTTGAGGTAAAACAATCTTCAACTAGAAAGCCTCGGCATAATCCTGCACTGGCGGCGGCCTGCATGTCACTTATCTTATCACCCACCAACACACTTCGCGCCAGATCAATTCCATATAACAGACCAGCTGTCGTCAACATTCCCGGTTCTGGCTTGCGCCATTTGGCAAGGGGGCTGATATCGTCAGGATCTGCGCCACAGAGAAACACGGCATTGATATATGCTCCTTCTTGCAAAAGCATAGCCTCGATCCGTTCCTGTACGGCCAACATAGTGCATAGGTCGAAATAACCGCGGCCGAGACCGCTTTGGTTTGAAACTATGACCACGGGCCATGCTGCAGCATTGAAAGCTGCGATCATCTTTGCGGCGCCATCACGAAGCGTGACGCTTTCTGGATCCGAGAGATAGCCTGTGTCGATATTGACCACGCCGTCCCGATCCAGAAACAGCGCTGGCGTCCCAGGAACGATCGGTCGTCGCTCCAACATGACATTACTACCTTGCGGCATGATAACCTACCGTATTCAGTGTCATCCTTATGCTACCGGCACGTCCAAAGACGCGTGTGAGAACGCGCAGCAGTGTATGCTCTGCTCGAGCAGATGGCCGTGCCGATAATTCAGGCTTACCCAGAAGGATCATTAGGATTTTTCTGCCAAAAGAGACCGGACGTAGGACGAAACTCCCGTTGCGACATCCGCAAATGTATGGTCGCACCCAGTGGCGCGCAGACACGTCAGATCGGCCTGAGTGAAGCTCTGGTATTTACCAATCAGGGCTTGAGGGAAATCGATATATTCCACGATCCCGTCACTGACCATCTGCTCCAGCGTAAGGGTGGACTGGTCCTGTGCGCTACGCAGGCTGTTCACTACTGCATGCGCTACATCATTGAACGCCTGTGCCCGACCAGAGCCTAGATTGAATACACCGCTATGTCCCGGATTATCAAAAAACCAGAGATTAACCGCCACAACATCATCAACATAGACAAAATCACGCAGTTGCTGGCCGGGCCCGTAGCCTTCATAAGCGCCAAACAGCTTAACCTTTCCGTCCGCCCGGAACTGGTTGAAATGGTGATACGCGACCGACGCCATGCGGCCTTTATGCTGCTCATGCGGACCATAGACGTTAAAATAGCGAAATCCTGCCACCTGACTCCGGATCCGCGGCAGGGACTGACGGACAACCTGGTCGAAAAGCAGTTTCGAATAGCCATATACATTCAGCGGACGCTCGAAACGGGGATTCTCGATGAATTCCGATGAGCCACCATAGGTCGCGGCGCTGGACGCATAGAGCAGGCGTACGCCCGTAGACGCGCAGGTATCGAGCAGCATCTTGCTAGTGGCATAATTGTTGGCCAGCATGTAGCGGCCGTCATGTTCCATCGTGTCGGAGCATGCGCCCTCATGGAAAATGGCGTCTACCGGCCCAAATTTTCCCGCCGTGAAAGACTCGTAGAATGTTGTTTTGTCCACATAGTCGCTGATTTGAAGATCGACGAGATTATGAAATTTCTCAGCCTTCGCGAGATTGTCGACCGCGATGATATTGGTATATCCGCGGGCATTGAGCCCTCGCACGATATTGCTGCCGACAAAGCCGGCTGCACCGGTCACAATGATACGTTTGCGCATGTTCTCGATTCATTCAACGGGAAAAGGATTTTAGCCTGTCTTTCAGTCTGAGGCTTTGACCATAGAACCGTGCAGCCATTTCGATAAGACGGTAACTTGAGCGGCTAGCGATCAAACGGAGATCTTCGCCCCATCCGGAGACATCTTTTCTTTATCGGTCTTCGATCGTTCGAATATGTCCAGCGCAGCCTTGAGAACGGTCTCGACGGATATTGTGGTAATGCACGCTGCATCCCGCCCGCAGGCATCCCGGTTGTTCAGTCCGCATCCTGCGCAAGGAACAGCACGCGAGAGGATCACGCCGCCCTGATTTTGTCCCCATTCCTGCCAGTTCAAACGGGGAATGGCGATACTGACGACTGGCACACCGCGGGCGGCAGCCAGATGCTTGGGCCCGGTATCATTGGCCACGAACAAGGCCGCACTCGCGACGAGGGCATCGAACGCATCCATCGACAGGCATTCCATGAGCGTCACACCAGGGAGTTCGGAACATCGTACGCGTGCCGCATCGTCAAGCGCATGGGCGTCAGCGAAAAATAGAATCTCGCGCCCGCTCGCGGCTGCAAGGGCGCCGCAGAGTTGCAGGAAATTCTCTATAGGCCAGCGATTTATGGGATGCCGGGCGCCTGAATGGACGATGATGGGGAGCTTACTGTCCAGTTGCGGTGAGACAGGTTCACGGCGAGGAACGGTTTCGCGCCGCTGGTCCATGAGTTGTCCGAGAGCGGAGACGAGAAGTTCAACATGCGCGGTGTGGGAGATGATCGGCTTACGGTTGATCCGTTCGCGGGAGATCACCTCGATTCCGAAATCAAGGAACGGAAACTGCTCGGGCTTGAAACCCACGCGGTGGCGTGCCGAGCAGAGAAGGAGAAGAGGCTGGCTTTCCGCACCAGGCGAAAGGTCGATCGCCAGATCGAAGCTGCGCCCGCGAAGCTGGGTGCGCAAGTGAGCGTCCGCCTCTGCGTCGAGATAGCGACGCTCTGTTTTTGGATCGTAGCGCAATGCCAGGTCGAGATACTCGTCCGCGACACCCGAGGCGCGGGCTACAGGCACGTTGGACTTCTGAAGAAGCATGGTCACGTGGGCCTGGGGGAAAAGTCTCCTGAGGCGGGCCATGGCAGGCAGCGAAGCCGCGACATCGCCAAGCTGGTCAGTTCGCAGGACAAGGATCGATTTTACAGGGCCTGAAAACAGGGTACCCGGAGGATAGTGGCGTTCGACCGGCTGCGACAATACCCAGGAGGTGGCGTCATCTGTCGGAGAGCCAGGTGACTGGATGTAGGAAGAAGACTGCGCCGCATCGGGTACCGCGCTCAGGGTTGTCTCTTCGCTTTGCACCACGACGAAGCGACGCATCCGTCCGGCCAGACGCGATCCGGCCCAGGCGCGAATATGAATCTTCTGGCGCCCCGGCCTGAGACGGGATGTGTCGATCCAGAGATTGGCCGACCAGGTGGTGACTGAGCCAATCGTCGCCAAACGTACCGGAGCAACGCGGCCAATGATCTCTTCCGTATCGTCCGAGCAGGCCAGAACCTCCGTAAGGTCGTGGCGCGAATGAACGAGCACGCGGAACGCCACCACGCCGGACAAGAGCGGCATGCCTATCCCGGTTTTCATCCAGCCGATCTGGACAATCGAAAAATGTGTCCGGCTTACAGCGAGAAGAGTGGCAAGGGAGTTCCCCACAGGACGTAGGACAGGCCCGACGACCGGGTTCCCGTTCCGTGACCATGAGATCAATAGCCTGGCCACCCAGCCGATACGGCGGAAAATGACGCCATCGAGCAGGGCCGCCGCGCGGGTCGGGCCTGCCTGTTGTGACAGATGAGGAAGGGGCGCGTCCTCATCTGTATACAGGTCACGATACCTTGTGTTCCGGTCGGATGTCAGGCTCGGAAGGGTGTGTACCCCCATCATACTTCAAGACTTTCTTTACTCATCCCACATTCCTGACCGGCTCCCTTAGAAAAAGGCCGGTGCTGGCCTGAATCAAAGCCAGCACAACCCAGGGTAGGAGCGTATTATTGTGACAGGGCTTCCCGAAGCACTTCTTCGAGGGTGATCTGTCTGACGCAGGCGAAGTCCTGACCGCATTCGGTGTCGTCATAACGTATGCCGCAGCCCGCGCATGGTACCCGACGGGCAAGCACTACGCCGCCGAAGACCTGTCCCCATTCGCGCAGATCGTCGCGGCCCGGATGAAGGCTGACAACTCGTGTGCCACGCAGGCTCGCCCAGTGCTTGGGGCCGGAATCGTTGCCGATCATCAGCGTGGCACAGGAAAGCAGCGCGTCGAGGTCGTCAAACGGTATTTTTCGGTCGAGATAGACGATCCGCCCGTCCTCAAGGGCTTCCGCGGGCAGACGTGCCTTCTGCTGTTCGTCACTGCCCATGTAAACGACTTTGTATCCAGCCTTGAGGAGCCGTGCCGTCAGTTCGGGATAATGGGGCCACCGGAGAAACTGGGCGAAGCTCGATCCTGTATGCAGGACGACATAACGATCATTCTCGGACAGGCCGTACCGGGCCAGAGGCTCGGCGTTCGGCTTGGTGCGGGGGAGCGGCCGCGCATTATTATCCAGCCAGAGCGCCAGCGCTTCCGAGAGCGCGCGAGCACGGGCCGTATGCGCCATAGGAGAAAGGCTTAAACCGCCACTGGGTGAACGGGCGTCGAAAGAGACTTCCAGATCTTCGATCTGATCCGAACGCGCGACGGTCATGGTGACCCGCGCCCCGGTCAGGGGGAGCAGTTTGTTGGCATGCTCGCTGTAGAGAAAGTCGATCGCGAGGTCGAAATTATAAGGCTTGCACTGCGCGGCGAATGCTTCCTGCGCCCGTTTGTCCATGACACGCCGGTCCTGATACTTGTCGTCAGGAAAACGGATGACGACAATATCGTCGAACACTCCAAGCGTAGCCGCCAGATCGGCGTTAGCCGGGCTGAGAAGACCAACGATCCGGGCTTTGGGCGCGAGTTCTCTGATGCGCCGTACCGCCGGAAGGGTAATGACCATATCCCCGAGTTGATCAGGTCTGATGATCGCGATCGTATCAAGCTTGCCCGGAAAGGACCCTGGCGTGACTTTTCGTACAAGGCTCGGGAGGCGGTTGACCTGTTCGACTACCGTGAGAGGTGACTCAGAGTCCAGCGGCGGAATCAGGGCAGGACTCTGCTCATCGTATCCTTCCGGCAGTCGCTCAGCGATAATGACTGTCTCACGTTTCCATTCGATACCTTCACGCGGCTCGCCCTGAAGGGGATTTGCGCAGAGGACAATCTCATGCTTTCCCACCGGGAAATCACTGAAATCAATCCAGGCATTGAAGACGTATTTGTCCAGGTTGGAGTGGTTTTTTTCCCAACGCAAAGGAACGACCTGCAAAGGCGCGGAGTAAATCAGCTCGTCATCAAGGAAAATATCGATGCTGTCGCATGGGATTGACGTGATGATATGGCCGCGCACGGCGTCAACACCGCGGATCACACGGCCTTTTCCCGAGCTGGTCTTGCGGTGGTTGCCAAGACGCGAAATGACGAAGGTCTCTTGATAGTCGCGTTGAAGCTGGTCGAGCCGTCTTGGAAACAGCCGCTCCGAGACGAGGCCCTTAAAATCTGCGTCTTCAAGGGAACCACACCGCTCTTGCTCGCGGAAAAGCTCTTCGCTTGCATGAATTGCACGAAGTTCGTGCCTGACTTCATCAAAATTGGGATAATGATGCTGCATTGCCAGCATATAATGGCGTTGGGCGTCGCCATACCGGCCAACCGTTTTGTAGAAATGCCCCAGCTGCATGTAAATTTCCGGGTCGTCAGGATTGGCCTCACGAACGTTCTGATAATGGCGTTCAGCCGCAACGAAATCCTTGGCCTCCTTGCGCATATGCCCGGCAATCATTGAAAGGGACGACGACCCTCCAAGAGCCATGACCTTTTCATACAGTTCGGCGGCGGCAAGATAGTCTCCGCCATCCCGCGCCCTGTCCGCCATTTTCTGAACTTCGCTGCGCCACTTGCTTGCGCTGATCGTTGCGCTCATGCCGCGTCTCCTGATGCAAGAATGGTTGTTTGTGACGCAGCGGATGCTTCTGGCGCATAATCCGGACGCGCAATCTGTTTAGCGACCTCGACGAACACCTCGTCGACAGTAATATCTTTCACGCAGGCGATATCATAAGTGCACTCTTCCTGACGGGATATGGGAATTGGCCCACATCCCGCGCAGGGGACACGCCGGTAGAGGCACACACCCGCCAGTTCGGACTTCCATTCGGCTGCACCGAGACGGGCTGATAGTATTCGGACGGCCTTTGCGCCCCGCAGCGTGGCGAGATGGCCCGGGCCGCTGTCATTGCCGACAAAGCTTGAGCAGTAAGACAGGAATGCATCAAAATGATCGAACGGAATCAGGCCAGCCAGGAAGATGATCCGTCCACCTGACAGAGCGTCTTCGGAAAGATACGGACGCTGACTCTCATCGTGAGCAATATAGACAACCTTCAGTCCCATTTGCTCGACAATGCGGTTGGCAAGTTCGGCATAGCCCGGCCACTCCGTGGCCTTGATGCGCGAACCTGTATGCATGACGACGAAATCGTCATCAGGTCCAATTCCGTAAGGTCGCAGTAAGTCACGGCTCAGGTCATTGCGCCTCTGAACGCGTGCACCACTATCGAGCCATACTTCCAGTGCGTTGGCCAGAAGCCCATATCGGGCAGCGTAGTTAAGAATATTCGCGCCGGAAATCGCATCGCGCGACGTATAATAAATGTTGAGGCTTTTATGATCTTCACCGTCAAAGCCAATAGTCACCGGCGCGCCGGTCATCACGGAAAGCTGTCTTGGCCTGTCGCTTACCATGCCGGTGATCGCCAGATCGAACTTATAAGAAGCGAGTTTCTCCATCAGTTCAAGCTGCTGGTCTTCAGTCAGATATCGGCCCTGTTCGTAAGGATTTTCCGGGAAATCAATCTCGATGACCTCATCGAAAATCTCCAGTGCCCGGCAGCCGTCGGCATTGTCTGCTGATGCAAGAACGACCAGTCTGGCCGAGGGAAGAAGCTTTCTCAGATGCAGGAAGAATGGCACCGAGACGGCGACATCTCCCAACCCATCAAGCCTGAGAATGGCGACGTTGCGTATGGGACCGGGATAGGAATTGGGGCTCGCCTCGGAAACCACGGTCGGCAGGGATCGCACCTGTTCGACGAGGGAACGGGACGGGTCAAAATCGGCGACGGGCACACGCGCCGTCGCATCGTGAAAAAATTCATCGGCGATGGGAGCGTCCACGATAATATCGTCGATACGCCAGTTAAGATTGACCTCAACGCTGTTTCCGGTGCCGACCGCCCGATAGTAGATTTTATGCCATCCGAATGAAAAGCGGGAAAAATCAATCCAGATATTGTAGGCATATTTGCGCAAACGCTCATCGGACTGTTCGTTCTGTACCGGTCCGACGGTCAGCGGTCCTTCGTGAACAAGCTGCCCGTCGATATAGATTTCGATACGATGATAGGGAACAATCGAGAGAATGTAGCCGCGCAGACTTCCTGCACCGCGCACCACGTCGCCCGCGCCCCAGCGCGTTCTCTGATAAACACCATTGAAGGTGCGTACGAACTGGGGCGCATGATTCTGCGTCAGTTCATGGCGCGTAGGATGAAAAAGCGCAGCGTCAATCCGCTGATCAACATCGAGACGGTTCAGCGCGTCAAGCTGGGCAGCCTGAGCGATCTTCTCGCGTTCATCCTCGAAATCACGTTTTTTTTCGAAAATAATTTGCGCCTTGACGTCGGCGCGTCGAGCGGTCGCCAGGGGCCAGCCGGGGTTCAGGAGAAGCGCGCTGTCGTAATGCTCGATAGCCTGAAGATAATGCTTCTGGCAAAACTCGAGTTCGCCCCACTCAAAGTGAATCTGCGCATTGCCAGGCTCGATCAGGAGAGCCCTGTTGAGACTATCCCGAGATGCCTCGTATCGACCCATATTGCGCTGAAGTTGAGCAATAGAGATCCAAAGTTCTGGGGTTTCTCCCCAGAGGTCGATGATCTTCTCATAGTACAGAACAGCCAGTGCCGGTTTTTTGCCTTGTTCGGCTTCCTTGGCAAGCGCACGTATGGCATCGGCATCAATGGACGAAGAGGTCCTGTCTTGGTCCCGCGAGCCTTCTGCCCTGTTCGGCTGCAAGCGCCCTCCCGAACGATGCCGGACGACCTCAAGAAACTTTCCCATCTTTACCATACGTTCTTCTCTGTACTCTATTCTAGAGGTGATAAGGTCATCCGGACCGTTGAGACCGAATGAGTTGCGGCATGATAAAGTTTGCCTACGCTTTTATCTTGCCCTCCTCAGACGCATTCGTGAAGAGCATCGGGATGCAATTACCACAAAGGAATGAAACAGAATCAGTTGTCAGATTGAACCGCTCCGGAATTGACGAAGACCGATTTCAGTAAATTAGCGACCGTGGACAAATTTGATCCAAAGGAAGGCTAAGGCGATAGAGCCGAGATGGGAGTGGGCGGTCTTGTCATTTCGGGTGACGATACGCCACCAGTTCTTGAGCCTGTTGAACATGCACTCGATAGGGTTTTTTTAGCTTGTAGGCATGACGATCGTGGCTGGCGGTGTTTCGCCTCTAGCGTTTAGCCATGATCACCAGACTGACGCCGGCAGGTTCGTAGTGGCGGCGCGTCATCAAGGCTATTTCAGTCCAAAGCCTTGAAGCACGCATGCTGCTAAACACCAACAATCTTTATGAGTTCACGCCCTAGGACGACGATAGTCGGCAATGTTTCCTGAGCCGATCAAAAGGCTCTGGTGTAACGCCGCAGAATGTTTCATCCCTTCCTCCGTAGGAGCAAAAAATGACAGTTGCCGTATCGCGTCCCTTTCATGTGACCCTTGATGGTTTCAATCTCGCTCTACCCCGCGGAACGGGTGTAGCTACCTACGCTCGAACTCTGAGCGAAGCTCTCAAGGGGATGTCTGCGCAGGTCGACGTGCTCTATGGCTTTAACATTCCTGCCCATACGCCCGCAGCCCTCCGGGAAGTCTTGTTTTATGATCGGCTGGGTGAGGAGGAGCCAAAAACGAAAGCCCGTTTCCTGTCGGAACGTTGGAAAGCACGTCAGCGCAGTACTCTGACAGGATGCACAGTTCAGACTATACCTACGGACTCCCGGATTGACACACGTTCCTTTGGCGAACGCATGCCAGCCTTCGACCAATTATTGAACGCGCGCGATCTCTTCTTCGCCGCTGCACAGCGATACCGGGCCACGCGGCGTTTCATGACAATAAAGTTGCCGGAAACACCTGACGTTATGCACTGGACCTATCCTTTTCCAATCCGGGTCAAGGGTGCACGGAATGTTTATACGATCCATGATCTTGTCCCTTTGCGGTTGCCGCACACTACACTCGATGACAAGGGTTATTATTTTCGCCTGATGAACGATCTGTGTCGGCATGCGGACGCGATCTGCACTGTCTCCGAAGCCTCGAAACGCGATATCATCGCATTTTCTCCTCAGGCCGCACCATTCGTTCACAATACCTATCAGACGACCCGCGTACCTGCCGCCCTGCTAAACAGCAGCGATGAAACGTTGAAGGACATTCTCGAACGCCTTTATGGCCTGCGTCGGGACGGATACTATCTGTTTTTCGGTTCGATTGAGCCGAAAAAAAACATTGGTCGTCTTCTGGAAGCAATGCTCTCAGCTTCTGCTGAGCGTCCTCTGGTCATCGTGGGAGCGATGGCCTGGAAAGCGACTGGCGAACTCAGGCTGCTCGAACGCTGCCTGAATACAGGGCGGGTAATCCGCATGGAATATCTGCCGGAGCGGGACCTGATGACGCTGGTGCGAGGTGCACGTGCATTGTTGTTCCCCTCTCTGGCGGAAGGTTTCGGTCTCCCTGTCATAGAAGCTATGACGTTTGGTACGCCCGTCATGACCTCACGTGAGGGTGCCCTTCCGGAAGTCGGGGGAGATGCCGTCTTGGCCGTGGATGCCTATGACATTCCGCAGATTACAGCAGCCATCGAGCGTCTGGACAAAGACGACGTACTTTGTGCCAAGCTACGCGCCGCAGGGCCCAGCCAGGCGGCACGTTTTGACATGAGTAGCTATCGAACGCGGCTGGAAGCATTTTATGCCGATGTCATGCGAGCGCCAGTGAAGCACTCCTGAAGGGAGCATCGCTCCTTACGCCGAGATACGCCATACTTTCTGATATCCGGAGTAAAGAACTTCTGCACCAATCGTATCGAAAAACCGATCGACGATTAAACCCTTACCGCCCGGTCCCAGTGGCGCGACGTCGAAATCGTCGATGCACAGGATCGTGCCCGGGGCCAGGAGACGACGCGCTGCCATTAATTCCATCGCGTGATGAATGGCGCTAGGCATAGGATTATCAAGATCCAGATCGAAGGAATCGAGATAGATCAGGGCCGCTGGTCCCATGCCAGTCGCACCTAGAGCGTGGAGCGTTGCGACGGAATCGTTGAGAATAGTGCTGGTGACGCTGCTACAGGCACGGCGGGCACTGTCGATGCTCTGGGGGTTGACATCGATAGTCAGGACCCGGCCTTGCCTTTCGCGCGCATACCAGTCGAACTGAAAAGTACTTTGCCCATCACCGTCCCAGTTGCGTGGCACACGCAGGCACCCAGTCTCGATAATAAAAGGCGCTTCGTGTCGGTTGAGCGCTTCAAAAATTGTCGCGAACCCGTCAGCGCGCTTGCCAAGGCGATCCCTCAGAAAGGTATCAAATCCCGATTTGAAATCGCAGTCCGCCGCTTCGGGGGGAAGGCCGACATAGTCGTAATTCGCCTGCGTGACCCATGCAATTCCGTCCGACACCGTTCCTGTCCGTGCGAGCTTGGTAAGCTCTTCTACGGCCGCGCCTGAGGCGATCTCGCGTGCAATAGCCTCCATATCCGCATTCTGATTATTGATCCGGGCGAAAAGTGCCTTGCCCTCGCCATCCGTCAGCCTGTCCAGAAAGGCTAGTACATGAGCTGGGGATGTACCCATCCCGGCGGGGCGACCCGTCTTTTTCGCCGTGCTTTTGCGTGTCTCAGCCATTATCCGTCTCCCGCGTTTGGCCTGACAGAAGGCGTGCCGCTCCATAGATATGATATAGAGAACTTGCAGGCATATAATCTACTAGCGGTGAGCCGGCCTCATTAAAACGATCTATCCATCCACCGGCGAGGCATGACGGAGTAAATCGTGCGAGAAATGTCGCGCCCAGATCGTGGACCGGGATGCTCTCCGGTCTACCTAGAAGTTGACGTGTAGACAGTAGGCGAAGGAGCTCTGTCTGCGGCCAGATCCGTGTCGACCACTCGAAAACCACCCCATCCTCGGTCATCGCATCCAAGGCAAATCCTGTCTTCGGGTCGATCCCGCATGATAGTCCGGAGCGGAACAGTCGCTCCGCTGTTTCCGTCAACCCAGTCATATCTTCTCCTGACGGAGAAACGAGCCGCTCGTATTCGCCCAGCAGCCATGCCCATTCGAACAAGTGGCCGGGTTCAACACGGTTATGGGACGCAGGTTCAGAGGGCTTCCACGAAGAATCAAAGAACTCTAGAAGTAGACCGGAGCGCCGGTCGATAAGATGGTTTCGCGTAAGCGCGATCAGACTACGTAATCTCTCAAGGTAATACTCGTCTCCCGTGGCCTCGAAGAGGACGAGATAGGCTTCAAAAAGATGCATATGCGGATTTTGTCGCCGCAGGGAATCCGTAGGAGGGATTGTATCGAGATAACCTGCATCAGGCGCTGCAAAGATACGCTCCACTTCCTGTGCCGTCTGGCGGGCAATTTTCCGGTATCTTTCTTCTCCGGTCAGCCGGATTGCCCATCCATAGGCGAATAGGATGAAGGCATGTGCATAAAGATCGCGTCGGGAATCGGCAGGCGTCCCGTCGGGCGCGAGGGAAAAAACCCACCCAGCATCCCCGTCGCTACCATGATAAGCGTGCTCGACGATATCCAGACAGCGTAGCGCCTGTGCGGAAGCATCATAAAACCCGTCTAGTGTGGCGCGGCAATAAGTCGAAATCTGGCGCGCCTGCACCATCAAACGTAGGCCGCTCATGGGCACAGGACGTCCATCCCAGTTCAGCCGCTCATGATAAAGACTACGCTTCCCATCGAATCCTGCATCACTCCAGAGCGGGAGCGCCTTTGCGCTGAGCCAATCTCTCCAGACTTCACTGGAATTTGTATCCAGAGTTTCGGACGGGTAGGAAAGTTTGTCAGAAACCGTCATGAGTGTTTCCTTGGATGAACTGGCAATGGATCGGATCATCAGGCGAGTGGCGATGATGCCGGGGCTGTCTGCATTTTCTTGACGATGGACGTTGTCGAACGACCAGACACAATCTCCACAAGAACGACTGATCCGCCATAGGACTTCACGAAATCCCCGCCTACGACCTGGTGTTCCTGATAGTCGGCTCCCTTGACGACGACATCGGGCCGCAGAGCCTGAATGGTTTCGAGCGGTGTGTCCTCGTCGAAGATCACGACCATATCGACATCGCGCAGTGCTCCCATGACGGTGGCACGCGCCTGTTCGTCCTGAAGCGGACGCTTCTCCCCCTTTAGACGCCGGACGGACGCATCGCTGTTAATAGCGACGATCAGTTTATCACCCTGGCTTGCCGCGGCCCGGATCAGCGCAATATGTCCCGGATGGACAAGATCAAAGCAGCCATTGGTAAACACGACCCGCGCACCGTGGTGATGCCACTGCTCGATTATGGACTGCGCGCGTTCGAGCGAAGCTACAGCCCCATCTTCTTTCATCTCGTCTATCAACGCCGCACTCAGCTCTGCACGTGAAACAGTCGCTGTACCGAGCTTTCCAACAACGATTGACGCTGCGCTGGTGGCGATGACGACGGCGGTCTCGAGATCCTGCCCCGCCGAAAGTACACTCGCCACCGTCGCCACGACCGTATCGCCGGCTCCGGAAACGTCATAGACCTCCGATTTACGGACCTGCGCATGCGTGATCCGACCGTCACGGCGAAAGAGGGTCATTCCTTCCTCTGAGCGTGTCACTAAGACATGGCCACCGAATTGTTCGGACGCGACATGAGCGGCCCTTTCGATTTCCGCATTATTGCGCAACGGCATGTTTGTTGCCACGCCCAGCTCGCTTCGGTTGGGCGTAATGAGATCTGCGCCACGATAAGCTGTGAAATCCCGCCGCTTGGGATCGACGATTACCGGAACACCATGCTGTTTCGCAGCTTCGAAAATTGCATCCAAAACCTCATCCGTCAGGACGCCCTTCGCGTAGTCCGAGCAGATGACGACATCTGCCCCGGCAATTGCCACCTGAGCCGCCTCTACGAGACGGCGTCGCGTGGAGGCAGCAGGCGTGTCGACCCGTTCCTCGTCAATCCGTACAATCTGCTGACGTCCGCTCAGCACGCGGGTCTTCGTGATTGTCGTCCATGCGGGGTCGACTACGAAACCGCGGATATCAATGCCCGGCTGAGCGTGAAGAGCCGCGCGCAGCCTGTTTGCCGATTCATCGTCCCCGACAAGCCCGACCAAAGTCACACTGCATCCCAGAGTGGCGGCATTCAGAGCCACATTGGCAGCGCCTCCAGGCACAGCAGTATGATTGGCCCGAAGAAGAACCGGAACCGGTGCTTCGGGAGAAATGCGGCTGACAGAACCGTTGATATAACAATCAAGCAGGAGATCGCCGATAATGGCCACCCGGCCGAACGCGAAATTATCAATCATTACCACATTCTCGTGATTAGCGTGGAGGAAAAGGGAGACGAAATGGACCGTCCAAAAAAAGAAAACCTACTGGACAACCGAGCCAGTTTCCACGCGATGTTCGATCCGCGAAAGACGGAATGCGCCCGCGCCTGCCCTATCGCGTTGTAAACAGGGCAGGATCAGCTTCCCGGGGGTTACTTAGCCATCCATGCTGCAGTAACGGCCGGACTGACCAGCGTGCTAATCAACTGGTTAAATTTGTAAAAACGGTTCGTTCGTGCATTAGCGACGAGGAGAACGTCTTTGCTTTTCACCGGGATTTGCTGCGTCAGGAAATAGGATGTCGGACTCATCAGATCGGCCTGATACACGACAGGAACACCTTTCGGCGTTATCGCTGTCGTAAGACCCAGCCGTCGCGCGGTCTCAGGAGTTTCGAAACGGAATAAGAATGCGGCGTTTGGGTCAGCTCGCTCATCCGCAGGTCCTCCAACACGCGCAAGCGCCTCTGCCAGAGTGACATGCGGCGTTTCAAAACGTACTTCTGTCGCTTGCCGGCCAGCTGCTCCAAATACCGTATAGCTCCGCGGTTGATACACGACATGTAGCCGGTCTCCCGGACGAGCCCGAAGATCTTCAGCTGGATATGTTTCTAGCGTTCCGAGATCCGTCTCAGCAGCGCGATTGCCGCGTACGACCTGAACCTGCGTATCCTCGGGCGGATACATCGCGCCACCGGCTATGGCCACTACATCCGAGAGCCGTTCCTGCGCCGTACTCAATACGACGCGACCCGGATGATGGACTGCGCCAGATACGATAACGGTGTTGGAAATATCACTTGCGATGCGAACCATTACTTCCGCATTCTGCGACTTACCAATGAGATGCGTCCGGATCGACGAAGCAGCCTGCTGAGGCGTAAGACCCGAAACATGTAGACGACCAGCATATGGAACGGAGATCGTCCCGTCTGCCTCAACCTCGGTGGGAGGCAGATTGGACGTCGTAACGCCCGTTGTTCCATGAGAAATCGCCCCGATATCGCCACTCTGCCCTGCAGTCGACATTGAACCACTGGAGGAGAAAAGCCCGTTGCCGAGTTCAAAAACCGTGATCGTAAGAACGTCGCCGGCACCGATCCGGTCATTATGGGCTGGAGGGTTATCTGCCGTATCCAAGCTCGAAACTATCGGTGTCACTTCAGCAGCTAGAATAGCTGCAACATGGGGAGACAGACGCACGATTGCGAAATCGAGCGGATTTCGTTTGGCATCCCGGGCTTCTGAAAGTACGCCGCGCTCTGTCGGTCCACTGTCAGGAAGTGCCGAGCAGCCAGCAAGTATCAGAAGGAGTGCTACCTGAGACAGGCCCACAACGCTGGAATATCGGGAAGAGCCTGTCAGAAAGTTAGTCAGCATAGCAACTCGTTGCTTGGGATGTACGATCATGCAGTCTTTCTGGTCTGGTTTTTCATGTGTTGCAACAGGTAGAGGGTTTGAAAAACCTTTGAATATGAAAGATGCTCCGCAATTCCGCCTTATGGGCAAAATTAAGTAACACGTACATGAAAGCACTGGTTTTGCGACCAGAAGAGTTTGACGTATCTGAGCACACCAGACGATTCACTCGCTCCCTTACCGCCCATGCCAAACTCCATCACCATACAAGAAAAATATTATAAAATAAAAATACTATAGAGATTCATAGGTAGAAATTGCTTCATCCATATTATCGTAAGGAATAAGCTTCCCTTTATCAAGAACTGCAACTCGATTGCATGTCTCTCTCATAAAACCCATATCATGGGATACAACGATCATTGCGCGTTCATCGCGTTTTCCAAATAGCTCTTCTTGGCAACGAGCATGAAAACGTGCATCTCCGACCATTATGACTTCGTCTATTAAATAACAGTCAAATTCGATGACAATCGAAAGGGCAAAAGCCAATCGAGCCCGCATTCCTGAAGAATAGGTTTTGACAGGTTCGGTAAGCTGATGCCCAAGTTCGGCAAAATCATCCACAAAAGCGCGGGTATCCGCATAATCAAGATTGTAGATCCGGCAAATGAATTTCAGGTTGTCGAGCCCGCTCAGGCTGCCCTGAAACGCCCCCCCAAAAGCGAGGGGCCACGAGACAGTCATATCCTGCTCTATTCTTCCCCCCGTGAGATGTTCTACCCCCCCGATAATTCGGATCAACGTTGACTTTCCTGCGCCGTTACGCCCCAAAATACCGAGTTTTTCACCCTTCTTAAGCGTGAAATTGACGCCGTTCAATATACGGCGCTTTCCTCCATGAACCGGATAGTCCTTTATAAGATCAACGCATTGTAGCATAAGTCAACTTTCACATGCTTTTATGCTCACGAGCACCAGCAACCAGTAACGCACCAATGAGATACAGTCCAAGCATGGTTACGAAAACGATGGCGATGTCTGCTATACTACGCGGGTAGGTAGGATAATCAGGTAAATCAGGGCGGGAGATCTCTTCCAGGTAAAGCTGTTGCCGATCGGCCTGAATGCGTGCTGTATCGAGTGCAGCATCCGCCGCACTGACTTCTCGCTCTAAAAGCTGCCGCTGAAAGACCAAATCCTCATATCCACTGATCTTCGGTACGAATGATTTGCCATCCCCTGTCACTTTGGTCGCGGAATTGGCAATTTCCTTATCCAGTGCACTCAGTCGCCGTGTTAGCACCTCGATCAGAGGGCTGCTAGGCGTGGAGCGCCGGAGCTGTTCGAGTTGCACGCGCGTGGTCATCCTCGCCGTATCGAGACCGGCAAGATCTGTCAAAAGAGGCAAGGATTGACGCTGAGGATCCAGAAGGCCTGTCTGATTGCGGTATGAATCGATCCGAGTGTTGAGTGTTTGCAGACGACTAATGGCCGTATCCCGCTCTCGTAGAGACGCTGCGATGGTATTTTCGCGCTGTCGCGCATTCATCTCGTTGACAAGTTGCTCGGCGGCCGTGAGGAGCGCTCGCGCGATGCGTTGAGAAGTTGCGGCGCTGAAGGTACGAACAGAGAGCGTGGAAAGGCCAGTCGTCGTATCAAGTTCAGCTTTTACGTGTCTTTTATAGTAGCGATAAAAATGTTCGAACGTACGCCCAGAATAAAAATTCGGGAAACGTGCCAGAACATCTGCCTCAGGGATGTTGAAAACATGGGCAAGATCCTGTGTTTTCAACAGAAGCTGCGCGGCGTCGCGCGACATAACGTAGTCTTGCACGGCATATGTGTCTTCACTGCCACCTGCTGCGCCGCCAGAGGACAAGATTCCCGCCAGTAACCCTGGAGTCTGAGGCGTTTGTCCACGAACAACGAAATCGGCCTGCGAAACATATTGTGGAGACGCGATAAGACCATAATAGATAATGGCCAACAGCGTCGGCAGGACAACCATCAGAAGAAAAACTACACGACGCCTGCCCCAAGCACTTATCTGTCTGATGCTAAGCCCAAATTTTGCATCGGATCTGGAAGCCGAGGTGATGAACAGTTTAGCCATAGGTCTGCTTTGCCTCAAACATCACGAGAAGGCAACGCAGCGTTTCCCTCTTTATTCTATCAGGAGATAGTATAATCGGGTGACCACACTAACATCTCGCACCCATTAGGATCAGAACCTATTAATTTGTTGAATTGAGCGAGAGGTTGTGATTCACAGACTTACGATGAAGGGTGAGCCTGTGAATGGTGTGTTCTTGCTGCCTGAGAGGCAGATGAAACGGATTGAGCCGTTTTTTCCGCTGGTGCACAGAGTGCCACGCGTGGAGGACCGGCGCGTTCTGAGCGGGATCGTTTATGTAATTCGCAACAGCCTTCAGTGAAAAGACGCTCCGAAAGCGCATGGTCCGCACAAGACCTTTATATAGTCGCTCCTGCTCAAAAAGGGGCTTTTCCCCGCCATATCAGACAGACAAAAGGCGGCCTGAACTCAAAACTTCATGCCGTGTACGATGATCCGGGCCGATCTTTCGGGTGAGGCAGAAGAAATAATCAATAATCATTGATACGATACCACGTGTCTTATCACCAGATAAGAACAGTAAATCAAAGCCTCTTACAATTATCGCCTATATCAAAAGTGCCATCTGATCAAAAATATATTCGAAAAACTGGAATACTGACGAAGGTTAGAAAAACGATACGACCGCTACGCTCATACATTCATGTCCGTAATCCACATCGCAACAAGCTTCATCTTCTATATTAAAGAATAAATCCTGAGCCCAAACAATTATAAATTCTTCCGGATCATCCTCCCTGAAGCACTTTATACTCGCCGTGATCTCCGTAAGATCCGGCCTCCAGATCGGTCAGCACACACCATCGCTGCTCCGGGCCACAGCGGGTTATATCCTGCAACATCCCGGCCTGTTTCCAGTCCTGTTCCCGCTGCTCCATATGCCGTAGCTCTTCCGACAGAACAGCTTTCCGATCCTCCAGCTGAACCAGACGTCCCTGCTGCCACAGCAGGAGTCCGGAGGTGATCAGCCACAGCCCGCCTCCCAGCCCCAGCAGCCCTGCCACAATCCTCAGAAACAGCCCCCAGGTCGCGTAATGAACCAGACGCTTCAGTTCCTGCACGGCCCGGCTCGTCTGCAGCGGCAGATGGTGCAGTTCGGAGCGCAGTCCTGAGAGGGTCATCTGCACAGCCTCCGTCCCACTCGTCAGCATGTCCTCCAGCCCACGCCGCACTTCCGTCTGCGTAGCCTGCCGCACATCCCGCCTCCAGCGTTCATGGGCGGCGTGCTGCTCCTGACGCTCCCGCGCCAGAGCCTCCTTCTCCCGTGTCAGTCCCTGCAACAGATCCCCGGACAGGGCCTGCTGACGCTCAGCCATCTCCAGCAGACCAAAGATCCGCCGTTCCGTTTCACTCACCATGGTGTCCGATCCCTCTCCGGCTGATACGGAATGCTACGCTGGATCTGCAGCTTCCGGCTTTCCTCCATCATCCGACGCTGCTGTTGCAGCCTCTCCAGAGCGCGCTGTTCATGGGCAGACAGAGCCGCATACAGCGCCCGGGACGCTTCCACATTCTGCCGCACCATATTCCTGAACCACGCTTCCCCTTTCCTCACCGGATCCAGACGCTCCCAGTCCCGCAGAACCCTCTGCCGCAGAGGACCATCCTGCTGCAGGGCACAGGCACAGTCAGACAGACCCCGCTTCACCTGTTCAGATACGGCCTGTCCGGGAATCAGATCATGAACGGCCTGAGCATAGGCCTGCCAGGACTGCCCCCAGTCCTGACACCAGCGTTTCGCCTGCGCGGCCAGCGCCTTCTCCCGCCGCCAGTCCCCATAGACTTTCCGGGCTTCAGCCCGTCCCTCCTGCAGAAACTCAGGAGACAGAAGATCAGGCAGCTCCGGATCCGGTTCCTGCACGGGCCGGGATGGGGCAGAACCCTCTTTTCCGATCCCGGAGGCCATTTCCTTTTCTGAAACATCCACGCCACGTCGTCTGGCAAATACGGCATGTTCATCCCGGACAGGATAATCCAGCGTGGTGTCCTTCAGCCGTTCACGGGAAAGCCTCTCCACCAGCCCGTCCCGCCCCCCTACATCCTCCCGGCTCCAGTGGACGGAAACACTCTCGCGATGCCGCGAGAGCGCCACATAGGCCGCATGCCGGTCCATGCCTCCCGTCGCCAGCACATGCGTCCGGTCCACCGTCACACCCTGCGCCTTGTGAATGGTCGCCGCATAACCATGATCCAGCGCATCATATTCCCGGATCTTTACCGTCACGATCCGTCCGGTGCCTGTCCCGTCCGACCCATCCAGCTGTACGGACAGGACAACCCTGCCCTCCTCCAGACCAAACAGCCCCCGCACCGTCCCCAGCGTTCCGTTCTTCACGCCCAGATGCCGGTCATTGCGCAGAAAATACAGCCGGTCCCCCTGCGCAAACAGCCGTTCTCCCTGAGCGGTCATCACGGCAAGCTCACCACCCGCATCGAGCTCGCCACGCTCCTGACGGATCCTGCGCGCCGCCTCATTGAGGGCGCGGACATCCACCCTCCGGTGCGCCAGCATGATCGCGCTCTCTGCGGGATGCGCCTGACGCGCAGTATCCCAGTCCGCCACCACACCGGACAGTGCCTCTTCCTGCGTCTGATGTTCCTGTACCAGGCCGGCTGTTTCATAACGCTCCAGAGCTGATCCTGTCCGGCCTGTCGCCAGCTCCTTCGTGGCCTCCTGCTGCCACTCCTCATGCTGCCGGCGCACTGTCGTGATCTCCACCGCACCGACCTGCTCGACCACCGCCCGGAAGGCTCCGCCCGCCTCGATCGCCTGCAACTGCTCGGGATCACCCACCAGCACCACCTTGGCCCCGGCTTCGCGGACGACAGACAGCACCCGCTCCATCTGACGTGATCCCACCATGCCGGCCTCATCAATCACCAGCACGTCCGCACTTTTGAGACGATCCTCTTCATGAGCCCAGGAATATTCCAAAGACGCCAGTGTCCGGCTCACAATCCCGGATCCACTTTCCAGTCCTTCCGCAGCAATCCCCGACAGCGCCGCACCCCGCACCCGGTACCCGGCCTTCTCCCAGGCTTTGCGGGCCACACCAAGCATGGTGCTCTTGCCTGTTCCGGCATAACCAATCACGACAGACAGATCGCGGGACTTCGTCACCTCTCCCACCGCGAGCGCCTGCTCCTCTCCAAGTCCGGGCGCGTGCATGGCAGTCTGCCGGACCCGCAGGGAGACGGCATGACCCTGTGCCTGCCCAAGCGTCACAGACATCTCTGCCAGCCGCTGCTCCACTGCAACCATGTCACGCGTACTGAGCCGCTCCTGACCGCGTCCATCTTTTCCAAGCACCATCAGCTCCGGACAGGCTTCCACTTTCGCCATGACCTGCGCGAACTGCTCCGGATCCGCCGTGTGACGGTCCACAAACCGGGCCAGGTCCTGACGGGTAAACGTACTCTGCTGCCGGATCAGGGTTTCCAGAACCAGAGAGGGTTCAGCGAGCAGCCGGTCACCATTACGACGCGCAATTCCAAGATGCTCCGCAACCAGATCACTTGGTTCACCGTGGTCCTTCCGCCGGAAGGCCGCAGCACCGATCTTGTACTGCGGTTCAAGAACGATGCCCTGTGCTGCGTTCGAGCGATGATCAACGCGCAGATCCAGATCATGCTCCGCCAGACAGGTATTGACCTGCTCGGCCCAACGCTGCCGCCAGATAGACAGGAGCGCCGGTTTGTTCCACTCACGATTCTTGAGACCGAACCCTGTCCGTTTCTGTGCACTGTCCGGCCCGGAAACCTCTTCGACATCCCGCAGCGAAAGCATGACATGGGCGTGGGGCCGAGGCAGTCCATCTTCCTCTCCGATATCCCAGTGCACGTTGAGATCGGCCACCATGCCGAGAGCTACAAACTGTTCGCGCACGAAGTCCTGCGCCAGAGCAATGGCCGCATGCTTTGGCAGCTCTCTGGGCAGGGCGAATTCCACTTCCCGCGCCAGCTGGGCATCCCTTCGGGTTTCAGTCCGCTCGACCTCGTTCCACAGAACCGAACGGTCTTTCCAGAGATCTGGAGCGCCAGGCGGAAGAAGGATTTCCGAATGCACCACGCCTTCTTTTTTTGTGAAATCATGTGTCCGCTGCAACCGGTCATCTTCAAGGCGGGATGCAGAGCGGTAAGCTGCCGCAGCCACGGCACTCCGGCCGGTCGCACGGCTGATCAGTTTGACCGAGAGGTGATAGATCGCCATGGCGTCAACGGATCAGTTCGAAAAAGCGCACGTCATGAAATGACGTATAAGCGCGCACTCGCTAACGAAACGTAAACGGTTGGTCAGTCATAAGGGAGACGTGACGGGCGGCGCGCGGCGCCGCAGGCATGCAGGACAACCTTACGGAACGGAACAGGGACATGCGCAGACCGCGGGATATTGATGCCGAACTGAAAGCCCTTCAGGACAAAGCAAAACAGCTCAGAACGCAGCGGACCGTCCAGCTGGGAGAGCTGGTCGAGGCAACGGGAGCGGACACGCTGTCCATCGATGCTCTGGCGGGGATCCTGCTGGCAGCCGTCGAGCAGGCCAGCGACAAACCGGAAGCTGTCGCGAGGTGGAGCGAGCGTGGACAGGCTTTCTTTCAGGCGAGCGGAAAGAAGCAGAGCCGGAAGAGCACTGAAAACACTCAGAACGCAGCTTCCGACGCTTGAAAAGCAGATTGGCAGACAGAACGTCCTGATCGCCCGGCATCAGGCACGAAAGGCACGGAGCGACATGCGGGACTGGGCAAAGGAACGGCGGGAGCGGACCCGGCATCTGATCGAGCTCGGGGGACTGGTGCAGAAGGCCGGTCTGGTCGATCTGACCGCGGATGACCGGGCCACACTGCTCGGAGCATTTCTGGGGCTGGCAGAGCAGCTTCAGGGAAATGAAAATCCGTCGGCTGCCGATCTGAAAACACGCTGGCGACGACAGGGGCTGAACCGCTTCCGCTCGGAGCGTGAAGACAACGAAGGAAACGGGTTATGATCGTTCAGAACGATGTTTTCATCACGCCACTTTTTTGGTCGGCCGCCCTTTGCGCCATTCCGCCGAGCAGCGGCGGCTTTTGCCTCACTCGATGATGATCCCCCGGCACGTCCCATCTGCGCTGCTATCCAGCGTCTTGTGCCATAAATATCGTGGATCAGTCCCTCCACCAGAACGTCAGCGTCTAGACGCTGCCAGTGAAGACCCGTGCCCAACGGAGTCATCTCGATCTCGGCCAGGTCCGTCAGAGAGGCTCCCTGCAGGTCTTGCAACAGGTCACAGGCACGCTCATTTCAACACCGTTCGAGAGCACGACATGAAGAGCACATCGTGCTCGGATCAACCGTGCAGATACGGCATGAGGAACAGCAGTCCTGTGGAGGTCTTCTGCTTCACGAGCAGCCTGATAAGTCACGTCATGTGTCACGTATTGTCTTCCATGTTTCGGCCAGCATCCCGGCATTGTCCTGAACAATCTCAAGCGTGTTCTGGATGGACTTATCCTTCATGCCGCCTGATCGGATCAGCTGGGCTTTCCTGTCAATCACGATCACTGCTTCACCCTCTGCAGCAGAGCTCGGATAGCAGGATCCGGAGAGGCATACCCTTGTTCCCTGCTCTGCCATGTGGCCGGAGCGGGATAAACAGGGCTGGAGACCGGATCGTCCGTTCCGTGTTCCCGGACAAGTCCTACGGTTTTCTTGGCTTCATATCCTTCTGGTGAAGCGGTCTCCGGCTTCGACGGGACGGACAGTGATGTCTATTTCCCGTTGATAGATTTCGGTGCGGAGAAAGAGGATTTCGTCTTCAACCTCTTCGGGCGGCCTGTCGACGAACCAGGCTTTGGGCCGTCCGTCGGAACCATCGTTCCAGCGGTATCCCCGAGCCTTGAGAATGTCCTTGAGTTCGAAAGGCGCGTATTCGGCCCACAGACGCTTCCAAATCGTTCTGGCACGCTCTAGCAGCAGGGAAAGGGCGGAGCGGCTCTCCAGGAAGCCTGTATGGCCTAGAAGGGCAATGGCGGCTTGACAGTCATCCACGGCCCGGTGCCCGTCAAAGAAAAATCCGGCCTGTAGACCCAGATGCCCCAGTTTGCGCCCCTCAAAGCCTGCCTGCTCCCAGGGAACGTCTTCCATGGAGCAGGCCCAGGGTTTGTTCACAAAAGTCGGGCAGAAACGTTCGAGGAAAGGACGATCGAATGCGGCGTTATGAGCAATCACCAGACTGGCATCCGAGGCGAAAGCCGCCACGTCATCAGCCGAGACGGTCTGGCCGGCCAGACGTTCGGGCGTCAGGCCTGTCAGATCTTGGACAAGGGAAGGCACTGGAATGGAAGGCTCTCGCAGACGGCTGAAGGCCGGTAGGGTTCCAAGCAGGATCCCGTCGATGCGGTAGATGAACGGGACCATGCCGATTTCGATGATTTCGTCCTGTTGGGGATCCAGACCGGTGGTTTCCAGATCCACGAACAGACCGGTGCGTAGTCCCCTGCCCTCGGGTCTGTCGCTCAGAACGGAAGGACGCAGGCGCCTGAGCACCCGATAATCTTCTGAAGCCTCCAGACGGTTGGCCAGAGCGTCTAGATAGCGGTTAGGAAGAAGAAAGTTATCCACAGGCATTCAGGTTTCAAATAGTTTTAAATGTTTTAAATAGTTTTAGGAGAAAAAAAGTCGATTTTATCTTTTTTTTTCAATGCCTTGCAAAGAAGGCTGGTTCCTAAAAGACGGAGTTTGGTTCCTAAAAGACGGAGTTTGGTTCCTAAAAGACGGAGTTTGGTTCCTAAAAGACGGAACTTTCACAGGTGGGTGGGGCAGATTAAGGCTTTCTACCTTAAGGCCTTTCCTTCTCCGTCTATTAGGAACCCAAAGAAGAAAGTTGCTTCTCTGAACGGTATCTCATGATGAGAAGTGGTCCGTCTCGTCCACTTTCTTCGTAAAGGTCATATTCAGGAAGGTCGTTCCGTTTAACAAACGCTCTAAGTTCGTATGAACATCTTTTAAAAGTTCCTTGGCTACCACTACGTTCATAAATTAACCGGAATGACCATTTAGCTTCGTTTTTTCCGGCCGCTACTCTTGCTAATCTATATAAAAATCTTCCGAGCCCAGGTTTTAAAAGGAAATAATCTGGATGGACGGTAAGGACTTCAGGATCTTCTGATTCTACCACTGCAGAGTATAGCCAATTAGGAAGCTCTATCTCTACAGCCATTACACGCCCTGTATCTGCATATGATATGGTTTTATAATCGTTTATTAATCCAGATCCAGTAGTTTCTCGGACAGTACGACCGCCTCTAGTCTTCTTTTCGCCACGAACTATTTCAAGAGAAGTTTGTTTAAGGCGCCGTAAAGCGGTTTCAACTGCTTCATATTGCCTACCGCCATCAGATTGCCGACAAAATTTTAATATGTCTGACACTTGAGGAGAAAAAATTCGGCCAGGTTTTTCTCCTAAACCAGATCGATATTTATTCATAGCTTCGGTTAAATATGAAATACCCATCAAAATTATATCATAATCCCAAATAGATGCCATACCATCAGGACCACTAGTTATACGTACATAACCATCAGGAAGATGATGTATCATTACATCATTTGCGCGCTTATCTTTTTTAGATAGACGAAATACTGCGACATCCATAACGCCACGATTATCTTTTGTCGCAAGATCGTATAATCCGGGAACAAAAAAATCCCCTTGTTCTTGATCAGAAGGAGCGGAGCGAAAAGTTTTGCTAGAGGGACCTTTTTCAATAACCATAAGAGATCCTTTCAATTTTATTTTAATATTAAATTCACTTAAAAACATCTCCTTCTAAGGCCCTATAAATCGCCATATTTATAATCCCTGCACGAGCCTGACCGGTTCTTTTGGCAATTTCATCAACGCGCTGCAGCAGTTCTGGGGCAATCGTTAAACTGATTTGTCGTTTATGTCCTTTCGGTATGCCCTTGTTGTATGTTTCTGGAATTGATTCTGTGGAAATTCCACCATCCGGTGCTCCCGCAATGAATGCGTCCTCTACCGAGGAAGAGGTTGGTCTCTGGGGTCTTTTCAAAATAACCATTATGATATCCTTGTGATATTTATTTAATATTAAAAAGAGATCCAATTAGCTTTTCAAGCTCTTTGCAAGCCTTTGCGTCTTTTATGGGCATCTCCGCAACAGATAACCCAGCACCACTAGCGTTACTAAATGCTTTTCGACGCCGAATAGGCATATCTAAATATTGAAACTGCTTCACTTCGGACACAGCAGATGCTGCTTCCGAGTTATCCGATGAATGCAACCCCGGATCTGCTTGGTTCATAACAGCAAAGCAATTTAAGCCGTCTCGGACGCTGCGTGCTTCATCAATTAGCTTAGCCATATCATCGAGAGCCCACACATCGTATGAGCGTGGAGCAAATGGAACTAATAAAATATCCGATAAAATTAATGAGGCGCGTAGAGCTGTAGAATCTCTGCCTCCTGCATCTATAATGATATCGTCCCATTTGTTTTTCTGCTGTTGGATTTGTCCTCGTAAAGTAGGACCGTCCGCATATTGTGCACAGGCAATTCCAGGGCTCTGTTTCGCTTCTGTACGGATAGAAATCGCAGAGGCTGCGGTTCCTTGGCGATCTCCATCGATCAACCAGACGTCTCGCCCTTGGAGCGCTCTAAAAATAGCAATTTGAACTGCAAGAGTGGTTTTCCCTACACCGCCTTTCGTGTTGCCAACAGTGAGAATCATATAGTCTCCTTTTCACATCTTTTTAATATTAAAAGAATGTCCAATAAGCGTTTAAATAAGTCTCTAAAAATATGTTTTAGATTAACCACATTTTCCTTGCAATAGTCTGCTCTTCGTCGCCGGAGGCGTTGGCGTAGATGGCGGTGGTGGAGAGCTGGGCATGGCCGAGCCATTTCTGCACGAGATTGAGCGGAATTCCGGTGGAGACGGCCGCCACGCCAAAGGCATGCCGCAGGCCCTTGGGGGAGGCGGCCGGCCCGGACAGACCGGCCTCATCCATGACCCGGTGCACCATGCGCCAGCCGGTCATGCGGGCCACCGGCCACAGCCGCAGGGAGCGCCCCCGGTCCCGACGCGCCTGCGCTTCGCGGACACCGTGCACCAGATCAAGAGCTTCGAGCAGGGCAGGGGGGACGGGCACGGCCCGGTAAATCCCGTCCTGCCGCTTCTTCAGACTTTCGAACACCAGCACGCCGCCGACCAGATCCACCCGGTCGGCGGTCAGGGCCAGAGCCTCGGACAGACGGCACCCCGACCAGGCCAGGGTCATGGCGAGGGTGCGGACATCGCGCGGTGCCCGCTCGGCCGCTTTCAGGAAAGCGCTGCGCTCGGAAACGGTCAGATATTTCCGCGCCCCCGAGGGATCAAACAGCTGCATCCCCGCCTGAGGCGCCACGCCACCGCCAGACGGATCCTTCCTGTCAAATCCCCGAGGTGCAGGAGCCTGCGGCTCCTGCCGGGAGCGCGAGGGCAGCGCCCTCGTTTTCACCGTCACATCGCTTGCTGTCATCCGTCCATGTCCTCTCGATAACCCCGACGCTGCTTCACCCGCACCCAACGGACCAGCTCTTTCTGAGCGGCAACCGGATCGCCAAAACGCTCCCGCCGCTCCTGACCGGTGGTCCCCAGACGCCCCCAGGAGCGGACAAGGACAGTGCCGCCAAAGAGATCGTCCTGCAGGGTCAGACGGTAGAAGCGCCAGCAGTTGGTCGCCGGGTCAATCCGCTGCAGACGCGCACTTTCAGGGAAGAGGCTGAACTGGCGGGACGGAGCCGTTTGCGGAGCTTTGGGCATTAGATCCCGAAAAGTGTAACAGGTCCGGATCCGAACCGTCAGGGGCTTTTTCTCCAGGGATACGGATTTTCGGGGCTTTTCCGCCGATCGTGAGAGCGGGACGGGAAGGAGCAGTGTCCTCAGGCATGGGACCGGAAGGCGCAGGGTGTTACACTATAGGTAATAGTGTACCATCCTTACCCTCCCTGCGGGAGGCTTCGGTAACGTGGAAGATTCGAAAAACCCCTTAGTTTTGAGACCTGCTCTGTGATTCCATTTCCTGGGTGTTGATTGCAGGAATGACGGTATGAAGCAGTCTGGTTTCTTTGATGTTGAAGAGCGGCTTGCCCGGTTGAGCGGGCTTGGTGATCAGCTCGAAGTGTTTTCCCGGACTGTGGATTTTGA
>NZ_BJMK01000025.1 GCF_006539125.1 Gluconobacter sphaericus NBRC 12467
TCACCGGATCAAATGGCGGTCGTCCACCTTTACTGCCGTCTGAACAGGCCAAAGCCTGCTCCAGATCACGGCGGAAGGCCTCAAAATCCACAGTCCGGGAAAACGCTTCGAGTTGATCACCAAGTCCACTCGATCGAGCAAGCCGTTCTTCAACATCAAAGAAACCAGGCTGCTTCATCTTCCATCCCCCAATCAACTCAGGGGAAATGGAATCACAGAGCAGGTCTCAAAAGCAGAGGGTTTTTCGAGCCCTCCTGGTTCTGGAGATCGAATCCCATATATTTTCTATTATCTTGTTCTCTTTGAAAGCGTTCATTAATTCCGCAGCGGGCACGCGCAATAGCGGATAAGAGGGAGTATCCCTGACTCAAGGCGGCGGCGATACTACTGGCTAGTTGACATCCTGTTCCCCTGAGGTCGAATTGATATCGTGGCGAACCAAAATATAATGTCGGAAGGCCTGTGCGATAAAGAATATCCGTTGAAAACTCTGGATGGCTATCATGACCGCCCTTCACGAGGATACTTTGGCAACCAAGCGCCAAAAACGCCTCTATGGCGTCAATATTCTCAAACGTCGGATTGGATTGTAGCGACAAATTTAATATTTTAAGTTCAGGAATATTGGGGGTCAGGACAGTTACTCGCGGCAAAATTAGATCTATAATTGTTTTAATATCATCTTCTTTTAGGAAATTATGGCCAGAGCTGGAACAGACAACCGGATCAAGGATAATTGGGACATCAGGAAGACGATCTGCTATAACTTGTATGAGTTTTTTATTGCACAGAACGCCAATTTTTACGGCTCCGATATCTTCCTCAAGCGCCGCCTCAATTTGGGCGGCAAGCATCTCCGGAGAGACGGGGGAAACGGCCTGGACTCTTCGATCCGTCTGTACTGTAACAGCAGTGATCGCTATACGTGCCGTCAGCCCTGCTTCATGAACGGCAAGAAGATCGCGGGCGAGACCAGCTCCTCCGCTGGAGTCCATACCGCCTATCAACAGAACAGGACGTGTCATCGTCCCGTTGTCGCAATGAATGCAGTAGCACCGCTGTGCTCGGAAAAGCGTTTTGCTGCCCGCCAGGCTCGCAGACCACTGGCACACACGAACACGGTTCTTCCAGTCTTGAAATTTAGTGTTTCTGGATTCTCGATCGGACCACGAAAAGCCCAATCTACGGAAGGAGGACCTTCCTCATTAGTCCTGCGTAAATCAAATACCCGATCATCCCTCGTGAGGTCTTCAACTCCAAGCACGAAGGGACCCCTCGCTTCTGCCGCTGGGGCCTTATCAAAACGAAAAGATGAATTTCTCCAACGCTCCAAATCCAGCGTGATAACCTGTCCCAGCGGTGAAGGCTGTGTTTCAAGTAGAACCGAGAGCACCATCTGCGCCTGTATGGCCCCGAGCGCCGCAACAGCAGGCCCCATCACACCGGCTTCCGCACAATTCGGCAGAATAGCGGGAAGATCCGGGAAAACAGCCCGGTAATCCGGGGCCGTGCCGCAGAACCCGCCCGCATATCCAGACCGTCCAAGCACCGAAGCACTCACGAGAGGCAGACCCGCTTCAGCACACAGATCGGACAGCAGATAGGTGACGGCCACGCTGTCCGCCGCATCCACGACAACGGACACATCCGCCAGAAGACGCCGAGCCAGTGTCGGCTCCAGACGCTGCGCCACGGGTACGATCTGACAATCCGGATTCAGGTCCGACAGCCGATCGGCCACGCATCCGGCCTTGAAGCGGCCGATATCGTCCATGCGAAAGAGCGTCTGACGATGCAGGTTGCTTTCATCCACACGATCATGATCGACCACCGTCATCCGCCCGCATCCGGCTCCGGCAAGCGCAGGCAGAACAGTCGCGCCCAGACCTCCCGCGCCCACCACCAGGATATGGGCGTCCAAAAGGCGCTTCTGGTCCGCTTCCCCCTGCGGGAAAAGCCCGGTCTGTCGCGAATAACGGCTCATCGTCTGTAGGCCTGCGTCGCTGCGACCCATTCCCGACAGCGCGCCACCGGGTCCTCGGCCTGCTGGATGTCCGTCACAACGGCCGCGCTGTCCGCCCCCGCCGCGAAAACCCCTTCAAGGCGCTCCGGCGTGAGACCACCGATGGCGACAAGTGGCGTCTCTCCAGCGCGGGTTTTCCAGTCCCGAACGCGCTCCAGCCCCTGCGGCCCCCATTTCATTTTCTTCAGAAGCGTCGGATAGACGGGGCCGAGTGCGACATAGGCCGGGTCGTAAGACAGAGCCCGTTCGAGTTCCGCCGGATCGTGGGTCGACAGTCCGAACCGGATCCCCGCATGCCGCAGAGCATCAAAATCAGCGGTCTCCATGTCTTCCTGCCCGAGATGGACGAAATCGCACCCCAGTTCCAGCGCAAGACGCCAGTAGTCATTGATGACAAGCTGCGCGCCATGTGTCTCGCATAGCGTCCGCGCATGACGGATCTGACGGCGCAGTTCCGGCTCCGTCATGTCCTTCAACCGAAGCTGAACCAGACGCACGCCACAGGGCAGCAGCGTTTCCAGAAACGCCACATCGCCCACCAGAAGATAAAACGGATCAAGCACTGTCATCACGCCAGCTCCGCCAAACCGAAGACTGGCGTTGAGGCGCAGGCCATGTCCCGTCTGGGCATCACTCCGGCCTCGAACGCTTCCCGCCCCGCCTGAATGGCGCGCCCGAAAGCCCGCGCCATGACCGCCGGGTCCACGGCCTTGGCCACCGCCGTATTGAGCAGAATGGCGTCCAGCCCCATCTCCATGGCCTGCGCCGCCTGACTGGGCGCTCCGATCCCGGCATCCACAACCAGCGGAATCCCGGCGAAATGCGCCCGCATAGTCCGCAGACCTTCAGGATTGCGCAACCCCTGCCCCGATCCGATCGGCGCGCCCCACGGCATCAGCACCTTGCATCCGGCTTCCAGAAGTTTTTCCCCCACGATCAGGTCTTCGGTTGTGTAGGGAAACACCTCGAACCCCTCTGCGCACAGCACGCGTGCGGCTTCGACGAGCGCGAACGGGTCCGGCTGGAGTGTGTCGGCATGGCCGATAACTTCCAGCTTGATCCACGATGTTCCAAAAACTTCGCGCGCCATGCGGGCCGTGGTGACGGCTTCGCGAGCCGTATGACACCCTGCCGTGTTTGGCAGCAGGCGGCAGCGGCTTTCGGACAGGATATTCCGGAACGCCGCACCCGCAGCCCCCTCCCGCCGCAGCGACACCGTGATAATCTCCGCGCCAGATGCCTCGATCGCCTCCAGCAGAACCGCGGGCGACGGATACTGGGCCGTCCCGAGCATCAGCCGCGACGTCAGATCAACGCCATAAAACATATCAGCCCCCCTGCATCGGAGATAGGACTTCGATCTTCATGCCTTCGTCCAGACGGGTGGCATCACGCATGGAACGGGCAATGAAATCGCCATTCAGGGCCGTGGCCACGCAGGGGGCTTCAAAACCCTGTTCGATCAGCAGATCGGCCAGCGTCCGGGCCTGTGTCTTGATGACCTCGCCGTTCAGATCAATCCGCATGCGCATAAACCTCCGCAAGTTCTGCCGCCAGTTGCTCGGCGCAGACGGGCGCCATCAGGAAACCGTGGCGGTACATCCCGTTGACGTAACTCCGTCCCCCGACATGGCGCACTGCCGGAATATTGTTCGGAAAGGACGGACGCAGCCCCGCGCCCAGTTCAAGGATTGCAGCCTCGGCAAAGCCTGGATGAAGCGTGTAAGCCGCCGAAAGCAGTTCCATCGCCGCCCGCGCCGTCACCGGACCGGGCCGGGCGCTTTCCACCATGGTCGCCCCGATCATGTACCGATCCCCGTCTCTTGGCACGACGTAACAGGGAAAGCGCGGATGCAGCAGCCGGACCGGCCGCGTCAGCGATACGTCCGGGGCATGCACGATCAGCATTTCCCCCCGCACGCCGCGCAGATCGGCGAGACTGTCCCGCGAGACCAGCCCCCGGCAGTCCACGACATGACCGCGTGGCGTCCCGGAACGGAAGCTCACGCCTTTCGCCAGCAGGCTGTCGCGCAGGCTGGCAAGCGCTTTGCGTGGGTCCAGATGCGCTTCGGTCGGGAAAAACAGTCCGCGTGCAAACCGGCCCTCCAGATCCGGCTCCAGATCGCCGGGGACGACCCAGTCGTGCTGCTGCGTAGCGCGCGCAAAATGATCCAGTTCGGCACCATCACGCGGTGGGGCGACGACAAGCGTGCCACGCTTTGTGACGCCCGGAACATGGGCCGCCCACCAGTCCACCGCCGCCTGCCCCTGCGCCACGATCAGGTCGGGCGCGCTTTCCCCCTCGCAGAACGGTGCCAGCATTCCCCCCGCAAACCGTGACGCCGCCTCTGGACTGCCCTCCGGGACGATGACTTCCACGTCAAGACCCCGGTCGGAAAGGGCCGTGGCGCAACACAGCGCCGCAACCCCCTCCCCCAGGACGGAATGGATCATTCCGCCGGTTCCGTCACGGGAACATAAAGCGCCCCGCCTTCCCGGAATTTCCCGGCCATTTCTTCCATTCCAGCCTGTTTTTCCGCTTCTGCCCGGATGTCATGGGAGATCTTCATCGAACAGAATTTTGGCCCGCACATCGAGCAGAAATGCGAGACCTTGTGCGCCTCTTTCGGGAGGGTCTCGTCATGCATGGACCGCGCCGTATCGGGGTCCAGACCCAGATTGAACTGGTCTTCCCACCGGAACTCGAATCGCGCGCGGGACAGCGCATCGTCACGCATCTGCGCGCCCGGATGCCCCTTCGCCAGATCCGCCGCATGCGCTGCAAGCTTGTAGGTGATGACACCGGTTTTGACGTCGTTCCGGTCCGGCAGGCCCAGATGTTCCTTGGGCGTCACATAACAGAGCATCGCCGTGCCGAACCAGCCGATCATGGCCGCACCAATGGCGGAGGTGATGTGGTCGTAACCCGGCGCAATATCGGTCGTCAGCGGGCCAAGCGTATAGAACGGTGCCTCGTGGCAGTGTTCTAGCTGCTTGTCCATATTGGCCTTGATCTTATGCATCGGCACATGGCCCGGCCCTTCGATCATAACCTGACAATCTTTCGCCCAGGCGATTTTTGTCAGTTCGCCAAGGGTTTCCAACTCTGCAAACTGCGCCGCGTCATTGGCATCCGCGATCGAACCGGGACGCAGACCATCACCCAGCGAGAACGAGACGTCATAACGGCGACAGATGTCACAGATCTCATCGAAATGCTCATACAGAAAGCTCTCGCGATGATGATGCAGGCACCATTTTGCCATGATGGAGCCACCGCGGGAAACAATACCCGTCACGCGGCGGGCCGTCAGCGGGATCATGTGCAGACGGACACCGGCGTGGATGGTGAAATAATCCACCCCCTGCTCCGCCTGTTCGATCAGCGTGTCGCGGAAGATTTCCCATGTCAGGTCTTCAGCAATTCCGCCGACCTTCTCCAGCGCCTGATAGAGCGGGACCGTCCCGATCGGCACGGGCGCATTGCGGATGATCCAGTCACGGATGTTGTGAATGTTACGGCCCGTCGAGAGATCCATGACCGTATCCGCGCCCCAGCGGATGGACCACACCATTTTCTCGACTTCTTCTTCCATCGAAGACGTCACAGCCGAGTTACCGATATTGGCATTGATCTTCACAAGGAAGTTACGGCCAATAATCATCGGTTCGAGTTCTCGGTGATTGATATTGGCGGGAATAATGGCGCGACCCGAGGCAATTTCCTGCCGCACGAATTCCGGCGTCACGAAATCCGGAATGCTGGCTTCGAAATCCTCGCCGTCGCGCGCTTCTTTCAGGGCTTCCGTCCGGCCAATATTTTCGCGGATGGCGACGAATTCCATTTCCGGCGTGATGATCCCCGCACGGGCATAGGCCATCTGTGTGACGGCGCGATCTCCAACAGCCCGTAGGGGGCGACGTTGCTGCGGAAAGCTCGGTGTCAGCCGGTCACCCTGTGCAAAACCGTTATCGGCTGCCGTGATCGTCCGCCCTTCGTACTCTTCCACGTCCCCACGATCGCGAAGCCAGTTTCCCCGGCTGTCCGACAGGCCCTTTGCGATGTCGATGCTGACGGATGGATCGGTATAGGGGCCTGAACTGTCATAGACATTCAGCGGACATTCACCCGAAACCGCAATCTGCCGAAGGGGCACCGCGATGTCATGATGCACGCCACGGACATGGATTTTGCTGGAGACCGGCAGAGGGCCGGTCGTAATAGCGGGAATGGAAGCGTTCATGTGGTGTCTCCTCAAGCGCACTCGAAAAGACCCAGGGGGAACGTGAAGCAGAAAGGGAGCCGCCGTCCCTTGTGCACATAGACACAAACAGGGCCGGATCGGCCCGATAGGAGCACTCCCATACGATTATGGAAATGTGATTCCCTCGGTCTTCCTACGCCAGTATCAACTGGGTCAGGTTCAAAGGGTCGCTTCACCGCTGAAGCCGGTTTTCCCGACAACACCAATCAGCCTCTCAGTCCCTTAAGGCGGGACTCCCCTGACAAGCCTTTATCGTGATGAAGAAATGCACAAAGATCAACCAGAAAAATATCTAGCTATATGGCAGAGGAAATTTATTATATATTCGAAATGATATTGGCGAAGCCAGAGTATAATTTATTGGTTTTTTGGGTGGCTATTCGCCGTCGGGTTACGGCTGCGCTGTATCGTAGTCCCCATGGTGCTGGATGCTCCGATCACTGGCCACAGTTCTCAGAGCTATGTCGATTGCGTGGTGATACCCGATCTGCGGCCAGGCGACATTGTCATTATGGAGAATCTCGGCTTTCACAAAGGTCCCGGCGTTCAGGCCGCGATCGAAGCAGCAGATGCCGACTGTGCGCTATTTCACGCCTTACAGCCCAAACTGCCCCCCATCGAGAAGGCCTTCTTCGAACTCAAGGCCCATCCCCGCAAAAATCGCAGAACGTACACGCGATATCTTGTGAGACAGGATCAGCATACTGATCGATCAGATCTCACCTGAAAAATGCGCAAAGCGCTTCATAGCGATTGGATGTGAACCAGATTAAGAAAAAAGCATCTCTGATGCCGGAACAAACCCAAGATATTCAAGGTTTCGGTCCCCTGTTGCGTATGATCTCTGACAGGATCAAGGTGTCCTTGGCCAACAGAAGTTACGATGCAGACCTCGTTCGCGAGAAACTTTTCGAAGTCCGCATCGAAGCCATCATCGCGGACAGAAGGAACAGTCGCGCCCCTGCCCCTCATGATAGAGACAAATCTCGCTAGCGTCAGCTTATCGGGCGACCTCTTCAATGAACTCAGGAACCGGAGGCGCATCGCTACCTGATATGACAAAACCAAGAAGCCATATCCCAGAGCTTCATTAACCTCGTTTCAGCACTCCAATGGATACCCTTTGCCCACCGACGCTATGTCTCTGTTTGGTTCTGTCATGGTGTACGCAAAACATCCTCTCGTGTCGTCAGCCCAACTTGGCCAAACGATATTTTTTATAAATCTCTCGCAGAATTATTTGATGTTTGTGAATAAGATAACACTTCGAAAAAACCATCAAAATTATCCCACGGAATCATGTGTCCTGCATCTGGAACAGTAGCAATGGCAATCGCAGGATTTAATTGAAGGATTTCTTCGACATCCTCCTGCTGAATTACCCCTCCCCGCGTTGCCACAACAAGAGTGGCAGGAGTTTTGAGATGGGGCAGATCCTGATGGATGTCTTCCGTGTGGAATTTTTCGAATGTGATCCGGGTTGCCAGCTCATCGCATGTATGTAGCCACTGCGCCCGCAAAGTGCACTGCTCATCCGTCCAGGTCGGGCAGAAACGCTTCATGTCCGCTCCGCTCATACCCTTGCGCGCCAGACGAATGGATTCCGTGTACCAGTCGAGCTTGGCGGGGTAAGCACGGCGGCCCGGCCCACTAACAGGCGGGTCGATCAGCGTCAGATGCGCCAGTCCCGCATCATTGTGACGGGCCGTGCGGATCGCAATCCGCGCGCCCATGGAGTGCCCCATCAGAACCACGTCCTTCAGGCCCAGCGTGTCAACGAACCCACGGACATCCGCTGCATAGGTATCGAGGTCATAATCCAGATCCGGACCGGTCGAGGACAGGCCGCGCCCGCGCACATCCAGCACATAGACATCATGCGTCTCGGCCAGACGCTCCGCCACGAATCCCCAGGTGATGGCCGGACTGGTAATGCCGGGCACCAGTACCAGCGGCGTGCCCTTGCCGCCGTAACGCAGATAATGCTGCCTGATGCCGTTAGCATGGACATTCGCACCGTAAAGCAGGCGTGTTTGCGTCATGAAATAGTCCTTCTTACAAATCTTGATATCAGGCGTTGGGAAGACGGGACAACAGGGTGTCGAGGTCCATGACGTCCCCACATTTCTGCGCCATGTCGAACAGATTGGCCTCATGCGGTCCGATGGCGCGGTCCCCCACACAGTCGGAGACGATCACCGGACGGAACCCGTATTGCATTGCATCCAGCACGCTCGCCCGAACACATCCGGATGTTACGCATCCGGCGACAACAACGGTCTGCACACCGTGCGTCACCAACCAGGAGGCCAGTGGCGTGCCCGCAAATGCCGACGGCACCGTCTTGCGGACCACATATTCGCCCGGCTCCGGCGCCAGTTCATCCACGATGGCAGACGCGGGATTACTTTCCGTCAACCCCAGCATCGTCGGCACCTTCAACGAAAAGATGTTCGCATCTGCACCATCATCTGCAAACACGATCCGTGTATGTGCCACTTTCCAGCCCAGACGCCGCGCCGTTGCCAGTAGCGTTTTCGTCCGCTCGATCGCTTCGGGAATATTGCCGCCGCCAAAGGCTTCCGGATCGGCAAACCCGTTGACGAAATCAACGATCAGCAGCGCAATACGCCCCGTCATGCCCATTTCGTTTCCGAAACCCTGTTTTTTGTAGCGGTCCTCGTCGCGGTTATCCTGCGTGCTCATCATGTGTTCTCCACAAGCCTGCCGTCTTTCACGACCGGCACATCATCAAGCGTGACCGTGCAGCCTCGCATTGGAATATCGATATGGCACGCCGTATCACGCGTGCCGCCCGCTTCATTGTTGGGTCCCGTGGACCATAAGAAGTTCCCAGAACAGGCGCGTGAATCCATACCGATGCTGGCTTCACGGTCATAGAACCCCATGACTGACCAGTGCGCCCTGTCCTGCATCCCCCAGCCGATATGCGACACCGCATAGACTTCCGGATCGTTGAAACTTTCCATGTAGTCCCGCAGATGGTCGGCCTCGTAACCGCCCTCGATGGCTCGGACGAAGCCTTTTTCTAGGTGGCAGGTGATGGGCGCCGCCACATAGGATTTCTGCGGCAGAAGAATGTCTCCCGGCGCCAGAACGATCTTTCCTTCTGCCGAACCTTCATTGGACCATGTCGCTAGAAAACCGCTCGGCCAGTGGTCCCAGCGGCCTGGTGCGTCCACAAAACCATATTCCTCCAGCATTGGATAATCGCCCAGCGCAAAGGACGCATCCGTCCCCGCCGCCGACGTCACTCGCATGACCTTCGCCGCCTGAAGTTTTTTCGACGCTGCCAGAACGCGCTCGCGGTCTTCCATCGTCGGCGTCATCCGCACCAGAACCTCGGGTGGCTCCACAGCCAGCAGGATACGGCCACCCGCTGCGAGGATTTCATGCTGTTCGGCCGAGAACAGCAGCGTCATCAGATCCAGAACCAGATCGCTGGCCTTGAGCATCTCTACTGCCGCCCGGTTGTTCGTCAATGGCGTGGTGCCGACAAAGGCCAGAGGATCACGCGAGAAGGACAGCGCACCGTTCGTCGGCTGAAGATCCAGCCGGTTCGCAATCGCTCCCTTTTCCCGCACGGCCAGAACCGCACAACGCAGGGTCTGCTCATTGCTGCCCAGGGATGTTAGCAGCGTTACGGTCTGCCCCGCCTCCAGGCGGCACAGTGTCAGCACCTGCCGCCAGGCCTGTACCAGTTCAAAATCACTTACGGGCATGAAGGTGGCTCCTTGGGCTCCGATCCTGTTCTCAGAATCTGGTTGAGGCCGATAGCGGCGATTGTGGCGGTCGCAATACCGCCCAGCGTCACGCTGCCGATGGTGAAAGTGAGGTCTCCCGCTCCTGCCACGAGGGCCACACCAACGGGAAACAGCGTTGAGGCACGGGAGAAATCGACGCGATTATCCACCCAGACGCGTACCATTGTGGCCGCAATCAGACCAAAAAGCCCGACCGATAGCCCGCTCAGCACAGGTTCCGGAATGGCCCGCAGCAGCGCGCCGAAAAACGGCGAAAACCCAAGCAGAATGGCAAACAGTCCAGCCACAGCGAAGGTCAGCGTCGAATAAACCCGCGAAAGCGCCATGACGCCGATATTCTCGACATAGGTGGTCACACCCGTGCCCCCAAGGCTGGCCGCCAGCATCGTCGCCAGACCGTCCCCGAGGAACGCACGCCCCGTCAAATGATCCAGCGGTCGCCCCGTCATGGCCCCAATTGCCTTGAGATGCCCAAGATTTTCCGCCACCAGAACCAGCGCCACGGGGGCCAGAAGAATGGCTGCGTGGCCGGTAAAGCGGGGTGCTGTCAGATGTGGTATCCCGATCAGCGGGGCGGATAGTACTTCGGAGAAGTTCATCGGCGACGCCAGATTCAGCCCGTTCGCCACGATCACATACAGCACTGTGGATGCAATTAGGGAAAGCAGGATCGACAGCCGCCGCAGATACGGACCGCCATAGACCGCCAGCAGCGCCGTACACAGCAGCGCAAAAATTCCGCAGGCCGTCCCGGCCCCACCATGCCCAAGTCCGCGAGACGCCACAGGCGCCAGATTGAGCCCGATCGCTGCGCCAATCGCCCCGGTGACGGACGGTGGCATTAATCGTTCAATCCACCCTGAACCCGTAATCCGGACCAGAACTCCGATCAGCGCGTACAACACGCCCGCGACGAAAATTCCGCCGCAAGCCAGAGCAATATCGGGGTTCGGGCCGTGCCCGGAATATCCGGTCAGAGCCACGACGAGCGCGATGAAGGAAAAGCTTGATCCCAAATAGCTCGGAATACGTCCCCCGGTAATGAGGAAGAACAGGATCGTTCCCAGTCCGGAGCACAGGATTGCCACATTAGGGTCAAACCCCATGAGCAGCGGCCCCACTACGGTCGATCCCGTCATCGCGAGAACATGCTGGCCACCAAGGAGGATTGTCTGCCCCACGCCCGGATGTTCATCCGGCGCGATCATGTCCGTCCGTTGTGCCCGACGCCAAACTGGAAGCCAGCGTTCACTCATGCTTAATGTCCTCCATTCGTACGGAGCCGGGCCACATGGCCTTCCAGATCCGTCCATTCGGGACGACCCGGGGCCATTGTCCGCCGCAAATATGCAGCAAGTTCGGCGATCTGCCGGTCAGACAAGATGTCCCCAAACGCGGGCATCGTGGTCGCCTGCGCATAGGCCGGTGCTGACACGCCCTTGAGAATGACATGTATGAGATTACTTGGGCTTTCTGCCTGGATATTACTGTTCAGCGCAAGCTGGGGACGCGCACCGAACAGATGCGCGCCTTCGCCTTCATGGCAACTCGCACAGCTTCCGTTATAGATCCGCGAGCCCTCGCCCCGGTCCAGCGCCTGCAGCCCGCGCGCGCGCTCCAGCACCGCATCCCGGCGGGCCGCCAAACCTTCAACGGTATTCCTGCGATCAAAAGACGCGATGTAATGCGCAATCGCCCGCACATCCGCATCCGGCAGGACTGCCATAGAATGGACGACCGGCGCCATCGGCCCACCCGCGGGACCATGGGCCGGGCTGAACCCGGTCCGCAGATAGGCGTACAAATCGTCCTCACTCCAAGGCAACGGCGACTGCGACAGCGTGCTCAGCGCAGGTGCCGACCATCCCTCGGCCTCCCCTCCGGCCAGATACGCATTTTTCCAGCGCTCGGCCCCCAGCGCATTGCGCGGCGTATGACAGGCCGAGCAGTGCCCTAACCCTTCCGCCAGATAGGCGCCACGGTTCCACTGTTCGGACTGTGCAGGATCGGGCGTAAACGGCGCAGGATCATGGAACAGCATATTCCACCCCGCCATCGAGAAGCGCATGTTGTACGGAAACTTCAGCGCCGTCTTCGGTACCGCATTGCGCACCGGTTTCTGCGACATCAGATAGGCATACAGATCCCGCAGATCGGCACCGCTCGTCTTTGCAAATGCCGTATAGGGAAACGCCGGATAGAGCTGCCGCCCGTCCCGGCTGATGCCATGACGCATTGCACGCTCGAACGCTTCGTAGGACCAGGCCCCAAGCCCGGTATCCACATCCGGCGTGAGATTGGTGGAATAGATGACCCCGAATGGCGTCTCCAGCGGGAATGCCCCTGCATTCGTCACCCCACCCGGCGCCGTGTGACAGACCGCACAATCCCCCGCGGCCGCAACCTTCTCGCCCCGTGCAATCGCAGCATCGGAAAACAGCCCGGCTTCCGGCGGTGAGACCGGCGCAATCGCCGACCGCCAGGGCATGACCGTCGCCATCAGACTGCCCACCGTCGCAAAAGCCGCTGCAAACGCCCCGCGACGCAGCTTCGCACCCAGCGTCGTGCGTGCCATCGCCGGACGTATTTCCGGCCCCGTCACACCCAGTGCAGCCAGTGGTCGCACCGCTTCCGTCGTCAGCGGGCCCAGTGCCTCATCCAGCCGTGCTTTAACCTTTTCCGGCGTGAATGGCACATCGCGAAAACGCACGCCCGTGGCGGCATAAAGCGCATTGGCAATCGCCGCCGCACTCGGCACTGATGCGGACTCTCCCGCCCCCAGAGGCGGCTGGTCCTGCCGCTCCATCAGAACGGGTTCGATCGCCGGAAGCTCCGGGAAGATCAGGATCGGATATCCGCCCCAGTCCTTGCTCTCCACGCCCTTTTCGTCGAACTGAACCTCTTCGCGCAGGATCCGGCTCGTGGACTGGATGACATTGCCCTGAAGCTGATGGCGCACCCCGGCCGGGTTCACCATCATGCCTGCATCCTGGCCAACCACCGCCCGCGTGACACTCACCACGCCGGACTGACGGTCCACCTCCACATCTGCAACCCAGGCCGACCACGCCGCCGCCGTGCCGGGAAATGTCCCATGCACATACTGCGCATAGGCCAGTCCCCGCCCCTTCAGCACGCGGGCCTGCGGATCAACCTCGACCGGGCCGGCCCGATATGTCCACCCGGCCCGATCCGCCGTCGCCTTCAGAAGTTCGCAAGCCCGCTGGTCCGGCAGATGCTCCAGACGATATTCCAGCGGATCAGCCCCAGCTTCCGCCGCCAGCTCGTCAATATAGCTGTCATGCGCAAAACTGTTCGGAAGCGCAGAAACGCCCCGAAACCAGGACGCCCGCGCAATCGGCGGCATGTCCTGAACCGTCACCCGCGCGTTGGGATAATCATAGGGCGGAACAGACGTCCGATCCCCCATCTGCGCCACAGACGGCACGTCTGCCGGAACCACCCCCGTCAGCACCAACGCCAGCAATGGCGAGACATTGGACGGATAACTGGTGTCCAGATCATACGCGACGGGTTGTCCGGACGCATCAATTCCGCCCCGGATCCGCACGAGCTGTGCCGCACCTTTCGGCTCCCAGACGTGCTCCTGCTCGCGCGAAAGCTGCACCCGTACCGGCCGGCCCACCGCGCGCGACAGCAGGGCCGCGTCGCCGCCCACATCATCTGCGCAGTTACGCCCATAGCACCCGGCGGCCTCATGCCGGATGACCTGGATATCCGCCGTAGACAGGCCCATCAGCAGCGCCAGATCCGCGCGCAGCATGTGCGGGTTCTGCGTCCCGGACCAGACTTTCAGCTTTCCATCCTGCCAGTCCGCCACTGAACAGGACGGACCGATGGAGCCATGCATCTGGTACGGCCAGAAATATTCCCGCTCCAAAACAGTCTTCGCACCTGCCAGACCGTCTTCAAGCGTGCCACGATCCAGCACAACGCGCGGCGTTGCAGGGTTATCCCGCACGGCCTCGACTGGATCGGTCAGATCCGGCAGTGCGACAGGCGCCCACTTGACCTGCAATGCTTCTGCGGCGGCCGCAGCCTGCTCTTCGCGCTCGGCCACTACACCTACGAAATCGCCGATCACGACCACATCCACCACACCTGGAAGATGCGTCACAGACTCCCGATCAACCGAAAGCAGCGCCCGTCCGACATACGGTCCGTGATCGTAACCCTCATAAGGCGGCCGCACGACGCGCCCATGCAGCATCCCATCCACACGGACGTCATGCACATAAACCGCCCGGCCCGTCACCTTGTCCGGAATATCGACGCGTGGCATGTCACGCCCCACCAGACGATATTCTGACGTACTTTTCACCGCCGCTGTATCATTGAGCAGCACCCGAAGTTCCACGCCCTCGACCAGATCTCCGATCCGATAGACCCGGTTCGGCAAAGGCGGTTCACAGACCAGCTCACCCTCCCGCAGCGTTATGGTCCCAACCGCCCGACCTGTCAGTTCCGCTGCACGTTCCAGCAGGAGATGCCGCGCCTGCGCTGCTGCCCGGCGCAGCGGAATGGCCGTGACCTGAATGGTCTCGCTCGCAATCGTCGCACCCTGATCGGGGGTATCCTCGGTATGGCCCAGCACCATCCGCACCTGCAGCGGGTGGGCATCAAGCTCTTCCGCCACGATCTGCGCCAGAGACGTCGCAATCCCCGTTCCCAGATCCACATGCCCGCAGAACGCCACGACCTGGTCGTCAGCTGTGATGCGCAGGAAAATCTCGTCTTTGGGAATAAAGCCGCCCCGTGCCGCCAGTCCTTTCGGAGGCTGCGCAGGACGGAAAATGCTGAGGGAGCCCGTAGGGAGCGATGCCTGCATTATCAGGACTCTCCCTTCACAAGACCTGCCGCGATGCAGGCGGCCTTCATGATTTCAACATGAGTGCCACAGCGACACAGATTATATCGCAACGCCTCTTTCAGCGCTGCCTCGTCAGGATCGGGCACCGCATCCAGAAACGCCTTTACCGTCATGACCATTCCGTTCAGACAATATCCGCACTGAGCGGCCTGTGCCTTGATGAAAGCCCGCTGGACAGGATCAGTCCCATCAGAGGAAAGTCCCTCCAGCGTAACGACAGACGTGCACGCAGCGGCGGTTTCAACCCGAACCACGCAGCTGCGCGCGGCCTTACCATCCAGCAATACGGTACAGGCTCCGCATTCTCCCAGTCCGCATCCGAATTTCGGGCCATTCAGACCAAGATCATTGCGCAGCACTGTCAGAAGTGGTGTGCCAGGGGCAGCGTGAACCTGGCGCCGCTCCCCGTTCACCATCAGAAAGACGCTGTCCGTCATAGCGTCCCTCTCCTTCATGTCAGGATGTCAGTTTCAGGTTGTAGACATTATCGCCGTAGCACCAGTACGGATCTTCAGGCTGACGCAGCCACGTATTGGCGTTGGAAATACTCTGGACCTTGGTCGCACGCTCCTTGCGGGCCCCGTAATAGGCCTCGAACGTCGCATCCAGATCGGCAACACCGAGCTCGCTCAGACAGCGTGTCAGAACCGCTGCGTCCTCGACTGCCATGGCTGCCCCCTGTGCCATATGGGGCTTCATCGGATGACAGGAATCACCCAGAAGCACCACGCGGCCCTCATGCCATTTCGACAGCGGATCACGCGTCTTGAGCGGCCATTTCGTCACGGTTTCCGCCGCATCGATATAGCCCTGAACCATCGGATGATAATCCGCGAATGCTGCCTTGAACTCTTCACGCGTGGAAGGAAGCTGACCGGCCCGGCTGGTCCATTCTGCCGGCTCACCCGTTACAAGATAGAATTCCTCTTCCTTGCGATCGAGATAGTAACAGACGATATGGCGATCGGCCGTCCACCACTTGGCATTCACATCCGCACCCAGAGCCTTCGCCGCTGCACCGGGGATGATCGCTCGATGAGCAATCCAACCAGTATAAAGTGCCTCTTCCAGACCAAAGATTTTCTCACGTATTCGCGAATTAATCCCATCCGCCGCGATCAGGATATCGACTGTTTCGGTGGAACCATTCTCGAATTCCAGCGCAACATTTCTGCCGTTATCCGTGAAATCGACAAGCTTATGGCCCCATTTGATACGTTGTGTCTCAACGCAGTCAAGCATCGCCTGATGCAGATCACCACGATGAATGGTGATGTACGGCGCGCCATAACGCTCATGCTCGGCATTCAATGGAATCTTTGCAAGAACCGCACCGTCCGTTCCATTTCGACTGACCCAGTAGTCCGGGAGGCAAGAGATTTCTTCAAGTTTTTTGTCCAGGCCATCCAGATAGGCAAGGATTTTCAGAACATTGGGGCCAAACTGAATACCTGCCCCCAACCGGGAGAAGCCGGGCGCCATATCATAAAGCGTTACGTCAAAGCCTTGACGCTGCAAAAGCCCCGCCGCGGCTACGCCACCAAGACCCGCCCCCACAATACCGACCCGAACACCACCGAACATCTGATTGCCCTTCATGCTGTTAGCCATTGCGGAGCAAGAAAGCTCAACAATAATGGCGTACACGCTATATATGAATAATTCACAGTCCCGTCGAAGCCGTCAAGGTTTTTATGACGATCCCGTTTCGTTTCTTGGTTGTGATCTATTTTCGCAAAATTTCAGTCTTCAAAAAACGCCAATTTCTTAAGAATATGTAGCGCGGCAATTCTCTCACACTCGTCAAGCGGCGCAAGCGTCCTCGCAGTTACATCGGCAGCGCTGGGAATCGTGCTCTCCACCAGAGCTAGCCCCTCCCCGGTCAGAGAGACGATCCGCTGTCTACGGTCGTTACGGTCCTGAACAATGCTCAGTAACCCCCTCTTGCGCAAACGCATGACGATGTCACGCAGAGTTGCGTGATCGATCCCGGTTGCCACACTAATCTGTACGAGAGGCGCTTTTTTTAAACGGTGAACAGTCACCATGGTCGCAAACTGCGCGGATGTCAGCCGATCATCTGGGATTTCACGCTGGAAAATAATCGTATGCCTTTGATAGGCGCGCCGGAGCAGGTGTCCGATCTGATTGCAAAGTTCATAATCTGCATCCTGTGACATCGGATTTTTCTCCATTGAAACCACCAAAGATTCTTACAGCCTCCGGGAGGATTGTATATCCAAATTTCCCGACTACCCGCTCCCCCTCATCAAGACAGGGCAATACATCATGCCGCATCCATAATGCGTCGGCCGACCACGTCCGTTCGCACACAATTCCGCACGACACCTCGCCATAATCAATAATGTACACACCACTATAATGCTTAAAGCCACGAAAATACGCAGGCAAAAAAAATAAGAAACAGTAGCTACAAACAATGTTTTTTCGCGGGTTATTTTTTTTGTTGCCGAATCGAATTGTCGTTTGTACGCTATAAATTACACAGTGACGTTTTCCGTCTATCCAGATGGCCACCCCATCCGACCCGTGTGAGGGCAAGGATTGATCTCAATGCGCATCGTCCCCCAAAACAAACTCGCTTTACGCCAGATGGCCCTGCTTTCGACAGTACTAGCCGTCATCCCTGCATGTGGATGGGCGGCAGAAAAACCTGAATATGTTCGCAAAGGAAAGACACATCCGCTTCACACGGTGTCTGCGTCCACTGCACCTGCTGCACGACACATTTTAGCCCGAACTGTGCAACCGGAACTCATGCAGGTCCAGGGACGACATGTCTCCCATGGCGCACAAACTGTCATTTCACAGCATGTTTTTGCAAACGCCGTAGCCGGAACATCCGTTATGAAAGCGTTGCAAAATGTACCAGGCGTGCTGTTCCAGTCGGATGATCCGCAGGGCGTCGATACGGGCGGCGTCAAACTCTATATCCACGGCTTTTCACAAAACCAGATTGGCTTCTCACTTGACGGTATTCCGTTGGGAGAGTCCGTCTACCGGAACTATAACGGCCTGAATGCCGTCGCCGCGCTATCGTCCGAAAACGTCGGCCATATGGAGATGTCACAGGGCGCTGGAGCTGTGGACATGCCCAGCACCAACGTGCTCGGCGGCGCCATCATGATTTCATCTTCGGACCCCAAGGACAAATTCGGCGGCACACTCGCCGCAACCGGTGGTAGTAACGCCACTACGCATGCTTTTATCCGCATCGACAGCGGCAAGCTGAATAGAACCGGGACTAAGTTTTACGTGTCCTATATGCGTAACGACACTAACTTGTGGAAAGGATATGGCTCCCAGTTCTTCCAACAGGCCAACCTGAAGCTGGTGCAGCCGATCCGTAATGAAAGCAGCGTCTCGCTTCTGTTCGACTGGGCGGACGTACAGCAGTTCAACTACCAGTCAGAAACACTGGAAACAGTCCAGAAGCTCGGCTACGGTGTCTCCAATTATTACCCGAACTATCGCTTGGCTTATGAAGCTGCACAAGGGATCTATTCCCACGGGGAAGACAAAACCAGTGACCCGAAGGATGTGGCCTATTACGCCGGAACCACAGAGTCTCGCGACCTGTTGGGAGGGCTGAATTTTCATCTGAAGCTGGCAGATCATCTGCGGTGGGATTCCGTGGTGTACGGCCATAACCAAAAGGCTAATACCCAGTGGTCTGACCCCTGGATGGCCTCGGCAAACGGCGCGCCCCTTTCCGAAATTGTCAAACAGCCCGATATACAGCGCTTTGGCCTGACGTCGAGCATGACATATAATATTGGCAAACACGAAATTCATGGCGGCATCTGGTACGAGAACAACAAGTATGTCTCGAATATGTTCGCCTATAATGACCCGCTCTTAGCGAGTGGGCAAACGCTGACCCCCAATCCATTCCGCAAATGGTCCGATCCTTTTGCGAAGCTCTGGGGGCAGACCTACAATACAAACACGATGCAGACCTATATCGAAGACACGTGGCGTCCAGTCAAAAACCTGTCGCTCCACGCTGGTTTCAAATCAATGCTGAGCACAACACATGTGGGCCAGACAGGAAATTATGAACCCTATACTGGTACCAATGCGCTCGCTGGCGGCGTGGGACTGACGACATTCGGAGCCTTCCTACCTCATTTCAGCGGGGACTGGCATTTCCTTACGCATCATGAGCTATATTTCGATATCGCCAAGAATATGCGTGCCTACCCGGAGAGCGGCTATCATCTGTCAGCATCGCCGTTTGCCGTCTCCCAGGAAGCCTTCAACCTGTCACGCAGCTCCGTTAAGCCCGAGACCAGCTGGGCCTATTCAGTCGGTTACCGCTTTACGCAGCGTCGCGTGGACTTTTCGCTCAGCGCCTATCGCGTGAATTTCTCGAACCGTCTGGGCGCGCTGGTTCAGGGCAGCCAGACAAACCCTCAGACGACGGTCCTGAACCTCGGTGGCGTAACGATGAACGGCGTGGATGCTGGCCTGACGCTGCGTCCGCTGCGTGGTCTCTCGATCTTCAACTCGATCAGCTACAACCACTCAACATACGACAACAACATCAGTCAGCAGGGCACGACCTATGCCACCAAGGGCAAGCACGTCGTGAACTATCCGGACCTGATGTACAAGGCTACTGCTGAATACACGTACAAGAAGGCCAGTTTCAACATCGACGCCCTCTACACCAGCAGCCGTCCGTTCAGCTACACGAACGACACATCGCTACCCTCCTACTGGCTGGTTAATTTTGGAGCGCGTTATAATTTTGGCCGCATCGGACGCCTGAAAAACCTGACAGCATCGTTTAACGTCACCAACCTGACAGGATCCCGCTACCTGATCATGACCGGTGATGACGGCGGAAATCCGCTTTCAGGCGATTACCAGTCTTTGGTCGTCGGCGCACCGCGCCAGTTCTTTGGCGGGGTAAAGGCAGACTTCTAAAAACCTTTCTGGACCGGACCTTTATCCTAGCGCTGCTTTTCTGGAATAAGGAAAAGCAGCCACGACCTCAACCGGATGACTGCATGAACGGTAAGACGAACAACCAGCGCCCCGCCCTATGGGAGCGGATGAGCTTCGGCTTTGGCGATCTGGCCGGAAATTCCCTGTTTGGCATCACCGGTGCCTACCTCATCTATTACTACACCAATGTTGACGGCATCTCTGCTTCTGCCGTTGCTCTGTTAATGTTGCTGGCGCGTGTGGTCGATAGTGTCGTGGACCCGCTCATCGGATATATGATCGACCACCGCATCCTTTTCGGCGGGCGCGTTCGGCCATACTTAAAATGGTTTTCCCTGCCGCTCGGCTTTCTGACCTTCTGCTGCTTCCTTCCGCTCCCACTAGGATCAAACGGGCGCCTTGCCTGGGCTTATGCTACTTATCTCGTGATGGGTGTCCTCTTCTCGCTCGTTATCGTGCCGTACGGCCTTCTGCCGAATGTCATGACACGCAACCGCGAAGACCGTCTTTCCTTGGCCACCTTCCGTATGATGGGTGCAACGCTTGCGACCTTTCTGGTGGGCTCATCTATTCTGCCCATGGTGCATATCTTCGGCGGCGGCAACGAAAAACTTGGATATCCGCTGGCAATGGCCGTCGCGGGGGCTGTAGGCGGCGGATTGGCGCTCATTCCTTTCTTTACCTGCCGGGAACGTCATGCGCTCGAAGCGAATAACAGCCCGGTACTGATTCTCCTGGGCTCTCTGTTCCGCAATCGAGCATGGGTGATCGTGACGCTCGTGCTGAGCCTGTTCTACATCAACCTGACAGCATTCTACGGCCTTTCACTTTATTACGCGACGGAAGTCCTGCATCGCCCACAATATTTTGGCGGACTGCTTATCTCGATGATGGGCGCCAGCAAGGTTTTCGGCGTGACGTGTTCGCCCTGGCTTGCACGTTGTGTAGGACAGAAGCTGACGATTATCCTGCCCTATATCCTCTCTGCCGTCGGCTTGGCACTTTTCGCGTATGGCCCGAATAATGCTGCCTATCTGATCGCCACCTTTGGTGTAATCTGCTTTTTTCAAGGCATGACTCTTCCTGTATTCTACGCCATGGTCGCAGATTCCATCGACTATGGCACGGCCGTCACAGGCGTTCGTGCATCCGGCATGGCCTATTCAGTCAACAGCTTTGCAGGAAAGGTCGCTTGGGCCATCGGTGGTTCGCTGTCTGCCGCAATTCTGGCCTGGGGCGGCTATGTCCCCCACGGCGCCACCCAGACGCAGACTGCCCGAGACTTCATCACCTTCGGCTTTCTGGGTGTCCCTGCCTGCGTCGCCCTGCTTTCGGTGCTGATTATCATGCTTTACCCGTCCGAAATTGAAATAACGCGCACGCTCCAGCCGGAAGCCCCGGTTGAACCGCAGGGGCTCTGACATGACGAACACATTCGGAGCCGAAGCCGCCGCACTCGTCGCGCAAATGACGATTACGGAGAAGCTCGATCTCGTCTGTGGAAACGGCTTGTGGCGCACAAAAGGTGTCCCACGGTTGGAACTTCCATCACTGCTGATGGTCGATGGCTCCAACGGCCTTCGCGTCGTGCCGGACCAAATTTCCACGGACACACAAAACACTGATCTCGGTGCATTCCTCAATGCGGTAGAGACGACGGATGATCCAGAAAAGCGGGACGACAACGTCCTTCTCGGCAAGAGCATCCCAGCGACATGCTTTCCTGCGCTGTCGGTTCTGGCCAATAGCTGGGACATCACGCTCGCTCACGAAATCGGAACAGCGTTGGCAATTGAATGCCGTGCTGCAGGCGCCCAAATCCTGCTTGGTCCAGGGATTAACCTGCGACGGTCACCACTGGCGGGACGAGGGTTTGAGTATTTCAGCGAAGACCCGATCCTGACGGGAGAAATGGCAGCAGGCGTCATCCGAGGATTGCAGGACAATGGCGTCGGTGCATCACTAAAGCATTTTGCCTGCAACAACTCAGAAACCGAACGCATCAGCATGGATTCCGTCGTTGAACCCCGCGCGCTGCATGAAGTTTACCTTTTGGGGTTTGAGCGGGCGATCGCCAAAAGCAGTCCATGGACGGTCATGACGTCCTACAACCGGCTCAATGGAGTGCAGACTGCTCAAAATTCATGGCTCCTGCGCGACGTTCTGCGTGGTCGGTGGAGTTATGCCGGCATGATTATGTCCGACTGGCATGGGATTCAGGATCTACCCGCCGCGATAAGCGCCGGAAACGACCTGGATATGCCATTCAATGCGGCCCGCAGACGACGCCTTAAAGACGCAGTCTCAGTCGGGAACGTGCCGACCCGAGTGCTAGATGAGGCCTGCATCCATATTGCTGCATTGACACTCCGCATCGCAGACGCGCAGCGCAGACTGACGGTGTCGCGCCCGAATTTCGTCGTACACCACGATCTTGCTCGCAAAGCCGCGTCCCGCGCCTGCGTCCTGCTGAAAAACCAGAACGATATTCTCCCCTTAACCCCAAAATCGTGCACCGGCCTTCTGGTCATCGGCACGGGCGCGGTCGCGCCCGAAATTCAGGGCGCAGGGAGCGCCGCCGTACGGCCTATTCGATGCGACATTCCACTGGAATGCCTGAAGACGATTGCGCCGATAGACGTACCCATCCAGTGGGAAGCCGGCTGGAGCGCAAATGGCGACGATGACGCCCTCCTTCACAACGCAGCCCTAGCTGCCGCAAGAAGTGCTGAAACTGTTATCGTATTCGCCTCGCCCCCACCCTGCATCAGCGGCGAAAACGCCGACCGTCCGAATCTGGCTCTTTGCCCATCGCATGATCGCCTGATTGCCGAACTGACGACGTTCCATAGTAGAGTCATAGTGGTTCTGACGCATCCGGACGCTGTCGTGCTGCCCTGGGCCGATAACGTACAAGCCATCCTTTCAGCAGGCTACGCGGGAAGCGGATACGGGAAAGCAGTGGCCGATATCCTGTTCGGACATACCAACCCTTCCGGAAAAACTTCCGTCACATGGCCTATGCGACCAGAAGACTGCCCTGCCTTTTTGGGATATCCCGGTGAACAAGGAAAGCACTTCTATCGGGAAGGCATTTTCGTAGGATACAGGTTTTTCGATATCCGCCAGATCAAGCCTCTTTTCCCGTTTGGACATGGATTATCCTACACATCCTTCACCTATGATGCCCTGCAATTAACCAGCACCCAGGAGGGTGCGTCGGTTCGATTTACAGTATCCAACACTGGAACCCGGGCAGGTCGGGAAATCTGTCAGCTTTATCTCCGACGCAGCCCAGCCGCAGCCAACCGGGCATTACCTCATCATCCCCTCCGGGCTCTGAAAGGATTTACGTCCGTTTCTCTGGAAGCGGGAGAAAGCCGCGTTGTAGACATAGCGCTGAATCGCCGCGATCTCGCCTATTTCGATACCGTGCGTGACGACTGGACCGTGCCTACCGGAACCGTCAGCGTAGATATCGGCGCATCCTCCCGCGATATTCGCCTGTCTGCATCTCTGCATATTGTGGGCGATGCGGCACCAACGCGGTGGCTCGACCTGCATACCCCTCCAGGACAAGTGCTGGAGATCTCTGGCGTGAAAAAAGATCTGGTCGCCTGGCTTGCTGATGTGACGGGCCAGAGTATTGTCGAAACCGAAACTCAGCTTGCTCCTTGCACGCGCTCCTTTCTCGGCATTTACGACACCTTATGCTGGTCGTTCGGGCTTGAACTCGACGAGACACGGCTGACACACATTCTTGATGACGCCAACAGACGCAGCCGCGCAAAAAAACCAGCCATTACAGCGAAACATATCCACAATGATTATTGATAGCACAGTCCCCCCCGCCCGCGCATGGAACACTTGGTCCGACCGACCGGGGGCGATGACGTTTCTTCCCCTTGGCGTTCATGTTACCCCCCTGCTCTACTCCACCAAGCAGCGCAGCGCGACCCTGCTTCCGCCAGGCAAGGACTTACTGTTTGGTCGTCACGACATGGAAGGACGGCTGGTCGAATTTGAGACCCAGCATAGCGGAACCCAGATTGCATTCCGTTATGATAAAAGCGATCCCTACTGCCTGCATGGCACATGGGATGGAAAAGTCCTCGCCGAATGGGGCCTGCGTTACTGGATAAATCTGTGCCTATCTTCCGAATGTGGCGCCACCGTAACCTATACCGGGAACGCCGCTGTCATCCGGCTTGGATATCGGTACGTTGCTCTGATGAGCAACACCGTACCGGTTCAAGTTACAGCACATGAAACGCTGGAATCCGCGGCAAAAGATTTCGACGATCACGGCTATTTCCATACGTCCAGCAGGGGAACATCTGCCCCCGTCATTACTTTACGATTTAACTTGGAAATGATGCGCACGGGGCGCTTCGTCGCAACCGTTGCGGATAGTGAAGAACTGGCGATCGCGAAAGCCCGGGGCGCGCTTGAAAGACCGCCTGAGACAGAGCCCGTACTACCAGCTCAGACCGGCCGGCACGCCGGAGCATTAGACGCAGTGCGCGATGTCATGGCGTGGAACACCCTTTATGACGGAATTAATCAACGCCCCTACACCACTTTCAGCCGGATCTGGAATCTGGGAACATTCGCGGTCTGGTACAACGATCAGACCTATTCCGCGCTGATGGCCGCTCTCCTCGATGGGGAGAGCGCGCGCGAAAACATGGCGGTGGCAACGGCGAGCGCAACGCCGCAGGGTAATTTTGCCTGCCTCACTACATCGAACGACACATGGGTGGATCGTACCCAAGCCCCCAATGGCGCATTCATGACGTGGATGATTTATTTGCGTCATCGCGAAAAATCACTGCTCGAATGTCATTACGAGGCTTTGTCCCGCAACCACGCCTGGTGGCGCCGCGAGCGAGACCCGGATGGTATGGGGTTGGTCTCATGCGGAACATCCGATGTCGGAGTAGCCCTATATAAGGGTACCCACTTCGGAGCCCGCAACGAAACGGGTATGGATAATTCCCCCACCCATGACGAAGCGCTCTACAACCCTGAAACACGCACACTGTCATTGCTCGATGTCGGACTGAACTGCTCTTTGGCACTTGATGCGGAGTGTCTGGCGCATATTGCACGAGAACTGGGACGCACAGAAGACGCACAGACTTTCAATGCACTGGCGAACGACACCCGCAGCAAAATTCGGGAACATCTATGGGATCATGAACGCGGTATTTTCGCCAATCGCCAGCGGCACGGCGGCTTCGTACGCAGCCTTGGTCCGACAAGTTTCTTCCCGCTGATCTGCGGTGCTGCCACATCAGAACAGGCACAGTCCCTGATCGGATATTTTTCCGATCCGGTTCGCTTTGACGGCTCCTATATGATCCCTAATGTCAGCCGGGATGATCCTGCCTTTGCAGATAACGTCTACTGGCGGGGCCGTATCTGGCCAAATGTGAATTATTTTGTGTGGCATGGTTTGCGGCGCTACGGTTTTATCGCCGAATCATCTCTGCTCGCCGAGCGCAGCATGGCGCTGTTCAACCAGTCATGGACGGACCGCAGAATTGCCGCAGAAAACTACTCGGCGACGACCGGCGAGGCCAACGACCAACCAGATACGGACCTGTTCTATTCCTGGGGCGCGATGCTGCCGATGCTGGGTGTTGCAGAGGTTATGGATATTAACCCCTGGGCAGGCTGGGAACTGCATAATACAGGCGCAGACGTCACACTTGGCCCGATCCACACCCCGATCGGACAGGTCATCATGACTGTTACGAATGGGCGACTGACGCTCTCCCGTGGACAGGAAGAAATCCTCTCCTGGACAGGAACAGGTCGCCTGACAAACCTCACGATCAGCGAAGGCCTCATGAGTTGCAACATCCATGCTCATGAAGACCAACAGGGAATTCTAACACCCGGCCCAACCTATGCCGCACGGATCGCAGAAATCCGTCTGGATGGCAGGATCCTTCCCGCTAGCCCAACCCAAGACATAGACCTGTCGGATATTCATTCCGGGCAACGTCTCGACCTTTATCTCGCACAGCTACCTGTGGCGTGAACACTTCAGTATTGCCTCACTGGTTCCGAAGACCAGAAAACCGTTTCCGAACTGCGGCCTTCTGGTTCTGGCATCACTTGCCCACGCCTCAGATGTGTCGCGAGGCCATCGCGGACATGAAACGCGCCGGGCTGGGCTGTATTCTTGTACAGGCACGGCTCGCCATGCCTCTGTCCGACTATCTTTCTCCGAGCTATCTGGCCCTGTGCCGTCTCGTCTCGGCTCTGGCAGATGAACACGGACTTAGCATTGAGATCTACGATGAATATGGTTGGATGTCGGGACACGGAGGTGGCCTTACTGTGCAGGGCGCAGATCACCTCCGCGAACGACACCTGTTCTGGACTTCCGGAATCCTCCAGAACGGGCAGGTCACACTTCAGATTTCAGACATCGATGCCACGTTTCTGGATTTTCTTGGACCGGCCGCAAGACGCTGGACGTATGAAAGCGGCAAGCCCCAATGGGGCTTGTGGCAGATCGTCAGCGGTGGCGTCATATCGTCCCGGACACTTCTTCAGCCTTCCCAGATCAGATTTCTTGAAACAGGCGATAGCGGTTGCACCGTACAAATCACTGCCCCGGATCTTCCGGACGGTAGCCCCGTTGCCCTCTTCGTAGCAGCGACATGCCTGACATCCCGGCTGGTCAATTACCTTATTCAGGAAACAGCGGAACGCTTTTCCAACCGTGTCTACGCCCCCCTGCGAGAGGCTTTTCCCAAAGCAGAGGCATTTTTCTTCGACCATCCTTATGCCGGTTTTTATACATGGAACGGTCAGAATTCAGCGTCCGGACCCGACGCAATCCACAATTCCCTTCTCTGGGACAACAGCCTGACTGAGACTGGTATCGACGGTATTGTCCTTTTGGACGCGGTTTATGGCACGGATCCACAAGCCGCATCGCAGCGCGCATATCTGTTTGAAACCTATGCCCGACAGATGCATCATGCCTTTTTCGGAACCCTCAGGCGATGGTGCGACGTACATGACATTGGTCTTACCGGCCATGAACTGTTGCCGCATGTCGGTGGCTGGAATCTTCTCGGAGGGCTGGGTGGTATTGATGCGCGCGTCGCTCCAGGTGGAGACTATTTTGGTATCGACACATTTAAAACCCAAAGCGTCACAGATGCCGCCGATTACAATCCCCAGCTTTCCGCGATATTGGGAGATTCTCTTGCCCGTGCGCATGGGCGTACGCGTTGCACGGTCGAACAATATTCTACTGGACGGGAAGTAGGTCGACCATCCTTGCATGGACAATGGGACCTTTCACTTTCCCGGCTACGCGCCCAGATGATCCGTCATATATTTCAGGGCGCACGCCGCGTTTTGCTCCATGCCCTCTTCCTTCCAGACGCGCTTCATCCAAACCCCGATCACCAGTCAGCCCCCCGTTTCGACTTCGCTCCCGGCTTCAACCTTCAACCCTGGTGGGACGACGCACCGGACGTTCTGGAAGAACTCGCACGTCTCTCAGCTTTTCTGGAAGGTGGAGTGCCGGTGCGATCCGTAGCCTTGTTCTATCCTCTTGAGGATCTGAGGGAAGGCAGAAGCTCCCCAGACTGCGCAGATCATTTCGGCTTGTGGGCCGAGGCACTAATGAACGCAGGCATCGGATATACTGTTATTGACGAAAAGCAGATCAATGAGGAAACTGTCTTCAATGGTTGGCTGCATCTGACGTCAGGGCAGTTCGATACCCTCATTCTGCCAGACGTTACTGTCGTCCATGACCCGAAAACTCTCTCAATCCTTGAAGAGTTCTCTCGTACAGGAGGACGCATTCTCAGATCAGGCAGCACATCAACCGTCTCCCGGAATGACAGAACACGGCGCTTCGAAGGACCGGCTATCCTTACGTCAGACATTGCTTTCTTCATCAAAGACGCCTTCCCCTCACCACTCATGTCCATCGAAGGACAGTCTCAAAGAATTGCAGTGCAGAAATTAACCCCGTCCCTGCTGCGCGTAACTGTCTTCAATGATTCGGATCAGGAGAGAAGCGCCAGACTGACCGCGACACCACAGGAACGAACCCTTCTGGAATGGCAATGCGAAACAGGAGAGGCAATGTCGCCGGTCTTCATCTCCGCAAATACGACATACGTCTTCCCCCTAAAACCCAAACAGCTTTTAGCTTTCGAATTGTCCGTCACAGTCTCGGAAACCCGCAGCTTCCCAATGAACAAAGCCCCCTGCCCTTCAACACCTTATAAAACAATTCTCGAAACGGACTGGCTTTTTCAGACCGGTCCAGACAGCAGTCCCGTCCCTATCTCCGTCGAGTGTGGCTGGGAACAACAGGGATTTGGACATTTTTCGGGCACAGGAATTTATACTCTGCACCTCCCTCATTTCAACAGGTTCAACAAACAGAGCCTTTCCCTTATCGTCCCCAAAATTTCGGGTACGATGAGATGCTTCGTGAATGAAATACAGATAGGCAAAAGCATCGAAGATAACGCATCGTTCCTTCTACCTTGCTTAGATCAGCCCTTTAAAATTAGCATACATATCCGCAATACCATGGCAAATACTCTATATCCTGCAATGGATACACCCTTAAAGCCAACGGAATTTCCTTGCGGTTTGCTATCTGCACCATATATTTCAGCTTCATGACCATTTGACCTGGGCTCAAAATTTATAGCCAGAAGATAACGGTTGCGGCGAGGTAGATGGCTGAGAAGAAGACATTCGAGCATCTGTCATAGCGTGTTGCGACCCGCCG
>NZ_BJMK01000026.1 GCF_006539125.1 Gluconobacter sphaericus NBRC 12467
AAATACTGCGGAAACATTAGCTGTCTGCGGCTTGCTGAAAGTATCCCCCTTACCTCACCAGCACTGACAGACGAAGAATAGACGAGGAAAAAAGGAGAGGTAGGATCGGCGTATGGGAGAACCGCTGCCTGTCAGCCGCCCGTGCTGCAACAGGTGGGTCGGCGTCCGTCCTCCCCATGCTCGCCGGCTGGGCCGCCTGCGCGTGGGTGCGGGTGACGCCGATCCTGCCGCTGCGCGGCACTGTTGCACCTCGGTCGCCCGACACGCCGTCGCAAGGATGTTTGAAGAACCAGAGATGGATCGAGCATCATGCGACGCTACCAGTTTCCCTTTGTTCCAACCCCCCGTGGCCGGCCTCCGATGCGCTGGACCGACACGCAGGAACCCACAACCTGCCGCCGCTGCAACATGCACTGGGAAGACGGTGATCAGGCCCTGACGATTGCCTGCACGGGCTGCGGCGCTTCTGCGGATGAGCCGTGCCGCCGCAGCTCAGGTGGCAATGAGCGTGTGTGTGCCTGTCGCGACGAAGCGGCCGTCCAGATGGGGATTCTGACACGTTGTGAGGGACTGACCTGGGACGGTCGCCACGAAAAGGCGCTGCTATTGAGGGCACGCCCGATCGCCCACGCCTTGATGTGCCGCTCGGTGCGGACAGGCGCGCCTGTCAGTCAGTGGACCTCATGAGCCCGGATCTCGCGTCCTATGACCGCATCATTGTCGCCGTGTCGGGCGGCAAGGACGGCACGGCCTGTCTGCTCGCCCTGCTGGAAGCCAGTGCTCCGGTCGAACGTATCGAGCTCTGGCATCACGAGGTGGATGGGCAGGGCCATCCTTCATGGACTGGTCCTCCACAGGCCCGTATGTCGCAGCCCTCGCGCGGGATCTCAGCCTGCCGCTCTACCGCTCCTGGCGCGAGGGTGGCTTCGAGCGCGAAATGCTGCGGGACAATGCGCCCACAGCTCCGGTTGTCTTCGAAACGCCTGACGGGACCATCAGAGCAGGAGGGCAGGGGCCAATGGGAACGCGTATGCGCTTTCCCCAGGTCTCGGCCAGTTTATCCGTGCGGCTGGTGCTCGGCCAGTCTCAAGATAGACGTGGCAGACCGTGCCTTGCGCGGACAGGACAGGTTCCTCAACTGCCGTACTTTGGTCGTGACAGGCGAGCGCGCCGAGGAAAGTCCGGCACGGGCTCGATATGCGGCTTTTGAGCCTCACCGCACCGACACGAGAAACGGCACGCGGCGGCGTCGGCATGTCGACCACTGGAGGCCCGTGCATGCCTGGGTTGAGGCTGAAGTCTGGGCTATCTTAAAACGCTGGCGCGTGATGCCAGCCTATCCCTATCAGGCCGGATTTTCGCGCCTGTCCTGCGCGTTTTGTATCTTCGGCAATGCAGACCAGTTCGCCACCCTGAAATGGATGGATGCGAACAGGTTTGCGAAACTGGTCAGATATGAAAAGAACTTCGGCTGCACGCTCAAGCGGGCCAGGGGGCTTGACGAGCTGTCGTCCGAGGGGACGGTCTATCAGGCGGCCCGGTCGCGGCCCGATCTGGTCGCCGCCTGTCTGTCAGACGGTGCGTTGCAGACCGTTCTAACCGAGGATTGGACCCACCCGGCCGGTGCCTTCGGCACCGGAGGAGGGCCGGTCTAGTCTCAGGCGCGAGCCGGACGGCCGCGACGTTTCTCGGGAAGCTTCGTCACTGGAGGAAGGGTTTCTTCCTCAGGGGAGGGCTCCTGCGGCGCAGAGGCGCGGGTGGTGGAGCCCAACCCGATCTCGCGTGCCAGGGATGAACGCTTCTCCGAATAACTCGGAGCGACCATCGGATACGTGCTCGGCAGGCCCCATCGGGCCCGGTATTCATCTGGCGTCATGTTGTAGGCCGTCTTGAGATGGCGGCGGAGCATCTTCAGTTTTTTCCCGTCTTCCAGGCAAATGATGTAGTCCGGAAACACAGAGCGCTTCGGGTGGACAGCTGGGGTCGGGGCTTCTTCCGCGACAGGCTCGGCCTTGGTCGGGGTGGCGAGGGCGTTGTGCACGCTGCGGATCAGCCCAGGAAGCTGGTCGGCGGAGAGCGCGTTCTGCGACAGATAGGCGGCCACGATGTCGGCCGTCAGTGGCATAAGATCAGTGTGAGGGTGTGTCTGGGTTTCGGTCAGGTCAGTCATAAATGTCCCTCGGGGTCCTGGAAATGCCACTGAAAGTGGGGCGCACAGGTCATGATTTCAAGCTGCTGCAGAGAATACTGCACGAGGCATTAACAGGTTCCTGCGTTTGTTTGGAAAATAGTCTCCCGCCTTCGATCATTACGGCACAGGTCGCACAAGACACGGACAGTAAAGGAAGAAGAGGAGCGAAAGGGTAGAAGAGAAGGGGGAGGCACCACGGGATCGCCCTGTGCCGCAAGGGGTGGGTCCGTCCGTGTCCTCGCTGGCGCTGCGGGCCGGGCGGTCCCGACGTTGACGCGTCGCCCTTGCGGCCCAGAACGACGCCGCGCTCGCCGGAAAGGGTCAGAAAGGAGAAAGCAGACGATGCCCGTCATGGCCCTCACACGCCCAACCCCCACACAGAATTTCAGCCTGGTTCAGGCCCACCGCGAGGGCTGGACCATTCTCGAAGGCTGCGGCCCGGAGCACGCTGACACCCAGCTGCGCGGCGTGACCTGCTCGGACCAGAATGCCTGGTGGCAGGTCGCGCGCCAGGCCCGTCAGGGATCGCCCTATCACCGTGAGGCCCTGTCGCGTCTGTCCCACAGTGAGCGCGAGCAGATCTCCCTGCGCTTCGGTCCGCTGTGACCTGATCCGGAAGGCCTGAGCGCCTTTCGCCCAAACCCATCCTGTTTGTTTTCCGGCCCCCCGGTCTGCCCCCGCGCAGCACCGGGTGCTGCCGCTTGTCCGGAGTTACTCCCATGAGCAAGACCCAGCTCAGCTGTTTCGACACTTCCGCCCTTGGTGGCGGCAGCAACACCCTGTTCTGGGGCGACCTGCCCGGAGATCGTGCGCTCGAAGAGGCCGCATCCCTCGCGAAAGAAGCCGCCGCAGCCCCGGTTGCCGCGTCTAAGATCGACTTTCGTCTCTGCGGCACACGCGAGCTGGCACAGGGCTGGAAAGCGCGGGCGCGGGACAACCTCGCCGCCATCCGTCTTCTGACCGAACTTGAAACGGAGGGCCGCAATGCAACGCCGTCCGAGCAGGCTTTGCTGGCGAGGTTTACAGGATTTGGAGCCGGGGAGCTGGCCAACAGCCTGTTCCCCCGTCCGGGCGAAGCGTTCCGTCAGGGCTGGGAAGAGATCGGGGTGCAGCTTGAGACGCTGACGAGCCAGCAGGAGCGGGCCGGACTGGCGCGGGCCACGCAGTACGCGCATTACACGCCGGAACTGATCGTGCATGCGCTGTGGGATCTGGTGGCGCAGATGGGGTTCCGCGGCGGACGTGCGCTGGAGCCGGGCTGTGGCACGGGTCTGTTCATGGGCGCGATCCCGGAGAAACTTGCCTCGAAGACGGCCTGGACGGCGATCGAGAACGACCCTCTGACCGCCCGCATCGCCCGCAAGCTGTTTCCGAACCAGTGGGTCCGGTCTGAGGACTTCACGACGGCGAAAATTGCCGAGCAGTTCGACCTCGCCATCGGCAACCCGCCGTTCAGCAACCGCACGGTGCGCGGCACGGACGAACTGGGGCGGCTTGGCCTGTCGCTGCATGACTACTTCATCGCACGCTCAGTGTCCCGCCTGCGCCCCGGTGCCATGGGTCTGTTCGTTACGTCACGCTGGACGATGGACAAGCGCGACGCCACTGCGCGCCGGCACCTGTTCGAAACGGCCGATCTGGTCGGTGCGGTTCGCTTGCCGGCAGGTGCTATGCGCGATGATGCCGGAACGGACGTGGTCGTGGACGTGCTGGTCCTGCGCCGTCGCGAGATCGGGGACAGCTCGGGCGGGACCGCCTGGCTTGAGGTCACTGACTTGCCCGACACAGACGAGGGTGAAGGCCCGCTCAGCATCAACCGCTATTTTGCGGAGAACGGCCAGCAGGTGCTGGGTCGGCATGGCTCGACGAGCGGACAGTTCGGGCCGGAATACACCTGTGCCCCGAACCCGATGCTGATGCTCGACGACGCCCTGCCGAGCGCACTCTCCCGTCTGGCCGCGTTAGCCCGCTTTCCGGTGCCGCAGACGCTTGACGTCGAGGCACTGCGGGAAAGCCGACGTGCGGATGTCGGCACGGCAGGGGAGGGGGCGAGCCTCAAGGAAGGCAGCTACCTGATCGAAAAGGGCGCGCTGCACCAGATCATCGACGGCCAGTCTGTGCCGGTGAAGGTCAAGAAAGGCGAGCAGAAGGACGGCATTTTCCAGAAGCACGCGCGTATCATCGAAGGTTTGATCCCGGTCCGTGATGCCGCACGCGCGGTCCTGCGCGCCCAGGTGGAGAACCTGCCCTACAGCGGGCTCCAGGCGGATCTCAAACGCGCCTATCAGTCCTTTGTGCGACAGTTCGGGCCGATCAACCTCACGCAGACCAGCACGCGCATTGATCCCAGAACCGGGGACGAGAGCACGACGCAGCGGCGTCCAAACCTCCAGCCCTTCTACGACGATCCGGACGTCTGGCTGGTCAGCTCGATCGAGGAGTACGACGAGGACCGGCAGGTCGGCACACAGGGGCCGCTGTTCTCCGAGCGTGTGATCCAGGCGACGCTGGAGCCGGAGGTGCACAGCGCCCATGACGCGCTAGCGGTCTGCCTGCACGAGACGGGTGTGGTGGAGATCCCGCGCATTGCCGAACTGTTGGGACGGTCCGAGGACGAGGTCATCGCCGAGCTGGGCAGTGCCATCTACCTCGATGCCGCACGCAGCCAGCCCGGACGCGATGTCTGGGTACCCGCCGACGAAGCCCTGTCAGGCGCGGTGCGCACGAAACTGGCGGAGGCCCGCAAGGCTGCTGAGACCGATCCCCGCTTCGCCCGCACCGTGGTCGCGCTGGAAGAGGCCCAGCCCGAGGACCTGCGGCCGAGTGACATTACAGCTCGTCTGGGCGCGCCGTGGATCCCGACCGCCGACATCGAGGGCTTCATCGCCGAGGTGATCGGGGTCGAAGCCGGCGTGTGGCACACCAAAGAGGTGGCGTCCTGGACCCTGGATAAGGGACCGTTCCGCGGCAAGGCGGAGGCGACGTCCGTCTGGGGCACCGAACGCCGTCCCGCAGGGGAGCTGATCGAGGATGCGCTCAATCAGGCCATTCCGCAGATCTGGGACACCTGGCGCGACGAGAACGGCGAGCACCGGCAGTTGAATGCGCAGGAGACCGAGGCCGCCAAGGAAAAGCTCGCTGCCATCAAGACAGCCTTCCAGACCTGGGTGTGGCAGGATCCAGAGCGCGCCGAGCGTCTGGTGCGGCTGTATAACGATACCTACAACAACCTCGTCCCCCGCGCCTTTGACGGCTCGCATCTGCAGTTGCCCGGGGCCAGCACCACGATCCAGCTGCGTGCCCACCAGAAGCGGGTGGTCTGGCGCATCATCGCCACAGGAAACACCTACATGGCGCATGCCGTGGGCTCGGGGAAAACCTTCTCGGTGTGCGCGGCGATCATGGAGCAGCGCCGTCTCGGCCTGATCTCGAAGGCCATGGTTGTGGTGCCGGGACATTGTCTGGCGCAGATGGCCCGCGAGTTCCTGATGCTCTATCCGACCGCGAAAATCCTGGTCGCGGATGAGACGAACTTCGTGAAGGCCAAGCGCCAGTGCTTCCTCGCCCGTGCGGCCACGGGACAGTGGGATGCGATCATCATCACGCATGATGCCTTCAAGTTCATTCCGGTCGAGACCAAATTCGAACAGGAAATGATCGAAGCGCAGATCGCGTCCTACGAGAGCTTGCTATGCGATGTGGACGAAGACGACCGTATTTCGCGCAAGCGCATCGAGCGCATGAAGGAGGGGATGAAAGCCAAGCTGGACGGGCTGGCCAGCCGCAAGGACGATCTGGTGCATCTCGGAGAGATCGGGATCGACCAGATCCTCGTGGATGAGGCACAGCAGTTCCGCAAGCTGAGTTTCGGTACGAACCAGTCCAGCCTCAAAGGGGTCGATCCGAACGGCAGCGGGCGTGCCTGGGACCTGTACGTCAAGGCCCGCTATCTCAGCCGTCTCAACCCCGGTCGCGAACTGGTCATGGCCTCGGGCTCGCCGATTACGAACACCCTGGGCGAGATGTACAATGTGCAGCGCTTCCAGCAGATCGACGCCCTGATCGAGCGTGGGCTGCATGAGTTCGATGCGTGGGCCGCCAATTTCGGGGAGACCCGCACGGAACTCGAGCTTCAGCCGAGCGGGCTGTACAAGCCTGTGACGCGGTTTGCGGAGTTCGTGAACGTGGCTGATCTGATGGCCATGTACCGGCATTTCGCGGACGTCGTGCAGCAGTACGACCTGCGCCAGTACGTGAGGCTGCCTGAAATCGCCACGGGCAGCCGACAGATCATCGTCGCAGACAGCGGACCCGCTTTCCGTGATTACCAGAAGTCGCTGGAAGCGCGGATCAAGGTGATCGAGGAGCGCAAGGGCAAGCCTGAAAAAGGGCAGGACATCATCCTGTCCGTGATCAACGATGCGCGTCACGCAGCGATTGATCTGCGCTTTGTCCGATCGTGGGAAGACAATGACACCAGCAACAAACTGAATGTCATGATTGCGAGGGTATTCGAGATCTGGAAGGAGACGAGCGATAACCGCTACACGGATCCTGACACCGGCAAGCCGTATGACCTGCCAGGTGCCGTCCAGATGATCTTTTCGGATCTCGGCACGGAAGCCGCGCTGGAGAAACGGGGCTTCTCGGCTTATCTCTGGATCCGCGATGAGCTGATGCGGATGGGCGTGCCGCGCGAGCAGATCGCCTTCATGCAGCACTACAAGAAGAGTGCGGCCAAGCAGGGACTGTTCCGGGATCTCAATTCCGGGCGCAAACGCATCCTGATCGGCTCGAGTGCGACAATGGGGACGGGCGTGAACGCACAGCAGCGTCTGATTGCCCTGCACCATCTCGATGTGCCCTGGCTGGTGGCCGACATCATCCAGCGTGAGGGACGGATCGAACGCCAGGGCAATCAGAACCCGGTCATCCAGATTTACGCCTACGCCCTGAAAGGGTCGGTGGATGCCACGAACTGGCAGCTTCTGGAGCGCAAGCAGCGTTTTCTGGGGCTGGCCATGTCGGGAGATCGTTCGATCCGCCGTCTGGAGGATATTGGCGAGAGTGCGAACCAGTTCGCCATGGCGAAGGCGCTGGCCTCGGGCGACGAACGCCTCATGAAAAAGGCGGGACTGGAAGCGGAGCTTGCTCGCCTGCGTCGTCTCAAGGCTGCCCATTACGACGACCAGTTCAACGTGCGTCGCGCGATCGAACGGACGGAGCGCGATCAGAGGACTGCGGAAGCGTTTATCCCGAAGGTCCGGGCCGATATTGCAAAGCGTCAGTCGACACGGGGCGAGGCGTTCGAGCTTGTACGCAAGTCGGATGTGCTGACCGACCGCCAGGACGCTGGCAAGTGGCTGATGGGACAGGCACGCACAGCCGAGAGGGCAGAGGCGAAAGGTCGGTGGACGCTTGGCGAGATCGGCGGTTTCGAGCTGGTGTGCGAGACTTGGGATTCGACCTTCATGGATGAGACGCAATGGGAGGCGACGATTGCGATCGCGGCCGAGGGCCGGATGATCGGCATCGACTTTGATCACGACACTGCGCCGCTCGGCTTTATCGCCCGCATCGAGAACACCCTGCTGCGCTTCGATAGCGAGCTTGCGGATGCTCAGCGGCTGCTGGCCGAGACGGAGCGCAAACTGCCCGGCTATCGCGCCCGTGACGGGATGCCGTTCCGCGAGGCCGCACTCCTGGAGGAGAAGGAGGAGGAAATGGCGTCTCTGGAGGCGGATCTGGCCGAGGATACAGCGCGGCGGGAGGCCGAGGCTGCCGAGGCTCTGGCCGCGATGGAAAGCCTGACGGTCAACGACAATGGGGAAGAAGACGAAGAAGTAGAGACGGCAGCATAGGGAGAGGAGAAGGGGCGGGCATGGCCCGCCCGGTGCGGCAAGGCTCAGGCCGGGCGCGCTGGCGCGCGGCCTTGCCACACCGGACAGCCCCTGCATCCGCGGAGAGGTTGAAAGAGAGATCAGAGGAAGAGAGCATGTCCTATCGTATCGTCTATGACCTCGCCGCCGTGCGACTTCCGGCAGCGACCCTGCGCCCTCATGTCGCGGATAGCAGCTTTCATGCCGATCAGTATCTGCTGATGGAGCTGGGTGGCGATAACAATGTCTATGAGGGGCGCGGCTCGCTGCGCGCGAGAAGCTGGTCCCTGATTGGGGCGGGACAGAACTGGGAGATCATGCGTCAGGTGGTGCAGTACGCTGTCTCTTGTGAGGGCGGCGGAATGCGCTTCTCCGGTGCCAGCGAGACGCAGGCAGAAACCTATATTCGCAAGTGCCGGACTGTTTTGCGGGATGCCGTGGCCGCGCAGGCGCTTCTTGATCGGGGCATGACCTGCACGGGAAAATTCGCGCTCCGCAAGGGGCCGGTTTCAGCGTGGCTCCAGAAGCGTGTGGACGAGCTGTCCGCTATCAAGGCCCCGGAGATGACAGGTGAAACCCCGGTGTGGTCCTGGCTGAACCTGCTGCGTGACCCAAAGGATGCAGCCATTTTTCTGGCATACTCCAATCTGGATGACGCCCCTGTCTATAACCGGGCGACAGTTTATGGACCATGTCACGAGCGCCACTCCATCATGAAAGGTCTGACCCCATTGGCGGAGTGCGCGGCATGAGCCGGACGGACAAGGCCATCATTTCCAAGGTTCTGTGCGGTGTGAACGTGGAGATTTTCACCTATCCGAATGGTGAGGCTCTTCTGCGCACCGTGGACAGCTATCCCGTCAACGGGAATGACTGGCACGGGCCATACAAGGATGCGACCTGCGCGGAAGCCGATTTCGTGGAGCGCAACGCGCCGCCCGTAATTACCCCGGAGGATCTGCAACGGGGCCGCCTGAATGGGACTATTGCGCAAACGCTTGAGGGCGTCGAGATGATGCTGACCATGGATCGCTGGACAGGGGGCAGTTGTCTGACGTCGTTCATTGTCCGGCCGGAGGCCCGGGCATGAGCGAAGTCCTGCCCACGTCCGCAGGCCCCGTCTGCCGGCACCTGGATCTCAGCACCGGGCATCTTCCGCTCGCAGAGCGCGATGCGTGCGAGCTTTATCTCAGCAGCGGGGGCACAGCAGGGCGAAGTTGCCTTGGTGGGCCTTATGGCTGGATGATCTATGTGCCCACTGAGGCGGAGGACGTCCCGCAGGATGTGTCTCCCGAACTGGCTGCCCTGATGGTGCGGGCGCGGGAGCAGAACTGCCATTACATCCACTTCGATCGGGACGGGTCGATCGACGAGACGCTGCCTTTTTACGACTGAACCGCCACCGCCTTGCCTGCCTCAGGAAGAAGAGAAGGGGGCGGGAAAACAAACAGAAAAGAGAGAGGGAGCCGCCACAGGTCGCGGCTCCGCGCAAGGCTCAGGCCGGGCGCGCTGACGCGCGGCCTTGCGCGAAGCCACGCCCCGTGCCCGCGCCGAGATCATCACGACAGAAAAAAAGGAGACAGGCGTGTCAGACCCGACAGGACAACCCGCGGCCGAAGTGGCGCTCAGAGCAAACCTGACGCTGATCTTTGACGCGATGCAGGCGCATGGCGTGAAGGCGGTCAAAGTTGAGTACGAGGCCAAGGAAGGCTGGTGGACAACGCTTCATGTGACAGCGGACGACAGTCCGGATCTGTTCGAAGACCTGTCCCTTGAGAAGGCCGTTGCAGCGCTTGGACCTGACCAGACGATTGCCCCTCTGTTTCCGAACAGCTTTGACCTTGTGGTCTGGCACTGCGTCGAAACCGTTATCCGCCGCGTGCAGACCGATTACGACACCGATGAAGACGGGTCTTACGGCACGGCCACGTTGACGCTGGAAACACGGCAGCTTGAGGTCGAGCATATCGAGCGTGTGGTCTCCCACCTCGCGCACAGCCTGACCGCCTGACGTCTCCCCCCTCACGATACCTTTTCGACACCCTTACGACATCACTGGAGCCCATCATGGACGAACTACGCCTTGTCGATCCCAACATCCTGATCGCAAATCCGAACAATCCCCGCCAGACCACGTCCGGCCAGGCGAGCATTCGCCAGCTTGCGCTGAATATCCGTGCAGTCGGGCTTGTCCATCCGCCGCGCGTGCGTGAGCTCGGTGACGGCAGCCTGATGATCATTGCGGGCCATCGACGGACGGAAGCGGCGATCTATGCGGGTCTGACGGAAATTCAGGTCCATGTGACGAAGATCGATAATGGTCTGGAGGATCTGGCAGCAGCCAGTGAGAACATGATCCGTGAGGGCATGACCGAGCCGGACCAGTGGCGTGCCGTAACCCGGATGCGCGAAGAGCTTGGCTATACGGATCAGCAGCTGTGCATGGCGCTGATGATCACGCCTGCCTATCTCCGTGGACTGACCCTGCTCGCGAAGCTGCATCCGCCAATCCTGCACGCCATCGAAATTGGCCGTGGCCCGGACCAAAAAGAGCGGCGGACGCTGGCGCTGTCGTCTCTGGAGGAGCAGGCCGCTGCCTGGGCTGAGATGTTTGCCGAGAGCGTGGAGGAGGGAGAGGACCCGGCCGGGTACCGTCTTAACGCCGAAGATCCGGATGATACCGTGAACTGGCGTGACTTCACCTGGCACCTGCGTCAGGACGAGTGGTATGCGCGGGACGCCCGGTTTGACGATGCGCTGGCGCAAAAGCATGGCGTCGTCTGGACCGAAGATCTGTTCGGGCAGGGCAGTGAGGATAATCGCTACGTCACGGATGCCACGGCGTTCCGGGCCGCGCAGGAAGACTGGATTGCCGAGCATCGCCCTGAAGGCACACTTGCGATTGAGACGGACGAGTACGGATCTCCCCTGCGCCCTCAGGGCTACAACTCCGTCGCGTACTGGATGGGCGAGCAGGAGACCGATGTTGTCGGCTACTGGCTCAATCGGAGTACCCTGAAAATCGAAGAGCGGAAGTTCCGCTACACGGGTGAAGAAACAGTTCGCTCTGAAGCGCGTGTGGTGGAGCAGACGCCTCCCCCAAAGAAAGAGCGCGCGGACATCTCCGGCACGGGTCTGAAGATGATCGGCTCCGTGCGGACTCTCGCGCTGAAGAAGGCGCTGGAAGCGAAAAGTGAAGATGCCGATCCGTGGGATCTGGTGGCTGGCCTGCTGCTCGCACTGAATGCCAATAACGTCCATATTTACGGTTCATCAGGCCGGTCGCCTTATGAGAACGCGGTGAAAACCGCTATGGAAGAGCTGTTCCCGGAGGGGGAGCTGGTGCGTGATGAGGCGCTCATCCGCCGCCACGCGCTGGAAAGTCTCGGTGGTTTCATGAACTGCGAAGTGAGCATGCACTCCGGTTCGGGCATGGCAGCGGAACTGCTGGGCTGTCTGTTCGACGCGGATACCCACATGCCGAGCATGGCCGATGAGGACTTCCTGAAGACCTACAGCAAGCCCGGGATCACCAAGGCGGTTCAGGCACATGGGCTTGCGCCACTCAACACAGGCAAAGAGATGCGCGCTTCGCTGCTGAATGCCGTGGGAGACGGACATTGGGTCCCGCAGGCCGCTGGTTTCGCACAGGCGACTGCTCTCTGGGCCGAAGAGGTTCGGAAAAACCAGTCTCGCCGTGCGAAATGGGCTGCAGCTGAAAGCAGACTGCAGGACGAGGATGAAGACGACCTGGAGTGTGCTGATCCGGAGGGTCTGGAAGACGTGATGGACAACGAAGGCGGGGAAGAGGTTGGCGAGCCAGACGTCATGGAGGATGAGCCAGCAGAAAAACCGGACCTCGTGGTGCCGCAGGAACTGGTGGCCATGCAGGCCGCCATGGGAGGGCGGCTGGAGATCCTTCGGGTCTGAGGCCGCGTAATGACAGAGCGTTTCGCGACAGACTTGCGTGGAACGCCTGATCTGGCACAACAGGAGATCGGGGCCGCCTGATGAGTCCGCGTGACGAAACGTCTGTTCAGGTTACGGTTCAGACGTCGCGGCCCCCGAAAATCGTAACCGGATGTGGGTCGGGGGTCGCTTTGCCCACAGTCGTCAGAGTGAAAGGGGAAACCATGATCTTCGTGATCGTGGTGGACCGTAAGTGGTTTACGAAGATCCTTCGTAAAACGAAGAAGACCCTTCAGGCGGTTGCCACCGCACTGAAGAGCCTCTCCGAGTAAATCACTTAAGGTAAACCGGGCCGTGAGGTGTTTTTTCCCGAAGCCCCTCACGGCTCACCTCTGAACTTGGACGAACCGGTTACGATTTTCAAGGGCGGAGTCAGCATGGCTCCGCCCTTTTTCGTGCAGTGAGACGGTGCCTGGGTTCACAGGGGAAGAGCCTGCCCGCGCGAGGGCGAGAAGCGAAGAAAAAAGAAAAAGAAGGAGGAGAGAGGGGCGGGGTGCCAGAGCCTGTCTGTCGCCGCAAGGGGTGGTGTCCTCGGCTGACGCCTGCGGGACCGCCGCTGACGCGTCGCCCTTGCCCCGCCAGTCAGGCCCTGACCCCGGAGAGGACAGTTGAAGAGACATGAAGAGAAGGAGATCAGCATGTCCGAACACCCGACTGTCACCGTAGGCACCCGCGTCAGCACCATCCTGTACAACAGAGGCCGGGGTGTCGTGTCTGCGGTCCATGGCACGCCTCGCCCAGAGACAATCAGACGCCTTGCTGGTGGCTTCATCGCGGCGGGAGGCAGTGCCAGCTTTGATATCGTCTTTGCCTGCGGAAGTATCAGCAAGAAGCTGCCCGAGAGCATTCTGCACGGCGTGCAGTGGACGATCTTCCACGACGAGCCCAAGGCTGGCCCGGAGGAAATTGCGCAGCTGCATGCTCATGCCGAAGCATGCCGTGCTGAAAAACAGGCGCGGAAAGATCAGGCTGCGGCGGCCCATGCGGCTGAAATCGAGCGTCTGCGCACCGATCCCGAATACGCCCATCTGGAGCAGGGGTCGGACCAGAGCGGCGTGCTGGCAGGAAAGAACATCCGCCGTCTCCTGAAAGCTGCGCTGCCAAAGCACACGTTCCGTGTGCGCAAATCCTCTTACGGGTGCGTATCGGTCAACTGCGACAATCCGCTGGATGATGCCGCGCAGAAGACTGTCGACAACATCCGAAAGCAGTTCAGATCGGGGTCTTATGATCCGGTGTCCGATTGTCACTCCACGAGCCGGAGCCCCTGGCAGGAAGTCTTCGGCAGCGCCGAATACGTCTTCTGACCCCACCTCGTTTCGTCACAGTTCTTCCAGGCCGCCGCGAGGCGGCCTTTGTCATATCCGGAGACCGACATGGCTTTCTTTACGCTCAGTGCGACGCCCGCTACCGCAAAACGTGAGGGCTATTTTACCAGCACCACGATGGCGCTCATGTCCCAGCTTGGTGAGCGCCGCATCGTCGAGGCGAAGTCGGTAGATGGCCTCAAGCCGCTCATTCTGAGCTTTGGCCGCGACACTGCGCTTCAGCACCCCGGCAAGTCGTTCAAGATCATGGTCACTGTCAATCGTGGCAGCCGCAAGCCGCGCGGTTTCGACGCAGCTTATGATTCAGAAGCACTTGGCACATCTGAATGGCTGGAAACCACGGTTGCAGACCCGGTTCCCCACGAGGGCATGGCAGGTGTGGCCTCATGGGGAAGACGGTACACGCCATTCCGCATGGACGGTGCAGAGCCGCGCGAAGCTTCGCTCACCGAGGCCGAACGCCTGTCTGACGACGGCCATCTTGGCTTCAAGGGATGGGCCGCGGAAGTCGCGGCCATTCTCGACACCATTGGCGCGCCTGCGACCGCTTTGGGCAGCGAGACCCGGGACGCTCTGGTGTCGCGCTATCGCGCCCACCAGCATCCCGCCCTGGCCGCCGCTGTCCTGACTGCGTCCTCAATGGCCGAGCATCTGGCCGCCTGAGGCCAATGCAGGGGAGCGGATAATGTCTCCCCTGCCAGATCCTGAAGTTTAAAAAAGAGCGAGTTTTCCATGGTCGATGAAAGCCTTCTCCAGATTGAGACCTGTCTTCTGGAACGTCGCAAGGTTCATCTTGGCATTGCGCCGGATGGGCGCGTCTATCTGCGTGTAACGTCGTTCTGGCCAAAAGAAGCCGCGCAGCACTGGCACGGACCATACTCAGACCGAAAAGAGGCTGAGACGGATTTCCTGGCCCGCACGCAGCCGCCATGCGTCACGCGAGCAGAGATCTCTGACGCCAGCCGTCGCGGCGAGCATGGAACGGTCGACGGCGTCCCCATGATCGTAATGAAGCATCGCTGGACGGGGCAACTAACCCTGACGCCTTACCGCCTCGTGGAGGACACCGGCGTGATGCAGGTCGCGCGCCAAAATGGACACAATTGAACATCGGTCGACACCCGCTCAAGCTGAGGAAGGAGGAGAGTAGGAAGAGGAAAGAGGGAAAGAAGCAGAAGGAGAGAGGGGCAGCACAGGCTGTCTGCGCTGGCAAAGGGTGGGTCTCCACGCGTCCTCGCCCTGACGGGCTCCGGGTCGTGGAGATCCCGCCGCTACGCGGCGCCTGTGCCAGCGCAGACAGCCTGTGCCTGTGCCGGAGAGGTCATCAGAGAAAAGAGATGACGGCAACAGGAGTGACCTTTCATGCAGATTTCCCAACAGACCCTTCAGGACATCAAGGACGTTGCCGGACTGGCCGGTGGGGTCTTCGGTTTTCTCGCCCTGGTCTTCGCGTTTACGTGCCTGCCGAGCTTTCTGGCGGGACCGGTGCCCCATCACTATCTCGCCTCGGCATCGCACAGCGCTCACCCCCGAGGCTGAGTTTTCACGTTTCCGAACGCTCCCACGCCCCGCCATCGTGCGGGGTTTTTCCATTTCTGATCCTAGGAAAATATCCCATGATCGTCACCTTCGACCGCACGCTGATCGCGCGCCTTCTTGCCCATGCCGAGGTTGCGTCGGAACGACGTGCCACGCTGACGCAGCTTTTTGACAAGAGCCTGCGCAAGCCTGGGCATGGCGCGCGCGAATGGGGCCGTCCGGAAGACATTGATCCCGCCAAGATCCCTGCGGGTCTGTGGTTGGTTGGAGACCACGGGATCTACATGATGTCGAACGGGCTTCCCCTTCTGCCGTCCGATGACGGTCAGAAGCCCAATTTGTGCGCGTATGCGCGCGAGGCTGACCCGGCACAGAACGCGGGCAGGGCTCATGACGTCAAGCGACAGGCTTTTGGCGGGGATGACGGATGCGAGTTCCTGGAAGCTGCGCTTGTACGACGGGCCCTCAGCAAGGTGTCCGGTGACACACTGCGGCTGAACATTACGCCTGAAACCCTCGAAATTCTGGCCTGACTGGCCTTCCTTGCAATCCTTCAGGAGTGAAAGAATGTCCGATCTTATGCCTGTTCCCCACGAGCAGATCTGGGCCTCGGCCGTGGCGGTGGCCGCTGACAGCGTGGAGCAGCTGAGACGCTGCGATGTCGACCGCGTCGTCTCCCTTGTTGACGCGGCGGATCGCAGCGCGCTGACAGGCTGGCTGATCGCGCAGCGGCCCGATCTTGCGGGCGCTGTCGCGGAGGCTCTGTCCGCGCTCGTCCAGGAGGCTTACGCATGAGCCTGCTGTTGCCACACCTGCGGCGCGTCCGCATTGAGGCCGAGGGCCTGACGGCCACCCAGTGGAGCTCAGCGCAGGACAAAGCGAAACTGGCCAATGCAATCCTCGCCTTTGTTGCGAAAGGATTGCCGGAGGAGGGGTTCAGCAAGGCGCTGTACCAGCGCGTCAGCCAGATGTGGGGGTTTATCGCCTGCTTTAACCGGAACGGCTTTGCGGGCCGGTATTTCAGCACAACGCAGGGGCGCATCGCCTTCCTCGATCAGATCATTGCGCGTGGCGGGATCGGCGACCCCGCCTGGACCTGGTCAGACGTGGAAAGCCGGATCGCGGCTCTTCTGGTCGAGCATCAGGTGCTCGACCTGTACCGCGCTGAACTGCGTCAGGAAACGCTCCGAGGCGAACAGGCGCTGTTGCGCAGGCTGATCGACCGTCACGGTGTGCCAGCCGATCATGCAGCCCGCATCTCGCTGGCTCCGGCATTGTCTGCACCGCTGTCGCGGCAGCAGCCTGTTCAGATGGGTCTGCTCTGACACGTTGCGCTGTCCGTGACGGCGCAGGAGTCCGGATCGTCGATCAGGCCCTGAACGATCTCCCATCCGCCGAGAATATTCTGGGCCGTCTCCCAGGCGACGATCTCGGCGCGAAGCGCCTGCGCAAGATCGTCATAGATGCCGTCGCGCTGCGGATCTTCGATCTCACGGCGCTCCGCCTCCTCCGTGAGGGACCGTGCGTCGGAAACCCGGGCCAGTGCCCGAGAAACAAGCTGCGACAGCCAGTCAGACGCCATGCGCTGACGACCCTCGCGTGTGTCGGGCAAAGGCGTGGCTTCGAAAATCTGTCGCGCCCTCTCGCGTCCGAACGCGCGGAGGCGCTCAACCTGTCGGGGCGGTGTCACGGCCCGGATTTCGGCAAGCGACCGCAACTGCGTCTCGGGCAGGATTGCGTCGGTGAGCGCGTCCAGGGTCGGCGCAAGACGCCGCTCCTGCGGAAAGCGGATCACCGTGGCGGTCTGATCTGTCTGTGCACTCATCGGTGTCCTCCTGTCGTTGTGCGGTAAGCGTAAAGCGCGCCACAATTAAAAGTCAATAAAAACAATAAGATACCGGCACTATTCGGCCCTCGAGAAAACCTCTGAGGGCAGAAAAGAGACGCGCGCGAAAGAGAAAGAGGAGGGAGGGAAGGGGCTCTCATGGGGCAGGCGTCGCAGCAAGGGTGCGTCGCTCCGCTCCCGGCGCACAGCGCCGCCCATGCCACGCCACCCGCCCCATGAGGCTGCCAATCGGGAACGAAATATTCCGAGAGAGGCAGAACATGTCCAAGCGCAGGAAAACAGATCTGACAGCAGCCCGTAAAAAGGCAGAGGTCTTTGGGCCGGATACGGTTCTCTTTGCAGATCTTGAACTCGGAGAAGCCTTCCGCATGGCTGGGGCAGAGCTGGGAGCCGTGTATCGAAAGGTTCGCCGCAACCACTACATGCACGACGGAAAGCGATGCCTTGCGAGCGACGGTCGGGCCGTCAAGCGCGCTTCCCTGCCTGGGACGGAAGACTGAGACCACTCTCCCGATCCTCTCCTTCCTCCACTGACATCAGGGCCGCAGCGCGGCCCGCATCCGGTCAATAAACACAAGAAAGGAACCGCATCGTGCAGATCCAGATGCTCACCCCTACGTCCAGTTTTCTTCCCGCTCTTGAGGCGCCCGTCTTTCACCGCGCCGTCTCGGCAGGCAAAACCATTGGCCGCGCACGGCGCTTTTACGCGGAAGCCGATCACCTGGTTGATGACGCGAATGACGATCGTCTCGGGGCGGCGTTACGCGCCGCACTGCGCCGTGACGCCAGCGCCGCCCATCGTTCGGCGCAACGCACGCTGCTGAGTGTCTCCCATTGACAGCCCTGATCCCTCACTCACAACAGGCCGTGTCATCCTGGCATGCACACCACAGGCATCCGGGAGGAAAGGGAATGGCGATGCGACACCACAGAGCGGGGCTTGCCCTGAGCGCCCTGTTTTGGGCCACCGCAAGTCAGGCGGCACCGGCCGGGTGTGCCGAGTTTGGCGGAGATGGCCAGCTTCCGGTTCTGACCAACGAGGCGCTTGGGCAGCAGACCGTTCTTCTGTGCAATGACGCCTTTGCTGTCCTGCATTCGGGCATCAGTCATGGCCCCCTGTGGACGGCAGAGCATCTGACCGAGGAAGACCTGGAACGCAGTATGCAGATCGGCCGGGTCGTCCGGTTCTTTCATGCCGATCCCCGTCTGTCCTTTGAGGACAGGGCCGAGCTGAGCGACTACCGCGCGTCGGATTATGATCGCGGCCATATGGCCTGTTCGGCGGACGAAGGCAGTCTTCAGGCGCAGGAGCAGAGTTTTTCGCTCGCCAATGTTGTTCCCCAGACCCCGGAACTGAATGAAGGCATCTGGACGGGCGTGGAAATGGCGGTGCGTCGTCTCGCACAGCGCGAAGGCGAGCTTTACGTCGTGACCGGTCCGGCATTTGAAGCGTCGGTAAAGACCATCGGATCGCATCGGGTTTTTGTGCCCTCTGCGACCTGGAAGGCTGTTTACGATCCTGTCGAGGACGAAGCAGGCGCGTATTTCTGTCAAAATAGCAGCCAACCAACCTGTACGATCATCAGCATCGGCGCGTTAACCCAGGCGACGGGTGTAGATCCTTTCCCGTCTCTTCCCGATGAGATCCGTCAGACGGCCATGACGCTGCCTCGCCCCCTTAAAAGTCCTTATGCTGATCGCATCCGGCCTGCCTCTGGCAGTCCTGTGCTGGAGACCATGCCATGAGCTTCATTCCTTTCCTTGACGCAGGCAAAAGTGTTCGGATCGATGACCTGACGATTGAGAGCGGCACTGAGCGGATCGCCCTGTACGGACGCCTCGAAATTCGAAGGGACCGGATCGGCCTGCAAAATATTCAGGCTCTGAAGGCTCAGATCGACGCCATTGCCCGCGAGCTTGAAGGATCGGCCCATCTTCCCGAGCGGGCGCGGAGCGCACACCAGACAAGCGTGATGCCCAGTCCCTTCATGGGGCGGAGCTGTGCATGAAGGGGCGGGAGCCTCTGGCAGGAAAGGTCTGGAGTGCCACAAGCCTCACTCCGGACAAGACGACCTTCCACCCCAGCTTCCTCCGCGCCCTTCGGTTGCTCCGTGCAGCCGGGTCCCCTGAGAAGGCATCGTGTCCTGCGCTACGTTTGTGACGGACACTGAAAGTGTCGGGACGAAAGGCGTCGCTGCGCTTGCTTTCGCCCCTTTTGCCTCCGGCACGGGTCGAACGAAAGGCTTTTTAAGTATTCGTTAAGTTTATGGCGATTATGTTTGTATATGTGCAAGTAACGACAAATGAAAACCATGAAAACCGCAGTAAATATTCATTTTTTCTTGCAATACCTGCGGATTTTCCCTAAATTAAACCCAGATCACAGGGGCGTTGAGGCCGGTTCTGACCGTTGCGCCGCCCCGAAGCGAGAAAGGATGACGATCATGGCACGCTTTGAGCCGTTCAGACTGTCTGATGACGACCGGACCGACATTGTCAAAGGCGTCTCCTGTGCTCTGCTGCTTGAGCGCCATGGCTATCTTCTCGACAAGCCCGAAAGCACGCGGAACGCTCTGAAATACCGTGCGGGAAAGGGCGAGACGATTATCGTCAACCATGAAGGCCGTGGCTGGTGGGATACGGGATCGGACGAAAAGGGGGATGTGTTCTCCCTGATCCAGCGCCTGACACCCGGTCTGAAGTTTCGCGATGCCTGCCGTGAGCTGGGTCAGCTGGTGGGCATTGAACCGAAGGGGGCAGAATACGTCCGCGAGCGTCAGGCCAAAACGCCAGACGTTGCTCCGGCCGAGCGCTGGCACGGCAAGAAGGAACTGACATCCGGCACGAAGGTGTGGGCGTACCTCACCGAGGAGCGCGGCCTTCCGGAGTGGGTGCTGCGTCGGGCCATCATGACCGGCTGCATCCGGGACGGCTATCACGCCGCCTGGTTCTGCCACCGGGATGCCGCGGGAGCCATCTGTGGTGCGGAACTGCGCGGCCCGGACACCAGGGGCATCTGTCTGTCGGGTACGGTCAAAACGCTGTTCCGGTTCCAGCCCGGCCTCGCGCGCACGGTCCGCCGTCTGGTGGTGAGTGAATCCGCCATTGATGCCCTCTCCTACGCCGCCCTCGACAGCGAGCGCACGCGCGAAACCCTGTACTGCTCGACCGCAGGTGGCATGGGACCGGAGACGGTCGAAGCCCTGACGGCCGAGCTGGCTGAAATGGCAAATGATCCGGCTGCCGTTCTGGTAGCCGCAACCGATAATGACGACGCCGGAAACCGCTATGCCGCGCGCCTTGCAGAGCTGGGCCGCGAAGCCGGTGTCCGCGTGATCCGCCGTATTCCCCATGGTGGCTGCAAAGATTTCAACGACGCCCTGAAGACTGTTGTGGCCGCCGCCCGCGCCGCCTGAGGAGAGACTGATGACGAATGACAAGGCACGACGGGAAATGGAGGCGCTGTTTCCCGGGCATGAAAAGAATGACGCTCTGAGAACGGCCTTTCTGGCGCACCCGGATGCGGACCATTATCTGCGCCGGATGCCAGACCTCGGATGTCGTATTCCCTGGGCGCTGGTAGAATACGGTCCTGAGACGGGGCGGGGTCAGGGTCTTGTGGTTGGGGGGCGCTGGAGCGCGGCAGGCTGGGATCTCTCCGGGCGCATCGTCCTGTTTGTTCAGTTCCCGACCGGAGACAATGGGTTCCTGACCTGTCAGGCGGGGGAGCAGCAGCTTGTCCAGATTGGCACCGTTCCCGGAAGCACGCGTCATCCTGACCGCCCGGAAGCCGTCACACTTCTGGGGCATGTCGCAGAACTGACCGCCGCCTGGCATGCCGATGTAGAGACAACCCGCGCCTGGCATACCTGGGCTCTGCTGCACAATCAGCCGCCCTTCCCGCAGACCTACGCCGAGATTGCGTTCGGCGATGATGTGCTGCGCGGTCTCGTGGTCGGAGGCACGGTCCTGGCGGACGGGACATGGGACTTCGGGCAGGAGTTCGACCTGATGGTCGAGCCGGACATGATCCTCAGCCTTGATGGCCGCCGTGCGACGCGGTGCGATGTTCTTCATGGCACCCGGGAGCAGGGACGTGGTCGTGGATAATCATCTCTTAGGCTTGACCCCCTCCCAGGCAGACGCCGCGCGTCAGACAGGACCGGTTGTTGTTCTGGCGGGTGCCGGGACCGGAAAGACCAAGACGCTTGTGGCCGGTATTGTCGACCGTGTCGTCAAGCGCCGGATGTCGCCCGATCGCATTCTGGCTGTGACCTTTACCAACAAGGCGGCCGGGGAGATGAAGACGCGGATCGCAGCGGCCCTGAACATCGCGCAGGCCCCGTACTGGGTGGGCACCTTCCATGCGCACGGACGCCGTCAGCTGCGGACCGATCCTGACATTGCCGGGCTGCGTCCGGGCTTCGACGTCTGTGACAGCGAAGACAGCACGAAGATCGTGCGCAGGCTTCTGGAAAAGGCGATTGAAGCGGGCGTCATGAATGCTGACGATGGAGAGACATTCCGCAAGCGTGTGAAATCCGTCAGCTCGCGCATCGCCATGCTCAAGGAAAACATGGTGCTTCCCCCGGATGCCGTGACCTGGGTAGAGGGACGGATTGCGACGGATGCCATCACCGAAGGCGATGACATCATGGTCTGGCGAGATGCGGCCGCGCTCTATCCAGCCTATCAGGCGATGTTGCGCGAAAGCAATCGCGCGGATTTTGCAGACCTGCTGCTATGGCCCACCGTGACCATGCTCCGCGACGAACGCTACAGACAGGACTGGTCAGGCCGGTTTGACTGCGTGCTCGCCGATGAGTTCCAGGACGTCAACCGGCTCCAGTTTCTCTGGCTGAAATGCCTGTCCAAAGACCACAACGAGCTCTTCGTTGTGGGCGACGATGCGCAGTCGATTTACGGCTGGCGTGGGGCCAATGTCCGGATTATCCGAAGTTTTCTCAGGGAGTTTCCAACCGGACGCATGATTGCTCTGGAGCAGAACTTCCGTTCGACCGGTCACATCCTGTCAGCGGCCAACGCAGTGATTTCTCACGACACCAACCGGCTGGAGAAAACACTGTATACCGCGTCCGGAGATGGGGAGCCAGTGGATATTCTGCGGCACACCGGCAGCCAGGACGAGGCTTCCGGGATTGCCGCCGAGATCGGACGTCGCGCCCTGGAAGGCGTGCCTTACGAGGACATGGCGGTGCTCTATCGCTTCAACCATCTCTCCCGGCTGCTGGAAGAGTCTCTGCTGCGCGCAAAGATCCCTTACGAGCTGGTCAATGACACCGCCTTCTGGCAGCGCGGCGTGGTCAAGGACGCGCTGGCCTTCCTGCGTCTGACATGTTTTCCGTATGAGCGGCAGTCAGATGAGGCATTCCGCCGGATCGTCAATCAGCCCGCCCGGGGGATCGGGGCCAAGGCCATGGCGACATTCGAACAGGTCGCGGATGAGGAGGCGATCTCGCTGTACGAGGCAGCGGAGCGCACGGTGCAGGGACGCACCGGCAAGGCTGCTGACAAGCTGCGCTGCTTTCTGGACGTGATCCTGAAAGGCGCCCGCAGTGGCGAGCCCAGTTTGGGAGAGCGTCTGAGGGTTCTTGTAGAAGAGAGCGGGTATCTCGCGATGCACCAGGCAGCCGGGGACGATGGCCGCACGGCGCTGGAAAACCTGCACGAGCTTCTATCGCTCGCCAACGAGTTCAGCTCGGTGGAAGAGCTGTTCGACCACGCTGCCCTTGGCTCGGAAAGCAGCGGCGATGAGAGTGTCGGCCGGGTCAAGCTGATGACCATTCACGGATCAAAGGGTCTGGAGTTCGGGCATGTCTTTCTGATCGGGTGGGAAGACACACTGTTCCCGTCGCGCACGAATATTGACCCGGCAGAAGAACGCCGTCTGGCCTATGTCGCACTCACCCGCGGCCGCCAGCGCGTTAGCGTGTCCTGGTGCGAGTTTCGTCGGGGCGAGCAGGCCAGTCCGAGCTGTTTCATCGACGAGATCCCGCTCCAGGCGCGGCGGGACGGTTGGGGGCGAAATCTCAACTGCCGTCCCGCGTTTCAACGGGGAACGGGTTTCAATCGGCAGGCTCAGAGAGAGGCGATGGGCTTCTGACCACTCACGTCCTGCGACTGACTTGGGGGGGGGCAAGCGGAAGGTCGGCTTATAAGATAAGGACTACCAAAATAGACACAAAGTGAACGGATCGGGCAAATCATTCTTTGAGCATTTATTCATAAGCCAGCAGCGTAAAGTAATCGGATATGAGTCCCAGCGCTAATGCTCCAACTCCGTCTCGTAAGATTGCGGGAGGCAGATCTCGTCACAGCCAGCTATCTCCATTACAACAGAATTAAGAAACAGCCTCTAAGAAATAGGAAAGTGCGCGATGGAGGATGCCGAGATCTATGAGTTGGCAGGTGATATTTTAGGCCGCATCAATAATGAAACAAATGACATAATATACGCCCCTCTGGGCGGAAAATTATCGATTTATTGGAGTGAGAAGGAAATTTATGGCGCGTACGCGTCCTCTCTAAGTCAAAGCGACAAACCGCCGCAGCACAGCATCACGATATACTACGAGTTTGTGCGACAGGTGTGGCGTGACATCGAAAATTTTTGCGAGTTCCTGCGAAGCAGGCCAGAAGCAGATTTTACCCCCTACGAGTTTTATAACAATCGCACGAAACTCCCTGAATGCTTTAACGAAGACGAACACGTCAGGAACATGTTCATCGCGGCGATCACGTGGGTGTATTTCCATGAGCTCGGCCACCTCCTGCAAGAGCATGGCATCATACGCCACGAGTTCGGGCCGAGGGGAAATGAAGCCATGCAAACGACTCACGTCCACGATTTCGAGGTTTCACATCATAAACCTATCAATGATCGAGAAGCACTGGTCTCTCATGTTACGGAACTTGCCGCCGACTTCGCGGCGACGATCTTCTACGCCACGGATTTGCTTCGACATATAGAGGATCCCAGCTTCGCCGACGCTGAGGAGCGGCCCGAAGTTTTATGCGGGACACTTTACCTAATGGTGTGCGGCCTCTCTTTGGTCTTTTTCCGTTTCAACGGAAGTAAGCCTATTGTTCCGATAGCGGCTGTTGAAGGCTCTCATCCGAAGCCCTTGACCCGACTGGAACTTCTTTTATCCCAAATCTGCGAGTATTTGGGTATAGTGGAGACCGAGACAGGTCACTCTTTCAATCAAGAGCTACTTGAAGTGCTTTGCACAAAGGCTGTTTTTTCGACCACTATGTATTGGTCATGGACCAATGGCGACGACTTCGACGTTAGCTTCACGCTGCGAGGCGGTCAATCCAGTCCAGTCAATATGCAATATCTCCAAAAAATTGTGGCGATTTGGGATGAAATCTTGCCCAGAATCAAGGAGGTACGCCGCTTTCTCTCGCCCCTTATTCTGATGCGTTTTACAGACACGTTCAGAGAGAAACTTAACAGCGTGAGCACTCAGGGAAGCAGTACGGAAGCGAACGCCACTGCCGTTACCCCCTCATCACCTGATGAGTTTCGAATCTCGAGCTAGTAAGTGTGAGTGCGGAAGTTGGCCATCAGGAGTTTCCATCTGAGTGCTCGATTTTTTATGTCGGCTTCTGGGAAACTCTTCTAGCCACCCAATGTCTGACATGAAGGCGTAAGCGGTAGGTCCGCTTTTCTCTGGCAGCTCCCCCCGGGGTTTGAGTGGCTGCGGAACAGAAAACCTACACAAGATTTACATCGAGTAAGTCTATCGAATGAGAACCACTTCAACGCCGATCGCATCAGCAATTTCAGCCCATGCCCGATCTGCGGTGACCGCAGGGAGATCCAATTTTTTAGCCAATGCCAGACAGGCGCGGTCTCCGTGGCTGAGGCCGACCCGCTTGGTCGCATCACGCATCAATCCGGCTGCGAGAGCCAGGTTGTGATCAAGAGGCCGCACGTCTAGGCGCAGAGCTGCGATAAGTTCGGATATCTCTTCGACCGGAACGCCTTTATCAACGGCCTTAGAGCCTGACTCAAAAAGGCGTTTTGAATATTTTTTTGGTAGAAAATTGCGCGTTGTTTAAATTGAAGGCCATCAGGCTCCATAGAAAATACTAGATAAAATAAGGGTTTTCGTATGACTGAGGTTACAATAGTTCAAGAGATTATCGACGGTGCTCATGCTGTTAAGGCAGTCACTCAGGCTGTCCCGGGTATGAAGGCTGCTATCTCAGAAGTCTGGCAATATTGGGTCACTGATAAGTTTCGCTATGCTAGAGCAAAAGCTAATCTCGAACATATGTGCGAGATGGCTGATAAGATGACCGAAGGTAAAGAGCGCGTGGAAGATGTTTCCTGCAAACAAGCCGAAAAGGTCATTGAGGCTTGTATCGGGGAAGATAGAGAAGAGCTTCAAAAGCTATGGGCTGCCATGTTGGCAAGGATCATGACAGGTAATGAACGGGACATACGAAGCGATATAGTGGATGTTGTTAAAAAGTTTGAACCAAATGATGCTTTAGTATTAAAGTATATATTTTCTGTTTATTTAGAAAAATCAAAATTCGAACTATCGTCTTCGCATATTAAGACTTATTTCTCGGTAGAAGATAGAGAGAAGATGGACGATGATGATGTGTCTCTGTCTTTTGAAAACCTGTTTTCTTGTGGGTGTATTAAGCACAATAACTCAGCATATCTAAGCACTGGGATCTTCATAGAAGGTGCTGTTTATAGGCTAACTGCTAGAGGGATTAAGATTATGGAAGCAGTAAACCCGAATATGTAAACTTTCGATCTCGTGGAAGAACCGAGGTGGAGGGTTTTTCGAACCCTCCATGTGGGAGAAGCAGGGGCAGATAATAGTCATTAAAAAACGTCATAGAGCACGGTTTCTCCGGGTTGCAGACTTCATTTTTGGTCAGGCTCCAAAGAGCTTTTTCAGCATTCCGGACAAACCGCGATATTCTTTCGGTGCGATGATGTTTTCTGCCGGAGCAGGGCTTATGGGAGGAGACTTGATGTTTTTTCTACGGAGTTCAGAGTATTTCTCACTTTGTAGCTTTTTAGGGAGGTCAGAGACATTAAAGAAAAAGGTGAGATAACAACTACATCCAGTCGTCATGAGGTCAGACATCACCGTGTCTAGATAGGTTATATCTCCTGATAGATACCCACCTTCATCTGCCCAAGAACCACGCACGATGAATATCTTATGATCATGAGACTTATGGTTTTCTATAGGATAATCTTGATCTTCATCTAGGTTGTTATAGCACCATTGTGCTGCTATGGCGCCAGATTGGATTTTTAGTAAGTCATCTACTCTGGATTCAAAGTTTCCTGCCGTTAAGGCATTAAATGTTTTTGCCCATTTTATATTCATTCTGAAGGATTGGCAGACTGATTTTATCTCATCTTTGACGATCTTTTCAGTGACGTTCTGCTCCATTAGGAGTTTATAGAAGTCAGAGACGTTTTCCAGAACACAATCCAATGTACTGTTTCGGTAAATCTCTACGTTCTCTTTGAAGTTTTGGATACTTTTTGAGCATAGATCATCTATATCCAGCCACAGTTTTGTTGTGTCTCCCTTTATAGGGATGACATATGTCGATCTATCGTCACCAAGTGCTTGTACAGGTGTTCCGTTATTATCTTTTATAGTTTTGATATAACCAAGGCATCTGTTTTCATAACTCTCAACCATCGTCGGTATGTCATCTGAGTATCTGTCGAAAAGGGAGGTTATGAGCCTGAGTTCGTTTTGTATTTGATCGCTGTTAAGTGGTGATAATTTAACTGCGCGGTTCAGTTCTTCCTGAATGGCTTTGTATGGCGTTTTTTCAGTGCTCATTCTTAAATGCCTTATCTATCTGAACATGATCTTGATAGATTTCATGTGTTTGATCCATACCGAGTACGTGGAGCATGGATAAAAAGGTTAAAAGTACACGTCAGGTTAAATACCAGAACTTAATCTGGACTGGTAAAACATGGCATCAAACGGAACATATACGGTCAACGTCAGCGTCGTTGACAACGCTACAAAGCAACTGGCGAAGATAAACTCGTCTATCTCAAACCTACAAAAGCCTTACAACAGGCTGGCAAAACAGATCCAAAACTTCGAGAAGTTGTCAGGTCTGAAGACACTGCGCGAACAGACCTCGAAGCTGATCCAGCCTTTAGGTGTTTAGTCCCGGGATTTGATGGGGTATTATTTTCCCGCGAGTGGAAGGAAGCCTTATGGGACAGATACGTTATGGGAGCGCCACGACTACGCACGCCGTGCGAGCGGCAATACCGCGATCGCAGGCTTCGCTCGCGGCGCTGAGCAAGGAGTTCGGGATCAACCCGAAAACAGTTGCAAAATGGCGGAAGCGACAGAGTGTCGAAGATCAAAAGACAGGCCCTAAAGAG
>NZ_BJMK01000027.1 GCF_006539125.1 Gluconobacter sphaericus NBRC 12467
AAGGTACCGAGCCTATGATTTTTCAAACGGGAGATAGAAAGACGGCCACGGCGCTGGCCCTCGTACAAACAACCGGGATGAGCCGCATGAGATAGGCGTGGTGAAAATCCGTCACCAGACCGATGAGCCAGGACAGAGCAAAAATCAGCGGACCGTCCGCGTCGATATAATCGCGATACAGGATATCACCCTTGGCGATAGACAGTCCGCCAAGGATATGACCGGATTCATCACCAAAAAGTGGAGTTTCGAGGCCGAAGAACGTCTTCAGGCTAAAATACAGCACGGCAAGCATCGCGAGAATGGGGCACAATAAGAAAAGCGGCTCATTCTGCGCATGGATGTCGGCATGTTTTTGTCCAGACAAAAGAGCGGGAGAAAAGATCAGGTCTTTCCTCCCGGCTTATGATTATTTGCCCTGTTCGGAAACAAGCCCGCGATGCACTAACATCGGAGTGATGTCCGGATCACGGCCATAGAAGGCACGGAACATTGGGCCGTAATCCATGGTGTGTCCCTTCGAAAGGATCATGTCGCGGAAGCGCTGTCCATTCTCACGTGTTAGACCACCATGCTCCTGGAACCAGGAGAATACGTCCTGGTCCAGCATTTCCGTCCACAGATAAGCGTAATAACCGGCGGAATATCCGTTAGACCAGATATGCAGAAAGTAGCTGGAGCGATAACGCGGCGGAACAGCTGCAACATCCAACCCTGTGCTGTTCAGCGCATCGCTCTCAAACTTGTCCACGTCTTGACGCGGTGCCGTCGCGGGCAGGCTATGCCATTTCATGTCCAGTTCGGATGCGGCGACGATCTCACCCAATGCATAGCCCTGATTGAAGTGTGCAGCTTTGCGGATCTTCTCGACCAGGGCCTTGGGCATCGGAGCGCCGGTCTTGTAGTGCCGCGCGTAATGCGACAGGACCTTGGGATCCAGCGCCCAATTCTCGTTGAACTGCGAGGGGAACTCCACGAAGTCACGCGCCACGCTGGTGCCGGACAGCGACGGATAGGTCTGGTCCGCGAACAGACCATGCAGGGCATGGCCGAATTCGTGGAACATGGTCGTCACATCGTCGGACGTGATGAGTTGCGGCTGGCCGGGGGCCGCTTTGGTGAAGTTGGCGACGTTATAGATGACGGGCTTCGTGCCAAGCAGTTTGGACTGCCCGACAAAGTTGGACATCCAGGCGCCCCCGGATTTGTTGTCCCGCTTGAAGTAATCGAAATACATCAGGCCAAGCGGAGAGCCGTCCTTGTCATGGACTTCAAAAACCATGACATCAGGCTGGTAGACAGGAATATCCGTCCGCTGCTGGAACGTGATCCCGTAAAGCTGGTTAGCAGCGAAAAATACACCATCCGTCAGGACCGTTTTAAGCTCGAAATACGGCTTGATTTCATCCTGATCGAGATTGTACTTCGCACGGCGCACCTGATCGGAATAATGCTCCCAGTCCCAGGGCTTCAGATCGAACTTGCCACCGTCCTTGCGAATAGCCTTCTGAAGGACCTCGGCTTCGCGATTCTGCTCGGCAACAGTAGCCGGGACAAGCTGCTGCATGAAGTTTTCAGCAGCTTCCGGCGTCTTGGCCATCTGATCGTACAGCGTATAGGCAGCAAAATTCGGATACCCGAAGAGTGCAGCTTTCTGCGCACGGAGTTCTGCCAGTTCGGAGATCGTGGCGCGGGTGTCGTTTTCGTCCCCCTTCTCGGCACGGGTCCAGCTCTGCTCGAACAGGGCCTGCCGGGTTTCACGGTCCGTCAGGGAAGTCAAAGCAGGCTGCTGCGTCGTATTCTGAAGGGGAATGACCCATTTTCCGGTCAATCCACGCTCCTGCGCTGCCTTGGCGGCGGAAGCGATTGTGTTGTCATCCAGTCCGTCCAGCGCCTTTTTGCTGTCCACGATCAGGGCACCGTTCTTGGCGCTGGCAATCAGCTTTTGCTCGTACTGCGTCTCAAGGTTGGAGAGCCGTGTATTGATCGCACGCAGCTTCGTCTTGTCTGTTGCCGAAAGCTGGGCACCAGCATGGACAAACTGCTGGTAGTAGATGTCGAGAAGCTGGGCCTGCTCGGGGGTCAGGGTGAGCTTTTCGCGACGATCGTAAAGCGACTTCACGCGAGCGAAGAGCTTCGCGTTCAGATAGACTTCATCTTCATGGGCAGTCAGGCGGGGCGCTTCCTGGCTTTGTACCTTATCCAGCGTGTCATTGGTGTTGGCCTGGTAAACACCGTAGAACGTCATCTGCACACGGTTGAGGGTTTGGCCCGCGCGTTCCATTGCAGCAATGGTATTATCAAAAGTCGGTGCTGCGCGATTGTTGGCGATCGCTTTAATCTCTCGCAAATGCTCGGCCATTCCACGCTCGAAAGCCGGGGCGTAGTCACTGTCCGTGATCTGATCAAAACGGGGGGCCTGATAAGGCAGCGTACTTGCCGAAAAGAACGGGTTTGTGGAAGCAGCATGTGCTTCAGCAGAAAGAGAAAATGCCGAAACCGCAAGAACTGCAGCAAGCCTGAAATTGAAAGCCATGAAATCGCCTGTAATACTCGTGATGATGCCGAACCGTATGGTGTTCAGGAAGGATCGTCAAACGGCTGATCGCGCCACCGCAAGCGTGTGAAAATTGCCAATTTCCGCTTGACGGCATTTTCTCCTTGGTGCGTGCGAAAACTCCTCTCTAGACCGGCAGAGTGTTTTGACACGCCCGCCTTTTCAGGGCGGTTTTTCATAGCCGGAGATGACAATGGATTGGACATCGCTGTTCCAGACAATCCTGCCCTATCTGCCTGCCAAATACGCTGGCGACATTGTTTCAATCATCACATTTTTTATTGCCGCGGCCGCGCTGGCTCTACGCTTCTGGAAGCCGCCGGCCAGCACGTCGAAGCTACTCCCACTGTTCCGGATCGTGAGCATGATCGCGCAGGCAAAGGGCTGGAATACCAGCGCCTACCAGCCAGGAGCAAAAGCCATCATGGTGCCGGTCGGCTCCTCACGTGCGAAAGAGGCCGAAAAACTTGGACTGGACATGGTCTCGACGCACCCAAAGGCCGGTGAAGCGCCCCGTCACGTCAACTGATTTCACCGTCGCTCATTTCACTACCGGGCTAATCATCTGCCCGGAGACAGTTTCATTTTCATGACCCATAGCCGCCCCCTGAGGCGGCTTTTTTTATTTCTGGAGCTTTTGATGCGTAACCGTCTGATCGCCCTGAGCCTTGGCGCTGTTCTTCTTGCCTCCACAAGCGCCTGCACCACGACTGGCAGCACAACCACTTTCAACACTCAAGCCCTGAGCAGTGACGCCGCTGCCATCGCTTATGCGGTTCAGGCCATTGAGAGCATTCCGGATCTGGAAAGTCATCTTTCTGCTACGGATAAAGCGACATTCGATAATCTGATCGCCCAGATCAAAAGCGTGACCGCACAGGTTGCGGCCAACTCCAACGGTTCCATCACGGTTACAACCGGCAGGGACTGGGCCAAGAGCCTCGGCACCGATCTGCAAACCCTGCTGGCCATCGCAACGCCAATCGTAAAGGTCTACTCGCCCTCCACCGCCACTTACATGAGCACGGTGTCCGCGATGATCCCGCTGGTCGAAGCTCTTGCAGGCGTTACGGCAGCCCCTTTTGCTGGCACCACGCAGGCGCCGGAACTGATCCGTGCCCGGATCTATCAGGGCATTTGACGCTCCCTCCGCTTCCTCACCCCAAAGACAGGAGCGGTTCACCTGAACCGCTCCCTAATTTATGTTCCTGCCGGAGTTGTCCATGTCCCGATGCCTTGGCAAACGTGCGCCCAAGCATGATCTGCGAACCTACCGTCTGGCGCCCATACTGGCCGCACACCTTCCCACCATTCCTATGCAGAAGGACTGGTCCGAAGAGGTGCCCTATCAGATGTGGGGCAATGACCGATATGGCTGCTGTGCGTTCGCAGCCCATGCAGCCCTGACGGCGACATGGACCCATGCCGCGCAGGGGCTGGTTCTCCTCTCCACGGATATGGTGCTGAACAACTACGGAGCCGTGACCGGCTTCGATCCGCAGACGGGAGCCCGGGACAACGGGACGGTCCTGCTGGACGAGCTAAACTTCTGGCTGCGTCAGGGTCTGCACCGTCCAGGACAGACTCTGGATTACCTGACGGCTTACGGCACGATCGATCCGCAGGACGGCGACGGTATCCGTCGCAGCATCTGTTATCTGGGGGGCGTTCTCGCAGGGGTTCAGGTGCCACAGGGCTTCATGGATCTTCCACTGGGCGCTACCTGGGACTGGAACGCCATTTCCGATCGCACGCCGGTCGGCGGCCATGCCATTGCCCTCGTGGGCTACAATCCTGAAGGGATTTTCTTCAACACCTGGGGCACGCGCACATTCATGCCGTGGGACACCTTCACGAAGATTGCTGATGAAGCCTATGGCCTGCTGTCGCGCCAGAACTGGATCGGCATTCCCGGCACATCGCCAACCGGAGAAGACTTCGAAGTCCTTCTGACTGAAGTGAGAGGCGTATGAAAGGCAGATTTTCCTCCGGATGCCCTGTTCTGGCCCTGCTGACAGTTGCCCTTCTCGGAGGCTGTGCGACGGGATCTCCGTCCCCTGTCACGATCAGTGAGGCTATTGCTGGCATCCAGATGGATCTGACGAAAACGGGCGTAGTCAGTACCTCACATATGCAGGACTGGACAGTCGAACAAAAGACAGGGTTTGACCGGAACGTTCGTGCCTTGCAATGCAACCAGCATGTTGCCGACCCGGTTGTCGCCATGATTTCCGGTCCGGTTACGCTATCACTGTCGGGAAGCTTTACGTCCTCGGGCAGCTTCTCAGTCAGCAGTTCCGGCACGCTGCCCGTTTTCGGCCTTCAGGCTGACGCTAACCGCACAAAAACCCAGACAATTAACCTTCCGGTCCAGTTCGTGCCGCTTTCCGCACTACCGGATGCTGAAATGGCTCGGGAAGTCGGTTATGCCGGCAATCTCCTGTCGCAGAGCGATACCGTACGTCGGGCCGAAGGGGAAAGGATCAGAACCAGTCGCGATGCCCTGACACAGCATATTCTGGAACTGATCGCCCTCTATCCCGGATCCTGTCCGAAAGATCCGGCTCACCCCTTCGTCGGTATCCGGCACGTTCCTTGAAACGCAGCTGCGAAAAACAACTAAACTGGCGCGGAAAGGCCGAGCGCCCTTCCCGCTGCAGTGGCAATGTCATGTCTCAGCCGCACGACACTATGCCCCCCTGAAGGATGGACCCGGTTTGTCAGGATCAGCACATAGCTGTCGCTGTCAGGGTCGATCCAAAGAGACGTACCGGTAAAGCCAGTATGCCCGAAGGAACGGCGGGAAAACACGTCTCCCCTCGGGGAAGAATAATGGGTATCGATGTCCCAGCCCAGTCCCCGCAGCTCCGTTTTTCCCGCCGGCTGCTGCGGCGTAGTCATAAGGATGAGCGTCTCCCGTCGTAGGGGGAAGCGGCTCGGACGTCCTTTCAGACGATCCAGAAGGGCCTGTGCATAAAGCGTCATGTCCCGCGCATCCGAGAACAGTCCGGCATGGCCGGCCACCCCCCCCATTCTCCGCGCTGTCGGATCATGCACCACGCCGCGCAGCATGTTGCCCTGCTCGTCATACTGTGTCGGAGCGATGATAGGACGCAGGCTGTCCGCCGGAAGATAGCCGGATTCCGTCATACCCAACGGTTCAAGAATATTAATCCGGGCATACTGATCGAGCGGCATCCCGCTCAGCTTTTCGACCAGAAGCCCCAGCATAATGTAATTGATGTCACTATAAACGAACTTCTCGCCCGGTGGATTGGCGAGCGGAGACGTCATGGCCCGCCTGACCCCCTCAGCCTTACCGGTCCAGGGATCATTCAGGGGAAGGTCCGGCGGCAGACCGGAATAATGGGTCATGAGCAGGCGAACCGAAATGTCACCCTTTCCATTGGATGCAAATTCCGGGAAATACTGACTTACGTGGTCATCAAGCTGCAACTTCTTCTGCTCAACCAGTTGCATGACCGAAGGCGCCGTCATGGTCGGTTTGGTGAGGGACGCCATGTCAAAGCGCGTCTCCCAATCCAGAGGTTCGGACACCGGAGCCAGTGCCCGTTTTCCATAGACGAACCGATGCACGATCTTTTCATCATGACCGATCGCGACCACGGCGCCCGGAGCTTCACCGCTTCTGATGGCATCCCGGACGAGAACGTCCACTGCATCGAACGAAGAGCCCGGTCGCGCGCATGCGGTCATCTGGCTGACACAGGTCGCAGCCCCCCCAAGCAGGACATGGCGCCGCTTCAGAAAAGCGTGCCTTTTTGTGGCGAGCGTCTCCGGCATGTTCCGTCTCTCTCTTCTGCCCTGATCCTTTACGGAAAAGAGTAGCTGCTTTTTACGATCACGCAACAGAATGCCTGATCGCGTTCGACCCGTTAATACGTGCGGCGGAGCACGTAAATCGGGCGCTGCTTCGTCTCCATATAAATACGGCCGATATATTCCCCCAGCATGCCGATACTAATAATCTGCACACTACTAAAAAAAATAATCGCAACGAACAGAGACGTATAACCCGGAACGGGATTGCCCCAGATGATCGTCCGCAACATGATAAAAAGCGCATAAAACATGGAGAGCAGCGCACCTGCTGTTCCCAGATAGGTCCACAGCCGAATAGGAGCGGAGGAAAAGCTGGTGAAACCTTCCAGAGCGAAATTCCACAGGGAATAGCCAGAGAATTTCGTCATACCCGCCGCACGGGGCTTCCGGACGTAATCGATACTGACCGTCCGAAACCCAACCCAGGCGAACAGACCTTTCATGAATCGCTGACGCTCAGGCAACCTTTTGAGCGCCTCGACCACGCATCGGTCCATCAGGCGGAAATCCCCCACATTTTCTGGAATTCGGATATGGGCAAGGCGATTATGCAGCGCATAGAACCAAGACGCCGTCTTGCGCTTGAACAGACTGTCACTGGACCGGTCGATCCGTTTACCCAGCACGACCTCCGCCCCGTCCCGCCAGGCCTGAACCATTTTCGGGATGATCTCGGGCGGATCCTGAAGATCGGCGTCGATGATGATGACCGCATCCCCCGTCGCCGCATCGAGACCAGCCGTCAGCGCGGCTTCCTTGCCGAAATTGCGCGACAGTTCAAGGACCTTGAACCGCCGGTCCACTTCGCAAAATCCGTTCAACTTCCGTAGGGTACCGTCGCTGCTACCATCATCGACGCAGACAATTTCCCAATCCGTGTCCGCAATCCCGTCAAGGACCGGCAGGATACTCCGCACGAAATGGCCGATAGCGGCTTCTTCGTTCCAGAACGGGACAATCAGGGAAAGCTGGCGGGCCATAGAGGGTTTTCAGGTTCCAAATCGTGACAGAATGATCATAACAGAAATATTCTCGTAACAGTCAGCCCTCCCAGCACGAAAAGAACAGCGTTCTTCGGGTACAGTCGATGCGTGTCAGAACCTTTCATGAGCATTGATCTTTTGCCTGTAGCCGATAAGGTGCCACGTCAGGACGGTGATCGAATTTCCATTCCGTTCTGTCTTTTGCAGAATCAGGGGATGTCAGGACCGGAAATGCAGAGTCCATGACCGATCAGACCACGACAGGGCCATCAGCCGCACAGCCCGCAGACAGAATGCCGCAGTGGCATCTACAGGGTGAGCAGACCGCACCGGTCATGGTTCTGAGCGGTAGCTGGCAGGCGCGGGCCGGCAATATCCCCGTTTTCCCGAAAGACGGGCTGAAAAAAGCGCCCGGCGCCCATCTATCCTTCCAGACATCCAATCTCCAGGTCTGGGATACCGGACTTGTGGCGTTCCTCTGGGATCTCAAGCGCGTTGCCCATGACGCCGGCATCAGTCTGGATATGCAGACACTACCCGGCCCGATGCGCCAGCTTCTCGAACTGTTGCCCGAAGTCCCCGACGAGCCCGTCCATCACAAGACCGCCCGCACCCCTTTTCTGGAAACAGTCGGCAATCACGCTATCGCATCAATGACGGAAGTTGGCGTCGTCTCCGAACTGGGCGCGCTGACAGCAAAGGGTGCCGTCCTCACGCTCCTCGGTCGCAGCCGGATGCGTATGATCGATCTGCTGGCCAATACGGCTGATGCCGGCCCGTACGCTCTGCTCATCGTGGGTATCGTCAACTTTCTGATCGGTGCGATCCTGGCATTCGTGGGCGCTGTCGAGCTTCAGAAATTCGCCGCCGGCATCTATGTGGCCAGTCTGGTCGGGATTGCCATGGTGCGTGAGATGGCCGCTGTTATGACAGCCATCATTATGGCCGGTCGGACGGGTGGCGCCTATGCCGCACGGATTTCCACCATGCAGGGCAATGAGGAAATTGACGCCCTGAACGTTTTCGGCATCCCGACTTCAACCTATCTGATCCTGCCAGCCGTCCTTTCCCTCATCATCACGATGCCGTTCCTTTACCTATACGGATGCCTGATTGGCATGCTGGGCGGCTTCGTCGTGGCCATCTCGATGCTGGACATCACGGCGGCGGGATATTTCCATCAGACGGTCACAGCGTTCGGGATCGGCCAGTTCGTCTTCGGTTTCACCAAGAGCCTTGTCTTCGGGGCCTTCATCGGTTTGACGAGCTGCCGGATCGGCCTGAAGGCCGGGCGGTCAGCCGCGGATGTCGGCATTGCCGCCACACGGGCCGTCGTGGTGGGGATCGTGGGCGTTATTGCGATCGACGCGATCTTCGCCGTCATCGCCGATGTTCTGGGGATCTGAGACATGCCTGACCAGACCGTCCTGTCCCTGCGCGATATCACGCTCTCCTTCGGCCCCAAGATCATCCAGAAAAACATCTCGCTCGACGTACGCAAGGGAAGCATCTTCGCCGTCATGGGCGGCTCGGGCTGCGGCAAGAGCACGCTTCTCAAGAGCATGATCGGCCTGCTGCGTCCGTCCGCCGGCGAATATCACGTCGGAGATGAGAATTACTGGGCCGGAGACGAAGCCCACCGCGCAGAGCTGAACCATCGCTTCGGCGTGCTGTTCCAGAGTGGCGCGCTCTGGAGTTCCATGACGATCGGCGAGAATATCGCCCTGCCGCTTCAGATGTTCACTGATCTGAAACCCGCCGTGATCCGCAGGCTGGTGGAACTGAAGCTCGGCTTCGTCGGCATGTTGCAGGCAATCGATCTTTACCCCTCCGAAATCAGCGGCGGAATGCGCAAGCGCGCCGGTCTGGCCCGCGCCCTTGCGCTTGATCCGGACATTCTGTTTTTCGACGAACCTTCCGCAGGCCTCGATCCGATCACATCCGCGCGACTGGACGATCTGATCCTGAACCTGCGCGATGGACTTGGAGCAACGATCATCATCGTCAGCCATGAGCTGCCGAGCCTGTTCCACATCGCCGATGACGGTATTTTCCTGGATCCCAGGACAAAAACCCCGATCGCCCATGGCTCGCCCCGCGATTTGCGGGACAACTGTACGGACCCACAAGTGCATGCCTTCATGCACCGTGAACGCGACGAAGAAGGAAACACATGATGAACAGGCAGGCTCTTGTCGGTGCTTTTGTCCTTGGAGGGACAGGCCTGCTCGTCGCAGCGTTCGTCCTGTTCGGCAATTTTCATCCTTTCAGCCGGACGGAAAAAGCCGTTCTGGTGTTCCACGGTGCCTCTTCAGGACTGACTGTTGGCTCTCCCGTCACATTCCGGGGCGTACAGGTTGGCGCGGTGGACCGTGTCGTCATCGAATATAATCCCGCCACCAAAGACGCTTATATCCCCGTCTTCGTCACGATGCGTCCAGACAACATCATCCTGGCGAACAACAGCCATCATCGCCCTAGCATGGCAGATCTCATCCAGCAGGGCTTGCGCGGCGAGATGAACCTCAAGAGCTTCGTCACCGGCACGTCTGAAATTGATCTGGATTTCGCCCCCTCGATCCCGGCCGTGCTGCATCCCGATATTGCCCGCATCACCGAAATCCCAACCAGGCAGTCCACCATCGCGGCCATGACACAGAGCCTTCAGGACCTGCCCCTAAAGCAGATCGGCGAGAACGCCGATGCGACCCTGGTATCAGTCCGGAAGCTTTCAAACCAGCTCGACAAAGACCTGCCAGCACTCGTGCAGAGCATTCGTGACACCTCCGATCACAGTCGGGACATGATCGATGCTGCCCGCAAGACGGTGACGGACCTCGACCCTGTTCTGACGCGGACACTACTCAGTGTAGACAAGCTGGCCAACGAGGGTACGACCCAGCTCAATGCGCGCGGTCATGAACTCCATGCCGTCCTGCAGAACAGCAACGACGCCGTCCAACAGGCTTCAAAGAGTCTGGCCAATCTGGAGAGCATGACGTCCCCACGCTCTGCCGACCGGGCTAATCTCGAAGCAAGCTTGCGGGATATCGCCGCCGCCGCGTCTGCCCTGCGCGGTTTTGCAACAGACGTGGAGCGTAATCCGCAGCTCCTCCTCACGGGACGCCGGCCATGAGCAGACAGTTCCGCCGCCCTCTGTTCCTTCCGGAGACCAAACCCGTGACACGGCTCATAACCCGATCTGCATCTCTTCTGGCCCTCGCCCTGATGTCAGGCTGCGCCGCACCTCCCGTCCAGTTCTACACGCTCGGCGCACCTGCCATTACGCAGAACACCGCTACCCTTCCCGCTTCAGCGCCTGTCCTAAGCGTGTCGCATGTCACACTTCCGGATTATATCGACAGTCAGGATATCCTCATACGCCACGGCGACCAGCTTGACCGCAGTCCCAACGGGCGCTGGGGAAGCCGTCTGTCCCAAGGAGTGACCGACCTTCTTGCCGCCCATCTAGGGCAGGACTGGCCAGGTTATGCCGTAACCACGCAGCCTTTGGCAGAAACGCCGGCCTTGCGTCTTGCAGTTAATATCAGCAGGCTGGATCTCAACAGCAGCGGTCAGGGTGCCCTGACGGCCGACTGGGCACTGATCCCCTCGGATGAACACCTGCCCGTCCAGCGCAACCGTGCCTCCTTCACCTCACAGGGCTCTGTGACGACCGACAGCGGCAAGGTTGCCCTGACCCGGACCCTCGTCGAGCAGCTCGCTGCCCGGATCGCCAGCACGAGCCCGCATCCCTGAACAGCAACCCCTTTCGCTCAGGCGACGAAGACCCTATTTTCCGTGATCCTGCGCCCTGAGGCTGCAAGTTCGCGGAGCGCCTGATTGAAAACCGTGCCCATTCTCCTGACCGTTCTGGCGGTCGGCTTTCCGGTGTCTCATATTCCCGGGACAGCGCGGGCAGCCGATACGCGCGATACGCTTTCGATTGGTCTGGCGATCGAACCACCGGGCCTGGATCCGACGCGTGGCTCCAGCGAAGCTATCGGGATGGTGACGTACGGCAACATCTACGAAGGTCTGATGCGGCTGGACGAACAGGGTGCCCTCAAACCCCTTCTGGCACAGGAGTGGCATATCTCGCCGGACGGCCTGATTTATGATTTCACGCTACATGACGGCGTGCATTTCCACGACAGCACGCTCCTGACCTGCGACAGTGTAAAGTTTTCCCTGCTGCGGGCCGGTACGACGGACAGCACCAACCCACACAGGACCGTTTTTAGCCAGATCGCCAACATCTCATGCCCGGACAGCTTGCATGTCAGCATCCGGCTTCAGCATCCTTACGGCAGTTTTCTTTACCAGCTCGCCTGGAACGACGCCGCCATTCTTTCACCGACGTCTGTGACGCAGAACATAAGCCATCCCATCGGCACAGGTCCGTTCGTGTTCGGTGAATGGCGGCGCGGGGACCACCTGACCCTGACCCGCAATCCGGATTACTGGGGCGCCAGACCTACCCTGCAATCGGTGACGTTCCGCTTCATGCCCGACCCGCTGTCCGCCAGTAACGCGCTGCTGGCCGGAGAACTGGATGCCTATCCGTCTTTCCCGTCCCGGGAAATCCTGAGCCGCTTTGCTGGAAATACGCAGTTGCAGGTCGTCCGGGGTAGTTTTCCCTTCAAGGCCATTCTCGCCCTCAACAACGCCCAGCGTCCGTTCAGTGATTTCCGCGTCCGGCAGGCCATCGCACAGGCCATTGACCGCAAGGCTCTGATTCAGGCCGTGGCCGACGGAGACGGAACGCTCCTGCAATCTCACATGGCACCGGACGATCCCGATTACGCCGCCCTACCAGACCGCTATCCCTATGATCCGGACCACGCCCGCGCCCTGCTGAAAGAGGCCGGCGTCGCACCCGGCACGCATCTGACCCTGACTTTCCCGCCCATCGGCTATGCACGCGACAGCAGTGAGCTCATCGCCGCCTATCTGGAACAGGTCGGGCTGATCGTGACACTTCAGCCCGTGGAATGGCCGACATGGCTGGGTCAGGTGTATGGGCAGGGCCAGTTCGACATGACCGTCATCGCCCATACCGAGCCCCATGACATCGCGATCTATGACCGCACGCCGGTCTATTTCCACTACCACAGCCCGGTTTTTCATGGGCTCGTCGAGCAGTACGAAGCGACGGCAGACAAGGTCCGGCGGCATCAGCTTTCCGCACAGATGCAGGAACAGCTCGCACAGGACGAGCCCAATGTTTTCCTGTTCGCGATCCCCCGCGAAACCGTCATGAACCGGCGTCTTAAAGGACTGTGGACCAACCAGCCCATCGCGGGCTGCCCGGTTGCCGGTGTTTCCTGGGCACCATGACGGGCATGGCTGTTTTCCGCATCCCACTGGAACGGCTGCTTCTTCTTGTTGTCGCAAGCCTCGTCATTTTCGCGGCCATGAACCTTCTGCCCGGCGACCCCGCAGCGGTCATGCTCGGACTGGACGCAAGCCCCGAGAGTCTCGCGGCCCTGCACCAAAAACTCGGGCTAGAATCATCCCCGCCCGCGCGATACCTACACTGGATCAGCGCATTCATTCGCGGGGATCTGGGCCGGAGTTACATCTACGACGTTCCCGTCCGCAGCCTGATCGGCGAACGCCTGCAGAGCAGTCTGCCCCTGATCCTGCTGGCCATGCTACTGTCTCTGGGGACAGGTATCACACTCGGCGTGATGGCAGCCGCAAAGCGCGGAACACTGCTTGATACGAGCCTGATGGGCTTCCTCCAGCTTTTCAAATCCATCCCGGATTTCTTGCTGGCGATGATGATGACGTTCCTGTTTTCCCTGACCCTGCACTGGCTACCCTCCAGCGGCTTTCCCGGCTGGCATGACGGTATCCTCCCGGCACTCAGGGCCCTCACCCTTCCCGCCATCGCTCTCGCCATCCCGCAGGCCGCCATAACGGCGCGTTTCATGCGCTCGTCCCTGATCGAGACCCTGTCGCAGGATTTTATCTGCACGGCCCGCGCACAGGGCTACAGCAGGCGCGGCGTTCTGTGGCACATCGCAGTGCCTAACGCACTAATCCCTGTCCTGACGCTGACCGGGATCCAGCTTCCAGTTCTCGTGACGGGAACGATCATCGTCGAAAGCGTCTTCAGCCTGCCTGGTTGTGGAAAGCTCCTGCTGGAAGCCGTCAACCAACGCGACATTCCCGTCGTGCAGAACCTCGTCATGCTGATCGTCGCGTCTGTAATTGTCCTTAATATCGTGATGACGATCCTCATTCGCTGGTTTGATCCGCGCCTTGAGACAGACCTGTCATGACAGCCCGTTCCAACCGGACGCTCCGGGTGGGGAGTATTCTGCTCGGAATTGTCCTCCTCCCCGCGACCGTCATAACCCTGTTCAATGGCGGTCACGCACCGCCCATCGACGTCCTACACCGTTATGCTCCGCCGTCCCCGCTGCATCCGCTCGGCACCGATCCTTTCGGTCGCGACCTCATGGTCCATGTTCTGACCGGAGCCTTCAACAGCGTGACGATCGCCGCGATCTCCGTCTGCCTCGCCACGATTGTGGGAACGGCACTCGGACTGATCGCGGCAGCCAGACCCGCCAGAACCATCATGGGACTGGCCGATCTGGGTCTGGCCTTCCCACCCGTCCTGATCGCAGCCCTTTTCGTCACCGCTCTTGGTGCCTCCGCCACGGGTGAAACCCTCGCCATTGCCCTGTTCGGCCTCCCGGCCCAGATCCGCATCACCCGGCAGGCTGCCCGCTCCATCCTCATTCAGGACTATATCGCCGCCTCCCGACTGGCCGGACGCGGCCCGTTTTACATCATGCGCCGACATGTCCTGCCCAATATCCTGCCGCTCCTGACGATTCAGGCGACATCCTCACTGGCCCTCGCAATCCTGTCCGATGCCGGGCTGTCCTATCTTGGTCTCGGCGCCCCTCCGCCACGACCGGATCTGGGACGTGCCCTGGCGTCGTATCAGATCCATATCTTCGATCACCCACTGCTGGTCGCCATTCCGGGAATAACGATCATATTTCTCGTGCTAGGCTTCAATATGTTCGGGGATGGCCTACGGGATGCGCTGGACGCAGCCTACGAGGAGCACACCCTGTGAGGTCCCTGCTCCATGTTCTAAATCTGAGCGTCCAAAGCCCGAACCGCCCGATCCTGCATGACGTATCGTTCACGCTTGAATCAGGACAGGTCCTCGCCATTACCGGGGAGTCCGGTTCAGGCAAATCCACTCTCGCACTGAGCCTGACGGGGCTGCTGCCCCCCGGCTTTCAGACTAACGGTAGCATTCGACTAGAAAAGACAGAGCTTTCCACACTTTCCGAACGAGACTGGTGCCAGATCAGGGGCAAAAGACTAGGCATGGTCTTTCAGGAGCCCATGACGGCCCTGAACCCCACACGCCGTATCGGAACACAAATCGGGGATACATTCCGCCTTCACACGACGCTCTCCCGTCGCGAGATCGACACGGAAACACGCACGCTTATGGAACAGGTCGGTCTGTCTGAAGCCGACGTGAGCAAACGCGCCTATCCGCATCAGCTTTCCGGTGGCCAGAGACAGCGCGTCCTGCTGGCAATGGCGCTGGCCTGCCAGCCCGAACTCCTGATCGCGGACGAGTTCAGCACTGCACTTGATGCCCGGACCCAAGCAGCCATGATGGCGCTCGTGACCCGCCGTTGTGAGACGCAGGGCATGGCCGTTCTCATGATCTCCCATGACCTCGGGCTAGTGCGCCGGCATGCCGATCATGTTCTGGTCATGAAAGACGGCGCCTGCGTGGAACAGGGCACAACAGCATCAGTATTTAACGCCCCACGCCATCCCTATACGCAGGCCCTACTGACCATGTCCCTGCACGGCGCAGCCCGCACGCCACTTACGCCCCTGCCCGTCTTTACGGCGCCGTTATGATCCCGATTTTTCAGGCCCGAAATGTGACGTATGGGAGGACAAGCCGGCAGGGTTTCTCCTTCACACGACACAAACCCTCTCCCATTCTGAAAAATATCAGCTTTGATCTGCAGGCAAGCCAGACACTCGGGATCATCGGAGCCTCGGGAAGTGGAAAATCCACCCTGTGCCGTATCCTCAGCGGCCTGATCGCCCCGGATGAAGGGCAGATCCTGTATCAGGGGCAGGATTTCGCGACCGCGTCAGAAACCGTGCGCAAGAAAATCCGCCCTACAATCCAGATGATCTTTCAGGACCCGGCTGGCGCGCTCGACCCACGTCAGACAGTCGGTGATATCGTGGGGGAAGCGCTGGGTCCCGTCCCGGATCGGGACGCACGCATCCGCACAGCCCTCCAGAACGTCGGCCTTTCCTCCGATATCACCAGCCGCTACCCAAGAGCCTTTTCCGGCGGCCAGAAGCAGCGGATCGCCATCGCCCGCGCCCTGATCACACGTCCTGCCGTCATCATCGCCGATGAAGCCATCTCGGCGCTGGATGTCTCCACACAGGCCATCGTCCTGAACCTGCTACTCGATCTTCAGAAGCGACATGGGCTGTCATATGTTTTCGTCAGTCACGATCTGGCTGTCATCCGCCATCTGTCGCACCATGTCGCCGTTCTGGATCAGGGCCGGATCGTGGAATCTGGCCCGGCGTCGGATATTCTGAATACGCCCAGTCAGCCCGCCACAAAGGCGCTTCTTGAAAACACCTACTAACCCGCGAGGCGTCATGACGAGTCTGAACCTTCTCACCGACATTCCCGGCATCCGCGTCGGTCATAGTCAGGATCTGACCCTGCGCACGGGCGTGACAGCGGTCCTGTTCGATCGCCCCGTCATCGCTTCCGGCAGTTTCCCGGGCGGTGCACCGGCCCTGCGGGAAACCGCTCTGCTGGAACCGGAAAACATGGTCGGACATATCCATGCGATCGTCCTGTCCGGCGGCTCGACCTATGGGCTGGATGCGACAACCGGCGTTCAGGCGTGGCTGCGCGAGCAGTTCGGCAGCATACCTCTGCCGCCGGGAACCATCCGCGTACCCATCGTGGTGCAAGCCAGTCTTTACGACCTTCCTGCGGGCGGACAGACGACATGGGAGCGCTATTCGCCCTATGCCGAAATGGGGCATCAGGCCGCGACCAGCGCCCAAAGCGGAGCTTTCGCTCTGGGCACGGCTGGCGCAGGAACAGGCGCGACAACCGTCACTCTGCGCGGAGGGCTGGGTTCGGTAAGCACGATCACACCCGCCGGGCACCGCGTGGCTGCACTGGTCGCCGTCAACGCCGTCGGAACCGCCACGATCGGCGACGGGCCGCATTTCTGGAGCGCGCCTTTCGAGCAGAGGGACGAGTTCGGCGGTCTGGGCATGCCCGCGCATCTGAGCGCAGAGGATTTACGCCTGCGCTCCAAATGGGCCTCCGTAACCGGCACCACGATCGGCCTTATCGCCACGGACGCCACCCTCACCAAAACACAGGCCAAACGCCTCTCCATTCTGGCGCAGGACGGCGTGGCGCGCGGTGTGTTTCCAGCCCATCTACCTCTGGACGGGGACGCCATGATCGGAGTCTCGACCTGCGAAAAACCAGCTCCCCTTGGTCAGGAATGGACCGAAATCCTTCATGCCGCCACGCAGGTCACGGCCCGCGCCATCGCTCGGGGCGTGTATGAGGCGTCCCCCCTTCCCGGCGGCGCCGCACTCCCGACATGGCACGAACGTTTCGGATCAAAAGATACGCCATAAAAGTGATCTGATCCTCATTTCATATATTTTACTCATAATCGTATATGATTATAGAACTCAGACTGAGTGTCGTGTCCGAGGCTGAGACCATGTCAACTTTTGTGCCGTCCTATCCTGTCCGTTCCTCCCTTCGTCAGGCCATCGCCGCAGACATGCGCAGGCCCGAAGCAGAGTGCATCCTTCCCCTGATCGAACAGGCCACACTGACCGAAACGGAACAGCAGAACACGTTTGACGTCGCCCGCCATCTGACCCGCTCCCTACGCGCGCAGCGCCGTCCGGGCGGCGTTGAGGCGCTCGTGCAGGAATTCTCGCTGTCCTCCGCCGAGGGCGTTTCCCTGATGTGTCTGGCCGAAGCACTCCTGCGTATTCCCGATGCCGCGACCCGGGACGCTCTGATCCGCGACCGGATCGGCACGGGGGACTGGCTGTCCCATGTCGGCGGTAAAAAATCCGTTTTCGTGAATGCGGCCTCCTGGGGGCTGATGCTGACGGGCAAGCTGACCAACGACACGGATGAAGGTCTCACCGCCGCGCTGTTCCGCCTCGTCGGACGTGGCGGGCAGCCGCTGGTCCGTCGCGCACTCGACATCGCCATGCGCATGATGGGCGAGCAGTTTGTTATCGGCGAAACCATCGAGGAAGCCCGCAAGGTCAGCACAGAGCCTGAAGACCGCGGCTTCAAATATTCCTACGACATGCTCGGCGAAGCGGCGATGACGGAAGCCGACGCCCTGCGCTACCGACGCGACTACGAGCGCGCAATCGACGTGATCGGTCAGACTGCACGCGGTGCGAATGTGTATGAAAAGGCCGGGATTTCCATCAAGCTCTCGGCCCTGCACCCGCGCTATGTCTTCGCCCAGCGCGAGCGCGTTCTGAAGGAACTTGGCCAGACGCTGAAGGACCTCGTTATTCAGGCCCGCCGCTATGACATCGGCATCAATATCGACGCCGAAGAAAGCGAGCGTCTGGACCTGTCGCTCGACCTGATCGAAGACCTATGTCACTGCCCGGAACTGGACGGCTGGAACGGCATCGGGATCGTTGTGCAGGCTTACGGGCGCCGCGCGCCGAAGGCTCTGGACTATCTGATCGATCTCGGCCGCCGCAGCGGACACCGCCTCATGATCCGTTTGGTGAAGGGCGCGTACTGGGACAGTGAAATCAAGAAGGCGCAGGTCGAAGGCCAGACGGATTTCCCGGTCTACACACGCAAATGCTACACGGACGTCAGCTATATCGCCTGCGCAAAGAAGCTTCTCGCTGCCCGCGATGTGGTATTTCCTCAGTTCGCGACCCATAACGCCCGTACGCTGGCCACGATCTACACGCTGGCTGGCCTGAATTTCCAGATCGGCGACTACGAGTTCCAGTGCCTGCACGGCATGGGCGAGACGCTCTACAACGAAGTCGTCGGTCCGCAGAAGCTCAACCGCCCGTGCCGTATCTATGCCCCCGTCGGCTCGCATGAGACGCTGCTGGCCTATCTGGTGCGGCGTCTGCTTGAAAACGGCGCCAATTCGTCCTTCGTCAACCAGATTGGCGACGAGAGCCTGCCCATCGAGACCCTGATCGCGGATCCGGTCGCGCTCGCGAAAGCCGTCCAGTCACCAGGCGCTTCGCATCCGGCTATTGCCCCGCCGAAAGACCTGTTCGCGCCCAAACGAACCAACTCCCGCGGACTGGACCTGACCGACGAACATACCGTCACGGACCTGGCCGAAGCCGTCTGCGCCTCCGGGGAACGAACGCTGGAAGACCTGTCCTGCTCGGGTGAAACGCAGGAAATCCGCAATCCGTCCAACCGTTCGGATAGGATCGGCAGTGTCCGTTTCGGAACCGAAGAGGATGTCCGCAAGGCCATTGATGCCGCCGAAAGCGAAGGCGCAGCATGGGCGGCTCTTTCCGCCGACGCACGGAGCACAAAGCTCGATCGCGCAGCGGATCTTCTGGAAGCACATCAGAGCGAACTGTTGGCCCTTCTAGTCCGCGAAGCTGGAAAATCTTATGCCAATGCGCTCTCCGAAGTTCGCGAAGCCGTTGATTTCCTGCGTTATTACGCCGTTCAGGCCCGCGAAACGGCCCAGGCCGGTAGCAGTACGCCGCTTGGCGTCGTCGCCTGTATCAGCCCATGGAACTTCCCGCTTGCGATTTTCCTTGGACAGATTTCGGTCGCACTGGCGGCTGGCAACACGGTTGTCGCAAAACCGGCTGAGGAAACACCCTTCATCGCCCTGCGCGCCGTCGCCCTTCTGCGCGAAGCAGGTGTTCCAGAAAACGCCCTCCGGCTGGTGCCGGGTGCTGGCGAGACCGGCGCGGCCCTCGTGGCCGATCCACGAATTGCTGGCGTGATGTTCACCGGCTCCACCGCCGTGGCCGGCCTGATCGCCAGTGCTCTGGCCGGGCGGACCGGCACGGACGGGCAGCCCGTTCCGTTCGTGGCCGAGACCGGTGGCCAGAACGCCATGATCGTGGACAGTTCCGCCCTGACCGAACAGGTGGTCACGGATGTTCTGGTCTCGGCTTTCGACAGTGCGGGCCAGCGCTGTTCCGCCCTGCGCGTCCTGTGCGTGCAGGAAGATTGCGCAGATCGCGTCCTGACCATGCTCCGTGGTGCCGTGGAAGAACTGCGTGTCGGCAATCCGGCGGAGCTGCACACGGATGTTGGCCCGGTCATTTCGGCTGAAGCCCAGTCCAGCATCCAGACCTATATCGATGCATCCCGTGCGCAGAACCGCACCGTCTGGTCTCTTCCCCTTCCGGACACGGCATCGAACGGCACATTCATTGCCCCGACGATTATCGAGATCAACAGTCTGGCGGACCTCAAGGACGAAGTCTTCGGTCCGGTCCTGCATGTCCTGCGCTTTGAGGCCAGCGGCTTCGAGGCCCTGATCAACGTGATCAACCAGTCCGGATATGGCCTGACCTTCGGCCTGCACACAAGAATCGAAAGCCGCATGGCGCATGTCACCTCGCGCATCGAGGCAGGGAACCTCTATGTCAACCGCAACATGGTCGGAGCGGTTGTAGGTAGCCAGCCATTCGGCGGCGAAAAGCTGTCGGGCACGGGGCCGAAAGCCGGTGGCCCGCTGATCCTTCGTCGCCTCATGAGCAGCGTCCCGGACCATACGAACTGGGAAAACCAGGAACTACCAGAGCCCGCACGGCTCTTCCTGTCCTGGTTGATGCAGACAAGTTTCTCGCTCTATCAGACGATCGTGGACGCCATGCAACATGGCCTGTGCGGCACTACGCGCGAACTGCCCGGCCCGGTCGGCGAGACCAACCTGTACCAACTTCTCCCCCGTGGGGCCGTCCTATGCGTGGCTAGCGACCGGGAAACCATGCTTCGCGCCGTGGGTCTTGCTCTCAGCGGTGGAAACACGGCTTTCGTTCAGGGGCCCAACGTAGCTGCGGACTGGGTCTCCAACCTCCCTGATACGCTTGCGCTGCATATTCGCCGCACGCAGGGCGGGCGTGTTGCAGGATGTCGGACGATCCTTGCGTCTCCGGAAGAAAAGCAGATGGCGCAACAGGCCTGCACGGCTCTGTCGCGTTCAGGTATGATTGTGCAGCTTTACATACTTGACGCGAAAAGCCCGATCCGGCCTGAATGGGTACTTCAGGAAAAGGTCGTCAGCACCAACACAACGGCCGCTGGCGGTAATGCCAGCCTGATGACCATCGGATAACGGTCCTGTCCAGCATGGCCGTTCGCGCCGGCCATGCTAAGACGACTGCCCCAACTGACGGACGACCCCATGCGCGCTGCCGAGCCGAACTTTACACCTGTTGATACGAAAAGCGGCTCGGCATCGCTTGAAATCGCGGACGCCCTGCGCCGTGCCATCACGGACGGCATCCTGACCGATGGCCAGCCGATGCGACAGTCGGAGCTTGCCCGCAACTTCGGCGTCTCGACCATCCCCGTCCGCGAAGCCCTCAAACAGCTTGAAGCAGAGGGTCTGATCGCCTTCCTGCCTCATCGTGGCGCCGTGGTCACCGGACTGAGCGAAACAGATATCCTGGAATATTCAGACATCCGCGCCTCGCTGGAAAGCATGGCGGCCGGACTGGCGATGACCTCTCTCACCCGTGTCGGTCTGGCCCGGATCGAGGATGCTTACGAGGCGTTTGTCTGCGGAACAGGCGGAGCTACCGGCATGGAACAGTCCGGACGTCTGAACTGGGAGTTTCACGGCGCCATCTATGCCGCGGCACAGCGTCCGAGGCTGTACGGCATGATCCACGATCTACATTCGCGCCTCGACCGCTATATCCGTGCCCATCTGGAACTGCCGGGACGGAAAGCCGCGACCGACGTCGAACATTTTCAGATCCTTCAGGCCTGCCGCGCCCGCGATGGTGAGGAACTCGGACGCCTGACGAAACAGCATATTCTCGAAGCCGCTTCCCTGTCGCTGGACGTCATTCGCGACCGGGCAGCCTCCTGAACTTCACTGCGCCGGATTGACCGAAACCATCGTCGCGGGTCCCCGTTCGTCATACCAGCGATTCAGCGGGCCATTCGCATGGAAAAACCCCGGAATACTGTCGAGAATATGAGCACTCTGTTCTAGACACGACACCAGACGGACACGGTATAGCCCTGCTGCGCCGAAGGCTTCATCCGCGCCAATCATTCTCGCAGCTGCCATAAGAGACGCAGCCGTCCCAACAGGGTCCCGCCGCAGGGTCCTGAAAGACGCAAGCGCCACCTCCAGACCCTCCCGTTCGTGAACACTCAACCCAGCCGGTTCTATGGCCTGCCGCAAACGAATCAGCAGACGCCCGAGGGACAGGGCAGCAAAAGCGCCATCCACATACCCCTGGCGGTCGATCGGAGATGCCACCAGTGACAAACGCATCAGCAGGATCGACACTTTCTGGATCTGCGTCCCTTCCCACACCATCCAGGATGGCACGCGCGCAGCAGGGCGTGCCGAGAGGCTCTGAAGACTGCGACCAAGCGAAATGACGAGCCGCGAAGCATAAAGCCGCTGATCGGCCGGCATAATCACCCGGAACACTAGGACCAGCAGCGCACAGCCCATCAGAATGGCTAGCCAGGTGTTGATGAGCGTGATGTCGTCAGGAACCATGCTGTTCGTTATCATCAGCTGCATGGCCAGAAAAACCGTGTAACCAAAGGCCCCCACGCCGTAGCGCGGATGGAACTGGAGCCACACGCCCGGCAGCATGCAGGCACAAACCGACAGCCAGAGCATTGGATAACCATCCACGCGGGGAAGTGCTGCGATATGGCACAGCCAACAGGCCGGAACCGACAGTGCCGTTCCGATCGCCATCGGCAGGCTGGCCCGTGCCGCCGATGGTGCGGTGGACAGCAGGCTCGAGGCTGCCACAACATACATGATCATCATCGGCCCGGTCGGGAAATAGGTGATGTACCAGATCATACAGGCCAGAAAGGCGATCAACATTCCCCGCAGACCGTTATAAATCGCTGACATCCATTCCAGATAAGGCAGCACCCGAACGCGGACATCCGGACCACGAGGGCTGGACAGATCCAGGACCGTCTCGCGAAGCTGAAGAAGAATATCACGAACATTATCGACGGACGCCTGAAGTGCAGGCGATGTCGCCACCCCCTCCAGAACCTCAAGTCGCCCGAGCGACTCTTCCAGACAGCCCAGTACGCCCTGCGGCCGCTCGATCCATCCAGCGGTTTCCGTCAGGGCGAGGAGCCGGGTTAGCGTGTCGCGAATTTCGCGGTGAACAGGCGTCGAGAGCGGGTTTGCTACCCCCAGATTGCGCCAGTACGGATGATAGGATGCCACAAGCCCCGTCATATGACTGACGGCGAGCCGGTACCCCCGCACCCCGGCATGAATATCGGGATTGTCCGTCGCGGCGTATTCTACGGCCGTTCCGAGGCGCGCCAGCTGCCCCAAAAGACGCTGCCGTCCGTCATAAATTGTCTGCGGAAGGCTTCTGAAAGCCCGTTCAGTCCCCACAGTTTCCGAGCCCGAAGCCTCCTGCCCTCCGGAGCGGTTCATCAGTCCTTCATGAAACACCAGGGCATGACGGATCGTTTCGCGGAACGCCTCCGAAAGCGCGTCGATCGTACCCTGACGTCGACGCGGAGATGTCACCATGAACACCGCCGCCGTCACCACGATTCCAAGTGCTACGTCCGACACGCGCATCATGGCGGACATGAAGATATTTTCGGGATGCGCAAACGCGGGGACGGCCACGATGATGATCGTGTAGCCTGCCAGAACCGCCGCATAGGCCCTAAAATAACGCAGGCAGGTCGCCGTCATGCAGGCCAGTCCCACAAAGACCGAAAGCACCATGAAATACAGGACAGCGGACTGTACAAACATGGCCATGACAGCCGTGCTAAGCGCCGCGCCGATCACCGTCCCGGTCATGCGCCAGACACTTTTGGAGACTAGTGCGCCTACAGTCGGGTTCGCGACGATCAGGACGGTCGTGACCGTACTCATCGGCGATTCCAGTTGGATCATGAAGGCGAGAAAGAGCGCAATTCCGATGGACAGGAAAACCTTGCTCGTAAAAGCCGCCGTGGAGACGAAATTCCGCCAACGCACGCTGTTGCTATCGAAAGGAAGAAGCTGGCGAAAAAGATTGCGCATGAAAGGCCCGGGAAATCAGGGGAAAGAAAAACCGGAGAGGGAAAATTTCCCTTCCATCGTGCCAAGTTGGCTGCGAATCATCGCCACAGCATCCGAAGGCAGGCCCTCCGTCAGACGGGCTTCCAGATCCGCTGCGATGCGGTGGAACTGACGGCACCGCTCGCACCCGGCCTCCGTAAGAACCAGAAGGTTGGAGCGACGGTCCTGCGGATCGGGTTTCCGCGAGATCAACCCTTCCCGCCCCAGATGGTCCAGAACCCGCACGAGCGCCGAACTGTCCACACCCATGACGGACGCCAGATCGCTCTGCTTCATCCCATTTCCCATCACCATCAGGTACGCCATGGGCCGCATGGTCGCGAGTGTCATGCCTTCGGGCCGCAGGAGACGGTCCAGCTGCGCCCGCCACAGGCTCGACAGTCGCAGGACATGAAAGGTCAGCCCCATGTCATGAAAACTGCTGTCCCGAAGAATGGACGAATTGTAGTGGACAGCCATTTCTGCTGACACCTCATCTATTGACATAGCAATAGATTATATGACACCATCACAATTGAAAACAGATCCTGTTGACATTTTCGTCAGGAGGTTCAGTTTTTGATCCAAATCACCGGCCGACTGTCCTTCATGCAAT
>NZ_BJMK01000028.1 GCF_006539125.1 Gluconobacter sphaericus NBRC 12467
TTCTTTGGCTACAAGTCCCATGTTCCATCGACCGGAAGTTCCGGTTCATCCGGAAATGGAAGACGACGGACGCCGCCGCCAGTGATGGTGCGCGATTGAGAGAAGGGCTGCTGGATAAAACCAATACGGCCTCAAATGTCTGGGCTGACACAGCCTATCGCTCAAAAGCCAACGAAGACTTCATGGAAAAGCAGGGCTTTGTTTCAAAGGTTCACAGGAAGAAGCCGCACCTCAAACCCATGCCACTCCATATTCAGCGGTCCAATGCAGGGAAGTCCGTGATCCGGTCACGTGTCGAGCATGTCTTTGCAGATCAGAAATCACAGACGGGACTGTTCATCCGAACTGTCGGTATCACCCGGGCCACCATGCGGATCGGCCTGGCCAATATCGTCTACAACATGCGCCGCGTACTCTTCTTCGAAAGATTGATCGCGAGCGCGTAGCCGTCCAGCGGGGGACAGCCCCCAATCCGCTCAAAGCGCAGACCGGATGCCATCGCAAAAACCGTCAATCAAAGCGCCAAAACCCAGAAATTACCGGCCAAGCACATCAATCAACGGTTCTTCGATCCCTCCACGTGGTGAACTTCATCCTGCCGGAAACACGCGAAAAAGTCTGGAAACTACTACTCAAGCTGATCGGGCGTGACCCTGCCCCCAAGCGGCTACATGCGCCGAACTGCACATTGTCAGCGCAGGGAAGGGTCATAAGATGTTACGGAATTCGACCTCGTAACCCTTCCCATACGATCCTGAATGATGGGCCTGAAAAGCTCCGTCATTCAGGTCTCAGATCCTGCCCGTTTGCGCAGAAGGTGTTCCAGCAGGCGCACCCCCTGCATGAAGTCATCCATCTCCATGCTTTCATCCGGGTTATGGCTTCCATTGCGGTTGCGCACAAACAGCATTTCCGTAGGCACACCCTGCATGGCAAATGTCGCCGCATCATGTCCGGCACCGCTTGCCATCGAAACGAAAGGAATATCCAGCGACGCTGCCAGAGTCCTTGCGTCGGCCTGCAACGCCGCGTCCATCACGGCGGGCGCACTGCGGGTCCTTGGTCCCAGTTCCACCCGGACATGATGGTCCCGTTCAACACGAAACGCCTGTTCGATGACAAGTCCATTCATCCGTTCGAGAAGCGCTTCATCCCGGGAACGGATATCAATCACAAGCTCCAGCCTTCCGGCAACCGCCGCAAAATTCGCCTGTGTCTCGTCGGTCCGGCAGACGCCGAACGTCAGGGTCATCTCTTCTCCCTGAGCTTCCGCTTTTATCCAGGCATCATGCAGAGCAGTCATCATGCTGGCCCCGGCCATCACCGCATCTGAACGGAAACAACGCGGCGTCGCCCCGGAATGGGCATACTGCCCATGAATGACGGCCGAGCGATACCGTGTGCTACCGCAAATCCCGGTCACGATCCCCACCGGAACATCCGCTTCCAAGAGAACAGGCCCCTGCTCGATATGCAGTTCGACGAAACAGTCGATTTTCGCGGCATCCAGAACCGGCGCCTTTCCGCACAGATCGGGACTGGCGCCGCAGTCCTGCATATGATGCCGCAGGCTCAAACCATCGTCGCTTCGCGGGGTTTCGAGCGCGGAAGACTCAAGCAGTCCGAAAGCCGTTCGGCTTCCCAAATAGGACAGTGGAAACCACACACTTTCTTCCGCGCGTGTCACGATCAGCGTCGTGTCCCGCTCAGGCCGAAAACCCGCTTTCGCCCAGGCGCAGAGCACCAGAAGACCCGCCACGGCACCCGCCGCCCCATCAAAATTTCCGCCACATGGAACAGTATCGAGATGCGACCCCGTCATGACGACTGAAAGGGTCCGGTCGCGCCCGGGAAGCGTCAGATAAAGATTGGAAGCCCAATCACGACGCATCTCCAATCCGTATTGCGCTGCCACCTCCATGAACAGGGCATGGGCGAGATTTTCTTCCCGTCCGTAAGACGGCCGCGTCATGCCACGGCCGTCAAAACCGATCTCATGCAAACGACGGAAAAGATGGCACCCGAGATCGACATCCGCCACAGGCCCCGTCATACGGTCTGCTTCGGCCTGGCTGAAACAGGACATGAGCACTCCTTTACTGCTTGGCGAAAAGCTGCTGCATGTTGGCAAAAGCTTTGAATTCCAGCGCATTCCCTGCCGGATCGCAGAAAAACATCGTCGCCTGCTCGCCCGGCAATCCCTCAAAACGGATCTGCGGTTCCATTCCAAAAGGAATGCCATGACTGCGAACACGCTCCGCCAGAGCCTTCCAGTCTTCCATGTCCAGAACAACGCCGAAATGAGGGATAGGCACGTTATGTCCGTCTACGGCGCCCGCACCTCCTTCACCGCGAGCGCGACAGGCATCGGGGATCAGATGTGTGACAATCTGGTGCCCGTATAGATCAAAATCGATCCAGGCTTCTGTACTCCGCCCCTCGGCGCATCCGAGAACAGTTCCGTAAAAGGTCCGGGCGGCTGCAAGATCATTGACCGGAAATGCGAGATGAAACGGATTAACCATGACTGCACCATGACTTTTCTGGAAAAATCCGCTGATATCATATTCGCTGTCGTAACAATCATGCGAATATATGACTTCAGAAGAAGGTAAATCCGATGTCTGATATCTTTCGCTGCGTTATGCTGTGCAATCCGGTCGCCTTCCGACTGCCCCAACAGACCCTTCGGAGATCCAGTCATGGACACCCGCTTCCTCGAAAGTTTCCTGATCGTCATCGAACAGGGGTCGCTTGCGGGGGCGGCACGCCAGCTCCGCCTTACCCCTGCCAGCGTCGCCCAACGGATCCGCACCCTCGAAGACGAAATAGGCTGCCCAATCGTCCAGCGCGACGGGCGTAACGTCCGTCCAACGGAACAGGGCTTGGCCATCATCGAACAGAGTCGCGCGATCCTCACGAGCGTCCGGGATCTGTGCGCCATTGCCGCGAGTGACAAACCCGTCGGGACACTGAGGATCGGCGCGATATCAAGCGCGGCGAACGGCCTCCTCCCCCCCTATCTGAAACGCTTTTTCGAATGTTTCCCCGAAATCGAACTGCATATTACCCCCGGTTCCTCATCCGGGCTGCATAATGCGGTTCTGGACGGCAATATCGACGCAGCGTTTATCGTAGAGCCCCCTTTTGAAATTCCAAAAACTCTGGTCTGGCAGACACTCCGGTCCGAGCCTTTGGTCGTGCTGGCCCCGGAAGCCATTCAGGAAACGGACCCCCACGAAATTCTCCGAAACCATCCTCTGATCCGCTATGACCGAATGCAATGGGGCGGGCGCCTCGCTGACGAATATCTGCGCAAATCAGGCATCTGGCCCCATGAACGCCTTGAACTCGACTCACTGGACGCCATTGCCATCATCGTCAGTCAAGGAACAGGTGTCTCGCTTGTCCCTGACTGGGCACGTCCGTGGCCCGCAGGCGTCCATCTAAAAAAAATCCCGCTCCCAGCCTCTGCTCCCTGCCGAAATCTGGGCTTTCTGATCCAGCGGAACTCGCCGCGTCTCAGACTATTCAACCGCCTGCTCGAAATTCTTCAGAAGCCTCTTCCTGCTTCCTAAGAGCCAATAGTTTTACCCTTATCCTGGAGAAGAACGGTTTTTCCTTATCGTGAAAATGGGAAAACCATCACCGGAAAAAGTCTCTTGAAACTGGACACATTATGCATCTTCGATAACCATACCGCACAGAAATGCTTTTCTCAAAGCACCAATTTTTCAACTAATTTTCCGGACCGCCTGATGAAGATCTGCCTGACGGGTGACAGTATTCTCTTTCGGCAACTCAACAGCCGCACTGACCCGGGACTGTCGCCCCTTTTCGACATGATCCGCGCTTGCGACGTTTCGTTCACCAATCTTGAACTCGTCCCCAATGACTTCATAGGCGATCCAGCCCTCGATATGGGAGGTACGCATTTTGGCGCCTCATCCCGGGTTCTGGACGAACTGAAAGAGGCAGGTTTCGACCTTTTTGCGGCAGCAACCAATCACTCGCTGGATTACAGCATCTCAGGCCTGCGCAAAACACTGGACGAACTCAACCGCCGGAATCTGCGTCACGCCGGGATCGGCCTTCATCTGGAAGATGCCAGACGCCCAACATATTTTACACATCCTACAGGTACGGTCTCCATGCTGTCCTGCACTTCCACCTTCGCCAGAGGACAGGAAGCAGCCATGCAGACGAGCGTGATGCAAGGACGTCCCGGCATCAACCCGTTACGCTACAGCACGATGCACTACGTTTCCGCCGATGAGATGACATCCCTGAAGGAAATCTACCGGAAATTGGGATTGCAGCGCGTCAAAGACGACAAAATCCAGCTTGGTTTTGCCTTTCCCGCCCCAGACGGAGTTCTCGCCTTTGAAAACCTGAACTTTCAGGTCGGTCAGGAAACGAAAGTCACCACCACCCCCAACCCGACGGACACGCAGGCCCTGCATCGCTGGATCGCAGAAGCACGGATGGTTTCCGATACGGTCATTCTGAGCATTCACGCGCATGAAAGCGGCTATAACGCCAGCGGGGAACTGGACGTGGAAATTCCGGCGGATTTCCTCGTCACCGCAGCCCGTCAGGCGATCGATGCCGGTGCGGATATTGTTGCCTGTCATGGACCACATCTGTTGCGGGGCCTCGAAATCCATAACGGCAAACCGATCTTCTACAGCCTGGGCAACTTCATAGGGCAGAATGAGCTCGTGGAGCGCCTCCCGATCGAATCGTATATGGCGAACCGCGTAAGTCCCGACCTGACGCCCCATCAGCTCTACAAGGCCCGCAGCAACAACGACGTGAAAGGTTTTCCAGCCGAGACACGCTTCTGGGAGACCATCATGCCGATCGGCACCTATCACAACGGAAAACTACAAAGTCTGGAGATCCATCCAGTCACACTTGGTCTGGGTCAGGCGGCCCACAGGCGCGGGGTGCCCTCTCTGGCCCACGGAGAAGAAGGGCGGAAAATTCTGGAAAAATTTGCTGCTCTGTCCACGCCCTTCGGGACCGGCTTTCAGAAGAGCGGAACCGAGGATGATCCGGTGCTTCTGTGGCGCGCCACAGCCTGAAGGCCTTTCAGGATATGCGTGACTGAGGGGGGATATTGCTTCGGGACGCCTCATCCAGATGCCGGATCAGGACTTTGCACCCCTCGGTCATTCTGCCACGCAGGGTCATGACCCCCACTTCCCGCCCGATCTTCTGATCTCCCAGCGGCAGAATGCGGATATTCGGCACAACGCTGACCGCGAAGATATAGGGCACAATCGAGCACCCCATATTGTTGGCAACCATTTGCAGGATCGTGTGAAGTTCTTCAGTCTCGATGACCTCATGCGGAGCAATGCCCTGCGTTCTGAGGAACCGATCGAGCGTACGTCCTCCAAATGAACGGCTATCATAACGAATGAATGGCTGTTCCTCGAGGATCCGCCGCCAGTCCGCCCCTTCGACATGCGCAGGAACGACCATGACATAATCCTGCTGCACAACAGGGTGCCACTGCATGTACGGCATCAACCCGAAAGGCGGTCGCACGATCAACGCGGCATCGAGTTCACCCGCATCCAAACGATCCAGCAGCCCCATGGAAATCCCCGGAACAATCCGCACTTTCAGGTCCGGGAGTTCAAGGTGCAGGCCTGCAATGGCCGGAGCGAGCAGGCTGGTCTGAACAGTTGAAATGGCGCCCACCCGCAACAGTTCAGCCCCTGGCCTGAGCCGTGCAGCCCCCCGTAACGCCTCGAAAGACGAGAGGATATCGTCCACCTGACACAGGATGAGGCTCCCCGCTGCCGTCAACGTTACGGACCGGCCCGTGCGTTCAAAAAGATCGTAGCCGAGCTCTTCTTCAAGCCGCCGGATCTGGGCGCTGATCGCCGACTGCGTCACCCCGATCGCCTTGGCTGTTGCGGCAAAACTCTCCGTCCTGGCAGCAACGACAAATGTTCTGAGTTCGGGAATCATGACTCGACAAACACAAAAATTTTCTCTCGTTAAAACTTTTGCTCATTTTTTTTGTCCATTCAAGCACTGCCCGCGCCCCTGCAGCCAGCGAGCATAGGATCGAAACAATCTGTTTCCCGCACAATTCAGCAGATAAGAAAAATCTGTTCCTTGAGAAAAACATTTTAGTTGTCGTTCCGTTATGTGTGTGATTTGCTCATGAAAAGCATATATTCGGATGACCAGCCGCATACAGGCCGGAAAAGGGGATGCCCATGAGCAAGTGTTTTGGACCTAAGGCTTTCCTGATGTGTGGCGCGGCCCTGAGCTCGCTCGTGTCGTTCTGTCCGCCCGCACAGGCCGCCTCCGCCAAAGCGACGACACAGGTACAGTCCGCGCACAAACTGCACCGACGGGTCGCGAATTCCTCTGCGCGCGTCACCGCGCCCCCTGCCAGACCATCCCCTCGCAGGACATCCATCATTTCGAGATCAGATCCGGAAGAGATGCGCGTCACCGGGACGGCTTCCACTGGCCAGTCCGTGATGAACCCGTCCACCCCGGTTCACGGCACCACACAGGTTACGGTTGTGTCCGGCAGCCAGCTTCTGGCTACAGGACAGACCAATGTCATGCAGGCCCTCGCCCAGGCCTCGGCATCCATTACGTCCCCGCCACAATCCGGCGTCGGAAACAGTGGCTTTATCCAGACCATGCAGCTTCGCGGCCAGTCCGCCGATGACACGCTAATCCTCGTTAACGGACATCGCCGCCATATCGGCGCAAATTTCAACGCCAATGCCGGTCCGAACTGGGGCACCGAACCCACCGACATCTCCCTGATCCCGATTTCGGCGATCGATCATATCGAAGTTATTACCGAAGGTGCTTCTGCCCTTTATGGTCAGGATGCGCTGGCAGGCGCCGTCAATATCGTCCTCAAGCAGCGCACCCATGGCGGCTCCATCAATTTCCAGAACAGCGGCTTCTATGCCGGTGACGGACAGGCGCTGAACGGTTACGCAGACTGGGCCACAGCACTAGGCAAAAACGGAGGCTATCTCGATCTGGCAGCGCAGGTCACCCATCAGCTTCCCACCAATCGCAGCGGCCTTTTTGTTGGACAGCTCTATCCGGTCGGCGATTCCCGCAACGAAACAGCCAGCCGTGATGTGCAGCGCGGCCTCGGAATTCCGAAATCGACGCTGGAAACCATCAGCGAAAACATGGCGATCCCGCTGAACGAAAACCTGAGCCTCTACAGCACTTCGACCTTCAGCCATCGCAAGGCTCATGTTGCCGAAACTTACCGCAGCGCCGGAAACAGCCTAACGAACATCAATCTCTGGCCCAATGGCGCGCAGCCCTATATCGGGATGGATCAGTACGACTTCGAAACAGACAACGGTATCAAGGCCCATAAATTCGGTTTCGCCTGGGACGCCTACGTCAATTACGGCCGTGACGATCAGGCCTATTCCACCCTCGACAGCAACAACATATCTCTGGGTGACGCCAGCCCGCGCGACTTCTATGATGGTAAGACCATCACGTCCCAGCTTTCCACAGGCCTGCGCGGATCACGCTTCTTCCACACCTCATGGCTGCCCAAGCCGATCGCCCTGCGTTTTGGCGGAGAATACCGGCGTGACACCTTCCAGATGACGGGAGGCGAAGAAGCCTCGTGGACCGGCTTAGGCGCAACCGATCATGCCGGTAACGTCCCGCTGGCCGTAACCAATCGCGGACGTGACATCTATGACGGCAACGTCAATCTCGATTTCTACGTCACCAAAAAATGGGAATGGTCCCTGGGTGGCCGTGCGACGAGCTACAGCCATCTCGCCACTGTAACCACCGGCTCGATCGGAACCCGCTACAACTTCAATAAACACTGGGCCGTCCGCGCCAGCATCAATACCGGCTACCGCCCACCCACACTGGGCCAGACCTATTATTTCTATAATGCGCCCTTCGCCAACTACGCAGTGGACCAGCTTCCCAACAGCAGCGCCGCCGCAAAGGCGCTTGGAGCAGGTCATATCAAGGGTGAATATTCCCGCAACTACACCATCGGCATCGATGCCAGCCCCCTCAAGGACTGGAACGTCACAGGCAATCTTTACTACATCGCGATCAACGACCGTCTGGCCAGCACAACAACCCTCGGTGGTTCAGGTGTTGCCGACATTCTTGCCGCATCTGGCCTGAATAACGTGACCTACGCATCTTATTACACCAACCCCGTCAATACCCAGACCTTCGGTGGAGACATCGACACCAACTACACCCTGCACACCAAACGCGCCGGTACGTTCCGCTTCGACTTCACGTTCAATTACTCCGACAACGAAATTCGCAGCCGCAACAAGACACCTACCGTTCTGGCAAACATGGGCCTGTCCACGTTCAACACTTATGCCGAAGAGATGCTTCTGCACTCCGCGCCCAAGAACCGTGAAAACCTCACGGTCAACTGGAACTACGGCAAGTGGAACGTCATGGTGCAGGAACAGCGCTACGGCTCCATCATCTTCCTCGCCAGTCCGACCGCCGCTCCAATGGAACAGCGCCCGGCCTTCCTAACCAACATGTCCGTCAGCTACAAGATCCTGCCGAAATGGAGCGTCACGGTAGGCGCAAACAATCTCGGCAACAAATATCCGACCCGCGTCCCCAAGGCGACCGCAGCACCACTCTTCAACGAATACAAATACGCCTACTACTCGCCTTACGGCTTCAACGGCGGCATGTACTATATCCAGACCGGTCTGACTTTCTAAGACTTTTGCAAAAAAGACCGACTAAGATCCACCGGAAAGAGGCGCATTTCTTGCAGACAGTTCCAGAAGATCGCCGGCCTTTCCGGTTCGTCATATACGCCCTCACCATCGCCATGTGCGTGATCTGCTACGGAGACCGGGCCGCCCTGTCCGTAGGCATGCCCCAGATCGCCCATGAATTCGCCCTCACACCAGGGGAAACCGGCTGGGTTCTCTCCAGCTTCCTCTGGTCCTATTTCATTCTCAATCTGCCCAGCGCGATCCTTCTGGACCGCTTCGGCGTAAGGATCATCGGCGCGGCCGCCGTAGCCCTGTGGTCGCTCGCCATGATTCTGGGCAGCCTGACCGCCACCGTCCCCGCCTTCATCGCCACCCGGATCCTGCTAGGCATCGGAGAGGCCCCCACCTTCGCACTCGGTAACAAGGTCGTCCGTGCGTGGGCTCCCCTACACGAACGCGGCCTGATGATGACCGCCTTTATCGGTGGCATCCCCATCGGGCTGGCCTGCGGTGCCGCATCGGGCGGCTGGCTGATTGCCCATTATGGCTGGCGCCCAGCGTTTTCGCTGCTCGGCGCGCTGGGTCTGGTCTGGTCCGTGGTCTGGCTCCTGACCCATCCGCGCCCGGCACGCGGCACACAGGCCTCATCCTTTTCCCTGATTTCGGTGCCGACCCTGTTCCGCTCTTCGGCTTTCTGGGGCATCGTAATCGCGCAGTGCTGCGCCAATTACGCCAACTTCCTGCTGATGTCCTGGCTGCCAATCATCATGCGCCAGACCCTGCATCTCGGCACCGCCCAGTCTGGAGCGTACACGGCCTACTGCTATGTCGGCGCGGCCATTCTCTCGATCACGGCAGGAAAGGTTGGCGAAACGCTCGTTCGCGGATCTAACCTTTCTCTGGGAGGACGGCGCAAGGTCGTTTGCCTGTATCTCGTTCTAGCCTCTTCCATGGGGTTTCTACCGCTCTGCGAAACGGCCACGACCATCATTCCGCTCCTCGCCGTCTCCATGGCTTTCATGGCAGGCGGCACGGGAGCCAACATGGCCCTTCTGGCGGACCTGCTTGTGGAAGATGAAGTCCTCGGTTCCGCGACCGGCCTGACCCTGACCTTCTCCAACGGTCTCGGCATCCTGGCCCCGATCATGACCGGATACCTGCTTCAGGCCACCGGCAATTTCCACGGCGTTTTCTACATTACGGGCGTCATCATCCTGTGCGGCGCGCTGGCCGCTGCCCTCCTTCCCCGGCGGCCATTCCATGGCCGCTCCCAACCGGATCAGACCGCATGACCCGTATTCACATGGCAGGCGCGGGCGGCCTCCTGCTGGACGCCGCCGACGGCCCGTTCAGCGACACGACACAGCGCCGCATCTGGGCCACCAGCCGCGAACTGAACACCCGGCCGGACGTCCTGCAGACGATTCCCGGCGTCAACAACCTTCTCGTCACGTTCGACGCCGTACAGACTGACCCTTCCGCCATGGAAAAGCTGCTCCGGACCGTCTGGACACAGGCCTCCGCCGACGAAGTACCGTCCCGCGAAATCGTGGTGCCGGTCGTCTATGGCGGTGAATTCGGTGAAGATCTGGCGCTCGTCGCCCGCTTCGCCAACCTGACGGAAGAAGAAACCATCAACGCCCACATGGCCACACGCTACAGCGTTGCCGCCATCGGCGCCATGGCAGGCTTCGTATACCTGACCGGACTGGACGCGCGTCTGGCCATTCCCCGCCGCGACTCCCCGCGTCTGCGGGTGGAGGAAGGGGCTGTGGTCATCGGCGGCGGCCACGCAGGCGTGATGCCCTGCACCTCGCCGTCGGGCTGGCATATCCTCGGCCGGACGGATCTGTGCCTGTTCGACGCCTTCCGTCCCGATCCCGGCCTGCTGCGGCTGGGCGATACCGTCCGTTTCGTGAGGGCCTCATGATCGAAATCCTGACCGGCTCCTCCCTCAACACCATCCAGGATTTCGGCCGTCCTCACGCCATGGCCATGGGTGTGGCGCAGGGCGGTGCGATGGACCGTCTGGCCCTGAGCCACGGCAACCTGCTTCTCGACAATCCGGTCGACGCTGCCGGGATCGAGATCGTATTTTTCCCTTTCCGCGTGCGCTTTCACGCCGAGACGTCCTTTGCCGTCACTGGTGCCGCCTGCCCCGCCACGCTCGACGACCTGAAACTCCCGCGCGACTGGGCCATCACCGCCAAACCAGGCCAGACCCTGACGCTCCGCGCGCCAGAACAGGGCGCCCGGGCCTATCTGACGCTCCGGGGAGGTCTGGACGTTCCCCCGGTTCTGGGGGCGCGCTCGACGGATCTCAAAGGTGGCTTCGGCGGCCTTGAGGGGCGCGCCCTTCAGAAAGGCGACCGCCTCTCCTGCCTCGCAGCCTCCACACTGCGCATGCCCGCCACAGGCTACGGCCTCGCGCGCCCCTGCCCGGTTCCCCCAGCAGACGGCACCCGGATCCGCGTCCTGCCCGCAGCCGAACACGATGTCTTCACGCCCGAAAGCCTGAAAACATTCCACGCCGCAGCCTGGACCCTGACCCCCAGCGCAAACCGCATGGGCTATCGGCTGGAAGGGCAGGACGCCCTGAAACTCTCGCGGCCACTCAGCCTGTTTTCCCACGGCATTCTGCCCGGAACCGTTCAGGTGCCGCCCGCAGGCCAGCCGATCATCCAGATGATGGATGCCAATACCTGCGGCGGCTATCCAAAAATCGCCACCGTCATCGCGCCGGACCTGCGCCTGCTGTCCCAGACAGTCGTCGGCGCACCCGTCCATTTCGAAACCATCACGCGCGATGACGCAGTGCAAATCATTCGGCAGGAGGCTGCAGATCTGAAGCGCCTTGCTGCCGCTATCGCCACACTCCGCACACAGCTCGTTTTCTGATGCCCTGTAATTGCATGTCCGGGAGTTCCAAACCATGACCGTCAAAACCATCGACCTGAACGCTGATCTCGGCGAGAGCTTCGGCCATTACACAATGGGCAATGATAGCGCGATGCTGGACATCGTGACCTCCGCCAACGTCGCCTGCGGCTTTCACGGCGGCGACCCGGAAGTCATGGCCGAGACCTTCCGTATCGCACGCGAAAAAGGCGTCTCTGTCGGCTCTCATCCCGGCTTCCCGGACCTGTGGGGCTTCGGACGCCGCGTCATGCCCTTCACGCCCGCGCAGATCGAACGGATCGTGGCCTACCAGATGGGTGCGGCCCAGGCCCTCGCCACCTATTCGGGTCATCGCATGACCTACATGAAGACCCATGGTGCACTGGGCAACCTGACCGAACGCGACCCCGCCATCGCCGAGGCCATCGTCAATGCGGTCAAGGCTGTAGACCCGAACCTTCCCATCATGGCCATCGCCCTGAGCCATCTCGAACGCATTGGACGCGAGCGGGGCCTGACCGTGTTCTCGGAAATTTTCGCGGACCGCGCCTATACGGAAGACGGGCATCTCGTGTCGCGCAAGGAACCGGGAGCGGTCCTGCATGACGCCGATTTCGCAGCCGCCCGCGCTGTCCGAATGGTTCAGAACGGCGCCATTGAAACCATCTCCGGCAAAATGCTGCCGACCCGCATTGATACGATCTGCGTCCATGGCGACAACGCGGAATCCGTGGACGTCGCCCGCAAGGTCCGCGCGGGCTTCGAAGCTGCCGGCATTGCCCTGCGCGCCCTGACCTGAAGCAGACCGGAAGACAGACCGTCCCATGATCCCCGATCTCAAGACCCTTGATGCCCTGATGGCCCGGATGCAGGCGCTGGGCATTACCGAACTCGACTATTCCCGCGACGGCGAACATATCCGCCTGGTCCGCGGGGAACAGGACAACAGCCCAGGGTCGACGAGTCCGGCCCCGGCGGCCGCAGCCGCTACGCTTCCCGTCCCCGAAAAAGCCTCCACGCCGCCCAAAGCCGAAACAACAATCGACGCCCCCATGCACGGCCAGTTCTACGCCTCTCCGGCACCGGATGCGCCGCCCTTCGTCAAAGCTGGCGACATCGTAGCGGAAGGACAGCCGCTTTATATTCTCGAAGTCATGAAAACACTCTCCCGCATCGAGGCCGAATTCCCCTGCCGGATCGTCACCGTGCTGGCCGCGAATGCAGACGCTGTTTCCCCCGGAACGCCGCTCTTTACCGTGGAGCCACTCGATGCGTGAGCCCGCGGTGTCCGTCCCCCGTCGTGTCCTGATCGCCAATCGCGGTGAAATCGCCCTGCGCATTACGCGCGCCTGCCGCCTGCTCGGCCTGCACAGCATCGGCCTCCATTCCGAAGCCGATGCCAGCCTCGCACATCTGCGCCTCGTGGACGAAACGATCTGCATCGGCCCGGCAGCGGCATCCGGCAGCTATCTGGACGCTGCCCGCGTCCTGCGCGCCGCCGAACTGACAAATGCCGACATCATCCATCCCGGCTACGGCTTCCTGTCCGAAAACGCTGATTTTGCCGAAGCGGTGGAACAGTCAGGTCGTACGCTGGCAGGCCCCACTGCCGCCATCATGCGCCTGATGGGCGACAAAATCAGCGCCAAGCAGCAGATGCGCCGCTCGGGCGTCCCATGCCTGCCCGGTACGGAAGACGCCCTGCCGACCGACCTGTCCGAAGCCCAGACGATCTGCGACGCCATTGGCTACCCGCTGATCGTCAAGGCGGCGGGCGGCGGCGGCGGGCGCGGCATGCGCGTGGTGATGACCGCAGCAGACCTCCGCGACGCTATCGAAACGGCCCGTGAAGAAGCAGGACGCGCCTTCGGCAATCCGTCGGTCTATGCCGAACGCTTCCTCCAGCATCCCCGCCATATCGAAATGCAGGTTCTCGCCGACAGGCAGGGCAATGCCGTCTGGCTCGGCGCGCGGGACTGCTCCATTCAGCGCCGTCACCAGAAACTGGTCGAGGAAGCCCCTGCAATCGGCATCGACCCGCAGGCCATCGCCGAACTGGGCGAGCGCTGTGCAAACGCCTGCACGCTGATGGGCTATACCGGCGCAGGCACTTTCGAGTTCCTGTACGAAGACGGTGCGTTTTCTTTCATCGAGATGAACACCCGCCTTCAGGTCGAACACCCCGTTACGGAAATGACGACCGGCATCGACATTGTGCGCGAGCAGCTCCTGATCGCGATGGGAGAGCCCCTCTCCTTCACCCAGGCCGACATCCGCACGCAAGGCCACGCCATCGAGTGCCGCATCAACGCCGAAGACCCCGAGAGCTTCCGCCCGGCCCCCGGGAAAGTCCAAAGCTGGCGTGCGCCCGGCGGCCCCGGCGTCCGTATCGATACGCATCTCTATGACGGCTATGTTGTGCCGCCGAATTACGACTCCCTCATCGCCAAGCTGATCGTCCACGGCACGGACCGTACGGATGCCCTCAACCGCATGCATGCTGCCCTTTCGGAAATGCAGATCACCGGCATCGCCACCACCACACCGCTACATCTGCGCCTGATGAACGAACCCGGCGTCCGCGAAGGCGGTGTCAGCGTGCATTATCTCGAAGCCCTCATGCGAAAGTCCGCACCATGACTTTTCTTGAAGACCTTCTGAACGACCTGCCCAAACTCGTTGACCGGATGAGACGTCACGACGTCCGTCATGTCTCTCTGAAAAATGGGGCGGGTGCGCTTGCCCTGACATTGCCCCCCGCACCGACCAGCAATCCGGAACAAACGCCCCCTATTTCCTACCCCGCAAAAGCGAAAGATACGCCCGTTCCCAGCCCCGAGATGGGCGTGTTCCGCTCAAACGGCCTGGACGAAACCCACCCGGTTCGCTCTGGCGAGATAGTAGGATTTGTCGAGGCAGGCCCCCTCCGCCTGCCCGTCACGGCCACAGCGGACGGCACACTCGGCCCAGCACTGGTCGGGGATGGCGGCGTCGTGGGCTATCACGACGTGCTCTTCCGGATTCACCCGGATGGCTGAGACGCCACGTTCAGAGAGACGCGGCGGAGCGGGATGCCTGTTCATAAAATCCCGTCAGCACACGCAACGCCTTGGCGACCTCGGCAATCGTGACATCCCCAACTTCCCGGTTCTGGGGAATATGCTCCAGCAGACAGATCCGACGAAGACGCGCGTATTCGAGGCAGACGTCGCGCCCTTTCTGTGTCGTGCTGACAAAAACCTCCTTGCCCCGGCGCTCACGCTGGATCAGCGCGTGTTCGTCGAGCTTCTTCATCGCGTAGTTGAGGTAATGCCTCTCGGACAGATTCAGGGTGAACATCAGATCCGAGATGCTTTTCTCCCGGTTCCTGTGATTGACACTGTGCAGGATGAGCGTGTCGAGCGCCGAGAGATCCGGCAGACCCGCCGCCGCCATCCCCCGCGCCATCCAGCGATGAAACGCATGGTTCACGACAGTAAGAGCAAATTCGAACTCGCTCAGATCCTCATTTCCCGGAACGGCGAGATGCGACGACGACACGATGAAGGCCCGTTCCATATCCGCAACATCTGGAATTACTGGCGCGCGGCTTCCGGCTTTTCCAACTTTCATGGCTCGTCCTCTCCGTCAGCCAACATCTCTTCCCGATATCCTATTGCACTCTAACCCGATACGGAAAACACAGGCATGGTCGACAGTTCACAAATCCGTCTCGCCGCTGATATCGGCGGCACATTCACGGACGTAGTCCTCCAGACACCGCAGGGACGTCTGACCCGCAAGGTCCTCACCACGCCAGCTGCTCCCGAAGAAGGAGTCATGAGCGGCATCGGCCTCGTGATCGAAGATGCCGGACTACGTTTTCCCGACGTGACAGTCTTCGTGCATGGCACGACCCTTGCGACCAATGCCATCATCGAACGCCGGGGCGCCCGCACGGCCCTCATCGGAACGCAGGGCTTCCGCGACATTCTGGAAATCGGCACCGAAAGCCGCTTCAACCAGTATGACCTGATGCTGCAAAAGCCCAGCCCGCTCGTCCCCCGCGACCTGCGCTTCACCGTCCCCGAACGCATGGACGCCCGCGGCACCGTTCAGCTTCCCCTGGATGAAGCCGCTGTTATGGCTCTCGTGCCCCAGCTTCGCGACGCTGGCGTCGAGAGCATCGCGGTGGCCTTCCTTCATGCCTATGCCAATCCGGCCCATGAACGGCGCGTACAGGTGCTTCTTCAGGAGGCGATGCCGGACATCACTATTTCCATTTCAAGCGACGTCTGCCCCGAAATACGGGAATATGAACGCACCTCCACCACAGTGGCGAACGCCTATGTCCAGCCCCTGATGGCGGGCTATCTGGGGCGCTTGCGGGAAGCCCTTGACGCCAAGGGGTTTGGGGGGGCGCTCTATCTCGTCACCTCCGGCGGCGGCCTGACCGCGCTGGAAACGGCGCGCCAGTTCCCCGTCCGCCTGGTGGAATCCGGCCCGGCGGGTGGTGCGATTTTCGCCGCCCAATGCGCCGAGCGTCTGGCCGAAAACCGCGTCCTGTCCTTCGATATGGGCGGCACAACCGCCAAGGTCTGCCTGATCGAAGACGGCGAACCCGCATCCTCCCGTTTCTTTGAAGTAGACCGCACGGCCCGCTTCATGAAAGGCTCCGGCCTGCCTCTGCGCATTCCCGTGATCGAAATGGTCGAAATCGGCGCGGGCGGCGGCTCCATCGCCCATCTGGATGCGATGAAGCGCGTCGTTGTGGGGCCGGAAAGCGCATCTTCCGTTCCAGGCCCCGCCTGTTACGGGCTGGGGGGCACGCGCCCCGCCGTTACGGACGCGGACGTGATGCTCGGCCTGATCCGCCCGGAGAATTTCGCGGGCGGCAGCATCCAGCTCCAGCCGGATCGCTCGGCCGAAGCGCTTCTGACCGATATCGGCACCCCGCTTGGGCTGTCGGCAGAAATGTCCGCCCATGCGGTCTATGAAATCGTGTGCGAAAACATGGCCAGTGCGGCGCGCGTCCATGCCGCCGAACGTGGCGCCGTCATCGGCGACCATACCATGATCGCTTTCGGCGGCGCAGCCCCGCTTCACGCCGCGCGCGTCGCGGAAAAGCTTGGAATCCGGCGCCTCGTCATTCCTTCGAACGCAGGCGTCGGCTCGGCCGTGGGCTTCCTCGCCGCCCCCGTCTCGTTCGAATTGGTTCGTTCCTTCCCCATGCGTCTGGACGACAGCTTCAATTCAGCGGAAGTCTCGGCTCTACTCGACGACATGACGCAGGCCGCGCACAGTATGGTGCAGGACGACGCCCGGACGGAAACGCTTCACATCCGGCGCGCAGCCTTCATGCGCTATGTGGGACAGGGACACGAAATCATCGTCACGCTGCCCGACGGCGCCATCAGCAGCGACCATCTCTCGGCCCTGCGGGACGCCTTCGAAGCGGAATATGCCCGTCAGTTTGCCCGCGTCATCCCCCATGCCGCTGTCGAAATCCTGAACTGGTCCGTCAGCGTCTCAACCACCCCGCGGAAATACCCGCCATTCAAGGCCGCCCCGGCCCTGCATGACGCAGTCTCCGCCGACATCCGGAAACTTTTCGACGGCGCGACCGGCACGCATGTCGCCCTCCCGGTCTACGAACGGATGGACATGGGACCCGGCAGCCGTGTCCCAGGCCCGGCCCTGATCGCCGAAAAAGAAACCACGACCTACGTTTCCTCCCGCTACACCGCCCATCTGGACGGCAGCGGCAACATCATTCTGGACATGAAGGACGCCGTCTGATGAGCGCGCACTCCCATAAGGAAATCGACTTCCAGATCATGTGGAACCGCCTGATTGCCGTGGTCGGCGAACAGGCCCAGGTTCTGATCCGCACCGCCTTCAGCCCCATCGTCCGCGAATGCGAGGACATCTCGGCCGGTATTTTCGACCTGCAAGGCCGGATGATCGCGCAGGCCGTGACGGGCACGCCGGGCCACGTCAATTCCATGGCGGAATCCGTCGGCCATTTTCTGCGTCACTTCCCCGTCTCGACCATGAAAGAGGGCGACGCCTACATCACGAACGATCCGTGGATGGGAACGGGGCATCTCAACGATTTCGTCATCACGACCCCGGCGTTCCACAAAGGCCGTCTGATCGGACTGTTTTCCTGCACCAGCCATCTGATGGATATCGGCGGTCTGGGCAACGGGCCGGAAGCAACGGACGTCTTCATGGAAGGCCTCTCGATCCCGATGCTCAAGCTGATTGATCAGGGACAGGTCAACGAGACGTTGATGGCCATGATCCGCGCCAATACGCGCCTGCCGGTGGATACGGAAGGCGATACCTACTCTCTGGCAGCCTGCAATGATGTCGGCGTCCGCGCCCTGTGCGACATGATGGACGAGTTCCATCTCGACAGCCTCGAACCGCTGGCCGATTTCATCATCGAACGCTCCCGCCAGGCCGTCCTCGACAAGATAGCAGGTCTTCAGCAAGGCACATGGTCCCATGAAATGACCATCGACGGCTACAATGCCCCGCTCACGCTCAAGGCAAAGCTCACAGTCGAAGAGGGACGCGTCAGCGTCAGCTATGACGGATCCCCGCCGGCTGTCGGGCGCGGGATTAACGTCCCGATGGCCTATACGCGCGCCTATACGGTCTTCGGGCTGGCCTGCGCGATCTCGCCGGATGTCCCCAACAACGCAGGCTCACTGGCTCCCTATCACGTCGAGGCACCAGAAGGTTCCGTCCTGAACGCCCAGCGCCCGGCCCCCGTTTCGTCGCGGCATGTCATCGGACAGATGCTGCCGGACATGGTGTTCGGATGCCTCCGCACGCCCCTGCCCGAGCGCGTTCCGGCAGAAGGCACATCCTGCCTGTGGAACATTGCCGTGCGCGGACAGTGGTTCCCCAAGGGAGCAACCACGTCCCAGACCTACGCGCTCGCCATCACGACCAATGGCGGCACCGGGGCCCGGCCCGGCCTGAACGGCCTGTCCGCCACGGCCTTTCCATCCGGCGTGCATGGCACCCCGATTGAAATTGCGGAAATCCAGTGCCCGCTCATTTTCTGGGAAAAAGAACTGCGCGAAAATAGCGGCGGTCTGGGCCAGACAAAAGGTGGCGACGGGCAGATTATGAAGATCGGCACCACCCAGAAACAGCCCTTCGAGCTGCTGGCCGCATTTGACCGCGTCGATCATCCGGCACGTGGCGCACTCGGCGGACAGGACGGCGCGGCAGGTAGGGTCGAAACCGCCTCAGGCCGGAAGCTTGCAGGCAAAGGCCTTCAGGTTCTGGAAGCGAACGATGTTCTCGTCCTCATGACACCGGGCGGCGGCGGCCTCGGCGCTCTCTGAGCGTCTTCCGCACCCTTCCCGAAACGGAAGGGCGCGGAACTCAACTCTTCAGAGACGGTGCGGCGGCAGACGTCCAGCAAGCGCGTCCTGAACCTGCGACGCACACAGCATGGCCATACGGCGCAGCGCCTGTTCCGTCGTCGCACCGATATGCGGCGTCAGAACCACATTCGGCGCCCTTAACAACGGATCATTCGCCAGCGGAGGCTCGGGTGACATCACGTCCAGCCCCGCTCCGCCAACATGCCCCGTCTCCAGAGCCTTCGCCAACGCAGGACCATCCACTTCCCCGCCACGGCTGGTATTGATCAGAACCGCGCCTTTCTTCAGGCGGGACAGCGCCTGAGCGTCAATCGTGGGCTGACCGCTCCCCTGCGCCGGACGATGCAGTGACAGCACATCCGAGACGCCCAGAAGATCTTCAAGGCTCTCCGCCCGCTCTACACCCGCGGCCTCAAACACTTCGGCCGGAACGCTCGGAGACCACGCCACGACATGCATTCCCAACCCGTGCCCCGCAACCTGTGCGACATGCCGGGCAATGGCGCCGAACCCCACGAGCCCGATCGTCCGTCCGTGCAGTTCCGTGCCGTTATTTGTATAACGAAACGCCCAGTTCCCCTCCCGCACGGCACGATCCGCCTCGCACAGACGCCGCATGACCGCCAGCAGAAGCCCGATCGTCATTTCCGCAACGGACCGACTGTTGGTATTAGGTGCATTCGTCACCAGAACGCCCCGTTCCGCGGCGGCAGCCTTGGCGATCCGGTTGGTACCGGAGCCGTGACAGGAAATGATTTTCAGTTTCGGCGCGGCGCGCAGCGCCTCTTCGCTCAGTCCCAGATCGCGCGTAATCACTGCATCCGCGTCGCCGATTTCGCGAATCGCCGCCTCCATCGAGGGTTCCGTGGCATAACGGGTCGTGATGCCGGCCTCGTTCAGACAGGTTACGGCATCAGGATGGATCTGTTGTGTAATGAAACACAAACTCATAGTGCTGGTTTTCCAAGGTAAAGAAGCGCAAGGGGGAATGATGGCATACCGCTCCCGCTTGTCCATGCCCAAAAGCCCCTTCACGCAACCACGGGAAGCTCCCGAATGGAGTACTGATGCGACAGCACACTCCCGGTCCGCGGGTCAGACAGCTCGACGGTAAGGCTCTCCGTCCGGACAATCCCATTGAGTGTAGGAGCGGTTCCACAGAACATCAGGCTCCCAGGCCCGAAGACCCGGCCCTCACGCTGTTCCCAGCGCGCCACCAGATCCAGCGGATTGAGCAGAGACGCCGCAAGACCTTCCTGATAGGGCGTTCTTTCAGCCGTAAAAGAGCGCAGCACCATCTCGTCCCATCGATCCGCCACATCCGCAAACCGCCAGAAAGTCCGACCGCCGACCTTGGGACAGGCCTGCTTAGACAACGCCACACTATAGGCTTCACTCTCACGATCCGTATGGTCGGATCCCACCCCCACCAGAAGATCGCTCTGCGTCCGCAGCAGAACCGGCTCGACCTCGCCCGAAGTCTGGCTGCCCAACACATCAATCACAGGCGCAGTGCTCAGGGTTTCATGCCCGACCCGGTAAAACAGCGGCACGTCCGAAGGCGGTGCCACCCCAAGGGCAGCCAGCTCGTCAATATGATGCTGCACATCCGCCGCATCCCGCCCGGCCCAGCCCGCCACAATAACCTCCCTGACCGCAGTCAGATCGGGATAGAAAATTTCCATATTTCAACGTTCCTGTTGGAATCAGTCAGACACACTCAGCGCGTCCCGCGGGCCAGCATCGCGCCCGCACCGGAAACCAGAAGTGCCACAACCACATAAAGAGAAATCGACAGTTCGAGATGCGTCGCCCTGAACAGCGTCACCATGATGAGCGGCGCAAAAGCCCCGCCCCCCGCAAGGCTGCCGCAGGTATAGGCGATCGAAGAGCCGGAATAGCGGACCTCGACCGGAAACTGCTGGCTGATGAGCGCGCCCTGAACCGAATACATGATGGCGTGAACCGAAAGCCCAAGACAGATCCCGAAGCCCAGCAGGAGCGCCTGATGGGAAGCCGCACACCAGAAAAACACAAACGCGGCAGGCAGGGCGCACACCGTCCCCACAAGGAAAATCCGTTTCGCCCCCCAGCAGTTGCTGAACCGCCCCGCCAGCAGTGTGACGATCACTCCCCAGGCCGATCCCGCGAACACGGCCATCAGCGCCGCAGACCGCGTGAGCTCCCCTGTCTGGGTCACATAGCTCAGACTGAAAACCGTCAGCAGCGCATACAGGACATCTGGCCCGATCCGGGTACTGGCGGCGATCAGCAGGGAGCGCCCATGATGACGCAGAACCGCGCCCACAGGGTTGGCCAAAACCTCACCCCGCGCTTTGCGTTCGGCAAACTGGGGCGGCTCTGAAAGGGAAGACCTGACCACCCATCCGGCCGCCAGAAGCAGCAGGCTCAGAAACAACGGCAGACGCCATCCCCAGTCCTGAAAAGACGCGACATCCATGGAGCGCGTCACGCCCCAGATCACCCCTGCGGACAGAACCGTTCCAAGCCCAGGCCCAAGCTGGGACCATGTCGCCCCCATGCCCATCGCCGTTTCCGAATTCTGTTCTGCCGTCAGAAGGAGCGCGCCGGCCCACTCTCCGCCTAATGCGATCCCCTGCAAAAACCGCAGTAGAACAAGCAGAACCGGACTGATCGCCCCAAGCCGCGCATAACCGGGCAACAATGCAATCAGACCCGTCGTCAGTCCCATAAGCGCCAGCGTCAGCATGAGAACATGCCTGCGTCCGGTCCCCGAGCCAACCAAAGATCACACTGCCCAAAGGCCGCGACACATATCCCACGGCATAGGTTGAGAACGCCAGAAGGGTGCCCATCCACGGCAGCGCCTCAGGAAAAAAGACATGATTGAACACGAGCGCCACAAGCGTGTTGTAAACCATGAAATCATACCATTCGAACGTGGTCCCGATCGCGCTCCCCAGAGCAAGACGCACAGGCGACGTCGTCATGCGCCAGAACATCCGCTCACGGAAGATCCAGCCTGCCGGGCGCCTGAGAAGCAGTTCGTTTCATGATGCATACAATATCCAAAAGCGTCGGATTTTTTATTCCGGATCATTCATTCTGAACATTCCACTGCAATGCCGTCAAAAGATTTAAGCGCAAAAAGGTCCATAACGGATATTTATACATCAACATTTATTTTGATGATTTGAATCCAGAACGCAACGACTGTTAGCCTCCCGGAACCATCACTGCCATCGCCCGGCCTGTCTGCCGCGAACAAGGACGCAAACGATGCCTGAATCCGCTTTGCCGATCCCTCCCCTTTTCCACACATCGCCCGAAGACGTCCGCGCGCTGTGCCGGTCCAACACGGCCGGAACCGTCACCGCAGGCATGGCCGCAGGTTTCATCCAGGCCAATCTGGTCATCCTCCCCAAAGCATATGCCGATGATTTCGCAGAATTCTGCCGCCTGAACCCCAAGCCCTGCCCCCTCGTCGGCATGTCCCAACCCGGCGAATATGATACCCCGGCGCTGGGACGTAACCTCGACATCCGGACCGACCTGCCGCTTTACCGCGTCTGGCGGGATGGAGTTTTAACAGACGAAGTGTAGGGATCGAAGAACCGTTGGTTGATGTGCTTGGCCGGTAATTTCTAGGTCTTTGCGGTTTGATTGACGGTTCTTTGGGGCGTTTTCGGTCTGCGTCTTGAA
>NZ_BJMK01000029.1 GCF_006539125.1 Gluconobacter sphaericus NBRC 12467
GGTGAGCCTTCATTTTCGCTGCAAACGAGCCAATCCGCGCCGTTTCTGCTCCTGGCACGTCAATGGCAGATTTCCAGTAACGCAGATAATCCTCACGTCCTTCTGGAAAACGGCTTCCCAGAATTGCACCGAAACTTAGCCCTTTTGGATACCCGCCAACATACGCCTCGGGAAACACTGCAAGCTCAACGCCCTGTGCCGCAGCCGCTTCGCAATGGGCCTCCATCCGATCCAGTGTCTGAGGAGTGTTGAAAAGACTGGTTCCCGCCTGAATAACGGCGACGCGATGCTGGCTCATGTCCGGATCTCTCATGCATGTGGTGAATTAGGGTGACAGGAAGAGTGGAATTTTTCCCATTATCGGGCAAATTGATGGTTTTGATAATCAAAATGATCATGGTCGATATTTCACGTCTCGATTTCAATCTGGCCACCACGTTTCGGACACTATGGGACGAACGTAACGTCTCCCGAACTGCATAACGGCTGTCTCTGAGGCAGTCTGAAACACTTCGGGATTTTCGGAGACCGGTCTGTGTAAATTACGCAGCCATGTGGACGTGGTTTATAGCGGCGTAGAACGGCTTCTCGGTCTCGGCCAGAGCGCGCGGTCGTATGAATTGCCGGACACTGCCGACGTACGGCTTGATCCCGGCCTTAGTCAGACGCTCGGTGTAGCGAAGGGCGAAGGTTCAAGGCCCTGAGTGGCCTCACACCTTGCGAATGCATCGGCAAAATATGGACTTCAGAGTCAGAAAAATTCATCAATCGCAATCATTAAAACATGGGACTAAAAATTTAAGACGATTCAACAGCAGTATTCCTTTGATCAAGCTTTTTCCTAGAGAATACAGCCATCCGGCAGGTGCTATCAGTTCATGTGGAAATCGGTAGTTGCCTCATGGAGGCTTCCTCGCTTCTCAGCTTCTGTGCTTCGATGAAGGCTGATGCGCTATGAGCCATTTTGAGGGCTTGTAGAACATAATGGTCTTGCAACAGTTGTTCTGAAATCCACGTGCCTCGGTCATCTTGTCCATAGTGGCCAGCATTTTGTACTTTTGAAAGCAATCTGGCGACGTTTCCGCGAGAAACACCATAGTGTTTGGCCATTGCACTGGCGCTACCAAGAGCAATATAAACGCGGCTGGCGTCTGACGGCGTCTCTTTTTGTGCTCGTGTCATTTCATTGAGAATAGAGATTCCAATCGTTGTGTTGACCAGGGGGGCAATCGACGGCGGGGGCGCATAATAGACCGGGTCATTGAGCATGTGCCGCGCAAAAATCGGGTGCATGTGGGTTAAAATTCGCGGATCTGTACTGGCGATGTCAGCACGCCCGGCACCATCGATCAGATCCAGTCCCTGCAGATTGATCTGAAGATAGAGATAAAACATTTTTTCGGAAAATTCTGTCATGGCATAGGCCCGCACACGCTGGTCTGCCTTGGGCAGCAAGGTGATATAACCTCGTGTATGAATTTCTTTCAGATAGCTCGTGACCGTATTGGGACTGGCTATTCCCGTATGTTCGACCTCACGAAAAAGATTGGTTGCCGTGAGTGGTGGAAGATCCGGATTAATCTGGTGTGAAAAATGCAATGCAAGTGCGCCGTGGGTCATAACCCAGCGACGTAAATCAGCGACATAGCGGACTTCCCGCGGCATTTGCCTGTGGATCGACAGAAGTTGCTGGTTACAGAAATTCAGGCACTGAAGGAAGCTCGGCAATGCCATCAAATCATCAACTGTGTAGGTTGGCACGGTTTTGTGATCGGAGGATGTAAAGTCAGCGTATGTCATACAAATGCCCAACAAAATGATCAGGCATCATCTTTAGAGGTCTGCCGGATGAAGGAAATCCCTTTGTCGCATTTTTGGTGAGATTCATGTTTCGACTTGTTTTTTTTGAGGCTGAGATCGAAACTGGATAAATGTCTTTTAAAAACAGTCCATTTTACAGAGATGCATTTGTGTATGTGATCTTTTATTACGCCAAATACGACAGGAAAAAGTATCAAAGGCGCGCATCTGTATGACTACTGGGGGATTTGACAATAATCAGCAGACTATAACGTTGACGCAGGCGATTGTCGTCAGCGGCAGCTTTCTATCTGCCGCAAGCTCCTCGGATATGCCGATAGCAATGATCCGAACCTTTGCTTTTGACAATATTTTAACGTCAGTCACCTTAAAGGATCAGGGTCAGCTTCTTACCATTAAGGGCAACGAGTCGTTGTTTGTTCTTCTTGGTACGATATATGGTGGAGATGGTAGTCAGAATTTCAATCTTCCAGATCTGACAGGAAAAGTAGAAGTAGGAAGCCAAAGCAGTGCGTCTTTGGGACAGGTGACTGGCGAAAGCCAGACCACGCTGACCGACGACCAATTGCCGCCGGCATTGGGTGGCGTCAGCCAATCAGTGAATAACGCTCAACCTTCACTGAACGTCAATTATCTCATTCGCGTGACGAGTGACTCGTCTTCGCCGGGATTTGTGGGAGAGGTTGACGCTTTTGCGGGGTCAACCTTCATGATCTCTGGTGGGCAGTTTCTTGTAGCAGCTGGGCAATTACTGCCTATCGCCGAATACCCCCAGTTATATGCGGTAATTGGCACCACTTATGGCGGAGATGGACAGGCAACATTTGCGCTACCTAATCTGACTGGGCGCAGCATTATCGGGACATCCAGCACGTTAAAACTGGGGGCTGTTGTAGGAAAGCAGACAGTCTCGCTGAGTAATGCGAACGTCCCTGTGTCCGATGGAGGTAAAGGCACGTCCTTTGACAATCGTGCTCCCGGGCTTGCACTGAATTACATTATCTGTGTCGACGGTGCTTATCCTAATGCAGGTAGCGATAATGGTCCCGTCATGGGTGAAATCCGTGCCTATGCAGGATCAGCGGCCTCCATTCCTCAGGGGTGGGTACTGGCGAATGGCGCACTGCTGCCCATTGGGCAAAATGTGGCGCTTTTTTCTCTTTTAGGCACAACTTATGGCGGTAATGGCACTACGAATTTTGCCCTTCCGAATCTTTCAGATACAGTTGTTGCCGGAAGTGGCGGGTCTCAGAGTTTTGGTAAGACTTACGGAAGCAACACTGCCATTCTGAGCGTATCTGGAGGGGCCTGCTTTTGCAGGGGAAGCCGTATACGCACGGTCAGAGGCGATATTCCCGTAGAAGAGATCCAAATCGGCGATCATATTGTTGCCTTTGATGACGACGTAACAGAGGGCACCATCAGGCAGGTAACGTGGGTGGGGCAATCGCGTGCAATCGTTCATGTGCGTTTGCCGGATGATGAAGCTGGCTATCCGGTGCGTCTGTTGAAAGGGGCGATTGCACACAACGTCCCTTACAAAGACATGCTCATTACATCAGAACATTGTCTGTTTCTTGACGGTCGGTTCGTCCCGGTCCGCATGCTTGTTAACGGGCGTTCGATTTTTTTCGATAAAAGCATAGTATCTTACGATTATTATCATGTGGAGACAGAGGAGCACTCTGTCATTATGGCCGATGGTGTATTAACTGAAAGCTACCTCGATACCGGTAACAGACGCGGCTTCGATCAGAACGGTCCGGTTGTCTCAATTAGGCAGAGCCGTAATTTAACTTGGGATGATGCGGCGGCCCCTCTCGATGTTTCGCGCCATTTTGTTGAACCTCTGTTTCGTAACCTTCAGTCACGGGCCGATCACGTCGAATATTCGGGGCGGTCGCAAGCAGCGATTCTGACATACGAAGATGGGTTACGTCTTGTCACTGAAGCCGGGCAAATTCTTCATCCTATCCGCAAGGCGAAAGATCGGGTCATGTTCAAGATCCCTTCTGGCGTAAGGTCCGTTCGTATTTTGTCCAATGCCAGCCGGCCGTGCGATGTGATCGGTCCTTTTGTGGATGATCGCCGTATACTTGGTGTGTTGGTCGGCAATATAAAGCTTTTTGAATCTGATACGTCGACGACGTTGATCTCCCATTTGCATGACACTGATCTACCTGGATGGAACAATGTCGAAAACGGTACGATGCGCTGGACCAATGGAAGTGCATTGCTGCCGCTTCGCTCTCGGTCGACTGACAATATAGCTATCATGGCGCTTCAGATCCACGGCGGGGGTCCATACTTGGTGTCGGATAGTTGCGCCAGCCCTATGAGATTGAAAATGGAGGGAGCAAAGAGGCGTTGATTGATATGTCGAGCTTATGATGTTGGGCTTTTATCATACTGATTGATGGTTCCCCCTTTGCGTCTTGAGTCGATTGAAAATCATCATTCGTTGGATTGCCTTGTTGCGGTCAACTTCCCCAAGGCAGCCGTGCATGTTGAACGGCATCATTTTTGTGAACCGCAATGGTCTGCGCTGGCGTGATGCACCCCGGGAATACGCTCCACACAAGACGCTGTACAACCGCTGCAAGCGCTGGGGCGACATGAGCATTTTCATGTAGATGATGGATGGCCTGCCTGCTGCGAAAGCCGAGCCCCGGACCATCATGATTGATGCGACGTATCTCAAAGCGCACCGCACGGCCTCAAGCCTGCGGTTAAAAAAGGGGATCCAGGCCGCCTGACCGGGCAGATAAAAGGCAGCACGGACACGAAGCTGCATGCGATCACGGATCAGAACGGACGACCGCTGCGCTCTTTTATGATTGCGGGACAGGTGAGTGATTGCAGCGCGGCCTCTGTGCAGCTGGGCAGTCTTTCTGTAGCACAATGGATGCTGGAAGATTGTGGGTATGGCGCCGACTGGTTCTGGGACGCCCTGGAAGAGAAGGGATAAAGCCCTGTATTCTGGGGCGGAAATCCTGCGGAACCAGTTGAATACAACAGGCGGAAATATAAACGCCACAATCGCATCGAGATCATGTTCAGGCGTCTCAAGGACTGGCGACGGGTCGCAATACGCTATGACAGATGCCCGACCGTCATTTTTTGGCGATGAGTCCTGAGCCTAGCCGTTGCCGCGCAAATACATTTTTTCACGATAGGCGGCGGGAGTTTTTCCGAAAACCTGACTAAACACGGCAATAAATGCACTTGCTGTTGCATAACCCAAGTCAAGCGCGATGAGGTTTACGGATTGGCCTTCGGCAAGCATCTCCAGAGAACGTAATAGTCGCGCCCTCTGCCTGTAGGTCCTGAAGCTAAATCCTGTTTCCTGTACAAATCGTCTGCTGAGCGTGCGCTCACTCACCGCAGCCCACGATGCCCATGTCTTAACGTCACGTGCATCGGAAGGGTTATCAATTAAGGCCTGAGCTACGCGTTTGACTCTTGGATCACGCGGGAACGGCAAACAAAAATCTTCGGAAAGCAATGTCGAGATTTCATCCAAAATAACACGAGCAATTCGATGTGAAGCTTCATCGTATGGCCCGGTTTTCCAACTTGCTGCGCGTACTACGGCCTCTAATAATAGGCCTGAATTTCGGATCGTACACGCCTGTGACGGCAGATTTCGACAGGCTTCCTCGGAAATATAAACCGTCCATCCCTCCATCGGGCCGTGAGAGCGGTTCCAATGTACCGTATTCGGCGGAAACCACACGGCATGAACTGTCGGTACGATCCAGAGGCCCGCATCGGTTCCGACTGTCAATAAACCTTTCAGAGAGCCGAGCAACTGACCTTCAGAATGACGGTGTGGCGGAGAGGTTCGCTCCATGGACTGACGGCCCATTGCTGCGACTAACAGGCTTCCGGAGGGCATGGGTACGGCGAGTGGGATCGTTGCATGCATATGGCGGCTCAGCGATATATAATGGCCTAAACGCTTTATATCCGCCTTTCATTGAGATGCTAGGTCTTGAGGGAAGGAGAGTTTGAATGACGAAAAAAAGGCAATCCTCGAAGGTCTTTGCAGACAGGCTCACAGTTCTTGATCCTGTTGCCCAACGTGTAATCGACACTCTCATCACGACTGCAAATGCTCAGAGAGCGCAATTACTGAAGCGTTATCTGCCGCAGTTGCCTGCGTTATTGATGGGGCGTTCAATCAATTTCAAAGAAAAAATGAGTTTTTATGATGACAAGCTTCTCCCAATCGATCGCGAGCAGGGTGAATTCTTGTACATGCTTCTCCGGTCGCGAGGGGGGCAGTGCGCTGTCGAGTTTGGCACGTCGTTCGGGGTATCCAGTATTTACCTTGCTGCAGCGATACGGGATAGCCAGACTGGCGGACGTCTTATTGGGACGGAAATGGTTGCTGCTAAAGTCGTCTCTGCCCGTGCCAATATCGCTGCTGCAGGCTTAAGCACCTATGCCGAAGTCCGTGAGGGTGATGCGCGTTTGACGCTTTTAAATCTCGCATGCGAGGTGGATTTTCTTTTGCTTGATGGCTGGCCCACGTTGGCAATGGATATCCTGCGACTGGTCGAACCAAAATTGTCTAATAACGCGATTGTGGTTTTGGATAATGTAGGACATTTTCGCGGCAACCTACGCTCACTGACGAATTATCTAAAAGAAGATCGACGTTATGTTGTATCTGAACTTCCGTTGCATGGCGGCATGATCATTGCGATTTTTAAAAAATCGTGCCCCCAGCTGTGAAGCGATCCTGCAGAATATATTGGCTTTCTCTGCCAGTCAGATAACTGATTGCCGCTCCGATCCGCGTTTCTAAAAAAGCCCAAAAAAAGAAATGCTGACGGCTGCACGATGAGCGTGATGACGTTCAAAAAGTCGCCGGGGAATATACAGTCAGAAGATTTAAATCGGGCGTCGTCATCAAGTATCCATTCCGTTTTGGAGTGGCCTTACACGCAATTATTGTTTGCATAAGAAGCATCTGGCGAATGTCTGTGATCTACATATATTGAGGGAATAACACAAAGGAATCACGGCATGGACAGCCTGTCATACCCACAAGAAAAATCGATCCTGCTTGTTGGAGCGTCACGTGGCCTTGGGCTAGCGATGGCGGCCGAATTCGTAAAAGAAGGATGGCACGTCGTCGGCACTGTGCGTGGCACTACTCGGACCGGATTACACGATCTGGCCGACGCCAATCAGACCCAGATCACGATTGAAGAGCTCGATTTCACCCAACCCACACAGATCGCCGCACTGCGCGACAAAATGTCCGGACGCACTCATAATATGCTGTTCATCAACGGCGGAACAGCTAACTACAATCAAGGCGAGACTATCGCGGAAGTATCAACAGATGAGTTTATGAGAGTCATGTTGACCAATGTACTTGGCGTTATGCGTGCCGTGGAGGGCTTGCAAGATCTGGTAAGTCCCGACGGCCTGATCGGAGTCATGTCGTCTGGACAGGGTAGCGTTTCCAATAATGAGCGGGGCGGTCACGAGGTTTACCGGGGCAGTAAAGCGGCACTCAACCAGTATATGCGCTGCTATGCTGCTCGTCATGCCAATGGTCGCTCGTTAGTATTAATGGCGCCGGGCTGGATCCGTACCGCACTGGGTGGGCCGGAAGCGACATTTACCATTGAGGAAACGATCCCGCAGCTGGTCAAAACATTAATTGCGCAACAAGGAATACCAGGCCTGCGCTTTATTGACAGGTACGGAAAGACTGTATCGTGGTAATATATCACCGCACTCCGCAGCGACGACAATCCAATATAAATTAAAAACTTCATCATCTAGGCTATAATTATGTATGTTTATACATAATGACCGACAAAGATCGCCTTATCACTCTGAATTCACCGAGCGTCTATGAAGGATCTTACTCGGATCATTTCCTGTTCGCTTGCCGGATGATAGGTCGTCATCGTGAGATCTGACCGACCTTCCACCGAAAAGCTGGAGAATTCCAGGCTCAGAGCACCTAGATCCGGGTGGTGTAGCCTTTTGATGCCGTCACCAGGTCCTACAACATCATTGTCCCGCCAGAGCTCATCAAATTCCGGGCTCTCAGCCGAGAGTTCCGTAACAAGGCGGTTAATCTCCCTTGATGCCCCTGCGCGGATAACATCAGCCCTGAATGATCCGACAACATAACGTGCGACGGCTTGCCAGTCCTCTTGGGCGGAACGCACGCGTGGCTCACTGAATATCAGACGCAGGATGTTGCGTCTCTCAGGAGGGAGTTGCGCATAGTCCGTAAGAAGCAAGGTAGCGGCCCTGTTCCATGCGACGATGTCCCAGGTGGCTGTACGGATGGTCGCAGGTGTGAACGGCATGCCATCAAGAACGTGCTGCAAGCGTTCCGTAATACCGTGGTGCTTCCGGTAGCGGATTTCAGGCGCATGACCCCGCGCAAGGATAAAGAGGTGTTCGCGTTCAACTTCGGTTAGCAAAAGGCCGGTGGCCAAGCGGTTGAGCACGTCTGCAGATGGCGCTCCGCCCCGGCCTTGCTCAAGCCACGTATACCACGTTGGGGAAATGCTGGATCGCTGCGCAACCTCTTCCCGGCGAAGCCCGGGCGTGCGCCGTCGTTCGGATTTCAGCCCGAGCGCCACAGGGTCCATGCGTGTCCGACGGTCACGCAGGAAGTCCCCTAGAGCGTTACCGTCTTTAAGACTCATATCGAACCTATTAAAGATTATACCATGATAACGTCACTACTTTAACTGGATAGAATTTAGAGCAAGCTGGCCGTTCGAACAATCTGTGGAGACAGGTCCATGCGTGTATTTTTGACAGGTGCAACCGGATTCGTCGGGGCCAGAGTGGCTGACCAACTCCTGGCAGGCGGACATCAGGTCCTGGGACTGACGCGATCAGATGCTGGTGCCCAATCGCTGATGGCAAAAGGAGTGAACGTGTATCGGGGTACACTGGAAGACCCGGACAGTCTGCGATCCGGTGCAGCCCAGGCAGATGCTGTAATTCATACAGCTTTCGATCATGATTTTTCGCATTTTGTAGAAAACTGCGAAAAAGATCGCCTCGTAATAGAGACCATTGGAGCCGAACTGAAGGGTTCAGATCGGCCATTCATTATCACGTCCGGGACTGGGATGGGCAGCCTTTTGCCAGGAGCGGTTGCAATGGAAAACGTCTTTAATGCGAACAGCCCAAACACTCGCGTCGCGTCCGAACTTGCTGGTCAGGTGCTACAGGATGCTGGGGTCAATCTCTCAGTTGTGCGTCTTCCACAGGTGCACGATACGGCACGTCAGGGACTTCTCACACAATACATCGAAATTGCGCGCCAGAAGGGCATCATTGCCTATCTTGGGGACGGCGCTAACCGTTTCGCCGCGGCACATGTACTGGATGTCGCTTTGCTATATCGCCTTGCCCTCGAAAAGGGAGAAGCAGGAGCGCGGTATCACGCAGTTGGTGAAGAAGGGATATCAGTTCGGAGAATTGCTGAGACACTGAGTGCTGCCCTTGATTTGCCAATGATGTCTTTGCCCCCGGAAAGGGCTGAAAGCCATTTTGGCTGGCTCGGAATGTTTGTTGGCATGGATCTTCCTGCATCAAGCATCACGACGCGGGAGCGCCTGAACTGGCAACCGGTTGGTCCTGGCCTCATTGAGGATCTGGAACAGGTTGCTATGACCACAAATAATTAATTGTTGTCGATCTCGTATAAATTTTTAGTTTCGCGGGATCGTAAGGAGTTCAGAATAATCGACGTGTCGGAACGTTATGTCATTTTCGAGCTATGTTGATGGATGAATCCGATAAAAGTGTCGTTGCGTCGACTGTCTGGAAATACTTCTATACTATTTTGTCGTGTTGTGGCACTATTACACTGTGATGCTTTTGGTTGGACAAGGAAAATTCGATCATGTTTCTACCTTCAAAAGGTAGAAACATGATTTCTTGCATATCTGTATATTCTCTTTACACGGTCCTATAGTCAGGAAGATGCAGAAAATTATAAACTCTCGCTCTACGTGCATCAAAGATGCCTTCCGTCCCATTGCGGGCGATTTCAGAGAGAATATGGTTGCGCACCTCAATATCCCTCTGCGTTTTGGGTAAGAAGAAAGCCCCGTTATCATCGGTTGCCAATGTCTGGTTCGCTTCAGAAAACGGCCGTACGAGATGTTCGTAGGCCGCAAACGCCTCTTCTGGAGTGTCACATACCGCCAATTCCCCCGCCAACACATAGGCCCCAACCAAAGCCAAGCTGGTACCTTGGCCTGATCGAAAAGAAGGTGCACACGCCGCATCCCCCACCAGCGCTACACGTCCTGCAGACCAACGAGGCATGCGAATTTGACTGACCGTATCGAAATATAAATCGTCGGGTGCCTCCATTACATTGAGAAGATGTGGAACCTTCCAGCCCATGCCGGAAAAAACAGCCCGCGTGCGCTTCATCTGTTCTTTTGCATCACGAGAGAATTTTTTTTCTACTTCGTCTATCTCAAAGGCGAGGAAACCAAAGGCACTAGGGTTATCCTGAATGGCCCAGACCCCGGCTGTACGCCCCGGCTCAGCATGAATGACTGCGCCGTGTGAGACCTCCCCGTCGTTTGGTATAGAGAAAAGATTGAAGCAGAACCCGAGCGAATGCCGGAATAGTTCTTCAGGACCAAAGACCAGATTGCGGGTGTGAGAGTGTAAACCGTCTGCACCGATGATGACATCGTATCGCGCTACTTCACCATTTGTGAATCCAACATCCACGCCTTTACCGACATCATGGAGCGAGGCGATTGAAGCATCGAAGCGATAATTCACTCTGCCACCGCGTGTAGCTTCATAGAGTAATGTCGTAAGAGTGCCGCGCGGGAGTTCGACATCACGTTGTTTATTGCCAATGGCCTCGTAGATCGGAATGTTGCCGAGGACATGGCCCGCACCATCTACAAAGGTCACATCACGAGATGCTATATGTGCCTCCTGGATTTGTGACAGAAGCCCCATGCGCTCGACTACATCAGTTGCCGTACCGCGCACATCGATCGGGTATCCCCCCGTCCGGATGGTTGATGCCCGTTCAACTACCGTTACATCAAATCCATAATGATCGAGCCAGAAAGCAAGTGTCAGTCCTGCAATACTGGCACCGGAGATGAGAACGGAGCGGTGCTGCGCTCGAACCATTGGAATGCTCATATTATGCACCTAGAATAAGACTCGAAAAGCATCTTATCTGATTTATAATAGTGCGCAATAAGATTCGATATGCATCTTAATGGAAAGCCATGAGACCTCAGAAACAGACACGACGACGCGGTCCCGCACTGGAAAAGGCCATTCTGGAAGCAACGTGGGCAGAGCTAATAGAACATGGTTATGCAGGCCTGACGCTTGAAAACGTTGCACGTCGGGCAGAAACCAGCCGTCCAGTGCTACATAGGCGCTGGCCCAGTCGAACAGCGCTTGCAACAGCAGCGCTAGCTCAGCAGTTTGCGCGCACGTGTATCGTCATTCCTGATATGGGCAGTCTGCGCGAAGAACTCTGCCAGCTTCTCAGATACATGTCAGATCGTGCCGGCTCCAAAGACCTGCAACTGTTCTTCGATATGCAGAAGGATCTCGTTGCCGAACGATCAAGTTTTTCTGATATACGGGCACGGATCGTCGATGGGAGTCAGTTTCACTCTATTATTGAACGAGCTATACGGCGGGGGGAAATCGATCCAGCACATCTTACGCCCAGAATTATGTCACTTCCCCTGGACCTTACCCGTCACGAAATGATGATGACATTCCAACCTTTATCCGATGAGGCTATTCACGAGATCGTTGATGAAATATTTCTCCCATTAGTGCGACAAAAAAAATCATTTCAAACGTAACGTATTTTTGCTCGTGAATATTAGTTGCGACTTCCGGTATGAAGAACGTTATTTTGCAATAGCCGCATATACCGCGCGTATCAGCCTATCATTTTCTGGTGCGGCGGCGAACGGGACAGGCGGGCGACGTCGACTATAAGCATATGCAATTTCATTCCGCGGATCGGCAAAAGCCTGCTGACCACCAGCACCGCTGTGACCAAATGCTCCTTGAGCTACCGCAGGATAATATTCGGAGGGGAGATGAAATCCGGCTCCAAACGCCCTGTGATTGCGGGTTACCAAATCGTAGCCGATAGAGTGAATCTGCGAAAATTGTGTGGTGATTTCGGGGCGTAACAACGGTTCCAGATTATCCATGGGGCTAATAGCTGAAGCATACATCCGAGCGAGAGCTCGTGCAGAGGCCACGCCGCCAAATGATGCTGGCCCACGCTCTCGTACAATCCTGAAATTAGGCAACTCCCATACTGCGGGATTTTCTGGGTGATGCCGGTTAAAAGCAATGTCCGACAAGTTGGTTGAACCGACTGCATGTCCAGATGTTCGGGTTGAATGCTCCGGAGTAATTAAAGGTAATTGGGCCTCTAAGAAGCGATGCTCCTCTTCTTTTGGAAGGCCTAGAAAAAAATCGACGTCGCGCGCAGTACGAATACGAAATGCGAAATGCTCTTGAATGGTCCAGCCAGTAGCACGAAAAACGACCTCTCCTGTGAGGGCCGCAATGACAAGCGCATGATACCCGAAAGCGGTACCTGGGCGCCAGTAAGGCCGCTGCTGGCCAATCCTCTGGGCGACAGCGCGATCGTCTGAAAGCTCATCCAGTGAAAGCCCTCTGTCTGGCCCTGCGAGCCCGGCTCGGTGCGCCATCAGCTCACGCAGGCTAATATCAGATTTTCCGTTTGCAGAAAATTCTGGCCAGTAGTGACTAACGCGCTCGTCCAGATTGAGAATGCCATCCTGCACAAGGAGTGCGACGACAAGGTGGGCCGCCCCTTTACAGGCCGAATATACGCCACATAGAGAATCTCCGTTTACGCCTGCTCCTGCCCAAAGATCAACGACGCATTCTCCTTGATGATAGACAACGAACTGTGCCGCAAAATCGTTGCCCTCATTGGCTATTAGGCATGCAAATTCCTGTTTTACTGCTTCAAACCGCTCAGAGGTTGATCCTTGGAAAGCGAAATTTTCTGGCATGATTAAGCTCCGTTCAGGCGTGTGTCTGATAGAGGCATACGAGTTCAAGCCAACTTGAGGTCAAGGCCTTAATCGACTACTTATGAGGCATGATGATAGATGCCCTTTCCATCGCTGAGGTGGCGCAGCGCTTCGGCATTCGGGCCTCGGCCCTGCGCTATTACGAAGATATTGATCTTCTCAAGCCCACCTTTCGGAAATCAGGACGTCGCTATTATGCTCAAGCAGAGCTGAGACGTCTTGCGCTTATCCAACTCTTACGCAAAGCGGGATACCTATCCTTAAGCGAAATTGCGAATATACTGGTTAGCAACCGTCATGATCAAATCGTTAGAAATATCTTAGAAGAGCGCGTTAAAATACTCGATCAGAAGATCGAGGCTGCCATTACGACAAAGAAATATCTTGAACATCGTTTGACCTGCCCGCGCGAAGATCCCGTCAACGACTGCCCTATTTTGGCTGGAGAGGTGGACACTTGGCTGGCCAAGTGTTTAATCTCAGGATTTAATGTGTTGGATTAATAGAGCAGTCATCAAAGCTCTGGATTTCTTGGAAACCTCCACTCTCTTGGGAATGCAGAGTGGAAGTCAGGCCTGAGAATTTTCATTTGGAAAAATATTAACGTAGGCATAAGGCGCATCAATCAATGCTTATGAGATTGTTCCATTTCAGAAGTTGAATGAGGCCTTGGCGTAGTAGTAGCCTCCCATAAAGCCGGATGGGGAATAGGTGGCGTAACGATAGGAGCCTGTTGGAGCGGCTGCAGCAGGATTGACCTGTGTAGGATATTTATCGAACAGGTTGTTGGCTCCCACCGAAACATGCCATTTTTTGGTAAGGGCGACATCGAGGTTGATGTTGGTGTTCCACTGTGGACGGACATGCGTCCATAAGGAGGAAGCCTGTGTCGGGCTGACAATGAAGATGACGCTGCCATAGCGTAGTTCCTGCACACTGACGGTATAGCGACCTTTGTGCCACGTGAGAGACAGTGTCTCGCGGTTTTTTGGCGATGTGCGCAGAAGATCGTTTTGTGAGAACTGGTTATAATAGGATTGGCCATAAGCCGCGAGAATAGCCGGAGTCTTGCGGTAGCGTGATATCTCGGTATCAGCGATATTCACGTAAACGCCGAATTCCAGACTATGGCCTTGCGGCAGGTGCCAGAGATAGGTGGCATTGATGTCACCCCCATTCGTGACGGTATCGACCGGGTTGGTATAGTATTGGACGAAGCGTACGCCAGAAATTCCCTGCTCCTGAAGGAGGTTTTCGATAGCGGTTCCGCCGAAATTGGACGTGCTTTCAAGACGGTCGTTGATACCAATTCTGTACAGGTTGGCAGTGAGATGGAAATTATCGACAGGGGTGGCATCGATTCCGATGCTGTAGCTGCGTGAATATTCCCCTTTACGTCCTTCACCGCCCAGCAGCCGTGTGACTGTACTGTTAGAGGCCTCATAAGCTGTTGTGTAGCTCGGAGTGGAGGAGATGGTGCTGTAATAAAGGCCTCCGAGGCTCGGAGGGCGATATCCGCTGTTGATATTGCCTCTGACCGCCCATCGCTTGCTAAAATTATAACGTGTGCCGACAGAGCCGGTGTAGGCCGTGATGGTATCCGAGTAGTTTACCGCATGACCTCCAGCAGTCCATTCCCACTTCTTGGTCGCCCAGGCGTCAAAATTGACATGGCCGTCGAAGATATCACGATAATGATTACCTGCGGCTGAGGGTGGGGTTCCAGCATAGGCAGAAGCGCCGGGAGAAGCGAGTTGACCTTTGTCCGGACCATCAAGAATGGGCACACCACCATTGCCCCAGGACTGGGTATCACCTTGCGTCATCTGGAATGTGTCATGTCGGTACTCGCCCCCGAATTCTACCCCTAGAGGTTTGGGAAGAAACCCAAGGTTATAGTGACGAGAGGCCTTGAAGCCGGATGTCAGCTCGGAGGAAATATCTGTTCCGTTATAGAATTTGGTCTGGCTGTCGAGACCGTAAGTTGGACTGATGGTGTCATAAGCACCAAAGCGGAGCTGATCGCGACCATAGGTCGTATAAAGATCCCAACTCCAACCCAGAAGGTTCTTGCCGCGCAGGCCGCCATTGACCTGGAAATCGTTTTCTTCTGCCGTCAGATGAGGAGAAAATCCATTCGGGAAAATGGCGCGGACGTTTGAATCGTTATTGGACGTGCGAAAAAAACCTGGTGCGTCGACATCCCGGTGGCTGTAGGTCGTCGTATTATACAGCTCGACATCATTGCTTAGTGGAACAGAGCCGTTGGCACTGAAGGTCTCGAGCATTGAACGGCTGAGGCCCTGAATACGGTTCACATCGTTGCCAATGATGGATTCACGCGGGTCTCGCTGCCCGTTGGGAAGGGAGAAATATTTCTGCGTCGTGTTCAGGCCGGAGCGGTTGGTAGGCTGCTGGTGTGTCACCTGAGCCGCGAAGTCCATGTAGCCGCCGTTATGGCCCAACGCGACCCCGTAGTCGCCATATCCGTCGATTCCGACACCGTCGCCTGCGTAATATCCGCTGTCCTGAAGGGTGACGGAGCCGTGATGTGCGCCGGTTTTCAGAACGATGTTGACCGCACCGCCGATTGCATCCTGTCCGTACAGGGCCGTAGCCCCTTCGGTGATGATTTCGACATGATCGACAGCGCTAAGTGGGATCAGGCTGATATCGGCAGGCTCGGAGCCGGTAGCGGGGCCGGTATTGTAGTTAAAATTCGCGCCGACATGTCGCCGTTTGCCATTGACCAGGATCAGGGTCTCATCAGGTCCGAGGTTTCGCAGGATCATGATACGCGCGACGTTATTGGACCCAATTCCGCCGGCGGGTGGAGAATTCACGGCAGGGACGGTCTGGGCCAGAGCTGCCAGAACGCTGGTCTGCCCGGTAGCCAGAAGCTGTTTTGCCGTCACGACTTCCACATTGGTCGTGCTGTGGCGCGGTGTCATGTTCGACAGGGCGGACATGGCGCTGGCCTGCGCCCCGATGACACTGATTGATTCGCTTGAGGGTTTGGATTGGGATAGCGCGGATACCTGAGCGGCCTTGGCGGATGTTTTCCGGGAATGAGGCGGCAGGGGCGCCAGATCGGCGGCCCGGGCACTGTCCACAAGGGCATTCGTGCCGAAATCGAGACCGAACAGCAGTCCCGCAACCATATGTTTTGTCTTCATGGTCAGTCTCATTCTGTTCCGATGCGCGCAGGCATGCGCAGTGGGGAAGCGGCCGGTTCAGGAGGCCGCATTAGGGCGGCGTAGCGAAGGACTTATGAGCAGTGCGCATGCAGCGATGACGCCGATCAAAACGCCCGTCATGACGAAAAAGGCAGGAGCCATGGCGCGTCCGGTCACGGTGATGAGCCATGTGACGATGAACTGGGAGCCCCCTCCGACGACCATCACTACGGCATTGTTCACGATGGCCAGCATCGTTGTGCGTGTCTGGGGAGTGAGGATTTCGGTGATCAGGGTAACATAGGCACCCAGAAACATACCGCTGGCGACAGAGAGTGCGACTTGCAGGACAACAAGGCGTCCGATTGACGGCGCGCTCAGAAGCCAGCTGTAGAGAGGCCAGATCAGCGCAAGATAGGAAGCAAGGGCCGCGAGGATAATCCAGCGCTTTTCGATACGATCCGAAAGATAGCCACTGAAGGGGACGACGAGCAGCATTGATGCAGCCGCCGACATTTGGACCAGATAGGCATGGGTTACGGAGAGGTGCAGCACGCGTGAGGCATAGGTTACGACGTAGCCGTAAATGATATAGAACGAGACCGTACTGGCCGTCACAAGGCCCATACCTGCGGCGATCTGACGCCACTGTGCTCCAAAGCTTCGGTAGAACGACGATGCAGCGGGTGGCGTGCGGGGACGTATGGCTGCGCCCCGGGCAGCCGACAGACGGATCAGCAGAACGACGGGCACGATCAGCAGACCCAGCGCGAATGGTAGCCTCCAGGCATAGGCATGAATGGTGGCTGTGGAAAAAAATGTACTCATCGCATAGCCCACGGTTCCTCCCAGAACCTGTGCAATGATCTGGCCCGTGATCTGCCAGGAGCCAAAAAAACCGCGGCGTCCTGCAGGTGCCATTTCCACCAGAAAAGTCGTGGAAGTCGCGAATTCGCCGCCTACGGAAAAGCCCTGAAGCAATCTGGCAACTGCAATCATGATCGCACCTACAGGGCCTGCCTGCTGGTATGTAGGTGCGCACGTCATCATGGCGACGGCAATCGCCATGATGACCATTCCGAGCAGCATTGAAGCCTGACGTCCGCGACGGTCGCCGTAATATCCCAAGACAATTCCACCAATCGGGCGGCTGACGAAGCCGACCGCGAACAGGGCGGTGCTCAGTAACAGCCCTCCCGCTCCCCGATGGTTGGAATCCGCGAAGAAAAGATCACCAATGAGCGGGATCATATAAGAGAATATTGCAAAATCGTACCATTCGAGGGCATTCCCCCCGATTGCGCCAATGACGGCTCTGAAATTCCGTCGTGTTTCAGACATGCACTATGCCACCTTATCTTGGGGAGTGATGCTTCAGGCCATGTGGCCGTCAGGGAGTAATCGCTTCACCCAGTGTGTGCATGAGCCTATTGGCCCAGCCGAAAATTGCGACTGAACAGACGAGGTCGAAAATCTCCAGATCCGTCAGGCCGCCGGTGCGGAGTATTTCGATATCCGTGGGAGATATCTCTCCCGGTGTGCGAGTCAGCTTGAGAGAGAAATCAAATACGGGCTGCCAGTAATCGTCCAGCGCAGCTTCCTCACCCTCCGCGAAAATCTCCTGGATCAGGTCCTCGCGTCCGGTCATCTGTAGAAAACGGGCAGCATGAACGGATGTGCAGTAGATGCAGTGATTGTGGATGGAGGTCGCAATGGCACCCATTTCGCGACCTGCGCGTGACAAACCGTCCCGCCCGTACATGATGGCATTGAAGAGGGGAGAGCGGATGGCAAGGCTTTCAGGATCATGTGCGAGTGTCAGCACATAATCGGAAATTTTGCGGTTGGACGGCGTAACCTTCATTGCGTCCAGCTGTTCGGGCGTGGCCTCTTCCAGCCTGACAGGGCGGATATAGGGCAGCCAGTCCAGCGTTGCAGTAGTGAAATTGTGGACCGGACGGCTCATGATGCGGTCTCCAGAGCACGGAGCCCGGGAACCAGGCGCGTGAGGTAATTGATGCAGGCAACAAGTTCGGCGAGCTGAACAATATCGGCGTCTTCCAGCCCCGACTTTTGTAAGATCACGATATCCTTGCGGGTGGCCTTGGCGGGGTGCAGCGTGACCAGATCAGAATAGGCAACTATGGCGGCCGTGAATGTATCCATAGGTGGTTGTGCAGACGTGTCGGCAACAGCGCTCCATTCGTCTGCTTCAGGAAGACCTGCCAGACGTTCCAGATAGATCTGCCGCAGCGTGTCCACCTTGCACTGCCCTGAGATGCGCGCGGCGATGGCCAGTCGTAGCGGGTATGAAAGCCGTCCCGGCTTTCTGGGAGTAACAACGGCGTCGTTTGCCGCATAGCTCATTTCAAGCAAGGTGCCACGCTGGGCGAGGAAATCCTCGGCTGGGCAGTTTGACGCTGCCTCCCTCAAAAGCTCCAGAATATCCATTGTCGAAGCCTGCCCCTCAAGATTCCTGTTCAGCGTTAGTGTCAGCCTAGCATGTCGATAATGAATGGCAACGAATTTTCATTACTATTATGCATTATGGCTTGTGGGGATATAAAAATCCCTTCTATGATTGGTGTTATGGAACTGGAATGTCTCAACATCAGGCAGCTTGAAGCGTTTTGCGCGGTCGTGTCCGCGGGAAGTCTGACGGCAGCGGCACGACAGCTTGGCCGGTCCCAGCCAGCCATGACGCGACTCATTCAGGATTTGGAAGAAACCGTTGGATTCGTGCTGTTCCACAGGAACGGTCCCAGAATCGTCCTTTCGGAACAGGGAGGTATCTTTCATACTGAAGTCGACCGCTTCCTGAGTGGATGCTCATTGCTTGTAAAACGTGTCAATGACATCCGGAACGAGATTGCCGCGCCATTCGAGCTGAGTGCCATTCCAGCCATGGCCAATGGGGTGTTGCCTGCGGCCCTTGCCTGTCTCCCTGCAGATTTGCTGCCAGAACATGTTCATCTTCAGTCTGTTCCGGCCGCACAGGTGACCCTGTCCGTGGTGGCTCGACGGGCTGGACTGGGTATTACGAGTTTCCCAGTGGATCATCCGGAAGTGGATGTCCTTTGGATTGGAGAAGCGTGCTGTATGGTGGCGCTTCAGGAAAATGATCCACTGGTTAATCAGGAGGCAATCAGCCTTCGACAGTTCAAAGACCGGGATATCGTAACGATTGCCGATCGGTCGCGCTTGAGGGGACGCATTGATGCCGCTTTTATGGCTGAAAATGTCAGACCTCGCAGGATTTTCGAATCAACAGCCAGTGTGACAGCCCTCTCTATGGCAAATGCAGGGCTAGGGGTGGCCATTGTGGACCCTGCCACAGCGTCCGGGATGTCGATCAAGGGTATGACCGTCCGTCCGCTCGCGGAGCGGATCCCGTTTTTCTTCGGTGTGATTAAGCCGGGCGGGCATATTCTTTCTCCAGGCCTCGCCGCGCTTTCAGAAGCTCTGAAAGCCGTTGCGACCCAGCGGTTGTCTGGCTTCAGACTGCATGGCCGGGCCTCATCTGAAATTATCGAAGAGGCATTATGCGGGTATGACCCCGCGCTTCGTTCTTGAATCTGAGAGATCAAGCCTCCCATGGATGACGTTACAGATACGATGAGTGGTATTGAAACTCTGAACCAACGTGTTCGTGAAGAACTGAAATGGCTTGAGTTTCCGGCCAGATCCTGGGTGCCGGAGAGGGAGCATCAGGGCGAGAAAGTCCATGATGTTATCGTCATCGGGGGAGGGATGGCGGGTCTGACGGCTTCCGGAACGCTCAGGCGCTACGGAGTGCTGAATCATGTTGTTTACGATATGGCGCCGAAGGACCGGGAAGGACCGTGGGTTACCTATGCCCGAATGGACACTCTGCGGTCTCCCAAGACGCTGACAGGACCATGTCTTGGGATACCCGTCCTGACATTCCGTGCCTGGTACGAGCATCGTTTCGGCGTGCAGGCATGGGAGACGCTTGGACTGATTCCGAGAACCATGTGGATGGAATACCTTGTCTGGTTCCGTGACGTACTTGAATTGCCGGTCGAAAACGGGGTCCTTGTCCAGAAAATCGATACTGCGGATCATGGTCTGCTCAGGCTGAACATTTTGCGCAATGGCAAGGCGGAAGAGGTTCTGACGCGCAAGGTTGTTCTGGCGACGGGGCGTGACGGCCTTGGTGGCGCCTATATGCCGGACGTGATCCGAACACTTCCCGAGCATTTGCGGGCGCATTCGGCCGATATGATCGATTTTGCGGCCCTTAAAGGCAAGAGGGTGGTCGTGATCGGGGCCGGGGCGTCGGCGATGGACAATGCGGCAACTGCGCTCGAGCAGGGGGCCGCGCAGGTCGATGTCTTGGTCAGGCGGGGAGATATACCACGGATCAACAAGTTCACCGGTATTGGAAGCCAGGGTGTCGTGCAGGGGTTCGTCAACTTACCCGACGAATGGAAATGGCGTTTTCTGGACGCCACACTCTCGGCCCAGACGCCTCCGCCACGTCCAAGTGTCCTGCGTGTTTCGCAGCATCCGAATGCTTTCTTCCATCTGAACTGTCAGATCGAAGAAATCGCTGCGGATGGAGATGCCCTTGAACTCATAACATCACGCGGTGCGCTTGCGACAGACTTCATCATTGCAGCGACAGGCTTTAATGTTGATCTGGTAAAGCGACCTGAACTTCAGGTTTTCTCTGACCGGATACGTTTCTGGAAAGATCGTTTCGTCCCGGCTCCTGATAACCGCTACAATGGTGTTATCAACAGTGAGTTGGCCAATTCACCAGATCTTGGCCCCGCGTTCGAGTTCCAGCCAAAAGCTGACGTCATTTGTCCGGATCTACGGAATATTCACTGCTTTTGTTTTCCGGCGACTCTGTCTCATGGCAAGGTTAGTGGAGACATTCCGGCCATCAGTGATGGAGCAGATCGGCTCGTGAAGGGAATTGTAAGTCATTTTTTCAGCGAAGATTGCGCTATTCACTTCCGTAATTTGGAGCAGTTTGAAACTCCGGAACTTGTGGGAGACGAGTGGCAGGATACGTCATTGTCTTGATGGTAACTGTTGAGGGAACGTTGTATTGGGCAATATGCGTCATAGGCAGAAGATGACGGTTGCAGCGAGGCAGATGGCCGAGAAGAAGGCATTCGGACATCTGTCATAGCGTGTTGCAACACGCCGCCAGTCCTTATGCCTTCAGAGCATCCCGGACCCAGTCAGCATCATAACCCGGATTCGCCAGCAGTTGCTGTGCCATGGGAAGACTGTCCAGCAGAGCAGAAGCTTCGGTGTAAGCGCTGACTTGGAGGGATCGAAAAACCGTTATCCGTAATCAAATCAATGGGTCCTGAGCCTAATTCAAGCCATTCGCGCCTCAAAAGAGCGTATCCGACCTCGTCATGCCAGCAGCCATTAAAATAACGACTTTCGACCGTCTGGCTTTCCTGTCGGAGACCAAGTCTTCGCATTAAGCGCTGCGAGGCATCGTTTGCAATAAGGCAATGGGCCGTCAGGCGATGGAGAGGTCGATGGGCAAAACACCACTCGATTAGCGCCGTTCCAGCCTCCAAAGCATAACCCTGTCCTTGATGATTGGCAGCGAACCACCAACCGATGTCCCCCTTTTGCGGCTCCTCCGCACCAATGAACACGCCGACCTCTCCAATTAGGCCGGGTTTGTCGCTTTTCTCGACCGCGAGCATTCGCCAACCATAAGCTTCCGGCGCCATACGTGACTGCGCGGCGAGAAACAATTCGGCTTCCTTCAGCTCCACTGGCTGCATCATCTGGGCAGCGAGCGCCGCTGTATCGTTTCGGTAAGCTAGATAACGATAGAGATCGTCAGCATTCGGCGTCCTAAGTCTCAGGCGTTTGGTTAAAAGAGGTGCAATCAAAAGGATTTCTTGCTCCGCGCCAGATCGATGAAGGCCGGTGCATCGTAGGGTAGAGATTGCCATGGGCGCAAATGACGGCCCAGGTGACCGGCGCTGCATTGGTGCAAACCAGCCTTCTGAAAGCCATGAGCATGTCCGTTCTAAGAAACAATGGAGTGCGTTTCGGTGTCCGACATGAGGCGCTTGCCGCCTCGGCATGGTCGAACGCGCTTCTTAGCCCACGAATCGCTCCAGGTGCCTACGAACGTAGACCGGATGCGGGCGATGGGCAGGATAATCCGTTCAATTTGTCGACCAAAAAGACTGCTCAATTCGCTCTGTATGCGATTGTGGGCCACGAGCAGGCCCAAATGGAGGGATCGAAGAACCCTTGATTGATTACCCTTGCGCCTGATTTCTGGTTGCTGGTCCTGATTTTCACTCTGCGTTTTGAGCAGAGAGAGGGTTTCATGCTCTGGATTGCTACGCGGCGGCGTTAATCCTCTCCAGGAAGAGGAAGCGGCGCATGTTGTAGACGATATTGGCCAGCCCGATCCTCATGGTGGCCCGAGTGATACCGACAGTTCGGATGAACAGACCCATTTGCGATTTCTGATCGGCAAAGACATGCTCGACACGGGACCGGATCACGGACTTTCCTGCATTGGACCGCTGGATATGGAGTGGCATGGGTTTGAGATGCGGCTTCTTCCTGTGAACCTTTGAGACAAAG
>NZ_BJMK01000030.1 GCF_006539125.1 Gluconobacter sphaericus NBRC 12467
CGGCGGGTCGCAACACGCTACAACCGATGCCCGGCCGTCCTCTTCTCAGCCATCTGTCTCGCTGCAACCGTCAGGTTCTGGCTATGAGCCTTGAGCCTAAGATTGGGATTTTTCCGATTTTTTCCTGATAGCAGAGAACGAGGATTCCAAAAATATTTCAGTTGAAATTTCTTATAAATATCGATCCGATATAAAAACGGAATTATGGGGGCTATCTGGGTGCGTACGGTAAAACTGGCAACGATCAGCGCGATGATAGGCAATGTTGTTGAATGGTATGATTTTGCGCTCTACACGGCAGCGACCCCGCTGGTTTTTTCGCGTATCTTTTTCAGTCAGCAACATGACCCATTTCTGACGCAAATCGAGACGATCGCCGTATTTGCGTTAGGATTTCTCGTGCGCCCTTTGGGCGGTATGATTTTTGGAGCTATTGGGGACCGGTACGGATCCGTAACCTCTCTGCGCTGGACCCTTTTCATTATCGGGGGTGCTACAGCCCTGATCGGCACTTTGCCGACCTACGAACAGATCGGTCTGTTGGCACCGCTGCTTCTGCTAGTGTTGCGGTTGGTGCAGGGAATCGCGGCAGGGGGGGAGTGGGCTGGAAGTACCCTAGTGATCGGGCAAGCCCGCCACCCAGGTCGCCCGGATCAGCGGAACATCGCGTTGGCACTCAGCCAGTCCGGCGTGGCCTTGGGCATGGTGTTGGGTACGGCCACGATGTGGGGTTTGCGACATATGCCTGAACACGTCTTCCTTTCATGGGGGTGGAGATTTGGCTTCCTGGCAACGCTTCCATTTGTGGCAGTGGGACTTTTTCTAAGATCCCAGAGAGAGCTTTCAGGAAAAGAGACTTTGCCACAGGCCAGGCAGCCGCGCCTGATGCAGTTCCTGCGTCAGAAGCCGCTTACGGTGATCCGGGGAGTGGGAATCCGTCTGGCGGAGAACGGCGGAATCTATCTGATATCGGTGTTCGGTTTGGTTTACGGTCGGGCGCACCATGTGCCGGATAGTCTGTTGCTTGCAGGTATGACCTGCGGGCTGATCGCAGATGGGCTTGCCATGCCTTTCTTCGGGTGGCTTTCAACACGGTTCGGGGCTGCACAGGTCTATCTGGCGGGTATCTGTGCTCTCGTCCTTTTGACAGTGCCATTTTTCTGGGTGGTGTCTACAGGACAGCCTGTCGCGGTGATTGGAGGGTTTGTTTTAATCATGATGTTGGGCCATGCCCCCATGATCGCGGTGGAGCCCATACTGCTTGAGCGCCTCTTTCCCCCATTTTGCCAGTATTCGGGAGTAGCGCTGGCGCATGAACTGGGCTCCACCCTGGCAGGAGGGATCTCTCCGTTCCTAGCGACCGTGCTGTATTACAGAACGGGCAGTGTTACGGGGATCATGGTGTATGTTTTCCTGCTTGCGCTGGGATCTGCAATGGCGCTGTATCGGAGTGGGATGCATGAGGTTGTGGAGGATCATTCTTCCCAGTTCTGAAACTATCGGCTAGTCGTAATATTCATGACCGATCTGATAGGAATATGACTTGAGACGTGGCAAGACCTGGCGGCAGGCGCATCCCGGCGATCCTGCATTCTCTCCAGAGACATCGCCGTTTTTTCATCTATCTCGTCTGGTCGGACTCTATCATTTGCGAATGGACGCGCATCTAAAACCGATTGGAATGGATGTGCCGCGCTGGCGCGTCCTGAATATTCTGCATGAATATGAGTTTGCGACCATAAGCCGGATTGCGGATCTTGCGGTGATCCGTGTGTCTACCATGACTAAGCTGATTTATCGGATGGAAAGCGAGGATCTGGTCAGGACATGCGTCTCCCAGACGGATGGCCGGGTGACGGAAGTCCGCCTGACCGAGAAGGGTAGGGCTGCGCTCTCTCAGGTTCGTGCCAAGGCCGGGCATATTTTCGAACGTGCTTTCGGCGACGCGTCGGATGAGGAGATACAGGCCTTCATGGCGATGACCCGCCGGATCTACGACAATATCTACTGAAATCTGTCGCAACGTCTGCTCACTGCACAAAAGGTCGTAACCCCAGGTCACGGGGTGTTTCCGTGCGCATAAGGCACGTGAAACAAAAACTCGATAAATAAGTGGAATTATCCACCATTCCGGAGTAGCATCGAGATGTATCGCTTTGGTCCTTTTGCCATAGCGCGTGCAAAACGAGAGAATTCCTATGACCGTGACATCCGTTCTTCCTGACGTTCAGATGTTTCTGGACCGTAAGCACGGCCTTTACCTTGATGGTCAATGGGTCGATTCCAGCGTTCAGGCGCGTCTGCCCGTTTTCAATCCTGCGACAGGGAAAGTCCTGTCATCTGTGGCGGATGCCGGATTTGACGATGTCCAGCACGCGGTTGCGTCGGCAAAGCGCAGCTTTGACAAAGGCGTCTGGCGCGACATGCACCCTTCCGAACGTGAACGGATCCTGCTGCGTCTTGCTGATCTGGTAGAGCGTGATGCAGAGATTCTCGCCCAGCTTGAAACCCTGGAACAGGGGCAGTCCATTACGCTGTCCCGAATTCTTGAAGCCGGAGGCGCGCAGAGCTGGATCCGGTATGTGGCAGGTCTGGCAACCAAGATCACCGGTCAGAGCCTGGATGTCTCCATCGCGATGCCACCTGGTGCGCGCTATACTGCTTATACGCGCAAGGAGCCGATTGGCGTGGTGGCGGGCATCGTGCCCTGGAATTTTCCGCTCCTGATCGGGGTATGGAAAGTTCTTCCGGCTCTGGCTGCCGGGTGTTCGGTGGTCGTCAAACCTTCTGAAATCACACCGCTGACCATGTTGTGGTTTGCGCAGCTGGCCACTGAAGCCGGCGTGCCTGACGGCGTTTTCAATGTCCTGACGGGAATGGGAGCGGTGGCGGGTGCAGGTCTGGTCAGCCACCCGGATGTTGCTAAGGTGACGTTTACGGGTTCGACCCCCGTAGGAAAGCAGATTGCAGAGCAATGCGCCTCGAGGCTGGCGCGCGTTTCGCTAGAGCTGGGCGGCAAGAATCCTGCCATTGTGCTGGCTGATGCTGACATCGAGCGGACCGTGAATGGTCTGACAATGGCTGGCTTTCTCAATCAGGGTCAGGTCTGCGCGGCCTGCTCGCGGATTTATGTGGAGGCGCCGCTGTTTGACAGCGTGGCTGCCGGGTTGGAGAGCGCCCTGTCGGGAATGAGTATCGGACCGGGAATGGATCCGACGGCATTTATCAATCCCGTAGTGTCCAGACCGCAGCAGAGGAAAGTCCAGTCCTATCTGGACCGTGCCAGTGAGGCAGGGGCAGAGATGCTGAGAGGCCCGCAGGCCCCGGAAGGGGACGGGTTCTATATTCGCCCTGCGCTGGTTCTCAATCCCGACGATACGCTGGCCCTGACACGAGAAGAAGTATTTGGTCCTGTCATGACATTGACACGGGTGTCCAGCGCCGAAGAAGCCCTTGCAAAAGCAAATGATACAAATTTCGGACTGGCTGCGAGTTTGTGGACGAACAATCTGGAAGCAGCGATGAAGCTGCCACCCCGCATGGAAGCGGGAACGGTGTGGATCAACAGCCACGTCATGATTGATCCGAACATGCCTTTTGGGGGGATCAAACAATCCGGCATCGGGCGTGACTTTGGAACAGCATGGCTGGACGCATTCACCGAAACCAAATCCATCTGTATCCAGCATTGAGAGGACTCGGGATGGCTAGAATTTTTCCCCTGACGGCGCTCGTTCTGTGCTGTGCGACTGTACTTTCAGGTGGATCAGCGCTTGCGCAGGGCAGTGTCGGTTCGCCCGATGACTGGCCCCAGCATGGGCGCACGGCTTTCGAGCAGCGATACAGTCCCCTGAACCAGATCAATACGGGAAATGTCGGAAAGCTAGGGCTGGTATGGCATCAGGATTTTGATAGCCTGCGAGGGCAGGAAGCAACGCCGTTGATCATTGATGGTGTTATGTACACCACGACAAACTGGAGCAAGGTTGAAGCCCTTGATGCAGCTACAGGGCGTGTCCTGTGGCGGTATGATCCCAAGGTGCCAGGAACTGTTGCGGGCAGAGGATGCTGCGATACGGTCAATCGCGGAGTGGCTTATCAGAATGGTCGTGTTTATGTCGGTACGTTTGACGGGCGGCTAATCGCACTGGACGCCAAAACCGGGCAACTGATCTGGAGTGTGAACACGATCCCGCAGGACAAGACACTGGGGGACATCCGTTCTTACACGATTGATGGTGCACCGCGGATTGCGAAGAATGTGGTCATCATCGGCAATGGGGGATCCGAATTCGGAGCGCGGGGTTTTGTCTCAGGATTCGATGCAGTCACGGGAAAACTGAAGTGGCGGTTTTTTACGGTTCCCGCGCCGGAAAATGTCCCCGATCACGCAGCGTCTGACAAAGCGCTTTCTTCGCTGGCGTATCCGACATGGAGCCCGACCGGCGGGTGGATACATTCCGGTGGTGGGGGAACTGTATGGGACTCCATTGTTTACGATCCGGTCACGGACCTGGTGTATCTGGGGGTCGGAAATGGCTCCCCATGGAATTACAAGTTCCGCTCTAATGGTGTGGGGGACAATCTCTTTCTGGCCAGTATTGTCGCAGTGCGACCGGAAACCGGCGAATATGTATGGCATTTCCAGGAGACCCCAAAAGACCAATGGGATTTTACGGCATCTCAACCCATGATGATCTTGGATCTGCCGATCAAGGGAAAGATGCGTCATGTTCTGGTGCAGGCGCCAAAGAACGGCTTTTTCTACATGCTGGATGCAGCTACAGGCGAGTTCCTGTCTGGCACGCCGTATACGTTCCAGAATTGGGCCAAAGGCCTTGATCCAAAGACCGGACGCCCGGATATTGTACCTGATGCCATGTGGTCGATCAGCGGCAAGACATGGTTTGGCATTCCGGGATCGCTGGGAGGCCATAATTGGGCGCCGATGGCTTATAGTCCGCGGACCGGATACGTTTATATTCCCGCTCAGCAGCTGCCAGAGCCGTTTAAGGCCAATGAACACATGCAGTTGCACAAGATTGGAGTCAATCTCGGCATCGACATGACGGGGCTTCCGGCTGATCCGAAAGTTTTGGAGGATGTTTCCAAAACCGTTCAGGGTTGGCTTCTGGCTTGGGACCCCGTCGCTGGAAAGCCGGCGTTTCGGGTAGAGCATAGTGCGCCCTGGAATGGTGGTGTGTTAGCAACAGGCGGAGATCTGGTTTTCCAAGGCCTCTCTACGGGCACTTTTGAGGCTTATGATGCCAATACGGGCAAAACACTTTTCCAGTTTGATGCGCATACAGGAATTGTAGCACCTCCGGTGAGCTATACCGTAAACGGAACGCAGTATGTGGCGGTAGAAGTCGGCTGGGGCGGAGCATTTCCGTTGATGGGTGGGGCACTTGCGCGGATCAGGAATACAAGCATCAATCATTCCCGGCTTCTAGTATTTGCCCTCAATGGACATGACAGCCTTCCACCGGAGACACGTCAGTCACAGCGTCCTGTCAAAACAGCACAGACCTTTGATCCCAAAAAAGCTCAGGAAGGCTACGGAATTTATCAGAATTACTGCATGGCCTGCCATGGCGATAATGCGGTTTCAGGCGGTGTTCTGCCTGATCTGCGGTGGTCCGGAGCTCTTGAGAGTGTGCAGGGGTTCCATGCTGTGGTTGGAAGAGGAGCCTTGGCAAATTATGGGATGCCAAAATTTTCTGAGCTCTTAAAGCCCTCTGAAATAGAAAAAATCCGTAATTTCCTCATAAGCCGCAATCATTGATTGATGCTGAACGAGGATAAAAACAATCAATTTATATATTTATTATTAATGCTTCCGTGGAATGGGAACCTAAGCCATAGATTTTAATCTTGTGGTGTAGTGGTCTGCTGGTTATTTGGCGTTAAATCGACCTCAGAATTGATAAATAAGTTTTGTGCATTGAGGGCAATATAAAAATTATCCTCAATGCATATGCCACCTCAAAGAGGGAGCGTGCAGACATATAGCCTGTCTGTCACTTGTGCCGGATTGCAGAAATATCTGCGTCTGTCGCATAACTTAATATGCCGGATTCGCAACGAATCAAGTAGACATTTCAGTGGAAACTTCACAAGATATTGGCGTTGAGGCTGTCGAAAGAATCCGGGTAGGCAACGAACTCACAGAATCCGAGCGATCTGGAGATCTATTGATCCTATGTAATTATGTTTCGATATCGTCTTGAAATCTCGCGTCCGCAGATTGGACCCGATGCAGTAAGGAGGAGCAGGTATTATGCGCTTGAAAACATCGAGTACTGCGTCCAGACCGGCCGTTCGTTGTGCCGCCAGAGCTATCCGGGTCGCTTTCCTATATTCGGGATGCTCTGCTATGGCGTTCTCATTTATTCTTAATGCGAACGTGGCAGATGCAGCTACAGTCAAAAAGACCTTCTCCGGCATTTCGGGCAAGAAGAGTGTTGTGCATAAGGTGGCACGCAAGGACGTCAACGCAACGCGACTTGAAGAAGTTACCGTCACGGCTCGGCGCCGGAGTGAACGGATTGAGCGGACGCCTATTTCCATGACGACCGTAACGGGAACTCAGTTCACCGAGCGCGGCATCACGTCTCTCGCAAAAATTCAGGATATGGCACCGAATATTTCCTTTGGAAATGTAGCATCTAATTCGGGTGTTGCAAATGCGGCAGCTGTGTTCATTCGCGGTATTGGACAGACGGATTTCTCGTTCGGCGTCGATCCCGGGGTCGGCATGTACGTTGATGGCGTCTATGTCGGTAGCCCCGTCGGGGCGGTTCTGAACATGGTCGATATTGCCAATGTGTCTGTTCTCCGCGGCCCACAAGGGACACTTTTCGGTCGTAACACTATTGGTGGCGCGGTTTCCGTCTCATCACTGACACCGAATAGTCAGCTCTCAGCCAAGGCAGACGTGAAATACGGAACCGCTGACCGGATTAACGGACGTGTCTTTTTCAATGTGCCTTTATCCAAGACATTGTTTGCCAATTTTTCGGCTGGTAGTTTTATGCAGGATGGTTACGTGCATGCTCCTAACCAGAAAAACCAGCGTGAACTCGGTAACCAAGACACACAGGTTTATAAAGGTGCTTTGCGATGGCATCCCATCGACAAGCTGAATGTTACTCTGCGCGGCGACTGGACGCGCGACCGGAGTAATGGCGCCCCGTATGTGACAACAGGCGTTAATCCGAATGCGACGGGCAGCATGATAGCGCTTAACAACGCTATGCATGGGGGAACACTGCTAAACTGTCCGGGCGCAGGTTGTTACAACTCCAGCTATTTTAGCAAGAACACGAACTATGGTAGCCAGCCCGATTATTCGAATCTGACAAGCTGGTCGACTTCGGGCACTGTTGATTACGAACTTTCCCAGTATTTCGATCTGAAGTCCATTACGGCCTATCGCAAAACAGTCGGTGCGTTTGCCCAGGATCGTGATTCTTCTCCTATCGGGATCAATTACGTTACGGATCATTATCTCGAAAAGCAGTTTTCTGAAGAATTTCAGGTCAACGGGCATGCTCTTAGTAACAGGCTTCATTATTCAGCCGGTGTTTACTATTTTTCCCAAAGTGGAGCGGACGTAAATCCGACGGAGTTTTATGTCGAAAGTCTGCAAAGTGGCGGATATTTCAAGGACAAGAACTATGCTGCCTATGCGCAGGAAACCTATAATATCACCAAAAAGCTGACATTTACGGCAGGTGTGCGTTACACGGAAGACAACAAAACTTTTACTCCTGATCAGTATATTACCAAAGTTATTGGTGCCCCCATCGTTTCCACGCCTGTTGGAACCCGCATTGTTCCGTATCAGTCCTATCACAACAACAATGCGCGCTGGACGCCAATGGTCAATCTTTCCTATCAGTTTACGCCGGAACTGATGGGATACACAACGTTCTCACAAGGGTTCAAGGGGGGCGGATTTACGCAGCGCCTGACGAATATTACCAATGCTCCTCCTTCATTTCGTCCGGAAAGCGTCAATACTTTCGAGGGTGGGCTGAAGTTTTACGGACTCAACCATCGTCTGCGTATCAGTGCCGCTGGCTTTTTCACTTTTTATGATGACGTGCAGCTTCTGGTGTCTGATGCCACGCATATCGGACCATACTATACCAATGCAGGCAAAGCCCATATCTCGGGTTTTGAACTTGAAGGTCAGTATGCGCTCGGAGACGGTTGGACGGTAAGTGGTTCCGTTGGGGAAACGGATGCGCATTACACGAGCCTAACCGCAAGTGTGCAGGGGCTTGGATTGAACTCCATGTTTGTCCTTGTGTCGAAATGGACGGCCAATGCTGGCGTTTCGAAGAGGATCGACCTGGGTCAGTATGGTAGCCTTACCCCTCGGGTAGATGCCACCTATCGGTCCCGCTACAATGCCAATCTGAATGCCATCATGTACAACGCGCTGATACAGCCCAAGTATATAACGGTGAACATGAGCGCGCGCTGGGTTAGTGCAAACCAGAAATATAACGCCATGGTTGGCTTGGATAACGCTTCGAACGAGAAATTCATGGCCTGGGGCAGCTATTCCGGAAGCTTTGGAAACTACCAGAAATCCTTCGACCGCGGTCGTCAGTGGTACATTCAGGGCGGGGTCGCATTCTGACACTTTTCCGCTGGGCTGCTTCCAGACACCAGCGGAAATTTTTGTGAAAAAGTAGTGGAATAATCCACTAAATGCCGATAGCGTAACAATCATGGATCGCCGCTGGAGCTAAAGCTGCTCCTGAACAAGGACATCTGATGTTGAAGCATGTTTCCGATGGGCAGTCAGGTGAACTCCTGAAAGATCCCGCACTCACGCCACTGCTGGAAACGATCCGGGAGCGTGCGCTGGAATTCCGCAAAGCCCGCCGTATTCCGCAGGATATCGTTGAAGGGTTTCGCAAGGCGGGTGTTTATCGTGCACTTGTGGCACACTGCTTCGGAGGGCTTGAGGCTTCTCCGATGGCATTTCTCAGCCTGATCGAAACGATTGCCCACGCCGATGCCTCTGCAGGCTGGGTCGCAAGTTTTGGAGTTTCAGCAACCTATCTGGCTGCATTGCCCATATCGACGCTGGAAAAGATTTACGCGGATGGCCCCGATGTTGTTTTTGCCGGTGCCATTTTCCCTCCCCAGGCTGCGGAGCGCGTCGGCAATGATTTCATCGTCAACGGTCGTTGGCCTTATGCCAGCGGCAGCCCCGGAGCGTCACTGATCGGGGTTGGTATTGCCGTAGCTGGCGAGAGTGGCGGGTTGCCGCGTACCGCTGTCATGCCTGCCTCTTCCGTCCGGATCGAGGAAACCTGGGACACAATTGGCCTTGCCGGTACGGGTAGTCATGATGTCGTCGTTGAAAATGTCCCGGTAGCCGAGGAATGGACGTTCATTCGTGGCGGCAAGCCGATGCTGGACAAACCGGTCTATCAGTATCCGTCTCTGGGACTGGCGGCACAGGTGCTAACGGTCGTGGGGCTGGGCTGTGCACGTCGGGCGTTGGATGAAGTAACGGCGATGGCAGCGGGACGCCGTTCCATTACTGGTGCGCCTACCATGGCGGATCGTCCTCATGTCCAGGCTGTTGTTGGCGAAGCTGAAGCGCTGCTCTCGGCGGCGCGGGCTTTTTTCTACGGTGTAACAGAAGAAGCCTGGGGCCTGCTTCTGGAGGGACAGACCGTACCCGAAACGCTTGCCAACCGTATTCGTCTGGCGGCCACGCATGCTGCCCAGGTGGCCGCGCAGGTCGCACGCATGTGCTTCGAGCTTGGTGGCATCGCTGCTGTGCAGAGTGAGCATATTCTGGGACGTTGCATGCAGGACTGCAGTGTCGTTGCACAGCATGCGTTCATGGCGAAAGGCAATTACGAAGCCGCGGGACGTGTCATTCTGGGGCGGGGAAACCGACCTGGTTATCCATGAATTCCGCTTGTCCCTGAATTTCCGCGAAACATCATTGCAGACTATAACAAGGGAAATATTTCACATGCAGGGCCTGCCCGATCCCAAGAGCCTTCTGGACGACGACCGTGCCGATGGTTCGATCTACAGCAATCCGGATCTGTATGACATGGAGATGGATCGCATCTTCATGCACAACTGGATCTGGGTTGCGCATCGCAGTGATCTGCCGGCACCCGGTGACTTCATCACGACATTCGTCGGGTCTCACCCGGTGATAGTGTCGCGTGATCGCAAGGGTGTGGTGCATGTCATGCTCAACCGCTGCCGGCATCGTGCCGCGACGGTATGTGAGCTCAAGCATGGCAAGACGGCCAGTTTCGTCTGCCCCTATCATGGCTGGGCATATGGTCTGGATGGTGCTCTTCGGGGGGTTCCTCATCAGGAGGGCTATACGGGGCAGTTGGACAAGTCCAAACTGCCGCTCATCTCCCTGAAGGTCGAGGAGTATAACGGGCTGATCTTTGCCAGCTTCGACAAGGATATCATGTCCCTCGATGAGTGGCTGGGCCGTGCGAAGCCCTGGATTGATCTCTTCATGAAGCAGGGGGCCGGCTGGCCGGTCAAGACGATGGGTGAACACAAGTTCACCTTCCCGGGCAACTGGAAGATCCAGCTCGAAAACACAACGGACGCCTATCACTTTCCGATCGTCCACAAGTCCTTTCTGGATTCCGTCGATGCGGAAACACAGAATACGTTCGATTTTGTTGAAGGTGCAGGTTTTGTTGAAGACCTGGGGCATGGGCACTCGGTCATGGTCATGATTCCGGAGCTGGTTGATCTGGATGAAGGGCTTGATGCCCCTATTCCGGAGCGCTTTGCTGAATTGGCCGCGGAACTGGCCAAGGACTATCCTGACGAGCAGGTCCGCAAGATCGTACGTGCCGTAGGTGGATCGGGTTTCAATCTCAATCTTTTCCCGAACCTTGCCTGTTCCATGGCCTTTTTCCGGGTCCTGCGGCCTTTGAGTGTAACCGAGACCGAAATCCGCCATATCGCCATTGGTATGGATGGCGGTCCTGATATTGCCAATGAAGCGCGTCTGCGGCTTCACGAACATTTTCAGGGTCCGATGGGCTTCGGAACTCCCGATGATGCAGAAGCGTGGGACCGGGTGCAGCGCGGATCACTGGCGGGCAAGGATATTTCCATCCTGCTGAATCGTGGTCTTGGCCATGAAGCACGGCGTGAGGATGGAAATCTGTTCAGCGATGTCAGTGCCGAAACAGGGATGCGGGCAGCCTACAGACAATGGCTGATTGCGATGTCGGAGGAGGCAGGGGCATGAGCATTACGCTACAGGATGCCATTTCACTTATCACGCTCGAAGCTGACATGCTCGACCATGGCGATTTTCACGACTGGCTGAAACTCTATACGCCAGAAGGGCGCTATGTCGTTCCGATTGACCCCGATGTGGAAGATTTCGAGAAGGTTCTGAATTACGCTTATGACGATGCCGAGATGCGTGAAAAGCGCGTCGTACGGCTGTTGAGCGGTCGTTCTATTTCTGCAGCGCCCCCGGCACGGACAGTCCGGCTTCTGTCGCGTTACCGGATGCTGGAGAGCAGTGACACGCATTGCACCCTGCGCTGCGCCCAGATGCTTCAGGAACTTCGACAGGGCCGCGTTCATGACTATGCCGCCAACCTGAACTATCGTCTGGAAATGACTGAGGACGGGCTGAAAATCGCGCTCAAGGTCGTGCGTCTGCTGATCTCAACCGAGGCGCTGACCGCTGTGAGTTATATCCTTTGAGCCGGGTTGCACTGGTCACAGGGGCTGCGCGGGGTCTGGGAGCCTGTATCGCCGGGCATCTTCTGTCCGAGGGATACAGGGTTGTTACGGCTGATCTGGATCTTGATTCCGCGAAGGCTTCTGTCGCGGACTGGGGCGATCAGGCGTTTGCCCTGAAAATGGATGTTGCGTCCGAAGCTTCGGTTGAGGCCGGCCTGGATGCGGTGGAACGGCATTTCGGCCTGCCCTGGCTCGTGGTGAACAATGCCGCAGTCATGAAGGCGCAGAAGGTTCTCGAGATCGATATCAATACGTTCGATGCGGTCATGGCGGTCAATGTGCGCGGCACGTTTCTGGGATGTCAGCGATTTGCGCGCAGGCTGCGGACGCAGAACGCTCCGGGGCGGATCGTCAATATAGGGTCACTGGCCGGTGAAAGCGGCGGCACGGCAACGGGTGCGCATTATGCAGCCTCGAAAGGCGCGATCCATACACTGACGAAAGTTTTCGCACGCGACCTCGCCCCCTTTGGCATCACGGTGAATGCGATTGCTCCGGGGCCGCTGGATCTTCCATCCGTGGCGGAGACAATCGGTGCCGAGAAAATGCCGGGGCTGATAGCCGGACTGCCTACAGGGCAGCTCGGCAACCCGCTTTCCGTGGCGCGCATGGTCGCGGAACTGGCGCATCCCCTGTCAGGGGCTATCACGGGCTCCACAATCGACATCAACAGCGGATTGTACATGCGATGAGCACACAGACGATCGAAGTCCGTGTCGGATCATGTGAACTGATCGGGAAAGTCCTGTCTTTCGATCTGTTTCCCGTAACGGGCGAACTGCCGGCCTGGGAGGCAGGTGCGCATATCGACCTGATTTTGGGAGATGACCTTGTTCGCCAGTACTCCCTGTGCGGCGATCCGGCAGATAAGACACGGTACTGTCTGGCCGTGCTCCTGGAAGAAAATTCCCGGGGCGGTTCACGCACCGTGCACGAAACAGTCAGGCCGGGTGCCGTGTTCAAAATCGGTGCACCCCGCAATCTGTTTCCACTGGTGCCGTCCGAAGGGCCTGATGTCCTGATTGGCGGCGGGATTGGAGTAACGCCTCTGATCGCCATGGCGCATGAGCTTGGTGACCGAAATGTGCCGTTCACCCTGCACTATGTCGCGCGCGATCCTGCCTTTGCAGCTTTCCTGCAGGCTTCGTCTTTTGCTGACCGTGTGCAGATACATGACCGGAGTAATCCGTCCACGTCCCGGCCTGATCTGTCTTCTGTGCTGCAGGGCATTGAACGTGGACATGTCTATACCTGTGGTCCGGTTGCATTGATGGATGGGGTGCAGGAGGCAGCCCTTGCTCTTGGCCTGACGGAAGCGCAGATCCACCTGGAAGCTTTTTCCGCACTTTCGATCAGTGGAGGAGAAACATTCGAGGTTCTGGCTGCAAAAGCCGGCGTCCGGGTGCAGGTTGGTGCAGACGAACCCATTACCACCGCTTTGGCACGGGCAGGCGTGAAGGTCACGGTCAGCTGCGAGCAGGGGATCTGCGGGACCTGTGTTGTTGACCTTCTCGAAGGCGACCCTGACCACCGGGACGAGTATCTGACTGAAGATGAACGGACTGACCAGATCGCACTGTGCTGTTCGCGCGCAAAGTCGCCGTTGCTGGTTGTGGATCTGTAATGGCAGGGCTGAAAATCTGCGTCGCAGGTGTTGGAGCGCTGGGGGGAACCCTGGCCGCGATGCTGGCGCGGACAGAGGCCTCCCTTTCGGTCGTGGCGCGGGGTGCAACGCTTCAGGCATTGCACGAAAACGGGCTGGTTCTGGATGATGGACAGGACCGCAGTATCTGCCATCCCATAGCGGATACGCGAGCGCCGGACTGTCATCAGGATGTGATCCTGCTGGCTGGAAAGTCTCACCAGTTACCTCAACTGGCTGAAACCGTCAGGCATGCTGTTGGCCGTCAGACGCTTGTCATTCCGGTCGTGAATGGTCTGCCGTGGTGGATGGCCACCGACCCAAACGGAGCGTTTGAGGCAGCGGCACCTGTGCTGGATCCAGATGGACGCCTGTCAGACCTGTTTTCTCGCTCCTGCCTCGTCGGCGCCGTGGCTTATGCCATGACAGAACAGACGGCACCGGGAGTGGTGTCTTCCGCCCGCGCTCCGATGCTGGTTCTGGGGATGGTGGACGGCACGCCTGATGACAGGTTGAGCCATGTCCTTCATGTCCTGCAGCAGGCGGGGATTACGGCACGGTCCAGTCCGCAGATCCGATGCGATATCTGGAACAAGATTGCTGCCAATCTGGCGACCAATCCGCTTTCGGTGGTCTGTGAAGCCAGCCTTTCCACTCTGGCAGGCGCAGTATCAACAGAGACTGTTATTGCTGACATCCTTAAAGAAACCCTCGCAGTCGGGACTGCCTGCGGTCTTTCCAACCTGCATGACGTGGATGAGATCCGGGACACCATTGCGAAGGCAGGTCCACACCGTACCTCGATGCTTCAGGATTACTGTGCGGGGCGCATACTGGAGCTGGATGCAATCGGCTGGACAATTGCGAAAATCGGGCAGGCGCATGATGTGCCGATGCCCGTTACGTCAACCGTTCTTGAACTGGCAACCTTCAAGGCCGCACAACGCGTGCAGGCACAGGGAATACGATCATGACGATGGACATGACGACTGAAGAAATGCAGCTGAGAGTACGGCTGGCCGAGTGCTATCATCTGATCAATCATTACGGCTGGACGGAGATGATTTTCAATCATATTTCCGTCCGCCTTCCGGGCACGCCAACACGTTATCTCGTCAACCCGTTTGGTCTTAATTACGACGAGGTGACGCCTGACAACCTGCTGGTCGTTAATGCCGACGGGCAGTTGATCACCGAGGCGGAACACAAACCCAATCCTGCCGGCTTTGCCCTTCATGGCGCCATTCATACTGCCCGTGATGATATTCACTGTGTCATCCATACCCATACGAACGCAGTCTGTGCCGTGGCAATGAAGCAGGCCGGGTTCAGCCATGATAATTTTTACGGCGCGCAGCTCTTTGAGCGGGTGGGTTATCATGCCTTCGAAGGCATCACCCTTTATGACGAAGAGCGCCCCCGGATGCTCGAAAGCCTGGGCGACAAGCATGTTCTCGTTCTGCGCAATCATGGCATTGCCGTAGGAGAAGCTGATGTGGCGCGCACGTTCTTCCTGTTGTGGATCGTGCAGCGTGCTGCGGAAATTCAGTGCCATGCAGGGCAGATTCCTGGTCCGGATGTGCTGATTTCCGACGATATCAAACGGGGATGCGCGCGAGACGCCGCCACCCTGATTTCCGGATCATCGGCGGCAGACAGGATGTTTGATGCCGCTGTGCGCAAGATGCGCAAGGAACGTGGACCGCTCTGGACAGGAGATAAGGCATGACGAGCGTAACTTCAGACGTTTTTCGCAAGGCGATGGCACATTTTGCGACAGGTGTCGCTGTGGTGACGGCAACTTCGGATGAGGGAGAGCAGGGGGCAACGATCAGTGCCCTGAGTTCCGTTTCACTTGATCCGCTGACGCTGCTGATCTGCCTGAACCGCAAAAGCGCGACATGCCGGGCTATCGAGCAGAGCCAGCGCTTTGGCATCAGTATTCTCACGAATTCGCAGGAAGGCATTGCCCGGCATTTCGCCATGCCGTCCCATGCCAAATCCATGGACGAACACTGTATCCGCCACGATGATGGTACGTGTTTTGTTCGTGATGCCCTGGTGCAGATCGGGGTGGAAGTCATTGAGACCCTGCGGGGTGGAACACATGAAATCTTCCTCGCCCGTCCCGTGCACATCACAATGAACGAGGATGGCGAGATGCCTCCTCTGCTTTATTATCGAGGCACGTTCGACCTTCTCGCCTGAATTCTTCCCTATCCGGAAAAGAGGCTCCCGATGAGCGAAAATACTCCCGATACTGCCACCGTTCTTCTGGCGCGGATTGAACGTCACGAAGTCAGCATTCAGGCTTTCAGCTCTTACGATCCGGTCCGTTTGCGCCATGACGCCGGTAATGCACCAAAGGGGCCGCTTTCGGGCCTCAGTGTCGGGGTGAAGGATATCATCGACACGGCCTATTACCCAACAGCGCATGGATCACCGATCTACGCAGGGCATCATACTCCAAATGATGCCGCATGTGTCACTCAGCTCAAGGCGGCCGGGGCCCTGTGTGTCGGCAAGACGGTGACAACGGAATTTGCTTTTTTCCGGGATGGTCCGACAGTCAATCCCTATGATTTTTCACGCACGCCAGGGGGGTCGTCGAGTGGTTCGGCGGCGGCTGTGGGAGCCGGTATGATCGACATCGGACTGGCGTCCCAGACGGCAGCCTCTCTTACACGGCCTGCATCCTATTGCGGCGTGGTGGGGTTCAAACCGTCTTATGGACGTTATGCCGGGGCGGGAATCAAAGGACTGGCACCGTCTTTTGATACGCTGGGCACAATTACGCCGGATGTTAAAACAGCGGTTCTTGCAGACAGCGTTTTAAAAGGGCCGGTTCCGACTGCCAGTACGGTGAAATCCGCTGTCCCGAAGCGGGTAGGAGTCTGCCGTACGCCCTGGTGGAATCAGGCTGAGGACTCGACCCGTATGGCTTTGCAAAAGGCAGGTGCCTGCCTGGGTGGAGAGACAACTGTTGAAGACGTCGATCTGTCTGTATTCAAAGCCGCTGCTGACCTGCATGTGACGATCATGAGCTATGAGGCCTGCCAGGCGCTGGGCTGGGAATATGCCGAGCAACGCGCCTTGCTCAGCAGCCAGATTGTCAGCTTGATCGAAGCGGGACGTGCGATCGACTATGCGACGTATCGGCAGGCTCTCGCGGAAGCAGACAGGTTGCGTGCACAGATTGTCGATGTTTTTACGCGTTATGATCTGTTGCTGGCTCCTGCGGCTCCTGGGGAGGCGCCAAAGAAAGAAGACGGGACAGGTAGCCCGATTTTCAGCCGCATATGGACGCTTCTGCGTTTGCCAACCGTCACGCTTCCCGGCTTTACGGGTGTAAACGGCCTGCCAGTCGGGATTCAGCTTCTGGGCGCATTTGGTGAGGATGAATCCCTGCTGGATTATGCCACATGGGCTGAAACGCTTTTTCCTGCACGCCCCATTCCCTCCATTTGCGTGCAGGATACCGGTCATGAGTGAACTTCTGACGCGACTGGAAATGCTGGAACAGCGTGTTGTCACACTGGAAGCAGAGGCTGACATCCGCAGGATCCAGGCGCGTTACATGTTCCTGTGCGACACACCCTGCCCTGAAGCTGATGTGAAAGACGATGGGCAGCGCGTGGACCGGATTATGGACCTGTATACTGAAGATGCAGTCTGGGAAGGTGTCGGCGAGTATTATGACAACCAGTTCGGCCGCTGCGTCGGCAAGAATGCAATCCGGTCGCATTTTCAGGCTTTCTGGAGCCAAAAGCGTGACCCCGAACTTCTGCTGAACGTGCATTATCTGACGTCGGAACAGATCCATGTTCACGGCGATCATGCAGACGGACAGTGGATTCATTGCCAACCTTGGATCTTTAGTGATGGATCCTCGCTTCTACGGTCCAGCCGGCTGAACAACCTGTTCCGTCGCGAAGACGGTGTCTGGAAAATTGCTCGGACACGAACGGAAAACGTGTTTATTTCTCCCCTGAAAAGTGGATGGGCCGAGACATTTCCAAAGCACTCTGTTCTGATGAACCCCTAATCTGTTTTTACGAAAGACCACGTTCATGCAAAATACTGAAAGCGCTGCATCCGCAGAGATCATCGAACTTCATCGTCTGCTTCAGGACTGGTTTTGTGGAGTGGGCAGCAGTGATCCGAAGGATATTCTGGATCGCATGACGCCGGACTACATGATGGTGGGGGCGGCCGGGCGTCTGGTGACGTTCGAAATGTTTACGAAAGTCCTGCCCTCGCTTCGTGGCAGTCGTCCGGGCCTGGTCATGGAAATCGAGGACGTGAAAGTTCTTCATGCTTTCGAGGGGGGGATGCTGGCATTCTATCGTGAAATCCAGACACAGGGAGAGACCAGAACCGAGCGCTGGTCCAGCGTTCTGTTCTGTGCCGCCGGGCAGGGAGAACAACTGCTGTGGAAGCATCTGCAGGAAACATTTTGCTCATAAACCCAGGCAAGTTTTCCGGTTCTTTCTTTTAAAAAAGAACCTTTTTATCAAACCGGGTCGAGCCATAAAGTAGCAACGCCGCCAGCAGGCCGCCGCCACATGTTACCAACGGCAAGGAAATTGCGACGCCGGCCACATGGTCATCGAGATATCCGACCAGCATTGAGCCCCCCGACAGACCAATTAGCGCATTACAGAAAAGCAGTATTGCCGAAAACTGGGATCGGAATGTTTTTGGAACCGACTGTTGTAAGACAATGGCTGACGGCGGCATCGGCAGTGCGGCACAAAAGAACGACATCGCAAAGAGCATGATACCAAACGGGATATTCGGTGAAGCGATAGATCCCCAGAGCAATGCGGGGGCAGACAGGGCACCGGTAATGCCCATTGTGGCTGCTGGAAATGGATGATTGTGACGGCCAAGGAAATCAATAAGCCGCCCGCTGACATATGCTCCTGCACATCCGCAGAAAATAGCTGTCAGCCCCATAATTTCCCCGACGCTTTGATGGGAAAAATGTCTGTACCTTAAGAACAGCGCAGGCATCCAGCTCAGGAGGGAAAACAATATGATGGCTGTGGAGGAATAGCCGAGAAAGTGACAGGTAAAGAATTTCCAGTGAAGTCGAAAAAACCCCCAGGCTGTTTCCGAAGATGTATCTTCCTTCTGAAAACTGGCGTGACGTCTGCCAGATTCGCGAACAGTCAGTGCAATAAGCAGGGCCAGAGGCAGGCCTGGCAATCCGACACACACAAAACAGAGTTTCCAGGCAATGATGCCGTGCCATTCATGTGTCGTATGCAACAGGCCGATCAGCATTCCGCCGAACAGGAAAGCGATACCTGCTCCAATAAAGGAGCCAAGCGAAAACAGTGCGAGTGTCTGGCCGAGCTTATAAGGCGTGACAATATCAGCCAAAAAGGAATATACGGCTGGAACAAGGGCTGCCTCACCGACACCAACGGCCATACGGCATATGAAAAGTTGCCAGAAATTTTGTGCAAAACCACAGGAAATCGTTGCTACGCTCCAGATGATGATGCCAGCGACGATGATGGGGGGACGGGCTATCCGATCACTGAGGGCTGCAATAGGCAGGCCGAGTATCGAGTACAGAAGCGAGAATGCCAGTCCATTAAGCAGGGCAAACTGAAAATCCGAAAGCAAAAGAGCAGTTTTGATAGGGCCAACCAGCAAAGCAAGAATTTGTCGGTCCACGAACGAGAGCACATAGGCGCTGGCGAATAACGCAATGATCCCTCGGGGAGAAGCCAAAACCATGCCCGCGTCCTTTTCTGTTCGGAAGCGATATGATATGAATATTCATGTGAAATATCCATAAGAATATTCCATTTTAATGTATAATCTTTTTCTAGGAAGAAACCGGTTCCAGTGAGGTGGAAGGTCGTCTATCCATCCATAAAATCGCTTGTTTTTAGGTTTTTTATGAAACCTGAATCAAATTCCTACCTCCATATCGACGGTATCCGCAGTTTTAGGGGATTAAAACAGTGGTAACTATTTTCTGGAGACTATGGGCCGCGTGCGCAATGATGTGCCGATCTGGCGACGGATAAAGCAGAACGGGGTGGCAGAAGGCTGAAGAAACTGCGCATCTCTATGTGGCAGTAATCATATTGAATAAGAAATGATGTGGGTCCTTTATGTCCGGTCACCCGCGCGCTGGAAGCGGATCAGGCTGCGCGACAGCCGTCCCTGAGCCCAGTTCGGCATCTTCCGCCACGGCGTTGTAACGTCTGCAGTTGTGCCGCTGACCACAACGGTCCGGCGTTGTTCCGTGCCCACCCATTCTGGCGCCCAGGCTGTCTGAACCTGCGTAATCCACTGGTTTCCCTCGACGCGATAGCGCCCGATATAGGCCACCAGCGTTTTCATAAGGGCCGGATAATCGGCTTCCGTTTCAGCTGGATGGCGATGGCTGCCCTCCAGATTGAACGCCACCCGTCCATCAGGCGTAAAAATGACCCGTCCGCGTGGTGAAGGGCCCATCGCATTGATGAATGTTTCCGTATCCTTTTCCTCCACCCGGTAGGAAACGAGATTCCAGGCGCCGACAAGCTGATCTTTCAGCGTTGGTTGTTTCGGATTTCCGTCATCGGATGTCGTGACTCGAAAGACTGAAGCCATGCTGTTTTCCCGACCCTGTGTGGCGTTTCCGGGCGTTCTATAACGCAGGCCGATCACCTTTCAGTAGGCGCATCATCGGAAAGGGAATATTACGTCAGATGCAAGAATGAATCGAATTCCGCTTTTAGGGGGGCAGGATGCGCCATGACGAAACAGGGGACCTGCGCTTCTTCGCCCATCTTGTCGCCTCCGGCAGTCTGACCGTCTGTGCCCGCAATCTCCAGACATCGCCTGCGACGGTGTCCCGTCGTCTTGCCCGTTTGGAAAGTCGGCTGGGCAGCCTGTTGGTTGTCCGGAATACGCGGCATTTCGGGCTGAGTGAAAACGGGCGGATCTACCATGAGCGCGCCGTGGAAATTCTGGCGCTCATTGACAGTCTGGAAGAGGAGATCTCATCCAATACCAATATTCCCCGGGGAACGCTCGGGATCGGCGCTCCAGTAGAACTCGGGCGACGCCTGATCGCACCTTTTCTGGCCACTTTCAGTGCCACGCATCCGGACCTGCTGGTCAATCTGGCACTGGCCTCTGAAGGTTTTTATGACACCAGTGATTCTCTCGATGTCGTCCTGCGTCTGGGCCTTCCTGATTCTCCGGATGCGGTTGTCACCAGACTGGCCTCGACAGTGCGGGTCCTATGTGCATCGCCTGAGTATCTGGCCCGCCATCCCCCGCTGGTAACGCCGCAGGACTTGGCGACCCATCACTGTCTCTGTCTGAGGCGCAACAAGACAATGGCCCTTCTCGACCGCTGGGTCATCGGTAACGATCTGCAGACGGAGATCATTACGGTTGAACCCCGTCTTTCGAGCACGAATGCTGAGATCATCCATGACTGGGCGCTTTCGGGAGAAGGAATTGCCTACAAGCTCCTTTGCGATGTGAAGCATGATCTGGAACAGGGAAGGCTCATGCGGATTTTCCCTGATCTGCAGGGGGAGAAAATCGACCTTCATGCCGTGTTGCCCAACCGGAAATATACGCAGGCCAGTGTCCGCGCCTTCCTGCACAGTCTTAAATCCCATCTGCGTGTTGCTGGTTTCTTTTAGGCGGATGCGCAAGCTTGCCCATCTCTTACTCAGACGTGATATGACGCCTGTCTCTTGGTCGATCGAACAGGATTATTCTGATGCAGGGCAGCGGTGTTGGCGTTCTGGACAAGTGCACGGAGTTGATGCGTTGCCTGTTCGGGCGGCAACATGAAGGTGAACCGCATGGCTTTCGGACGTCACTGCGGCAAGCAGGCGGTCATATTCGCTGGCTTCTGTCATGTGGGGAGGAGTGGGGGTCGTTGGGCTCTCCGGAGCGTCTTCCTGCAGTCGTCGGTTGCGCTTGCGATCGGCGCCTGTCGGCCGCTTGATCATGCGTCCCGAAGCCGGGTTCAGCGAGAGCGGGACATCCCATTCACTCATGGCATGATTGAGGATGGAGGCCAGGAGATTGAGCCGCTTGACGACTGTCGCAGCGGCCAGATCTTGCCCTGACGGTCGCGAAAGCCTCGAACTGCTGGAACTGTCAGGCGAGAGAGATTCAGGTCTGCGATGGGATCACTAAGCAGTGCCGGGATATGGCCTGTCCGGTCAGCGTTGCGGTGAGCCATGCATTCGTCACGGTAGCGCTCAATCAGGGTTCGGAGCACGAGGCCGTCCAAGGCCCGGACGTCGATATGACGCCCTTCGCG
>NZ_BJMK01000031.1 GCF_006539125.1 Gluconobacter sphaericus NBRC 12467
ACAATCAAATCAATGGGGCCTGATCCTAGGGCGATATCTCGTCGCTTGCCGTTCTTCTGAACCCTGCAAACCCAAGATTTGCTCCCCGATGGGGTCACAACGAGATAGAGCCCATCGCCATCTCCGTAGCGTCCAGACTCTTTGGTGGCTTTTACAGAGGTCGCTGATAACCGGCCCATCTATTCCCACACTCCATACCACGCGAGCAGTGGGATACAGTGCAATTTGATGAGTCGGGATGCAACACGAAATGAGAGGATATCCGCAGAAATCCGCCATTTGTGATATTAATTAAAACTGTATTGTAAGGGTGATTGGCGGAGAGGGTGGGATTCGAACCCACGGTACCCGCGAAGGCACAACGGTTTTCGAGACCGCCCCAATCGACCACTCTGGCACCTCTCCGTACGGCCCCGCTTTTGCGCTGAACCTGATCGACGGAGGGGCTTATGACGGGGTTTTTCGGACATTGCAAGAGGGCCCGAGGATGTTCCTGGAGAAAGATACTCCGAAGAGGGTTTTTTCGCCGTTTCTGATTGACTGGAAGCCTTCGTATCTGTATCGACCGCGGCTGTTCCGTGTTCCAATTTTTATTGGGCAGCATGGAGCCAACGACAAAAAGCGACTGGGTCGCGCCAGACCGGGTCAACCCGACAGCAGCGACCACGAGATCGGAACAGAGAGAGTTTCCAGAATGTACGCAGTCATCCGCACCGGCGGCAAGCAGTATCGCGTTGCTCCCGAGAGTATCCTCAAGGTTGAGAAGCTCGAAGCCGAAGCCGGCAGCACCATCACCTTCACCGACGTCCTGATGGTTGGCGGCGAAGGCACCGTGACCGTTGGCGCACCGCTGGTTGCTGGCGCAACCGTGACGGCAACCGTCGTCGCACAGGATCGTCTGCCGAAGGTGATCATCTTCAAGAAGCGTCGCCGTCAGAACAGCCGCCGCAAGAACGGCCACCGCCAGCCGGTGACCGTCCTGCGCATCAACGCGATCAACGCGGCCTGATTGGCCAGACACTTTAGGTAAGGATAAACAGCCATGGCACAAAAAAAGGCAGGCGGTTCGAGCCGTAACGGACGCGACAGCGCAGGTCGCCGTCTGGGCGTGAAGAAGTTCGGTGGCGAAAGCGTCATCGCAGGCAACATCATCGTCCGTCAGCGCGGCACGAAGATGAAGGCTGGCGCCAATGTCGGTATCGGCCGCGACCACACGCTATTCGCTCTCGTGGACGGTCATGTGAAGTTCCAGCGCCGCGCAGAAGGCCGCGTCCACGTTTCCGTGGCATTGCCGGAAGCTGCTGAATAAGCAGCCCGCGTTTTCCAGCGCGAGCGAAAGGGGCCGGTCCTGTTCGGGACCGGCCTTTTTGCGTATAAAGCGCCCCTCACCTTTTCTTGCGGACAATACAATGAAGTTTCTCGACCAGGCCAAGATCTATGTGCGTTCCGGTGACGGTGGCGACGGCGTGATCGCATTTCGGCGCGAGAAATACATCGAATACGGTGGTCCAGATGGTGGTGATGGCGGTCGTGGTGGCGATATTCTTTTCCGCGCGGTTCCCGGTCTAAATACCCTGATCGACTTCCGCTACACGCAGCATTTCAAGGCCCGTAAGGGCGGCAATGGCGCAGGTTCCAACCGAACCGGTGCTGCTGCTACAAATGTCACCATTAATGTCCCCGTCGGAACGCAGATCTTCGATGAGGACCGCGAGACCCTGTTGGCCGATCTGGATGCCGAAGGCAAGGAAGTCCTTCTGTGCCGCGGCGGTGATGGGGGTCTTGGCAATACCCACTTCAAGAGCAGCACCAACCGTGCGCCACGTCGGGCCGACAAAGGCTGGCCGGGCGAAGAGCGCTGGGTGTGGCTGCGCCTCAAGCTGATTGCCGATATAGGTCTTGTAGGCCTTCCAAACGCGGGCAAATCCACGCTTCTTTCCGTCGCATCCCGTGCGCGACCGAAAATTGCAGATTATCCGTTCACGACCTTGCACCCGCAGCTTGGCGTGGTGCGCTTAAACAATACCGAAGAATTTGTGATCGCCGACATCCCCGGCCTGATAGAAGGCGCCAGCGAAGGCGCAGGCCTCGGGGACCGGTTCCTTGGCCATGTAGAGCGCTGTGCGACACTGCTGCACCTGATCGACGGTACGGAAAGCCAGGTCGTCAAGCACTGGCGCCTGATCCGCAAGGAACTTGAGGCCTATGATCCCGAGCTTGCCGCCAAGCCGGAAATCATTGTGCTTAACAAATGCGATTCCCTCACCCCAACCCAGCGTTCCGCCAAGAAGCGAGCTCTGGCAAAGGCTTCTGGCGCGGAAGTGATGATGCTTTCTGGCGCGACGCAGGAAGGCCTGCCCGAACTACTCCGGCTGCTGCAGGATCGCGTGACCGCTGCAAAAAGGAACAGTCAGGGATGACCGCTCCGGCTTCTGCTCCTCATCTGGCGCAGGCCCGCCGGATCGTCATCAAGATCGGGAGTGCGCTTCTGGTCGATTCCGCGAATGCAAGCCTCCGTCTTGAATGGCTGCAGAGCGTCTGTGCAGATATCGCCGACCTACGTGCCCGGGGCGCGGAAGTCATCGTCGTGTCCTCGGGCGCTATTTCCCTGGCACGACACCGCCTCGGCCTGACATCCCGTCGTCTGCGGCTGGACGAAAAGCAGGCCATGGCCAGTGTCGGCCAAATCGGGCTGGCACAAGGCTGGAGCGCTGCCCTCGCCGCCCACGATCTAGTCGCGGCCCAGCTTCTACTGACCCCGGACGATACAGAAAGCCGCGAGCGTCACCTCAACGCGCGCGCCACGCTCCAGACCCTGCTCGATCTGGGCTGCGTTCCCGTCATCAATGAAAACGACGCCATCGCGACCGGCGAAATCCGCTTCGGCGACAATGATCGGCTGGGGGCCCGCGTGGCCCAAATGACCGGAGCCGATTGCCTGGTCCTACTGTCCGACATCGACGGTCTCTATACGGCGGACCCACGACAGGATCCATCCGCGCGGCATATTCCCATTGTCGAACAGATGACGGACGAAATCATGGCTATGGGCGGCGAACCGCCGCCGGGTTATTCCTCTGGCGGAATGCGCACGAAACTCCTTGCGGCCCGGATTGCGACGCGCGCGGGTGCGAACATGGTGATCGCGGCCGGACAGGAGCACCACCCACTTCACAGACTGCAAAATAGCGGCCTATGCACATGGTTCATTGCGCAGACCGATGCCGGGTCAGCCCGCAAACGCTGGATCAGAGGAAGCCTTCAGCCCAAAGGTATACTCACGATCGATGCCGGCGCCCGCCGTGCCCTTGAGGAGGGCGCATCTCTCCTGCCAGCGGGCGTGACCGGTCTTGAGGGCAGCTTTGTGCGCGGTGATCTCGTGCTCATCCGTGATGCTGACGAAAGCATTATCGGGCACGGCCTGATCGCTTATGATTCCGAAGAGAGCCAGAAGCTGATCGGCCACCGGTCCGGCGAGATGGAGCAGCTTCTGGGATATCGCGGGCGTGATGCCCTGATCCATCGGGATGATCTGGCGCTCGATCTTCCCTGAGGGGGGCTCTGCGCGCCGTTAGTTAGTCTCTGGGCGGCCAACGGAGCTTGGGCTCCGAGCGGGGCCGGTAGGCATCTTCCTCGACGACCGGTTTGTTGCCCAGCATCCTGTCCATACTGCGGCCAAGAGGTTGGCGCCCCGTCGTCGAGGCACCCTTTTCCCATGGAGCCCGAGCCCAAGCGCGTTCGGAGACGTCGGAAATCCCTTCCCGCAAAGCGGATTGCGAGAACGGCCCGCGACGCGGCAGGGCTTCATCCCCCCCTACTTCCGGACTGTCCTCATAGGACGGCAGATCGGAACGTAGGCCATGCGCCGGCATGAAATAATCCTCATCCGGCAGAGTTGGAGCTGAATAAACCGCACGGGATTCAACAGCCGCAAGGTCCTGTCTGTCGGATCCGGCAGATAAGCTGTCAGGCCGTGTCGAAACAGCCAGCCGCATATTGAGCGCCCGCAGTTCTACCCGCAGCTCCGCGATCTGAAACTCCAACTCCTGCAATCGCGGCTTAGTGCCGAAGACGGCGAAGGGCATGCAGAGCAGCGCCAGCACAAACAGGGCGGACACTACGACCAGGCACCCGAAGGCCCAGCCCGGCAACCATGAAAAATCAGACATCATAAGGAGGCCTGGTCCAGTCTGAAGGTGGCGCGTTCGGGTATCCGGAGACCGGAATTACATACCAAGGGCACGGCGATAGATATCGAGCAGGGTTTCCTGCTCCTCGATCTCGGCCGGCTCCTGCTTGCGCAGACGGATGATCTGCTTGATGACTTTTACGTCAAATCCGGCAGACTTGGCTTCGGAAAAAATATCCTTGATGTCCCCAGCCAGAGCCTTGCGCTCCTCTTCCAGACGCTCGACGCGCTCGATGATGGAGCGCAGACGGTCCGCAGCGATCCCGCCCGTGGCAGCGCCTTCGCTTTTGCTTTCTGCATCCATATCCGGTTTCCTTCCTGAGGCGTAAGTCTTGGCTGTATTTTCCGACGCTGTACGAAAACAGCATCCGCCGCGCGGCTTATCGTGATGAGGGCCGGACGGTCAACGGAATTATGTGCACATTTCATGAACGCGTGAAGATGACGACGCTTTCCTCCCGAGGACGTGCAGGCTCCGTCCCTTGACAGGAAGGGCCCTGACAGGGAACTAGACGGTGCCTGAAAAGGCCTGAACCCTAACCCTTTTTTTCCCGGTCTGCGGGTTCGAGAGGTCAGAGAGTCTTCCATGGAACATTTCCAGCAGGTCGAGCCTTTCGACTATGTCATCTTCGGCGCCACCGGCGATCTCACGATGCGCAAGCTGCTGCCCGCGCTCTATAACCGTCTTCGGATGGGCCAGATTCCGGATGATGCGCGCATCATCGGAGCCTCCCGGACCGAACTGGACCGGGAGGCCTATGTCGCGCGGGCCCGAGACGCCCTTAAGCGGTTTCTTCCCTCAGACATCCTAAGCCCTGAGCTGGTCGAGCGTTTCCTTGCCCTTCTCAATTACGTGCCCCTCGACAGCAGCCGCCAGAGTGAACAGTGGGATAGCCTGACTTCCCTCTTCACCAAGGCGCAGCCTGACCGGGTGCGGGTCTTTTATTTCGCAACCGCGCCGCAGCTTTACGGCAGCATCTGCGAAAACCTGCACCGATATGGGCTGATCACGGCCAATTCGCGGGTAGTGCTTGAAAAGCCTATCGGAACGGATATGGCGACCGCGACCGCCATCAATGACGGTGTGGGCCAGTATTTCCCAGAAAAGCAGATCTACCGGATCGATCATTATCTCGGGAAAGAGACGGTCCAGAACGTTCTCGCCCTGCGTTTTGCAAACCCGCTCATGAACGCCGCCTGGTCCGGCGAATACATTGAGAGCGTGCAGATCACGGCGGTCGAGACCGTGGGGGTCGAAAATCGAGCAGCCTATTACGATACCTCCGGTGCGCTTCGCGACATGATCCAGAACCACCTGCTTCAGGTGCTATGTCTGGTTGCGATGGAAGCCCCCGATTCCCTTGAGGCCGATGCCGTCCGCAACGCCAAGCTGGCCGTCCTGAAGGCCCTGCGCCCCATCACGGATGCCACAGCCGCCACCGAGACGGTGCGTGCGCAGTACACGGCAGGCATGGTCGATGGCAAGAATGTTCCGGGTTATCTTGAAGAACTCGGCAAGCCCAGCGCGACGGAAACCTATGCCGCCATCCGCGCCTGGGTGGACACGCCGCGCTGGAAGAAGGTGCCCTTCTACATCCGTACGGCCAAGCGTTCCGGCAAGAAGGTCAGCGAGATCGTCGTGACGTTCCGCCCGTCGGCGACCACCATGTTCGGCACCACCCCGGCCAGAAACAGGTTGGTGCTGCGCATCCAGCCCAACGAAGGCTTGGACCTGCGCCTGAACGTCAAGAACCCTGCACTGGATGTCTTCAACCTGCAGCCGGCGAATCTTGATACTTCCATCCGCATGGAAGGCGGCCTGCCCTTCCCGGATTCCTATGAACGGCTTCTTCTCGATGCCGTGCGAGGCGACCCGGTTCTGTTCATCCGCCGCGACGAAGTCGAGGCCGCATGGCACTGGGCGGAACCCATCCTTGAGGCCTGGAAGCATGACAAGACGCCCATGCAGACCTACAGTGCGGGTTCCTATGGGCCAGAACAGGCGACACAACTGCTCGCCAGTCATGGCGACACCTGGCATGAAGCGTCGGAGTAACCACATTTGAGTGACGATAAAAGCGCAACGCCCCGCCTGGGCCGCACTCCAGGCCGGGGCGCACGCCGACAGCCCCGCAGCTTCAAACAGCTCCTTTTGCGGCGGCTACTGGTCGTCATCCCAGCCTTTCTGCTGATGTTCATCGCAGTCCGGAGCGGCCTGCTGGACATGTCCTATGACAAGATCACGTTCAGCAAACTGAGTTGGTTCGATAACACGGCTCTGGTGGAGCATCTGCGCCTGGCAGTCGTGAGAGACAACCTGACGGACCTACCGCGCAACTGCCTCGTTTTCGTAGTCAACGGCAACGCGGCAGACAATACGCCGACGATGGATGTCCTGGGAAGGCACGGCAACGGCTGCCCCGGAACGAAACCTTCGGCCGACAAGCTGTTTAGCCTGAAGATCGACCGCTCCGAGCGAACCGTGCAGACAGATGCGGGAACGCCCGGCTCATTCCACGACCTGCCTCTTTAAGACACTTCAAAAAGGCGGAGCCTGTTAACAGGCTCCGCCTTTTTTCTGCGCGAAAACCGCCCGCAGGAACATTCCCCCTTCCCGCAATGCCTGACGACCATCTCTGAACAGCACGTAACCGTTCAGGAAACCATGAATCATGCGCGGAAAATTCTTCAGCCGAACTGACACACCTGCCTCATCGAGACACCGCGCATAGAGTTCTCCCTCTCCCCTGAGCGGATCAAAACCCGCGGTCACGATCATGGCCGGCGGAAGGCTCTGGAAATTATCCGTCAGGAGTGGCGAAAATGCCGGATCGAAAAGCTGTTCGGGGCTGCGCAACGTCTGGCCGCAATACCAGTACAGAAGTTCCACACTCAACATGTAACCCTCGGCATAGACCTGCCGTGAAGGCGGAACGAACGGCCCGCTCAGGGCCGGGTAATAAAGAAGTTGCGCGCTGAGCGGACGCAATCCCTCCTCCCGCACCCATTGCGTGAGCGCCGCAGATATATTCCCCCCTGCACTATCTCCCGCAACCGCAACCGGCACATCCTGTCCAACGGTCCGATAAATCCAGGCGAGCACGGCTTTGGCGTCCTCCAGTCCTGCCGGAAAGCGGTGCTCGGGAGCAAGGCGGTAATCCAGCGAAACCACCATCGCGCCGGACGCGGCCGCAAGACGGCAGCAGATCCCATGATGGGACACCAGGTCGCAATGAACGAATCCGCCACCATGCAGAAAGAGAACAATACCCCGGACCTTTCCACGCGGTCGGTAAAGGCGAGCAGTGCGGAAGCCATCGGCTCCAGGGACACGGATTTCACGCCATCGACGAATCCGCAGGGAAGATAAAGCCACAGGAAAACTCGGCCGCCCTGTGACACGCCGGATCTGCTTCAGGATTGGCGCGGCTGGTGGCGCGGCGGGAATGGGCGGGATCTCGTCCAGAGCGATCATACGCGGCGTAACACCACGTCTGCGACTCTGCCAGGCCAGCCAGGACAAGAAGATCCGTAATGTCAGGGTTGGGCGCATTTAACCATTATGCCGGGATCATACCCAAAAGTCTGCCCTTGACCCCGCAGGCATCCCGGAGCAGTGTCTGCGCCGCCAGACGGCTGGACGATCGCTGTGTATGCGATGAGGATCGCATACAGGGAGGAAAGTCCGGGCTCCATGGGAAGACGGTACCGGTTAATTGCCGGCGGGGGCGACCCCAGGGACAGTGCCACAGAAAACAGACCGCCCGCCGGACTGTACCCCAAGCGTTCATTCGCATGGGAACATGTTGCGGGTAAGGGCGAAACGGTGCGGCAAGAGCGCACCGCATCTCCGGCAACGGCGATGGTCATGGTAAACCCTACCGGGAGCAAGACCGAATAGGAACGGCAGGTTTCCGCAAGGAGACCGGGGGTTTCTCGCCCCGTCGTTCGGGTTGGTTGCGTGAGGCCTGTAGCAATGCAGGTCCCAGAGGAATGATCGTCCCGCCTTAGGGCGGACAGAACCCGGCTTACAGGCCGTCTGGCACCCTTTGGAAAAAATCCGTTCTCTCTAGTAATTGTTCCTATCTCCCAAGAAGAACAAAACAGGAACAAATAACGGCAGGTATAGATCCGCCTGCGCGATTATCCCTGATAATTCCTAATAAAAAGCAAAAAATTTCGTCACATTTTAGATTTTGAAAATGTCGCAGTTTTCTGCGGTTTTCAGACGATATCTGTTTGACGTCCCATGAAATCCCATGATATCCCAGTAAAGACCAAGCCAAATAACCAGAAACCGCATGACCGGTTCTGACGCAGGAAGGAGGCACATCATTTATGAGCATGTTCCTCGGCACGCATCAGAACCGTTTCGATGCCAAAGGTCGTGTTTCCATTCCCGCATCTTTCCGCGCCGCCCTGAAATCACAGGCACAGCCGGGAGATCCACTGGTCATCCTTCGGCCGTCTCATCTCCATCCCTGCGTCGAAGGCTGGACGGTCGGCGCTTTCGCATCCCTTGCGACACCGCTCGACGAGTACGACCCCTTTTCGGAAGATCATGAAGATCTGGCCGCCAGCCTCTATGCGGACGCCTATCCGCTGGACAGCGACAGGGAAGGCCGCATCATTCTTCCCGAAAACCTGCGCACCCACGCAGCCCTGATCGACGAAGTCTCTTTCATGGGACTTGGTCGCACATTCCAGATCTGGAACCCCGAAGCCGCAGCAGAGCGGCGTCAAGCTGCCCGCAGCCGCGCCCGAACCCTCGCAACCAGCCGCCGCTCCGCCGGCGCACCTGTCACCGGCAACACAGCGGGAGCAACGGAATGAACGCGATCACCCTGGTCCATTCCGGTCACGTTCCGGTCATGCTGCACGAGGTTCTCGAAGCGCTCTCCCCGCGCGCTGGCGGACGCTATCTGGACGGCACGTTCGGTGGTGGCGGCTATGCCCGCGCCATCCTGAATGCAGCCGACTGCACGCTCGATGCCATCGACCGCGACCCGGCCGCCATTGAGCGCGGAAACGCTATGGCCATTCAGGCCAACGGGCGACTGCGAATGCATCAGGGTACGTTCGGCGAGATGGAAACCCTGGTTAGGGCAGAAGGTCCGTTCGACGGCATCGTGCTGGATCTGGGCGTCTCATCCTTCCAGATCGATCAGGCCGAGCGCGGTTTCTCGTTCCGCAATGACGGCCCGCTGGACATGCGGATGGGCTCGGATGGCCCCTCGGCGGCGGATCTGGTCAATACGTACAAGGAAGCCGAGCTCGCGGACATCCTTTACCGCTACGGCGAGGAAAAACTTTCCCGCCGCATTGCACGCGCCATCGTGGCCGCCCGCACCGAGGCCCCGATCACGACAACCGGCCAACTCGCGCACATCATCCGCTGCTGTGTTCCCCGCGATCGCGCCAATATCGATCCGGCCACCCGCAGCTTTCAGGGGTTACGGATTGCCGTCAACGACGAGCTTGGCGAACTGGAGCGGGCTCTGGAAGCCGCGCCGCGTCTTCTGGCTCCCGGCGGAATTTTCGTGGTCGTAACATTCCATTCTTTGGAAGATCGCCTGGCGAAACGTGCCATGGCCGTTCTTGCAGGCCGTACGGGAAATCCTTCCCGTTACGAACCGGCGCCACTCCGCCAGGAAGCACCAGCCTTTTCCCTTCTTTATTCCCGTCCCCTCTCCGCCACGGATGAGGAATCCCGGGAAAACCCCCGCGCCCGCAGTGCCCGCCTGCGCGCATTGGTTCGCAACCCCGCCCCCACGATGCCCGTCTCAGGAATGCCATCATGATCCGGCCCTTCACCGTCGCCTGCGCTGTCCTCGCTGCAGGATCTGGTCTGTTTCTCTATACCAAGAAGCATGAGACCACGGTTCTGGACCAGAAAATCACCAAGATCGTGCAGGAAACACAACGCGTGCGCGGCCAGACCGCCATGCTACGCACGGAATGGGCCCTGCTGAATCAGCCTGACCGCCTAAAAACCCTAGCGGCCCGCTTTGTTCCCGCCCTGCATCCAATGGAGCCGGACCAGTTCATCCGTATGACCTCGCTCGAAGAACGCCTTCCTGCTCCGGGCTCGAAGGCGCAACCGGTCGATCCGCGAGAGGAACTGCATGAGGTCGTGAACCGCGCTGCCGAAGCCGCTCACCTGCCCCTGCCCATTCCGCAGGCTGTTGTCGTGCATGCTCCTGCCCCCACGCCGACTCCGCGTCCGGTGGCTATAGCCATGGCGTCACATCCCGCCGCGACACCGAAGCTGGCCGCCGTCCCTGTGCATATCTCCCATGCTCGAAGCGCGGATATGCAGATAGCGTCTGCTACGCAGCACACGGTTTCGGCGCCGCTACACGCTCATGCCGACAGCGCACCCAGCGTCCGGCTGGTCAACTATCGTGAAAGCCATCCTGCTCCGCTCATGGTTGCAGCATGGCACCCCCAGACCGTGCATGTCAGCCACAACGCAACCTCGACCCGTCTGGCCGAAGAACGCCCCCGCATGCGTCACACACAACTTTCCGCTCTGGGTAATGCGAATGACGCATTGCCCGCGCCGGTGCCGTTGGCTAACTGAAAGCCTTCTCATCGTTAACCGCTCGTTCAGTATTTTCGGATAGCTTAGGGCGAGCCCTTCAACAGGACGCACCCCCGCACGATGCCCCAGGACGTGCCACCTTCTTCCGGTTCACAGCGCCCCGACCGTCCGGATGTGCCGTCAGGGCGTTTCCGGCAGGATCGCACGCCGCGGGGGTTCCGCAGGCTGAATCTTGACCAAATGCACGGACGTCTGCTCGGCGTCGGGATGGGGTTTCTCGCGATTTATGGCGCCGTGGCGCTCAAGGCAACCGTTGCCACCGTCCTGATGCCGATGGAGCCGGAAAAGCGTCAGATCGCACCTCAGGTTCCGGAAATCCCCAAGAGTGATCCGCGCGGGGAAATGTCGGGGGATTTCGTCCTGCCCACCGTCAAGCGCGCGACCATTACCGACCGAACGGGTCAGGCTTTGGCGCTCTCGTTGCCTGTCGCACAGGTCTATGCCAATCCGATGGAGCTGATTGATCCGGCTGATGCCGCCGACAAGCTCCGCAAGATCCTGCCGCAGCTCAACCGGGACGAAACGATCCGCCGCCTGTCGCTGAAAAAGCAGTTCGTCTATCTGGCGCGAGACATTTCGCCCGTTCAGGAAATTGCCATCAATAATCTGGGTATTCCGGGCATTTATTTCGAAGCAGGCGAACGCCGCCATTATCCGCTAGGCCGCACGGCCGCGCAGATCATGGGCAGCGTCGATATCGACGATCACGGTATTGCAGGCGTGGAACGGTATTTTGACAAGCGCCTGAACTCTGACCGCACACCTTTGCGCCTGTCGCTGGACGTGCGCGTGCAGACTGTGGCGCATGACGAACTTCAGGCCGCAAAGGACGAGTTCTCGGCTATTGGCGCAAGCGCCATCGTCATGGACGTCCGCACGGGCGAAATCCTGGCCATGGTTAGCCTGCCCGATTACGACGCCAATGATTTCGGTCACGCCCCTAATGATGCCCGCTTCAACCGCGCCGTCACCGGCATGTATGAACCCGGCTCGACGTTCAAACTTCAAACGGCAGCGATGGGCCTGCAACTCGGAATCATCCATCTGTGGGACCGCTTCTCGACCATACCCATCAAGGTCGGTCGCTTCACCATCCGCGACATGAAAACCGACCATTTCGCCCCATGGCTCTCCCTACCCGGTGTTCTGGCGTTCTCGTCCAATCCGGCAGCAGCGCATATAGCGCTTGATGTCGGCGCAACACGTCAGCAGGACTGGCTACGGAACATGGGCTTTTTCAATCGTGTTCCGGTCGAACTGCCCGAAGCTGGTCGCCCGCTCGTTCCTGCATCACGCAACTGGGGCATTTCCACGGTCATGACGGTCGGGTTTGGTCACGGTGTTGCCGAACCGCCGTTGGCCATCGTGCGCGGCACGGCGGCAACCGTAAACGGCGGTATCCTGCTCAAGCCAACTCTCGTGGCACGCGATACCGAGGACGACAGTAAGCCAGCACCGGACGCCGATGCGGCCCAAGTCCGGCCCGTAGCGTATCGGCCGGGTGCGGATAGCGACGAGATCGGTGCCGAAACGCCTGTGGGTACACGTGTCCTGTCCGAGCAGACCTCAGTGCTCCTACGTAAACTGCTGCGCCTCGACGTTACGATGGGCAGCGGCAAGTCCGCCGAAGTGCCGGGCTATTATGTCGGCGGCAAAACCGGCACGGCAGAAAAAATCGGCGCGCATGGCGGCTATCTGAAACACGTGAACGTCTCAGCCTTCACCAGCGTGTTCCCGATGAACAACCCGCATTACGCCGTCTATGTGATGCTCGACAGTCCGCAGGGCACGGCCGCGACGCATGGCTGGACAACGGCTGCCTGGAACGCCGCACCGACCGTCAAGAAAATCATCTCGCGTGTCGGCCCGATCCTGAACCAGTTCCCAGATCTGGCGAACAAGGATGCGATCGACGCGTCTCTGGCCATTCCGATGAACCCACCCGTTCCCCCCGGATACCGCGCCCTTGGCCCCGGCAACGATCCGGGCGATCCGCGCAATCAGGCTCGCACCTCCAAGCTCTTGCCCTCCAGAATACAGCACTGAACCGTTTGATGCGCCTCTCCCAGCTCCTCGCCCTTTGTAACACGTCGCAATCCCTGGCAGACGACCCTGAAATTCTGACCGTGACCGCCGACAGCCGCCGGGCCGGGCCGGAGACGCTCTTCTTTGCCCTACGCGGCGCAAAACAGGACGGAAGCGCCTTCATCCCGCAGGCCGTCTCGAAGGGGGTCGCAGCAGTAATCGTGGATCAGGAAACCACGCCCCCGAATAGCGCAGTTCCTGTGATCGTACGGCCCGATGCCAAGCATCTACTCGCCTGCATGGCGTCCGCGCTTGCCGGTCCGCCCCCCTCCTGTATCGCGGCGATCACGGGTACGAACGGTAAAAGTAGCACGGCCGATTTCCTTCGCCAGCTCTGGATACTTCAGGGCAATCGAGCGGCAAGCCTTGGGACTCTGGGTCTCATTTCCGATACGGATGTCTCTGCTCCCCCCAGCCTGACGACGCCGGACCCCGTATCTCTGTCTCAGACCCTGGCCGCGCTGGCCCGCAACGGCGTAGAGCATGTCGCCCTCGAGGCTTCCTCGCATGGACTGGAACAGCACCGACTGGATGGTGTAGCGTTGACAGCAGCTGGCTTCTCCAATCTGACGCGCGACCATCTCGATTATCATCTGACGCTGGAAGCCTATCGCGCGGCAAAATTGCGCCTATTTGACGAAGTGCTGCCCCAGGAGGGTATCGCGGCAGTCAATGCAGACATGGACGGCGAGACGTTTGCGGCTCTTCAGAACATTACAGCCCACCGAAACCTGAAACTCCGCAGAGTCGGGCGTAATGGCACTGCACTACGGCTGATCGAAGCCCGTCCCACGCCGGCAGGTCAGATTTTGCGTCTCGCCCTATACGGCGAGGAACTGCCGGAAATTCCCCTTTCTCTACCAGGCCGCTTTCAAGCCGACAACGTGATGCTGGCGGCTGCCATGTGCTGGGAAGATGAAACCGACGCTCGGCAGGTTGTGGCCCTTTTGCCTCGCCTGACAGGCGTTCACGGACGGTGTGAGCGGGCTGCTGCATTGCCCAATGGGGCTGCCGCCTATGTGGATTATGCTCACACCCCCGATGCCCTCGAATGCGTTTTGTCCAGCCTACGTCCGCATACGGCAGGACGTCTGGTCGTGGTCTTCGGTGCGGGCGGCGACCGTGACCGCGGCAAACGCCCGCTCATGGGGGCAGTTGCCGCGCGGATGGCAGATCTGGCGATTGTGACGGACGATAATCCCCGCACGGAAGAGTCCGCCTCCATCCGCTCCGAAATCCTCACGGCCTGCCCGGATGCGCTTGAAATTGCGGATCGCCGCAGCGCCATCGCAGCAGGTTTAGAGGCTCTGATGCCCGGCGATATTCTTGTCGTGGCCGGCAAGGGACATGAGCAGGGTCAGATCGTCGGTACAGAAATCCTGCCCTTCGATGACCGTCTCGTTATTCGTGAACTGGTAGGTGCAGCATGAGCGTTCTGTGGAACAGTGCGGACCTTCAGGCCGCGACAGGCGGAACACTGAATGCCGATGTTCAGGTCACCGGCATCTCGATCGACACCCGAACACTAGCCCCGGGGGACCTGTTCATCGCCCTGCGTGGCGAGACGAGCGACGGCCATACCCATGTGCGGCAGGCTTTGGACAAGGGTGCGGCCTGCGCGCTCGTGCACGACACGGCGGGTCTGTACGATCCGCGCCTTCTGATCGTTCCTGACACCATGACTGCCCTGGTGGATCTGGGCCGTTATGCGCGCGCGCGTTTTCACGGGAAAGTCGTTGCCATCACCGGAAGTGTCGGCAAGACGACGACCAAGGACATGTTGAAAGTCGCGCTGGCCGCCATCGGCCCGACGCACGCCGCCGTCGCCTCCTACAACAATCACTGGGGCGTGCCTCTAACACTGGCCCGACTGCCGCAGGACGCCCGGTTCTGCATCAGCGAAATCGGCATGAACCACGTCGGAGAAATTGCCCCCCTCGCCACTCAGGTCCGACCCAATGTTGCGATCATCACCACGATCGGCACGGCACATCTCGGCCATATGGGCAGCATCGAGGCAATTGCCCGGGAAAAATCCGACCTGTTCGGCGCACTTACGGACAAGGGGATCGCTATTGTCCCTGACGACGCAGCCGGTCAGAAGCACTTCCAGGCAACACTTCCTGAAGGATGTACCCTGTGGCGTTCGGGCGGCTCCGAGACGGCAGAACTTCGAATTAAAAATCTGCACTGCTCGGCAGAAGGCAGCCATTTTGTGCTGCATCTGCCATCTGGAATCCAGAGCGTGACGCTGACGGCACCGGGAGAGCATCTCGCCCGCAATGCGGCCCTAGCCCTCGGCGCGGTTGTAGCTCTGGGTGAAGACATCGCCGTTGCGGCCAGCTCGCTGCAGAACTTCGTGCCAGGGGCCGGACGCGGACAGATACGCACGATCCTGAACGACGTGCGCCTTCTGGACGAAAGCTATAACGCCTCTACGCCTAGCGTCCGCGCTGCTCTGGCGACCCTCGCGCTACTCCCGGCCCAGCGACACATTGCGGCCCTCGGAGACATCCGCGAACTCGGCACCTTCGCCGATGCCGAACACCGCTCTCTGGCAGACGCTGTTCAGGCCGCCAAAGCCATAACCTTCTGCTGCGGCCCCCATATGCGCGCGCTTTATAACGCGCTTCCGTCCGAGCTTCAGGGAGGATACGCCGCCGATGCCGCCTCTTTGGCACCTCTCCTGCTCAAAGCCCTTCACCCTGGTGATCTCCTACTCGTGAAAGGTAGCTTCGGCAGCCGGATGCGTGACGTGATCTCAGCCCTCGACAACGCTTCCAGCCCGGTTTCTGTCTGATGCTTTTCAATCTCATCGCCGCCCATGACACGTCCCATGGCGGGTTCTTCAACCTGTTCCATTACCTGACGTTCCGTTCGGGCTGCGCCTGCCTGACAGCGCTGGTCATCTCGTTGGCACTGGGCAATCCGTTCATCGCTCAGCTCAAGCGCATCCAGCGCGAAGGCCAGCCAATTCGCACTGTCGGCCCCGAGCGGCATATTCTGGAAAAGGCTGGCACGCCCACGATGGGCGGCATGCTGATCCTGATCGCGCTGTTCTCCGCCACACTGCTCTGGGCCGATCTGACAAATGGCTTCGTATGGGCAGTCATGCTGACGACGGCCGCCTTCGGGGCGGTCGGCTTTGCCGATGACTACCTGAAGCTCTCCAAACGCAACACGACCGGCGTCTCCAAGCGCACCCGGCTCGGCTGCGAGTTCCTGGCATCGCTGATCGCCGGCATCTGGCTCCAGTCCCTGACACCGCCAGAACTGCGCAACATGGTGGCCTTTCCGTTCATCAAGGATGTGCTTCTTCCGCTAGGTTACGCTTTTCCGATCTTTGCGATGATCACCATCACAGGCTTCGGTAACGCTGTGAACTTCACGGATGGTCTTGACGGTCTGGCCATCGTCCCGGTCGTAATCGCAGCACTGGTCTTCGCTTTGATTTCCTATCTGGTCGGCAACCACGTCTTCGCTGACTACCTACAGCTCCATCCGGTTCCAGGTACGGGTGAACTCGCAGTCTTCTGCGCAGCATTGATCGGCGCAGGCCTCGGATTCCTGTGGTTCAACGCCCCACCGGCCGCCGTCTTCATGGGCGATACTGGCTCCCTCTCGCTCGGCGGCGCTCTCGGAGCCGTGGCGGTCGCCACTAAACATGAACTCGTACTGTGCATCGTGGGGGGTGTTTTCGTAGCTGAAACCCTATCGGTTGTTATTCAGATTTTCTGGTTCAAACGGACCGGACGGCGCGTGTTCCTGATGGCGCCGTTGCACCACCACTTCGAGAAAAAAGGCTGGCAGGAACCAAAAATCGTGATCCGGTTCTGGATCGTCTCCATCGTGCTGGGCCTGTGCGGTCTGGCGACGCTGAAACTGCGATGAGCGGCTTTCCGTCCAACCTCCTCGCAGGCGAGCGCTATGCAGTCTGCGGCCTGGGTCGCAATGGCGCAGCCGTTGTGCAGGCGCTACTCGGGATGGGCGCACAGGTACAGGCCTGGGATGATCACAATGCCGATCTTCCCGCGCAGCCGAACCTGACAGTCGCCCCCCTGACCGATCTGTCCGGCATGACGGCCCTCATCCTGTCCCCAGGCATTCCCCATCTGCTGCCCAAAGCCCATCCCGTCGCAGACCTTGCCCGGGAACAAGGGGTTCAGATTTTTTCCGATGCCGAGATCCTGTATCGCGCCGCTCGCAAATCCGGCTCGCAAGCCGCGTTTGTCGCCGTCACGGGAACAAACGGAAAATCGACGACGACGGCTCTAATCGCCCATCTTTTCACAACGGCCGGACGCCCCTGTGCGGCAGGTGGTAACCTCGGCACGGCATCACTGGCATTGCCGCTTCTGCCCGATAATGGCGTCTACGTCATCGAAATGTCTTCCTACATGCTCGAACGGCTGGATCACTTCCACGCAAACGCTGCCTGTCTGCTGAACCTGACCCCCGACCATCTGGACCGTCACGGCGACATGGCAGGCTATGCCGCTGCCAAGGCCCATATCTTCGACAATATGAGCACGGACGATCTGGCCGTGATCGGCATAGATGATGAGTGGTGTCGCGTTATTGCCTCACAAGTCGCATCGCGCGGCGTACAGGTCATTGAACTGGACGCAGATGCCCTTCCTTCTTACGACGGACCTGCCCTTCTTGGACGGCACAATGCCCAAAATGTCGGCGCGGCCCTAGCCATTGCACACCATCTCGGCCTCGATGATACGACAATCCAGAAGGGTCTAAAATCCTTCCCTGGCCTGGAGCATCGCCTACAGAAAGTCGCGGAATGCGACGGCGTCTCTTTCATCAATGATAGCAAGGCCACGAATGCCGAGGCCGTATCCAAGGCTCTCGCCGCCTATGATAAAGTCATGTGGATTGCAGGCGGCGTAGCAAAAGCCGGTGGTATTGAAAGTCTCGCGCCCTTTTTCGATCACATCGCACAGGCCTTTCTGATTGGACAGGACGCGGATGTTCTCGGCACCACGCTGAAAAGGCATGGCATGCCCTTCCAGCAGTGCGGAACACTGGAAAAGGCTGTTTCAGCCGCCTTCCAAGCCGCTCTTGACGCAGATATTCCCGTCGTCCTGCTGTCACCCGCCTGTGCAAGTTTTGATCAATTTCGCAGTTTCGAGGATCGAGGTTCACACTTCCTTAAAATTTGCGATAATATTGTGAAATCAGGTCATTCGGGCACCAACCCCACGCAGAAACAGGAGGATTGACGCCATGTCGGGACTGTCCCGTGTCGATACTTCTGCAGTTGCCCGCTGGTGGCGTAACCTGGACCGTGTGACTCTGGCCTGTGTCGGCCTGCTGATCGGCCTGGGCTATGTGCTGATGCTGGCAGCCAGTCCTGCGGTGGCCTCACGTATCGGCGCCTCGCGCAACATGTTCATTCTCAAGCAGGTGATCTTTTTGGCGCTCGCTGGAGCGATCGTGCTTGGAACGTCCTACCTGTCCCGACAAACCATCAAGAAACTCGCGATTATCGGCGGTATCATAGCGCTCGGCGCCACGGCCATGACGCTGGTGCACGGCATGGAAATCAAGGGCGCGCGCCGCTGGATTGCGCTGCCAATGATGTCGGTCCAGCCCTCGGAATTCCTCAAGCCCTGTTTTGCGGTCGTGACCGGTTGGCTACTCTCGGCGCGCCGTTCCGTCGTGATGTGGGGTAATATCGCCTTCCCTGGCATGCTAATTGCCTTCCTGTGCTTCGGGATTATTCTGCTCCTGCTAAAATCCCAGCCCGACATCGGAATGCTGTCCGTCATCACGATGGTCTTCATGACCCAACTTTTCGTGGATGGTCTCAAGCTCTACTGGGTCGGCCTCTGCGTCGCCGGTATGGCGGGAGCCTTTGCAGTCGCCTATATCGTTTTTCCACACGTGCAGTCCCGAGTGCAGCGCTTCCTGCATCCTGATGTCGGTGACCACTACCAAATCGATACCGCGCTGCGGGCGTTCGGAAATGGTGGCCTGCTGGGTCGCGGACCCGGCGAAGGCCGCGTGAAGGATCTGCTGCCCGATGCCCATGCCGATTTCGTCTTTGCGGTCGCTGGAGAGGAATACGGCCTGATCCTGTGCATCGGCATCATCCTGCTGTTCGGAATTATCGTTCTGCGCACACTGCTCAAGCTGATGCATGAGGATGATCCGTTCGTCATCGTATCCGCCGCCGGACTGGTGACGGGATTTGGACTTCAGGCCTTCGTCAACATGGGTTCAACATTGCATCTGATCCCGACAAAGGGCATGACCCTGCCCTTCATTTCCTATGGCGGCAGTTCGGCAATGTCGGTGGCCCTGACCATGGGTATGGTTCTGGCCCTAACACGTCATCATGTCGGTCAGAGCCGGATTGGTCAGAGAACCTCTACGCCCTATGGCCAGGGACCACTGTTTGAGAGGAATACGCCGTGAGCCGCCCCATCGTTATCGCCGCCGGTGGCACGGGCGGACATTTCTTCCCGGCCGAAGCCGTTGCAACCGTACTTGCGGAACGGGGTCACGACCTTGTCCTAATGACGGATGCCCGGCATGGACGCCGCGAGACTGGCCTGTTCAAAGACCGTCCGCAATATGTGCTGGACGGCGCGGGTGTTGCTGGCAAGGGGCTCGGTGGGAAACTCCGTGGCGTATTGGCCCTACTGCGCGGCATGATAGAAGCCCGCCGTATCCTCGCTTCGCTTGATGCCGCGGCGGTTGTTGGTTTCGGCGGCTATCCGTCCATCCCGCCTCTGACTGCATCACGCCTTCTGTCTTCCGCAAAGCGCCCGCAGATGGTCATCCATGAAGGCAACGCCGTGCTCGGGCAGGCTAACGCCTTCCTGTCTCGCTTTTCTCCCCTGATCGCTACATCCTACGTGAAAGTCGCCGGTCTTCCTGAAAATGCCCGGACAACCCTGACCGGCATGCCCGTCCGTGAAGGCATCGAGGCGCTTTTCGGTCATGTCTATGCTCAGCCCGAAGACAGGATTAACCTTCTGGTCTGGGGTGGCTCTCTGGGCGCACGCGTGTTCTCTGATATCGTGCCACAGGCGCTGGCCGCCCTTCCCGAAGAATTCCGCAAACGCCTGAAAGTCACACAGCAGATCAAAGCCGATGATCTGGAGCCTGTCCGCGCTATCTACGAAAATGCGGGGATCGAGGTTGAAGCAGCCCCCTTCTTCACGGATGTTCCGGCCTGCCTGAAAAACGCCCATCTCGTGATCGGTCGCGCAGGAGGCTCTTCGGTTGCGGAACTGGCCATGGCCAGTCTGCCATCAATTCTGGTGCCGTTGCCCATTGCAGCCTCCGATGAACAGGGCGCGAATGGTCAGGCACTCGTCGATGCCGGTGCGGCCTGGATGATCCGACAGCCCGATTTCAGGCCCGCAGCCCTGACGGCTCTGCTGACAGACCTGTTTTCCCGTCCTGAAAAGCTCGAAAATGCAGCAAAAGCCGCTCATCTGTGCGCGCGCCCTCATGCTGCCGCAAAAGTCGCTGATCTGATTGAATCCGCCCTGCGGTCCTGATTCCTGTTTTTTGTTCCTGCCCAAGAGTACCTACCCCATGCGCGCCTTGCCCCTGAACATCGGAACCATTCACTTCGTCGGTATCGGCGGCATCGGCATGTCTGGCATCGCCGAAGTCCTGCACATGCTTGGCTACAAGGTGCAGGGTTCGGATATCGCTGAAGGTGCCAATGTGCAGCGCCTACGCCAGTCCGGCATTATCGTTCATATCGGCCACGACGCCGCCAATTTGGGCGATGCACAGGTTGTCGTGACCTCCACGGCCGTAAAAAAAGACAACCCGGAAGTCGTGGCCGCCCGCGCCAAGCTCATCCCGGTCGTACGGCGGGGGGGG
>NZ_BJMK01000032.1 GCF_006539125.1 Gluconobacter sphaericus NBRC 12467
CCAGGTTGAACCCGCTTCAGACATGGATAAAATCCACTTATTATTTTATTAAATTCCCACGCCTCTTTAGGATGAGGTGTTCAATGATAGATTTTTTCTTCATTATTGAATGTAACTTAATCAAGATATCAATATAATTTACTGCTTTATATATTTAACATCTGCAGCTGGGGGGGCTCCAAACATGCGACGATACTCCCGGCTGAATTGTGATGGGCTCTCGTAACCGACACAAAATCCGGCCTCTGCTGCATCCATGTTTTGATTGAGCATGAGGCGGCGAGCTTCTTGCAGTCGTATACGATTGCGATATTGCAATGGACTCATCATGGTTGCTGCTCGAAAATGTCTATGAAAAGAAGGCGTACTCATTCCTGCGACCTCGGCGAGAGATGCAATATCAAAAGCCTCACAATAATGCCCCCGGATCCAGTCAATGGCCCGGTTGAGATGTGACAGGTTTGATCCAACTGTGGCTATTTGCCGCAATACATAACCTTGAGGACCTTGAAGTAGCCTGTACAATATTTCTCTCATGGTGGATTCATACAAAACAGGAATGTCCTGTGGAGCATCCAACATAGAGAGAAGACGAAACACAGGATTAAAGATATCGTCCGTTAATTCACTTGTGGTTATGCAAGAAGGGCAAATAGATTTTGACTCTGATTCATGAATTCCAATATCATTTATCAGATCCTTTATTTTTTCTGGACTAAGAGAAATACATAAAGAAAGATATGGATTTTCTTTACTTGCTTGTGTAACGCACCCTTTAACAGGAAGGTCTACAGCTGTTATCAAATATTTTTGGGAGTTATACTCAAAAACCTTATCACAGAGAGTAACCGTTTTGCTGCCTTGCACGATAATGCAAAATCGGGGCTCATAAACTACATCCATAGGAGTAGTGGGTTCATCTGCACGAAACAGAAGAAGCCCTGGGATGATTGTGCGTGTTGTCGGTTCAACGCAGTGCCGATCAATAATACGACGGAGCGTGGTCAAATTGGCGTTCACAGTGCCAAACCTATTTCTAAGAGATGATTGATACGGCTATGGTTAGAGCTAGTAACAATGATGGTTTTATACAAGATCCATATTTTAAATTTTTCCGTCCTACCCCTCGCAGTTTTACGATCCAAAAACCTTAAATCATACCAAAATTATATTTTTTACGTCCCTGCCCTTATCCGATCTATCTGTCGTTCACACTAGAAATGTCCAGATTAGGGCTGATTATTTGAGCATTTTCCTTCGCAACGGAGAGAGAAAACTAAAATTATCTTAGGGCACCCGCCAGCAGAATAAGGTTTGTTACATTTTTATGAAATGCCAATCTTCTGCGAAGTATGATCGTATCGTATAATTTTTTGAGAGGATCATTCTACCGCCGTTCCCTGCTTTCATTGCATGATCTGATCATATCTCATGTGTGAAAGCAGCACGTCATACCTGTCAGGCGTGATCTCTGCTGTCTTATTCACGCTGCATCATGGCGAAAGCTTGCCAGCTTGTTTGACTCATCAGGTTAGATAAGTGGGACGCGAAACAGGCGTTCCAAAGCCCTTAGAATTGAGTTTTTGATGGGAATCGTCGCCCTAGCGCTTCGACGGCCATACACATTCCTTGTCGCGGGGTTATTGATCCTGCTCCTTGGTATCACGGCCGTTTTTAAAACACCGACTGATGTTTTCCCGAACATCGATATCCCTGTTGTCACCGTAGTATGGTATTATGACGGTCTTGATGCTGCAGAAACTGAAAAGAGAATTAGTACCTATACTGAATTCGCAAACAGTTTTTTTGTTAATAACCTGAGAACCATCGAGAGCCAGACGACACCGGGTCTTGTTGTTGAGAAATTATACTTCCAGCCCGGGGTCAACGTCGATCTTGCCATGGCGCAAACCGTCTCGGCGACCAACTCGATACGCGCCTTTCTCCCGCCAGGAATCCAGCCTCCGATTATCATGCAGTACAGCGCATCAAGCGTTCCGGTTCTGCAACTATCATTATCATCTGACAAGCTGACCGAAAGTGAACTGTATGATTACGGCATCTACCGTATTCGTCAGCAGCTCGCTCCAATTCCAGGAACACTTCTGCCGCCACCATTTGGCGGAAAGATTCGTCAGGTCATGGTGGATATTGATGCGACGAAGCTGGCCGGAGTGGGGCTGACGCCGTTAGATGTTTCCAATGCCATGAATGTTCAAAACCTTACGCTTCCGGGCGGTACGGTTAAGTTCGGGCCCACGCAATATGACGTTCGTATGAACGGAATGCCCGATGTTCTTGCCCGTCTCAATAACGTTCCCCTGAAGCGTGACCCTAAAACTGGCGCAATCATCCGGGTCTCAGATGTGGCGCAGGTCCGCGATGGAACGGCGGTCCAGCAGAACGTCGTGCGTCGTGAAGGGCACCGATCCGTCCTCCTGTCGATTATGAAAGCCGGAAACGCATCAACACTCGATGTGGTTAACGCTATCCGTAATCAGGTTCTACCCGTTACCCGAGCTGCAGCCCCTGCGGGCATGAAGATCGAGGAGCTCTTCGATCAGTCTTTGTTCGTAAAGTCTGCCATTACTGGAGTTGCATCAGAGGCAGTCATTGCTGGGCTGCTCACCGCAGCTATGATTCTCGCCTTTCTTGCCAGCTGGCGCTCAACCATTATCGTTGCCATTTCCATTCCGCTAGCCATCCTGTCTTCAATCGCCATTCTGTCCTGGACAGGTCAGACATTGAACTTGATGACACTGGGTGGGTTGGCTCTTGCTGTCGGTATCCTGGTGGACGACGCAACCGTTACCATTGAGAACATTCATCGCGTACGCCACGAAGGGGCGACTTTACGTGAGGCTGTGCTGAATGGTGCCTCAGAAATCGCACTGCCAACGCTCGTCTCGACTCTTGCGATTTCCAGCGTGTTCGTATCGGTCGAGTTTCTGGTCGGTCCTTCCCGCTTCCTTTTCACGCCGATGGCTCTCGCGGTGGTTTACGCCATGCTTGCGTCATATGCGATCAGTCGAACATTAGTCCCGATTTTTTCAGCTATTCTCTTACGCGCTGAAGAACGGCAGGTGGAACGCCGGCAGGCTGCTGGTCTGGGACCAGATCTGATTGCCCGCTTCGGTATTCGTTTCGATTATCGCTTTCACCGCATCAAAGATGCTTATGTTCGCACTTTAACACGGCTTATTGAGAGCAAATGGAAAGCACCTGCCATTGGTGGGGTTGCAATTCTTGCTGCAGCACTCATTGCCACTCAGGTTGGCCAGGATTTCTTTCCGACCATTGATGCTGGTGAATTCAAACTGCACGTCCGTGCCCCAGAAGGCACACGTCTGGAGAGTACAGAGCAGACATTCGATAAAGTTGAAGACGTTATTCGTAATATTGTTCCTGAAAACGAACGAGCACTTGTACTTGATAATATCGGTATTCCTTTCCGGTACTCCATGCCTTTTGATGACGGCTCAACAGTCGGGCCAAATGACGGCCAGATCATGGTGGCCCTCAAGGAAGGTCATCATCCGACGGCTGATTATATCCGCAAACTTCGGACCGAGCTGGCTCGTCGTTTTCCAGAGTGTATTTTCTATTTCCAGCCGGCAGATATCGTAACCCAGATTCTGAATTTCGGCCTACCTGCACAGATTGATATCCGCATCGCGGGTTACGATGCAGCAAGTAACCGCAAGGTCATGCAGGAAGTCCGTCAGGAAGTCTCACATATTCCTGGCCTCGTGGATGTCCATCTCCACCAGCAGATTGCAGCTCCAGAACTCTCCGTTGCGATTGATCGGGAACGGGCCCTTGACCTTGGACTGACGCTGAATGATGTCGCACGTAATGTGATGGTATCGCTTGCTTCGTCCAACACAGTCACACCGAACTTCTGGGTCGATCCAGCATCAGGTATTCAGTATCCCCTGGCCGTTCAGACCCCACAATATCGCATCAACACACTGAATGATCTTCGCGACACGGTCATCGCATCCACGGCTGGATCACAACATTCATCAGTTCTTCTGAGCAATGTCGCGACCATCAAACGCGGTACGGCACAAAACGTCATATCGCACAGCAACATTCAACCAACCCTCGACATCTACGCGAGCGCAGAGGGCCGCGATCTCGGTAGCATTGCCCGCGATATCGACAAGGTCATTGCACGTCATCGCGGTGAACTGTCTGCAGGGAATACCATCACAGTTCAGGGCCAGATTGACAGCATGCATTCAGCCTTTGTGCGGCTAGGGATTGGTCTAATGGTTGCAGCCATTGCTGTTTACCTCCTGATGGCCGTGAACTTCCAATCCTTCATGGACCCGTTTGTCGTGGTTCTGGGGCTCCCAGGTGCCATGTGCGGGATTGTATTCATGCTGTTCATCACGGGAACAACATTCTCCGTGCCATCTTTGATGGGAGCAATCATGAGTGTCGGTGTCGCCAGCGCCAACTCAATCCTGCTTGTGACATTTGCCAAGGAAAGACGTGCTGAAGGTCTTAGCGCCATTGAAGCAGCAATCGCTGCAGGACAGGCACGCCTTCGTCCCATTCTCATGACATCCCTCGCCATGATCATCGGTATGTTGCCAATGTCTCTGGGGCTTGGCGATGGCGGCGAACAAAACGCTCCGCTCGGACGTGCCGTAATTGGCGGCCTGATGATGGGAACCTGCGCCACCCTGTTCATTGTCCCCTGGCTCTATACGCGCCTGAGAAAACGAGAAAGCCGCATTCTTGAGGAATACAATAATGTCTAATTCCCCCTATTCGTCTGCTGCTGTCCAAAATACCCAGCGTCGTGGGCCTGTTGCCCCGTTGCTCGGCGTCGGTGCAGTCATCCTTCTCTGCTATGGACTATACGCACATAGTGAGCGAGGCATTGCCGCTCGTGCATTGGCTGATACACGTCAAAATCAGATTCCTGATGTGAATTTCATGATTGCCCATAGAGAGACGAAACCCGTTTCTCTTGATCTGCCAGGTGAAACCTTACCGCAGGAAACAGCATTCATTGGCGCACGCGCATCCGGCTATATTGCTGAGCGCCATGTTGATATCGGAACAAGTGTAAAAGCTGGTGAGATTCTGGCCATTATCCACGCGCCAGAGTTAGACCGCCAGGTCGCGCAGGCTAAAGCTACTCTCGAGCAGGCACGCGCCAATCTGGAGCTTGCTCGAATTACAGCAAGGCGCTCAGGCGGACTTGTTGGCGGAGGTGCGGTCAGCAAGCAGAATTTTGATGCTGACCGCATTACCCAGCAGGCACAGAATGCCGCTCAGGCAGCGGCGGATGCCGCTTTGGCAGAGGTCGCTCAACGCCGCGCCTATACAACCGTTACAGCTCCATTTGATGGTGTGGTGACTGTTCGTAATGTTGAAGTTGGTGATCTTGTCAGTGCAGACAGCGCACAGGCTAAGCCTTTATTTGTGGTCGCACGCACAGACCGTCTTCGCGTGCGCGTTCATGTTCCTCAGGAAGAGGCGAGCACTGTTAAAGTCGGTACGACCGCTATTCTGCACGTTCCAGACCATCCCGGTGAAAGCTTTCCCGGAGCCATAACACGTACGGGTCATGCTCTGGAACAAGACAGTCGCATGCTACCTGTGGAAATTGAACTCGATAATCGTGACGGCAGACTTTCTGCTGGCGTTTATGGTTTGATCCATTTTGATCTTCCACGTCCCGCACCAACCTTTATTATTCCATCTGACTCCTTGATCTACAATGCTGATGGATTATCAGTCGCGACCGTGGATTCGGATAATCATATTCGACTGCATAACGTTATTGTTGGGCGAGACTACGGAGCGACTATAGAAGTCCAAAAAGGACTGTCAGAGAATAATCGCCTTGTTCTACACCCTGCATCGTCGCTGACAGAAGGACGGCAGGTTATTGCGCATGATATGAATGACACGAAGGAACATGGATGATGCGCCCTTCTGCCACAATATCCACGGCCAGTATGATACTGGCCCTTACTGGCTGCACAATGATACCAACCTATCACAAGCCGCCCTCACCTATTGCAAATTCATGGCCATCCAGGGTGTCAGGATCGAACAATACAGAGTCCGCATCACTCGCTAACTGGCGTGATTTCTATCGTGATCCAGTACTTCAGGATTTGATAGAAACGGCACTTGTTAACAATCGTGACCTTCAGATTGCTCAGCATCAAGTCGAAGCAGCCAGTGCGCAATTCGACATTGAAAACGCGGCTCTTTTTCCGACGCTTAACGGCACTGCCGGTGCCAACGTTCAAAAAATGAATTCCCATATCTGGAGCCTCTCACAAAGTGACAGTCCATTCTATATGCGTCAGTATGCTGTAGGGTTTGGTGTCTCAGCATATGAAGTGGATTTGTGGGGGCGCATTCGTTCGGCATCACGCGCATCATTTGATCGATATCTCGCGGATCAATTAAGTCGTGAAAGTATGCAGCTGAGCATTATTGCAGGTGTTTCGACTGCAATGTTGAACTGGGTTGCCAATAATCAGGCTTTAACGATCACACAACACGTGCTTGAAAACCGCCAGCATACATATGATTTGGTCAAACAGACTGCTAATGTCGGTACAGGAACTCAGCTGGATGTTGCCGAAGCAGAAGCTGCTTTGCATGATGCCGAAACAAATTTACAAATATATACGCGCCAACGTGAGCAGACACTGAACCAGCTAGAGCTTCTGGTCGGCACTCCTTTAACCTCGAAAATACGCGACGAACTGGATCATAAGGCATCCTTAGAAGACGTTGTCCCTTTTCCCGATGTTCCAGAAGGTTTGCCATCAGATATGATCGCTCGTCGTCCGGATATTTTATCGGCTGAGCAGGTTTTAAAATCGTCTAATGATGATATCGGAGCAGCGCGCGCAGAATTCTTCCCTAAAATCCAGATTACGGCCGCAAACGGCACGGCGAGTAACAATATTACCCGCCTTTTCCAGAGCGGAATGGGTGCATGGAATGTCGCGCCCCAGATTACCCTACCTCTCTTTGATGCGGGGCGTCTGACAGCGCAACTACATCAGGCAAAAGCTCATAAGCGGGAAGAAATCGCCCGTTATGAAAAAACAGTGCAAACAGCATTTAAAGAGGTCGCCGACGCTTTATCTGGCCGTTCTACATATTTGGAGCAGTTGCACGCCCAGACGGCGCTCGTGAATGCGGGGCAAAAACAGTATCGATTAGCTTTAGCGCGATTTGAAGGGGGGTATGATCCCTATCTGGCAACTCTTGTGGCTCAACGCACTCTGTATAGCGCCCAGCTCGGCGCCATAACAACGAAACTACAGCAGATGTCTAACATAATTACATTGTACAAAACTTTGGGTGGTGGATGGAAGGAAGGAGCTCGAGAAAGAAACTAATTCATAATGAATAAAATTCTTTAATTACTTATAAATAGTCTGCAAAAATAGTGTAAAATTAATTTATCTATATTAATATTGAGGGTTCAAAGAACCCTCTTCCTTTGAGGGTTCCTCTGTGAGGAGACTGAAGATGAGCGGCCTGTTTTGGCTGACAGACGAACAGATGGAGCGTCTGCGACCCTTCTTTCCCAAGAGCCACGGTAAACCCCGCGTCGATGACCACAATCTGCTGAGCGGCATGATTTTTGTGAACCGCAATGGTCTGCGCTGGCGGGCTGCACCCCGGGAATACGGTTCACACAAGACTCTCTATAACTGCTGGAAGCGTTGGAGAGGCATGGGCGTTATTATGCAAATAATGGATGGCCTGTCTGCTGCGAAAGCGGAGACTCAAACGATCATGATTGATGCGACGTATCTCAAAACGCACCGCACGGTTTCGAGCCTGCGGCTAAAAAATGAGATCCAGGCCGCCTGATCGAGTGGACAAAAGACGGCATGAGCACGAGGCTGCATGCGATCACGGATCAGAACGGACGATCGCTGAGCTTGTTCATAACTGCGGGACAGGTCAGCGATTATACCGATTCCTCAGCTCTGCTAGACAGTCTTCCTGCAGCACAATGGATGCTGGAAAATCGTGGGAATGACGCCAACTGGTTCAAGGAAGCCCTAAAAAAGAAATGTATAAAGCCCTGCATTCCAGAACGTAAATCTCCCAACAAACCGCTCAAATACGACAAGCGAAAATACAAACGCCGCAATCGCATCGAGATCATGTGCGGAAGGTTCAAGGACTGGCGACGTGTCGCAACACGCTATGACAGATGTCCGAATGTCTTCTTCTCAACCATCGACCTCGCCACAACCGTCATCTTCTGGATATGAACCTAACCGCTACCGTTACGTCAACAACATTAATTGTGCAACAAAGCCCATCCCCCAAAAAAGGGAAGCGATCAACGTTCTTCGGACCCTCCTCATTTATGAAAAACTATTTGGGGGACAGGGCATTATTTTTATTCGCCAAAATAGGTGCGACCTGAGTGGCGAAAAGTTCCAGAGAACGCAGAATATATGGATGTTCCGGATCAATGGAATGCACCTGAATGGCAATTTCAGTTGCATGATCCAATGTCCTGTCCCGCAGAAGGGAATTAACGACTTCTTCCGGTGTGCCAATGTGCACATCAAAGGTGCGGATCAGGGTATCAATATTCGTATCATCTATCGTATGGCCTGCGGCACGGAATTTCCTCACCTGACGCGACAGGCCTTTTTCGGCCAGTCGCAAAGCCTTCGCCCGATCATCGGCTACAAAAACCGATCGTGACGCCAGAATTCGCGGGTCCCGACCGTCAGGAAGGGCGTTGAGATAGGCTTCCACCATTGGAACCTGCAATTCCCACAATGAAGCATCCGGTTTTTCCGGCCGACGGGGCTGCGTACGCGACAGTAGCAATCCGTCACCATCGCTCCCTGCCCGCTCCGCCCCAAATACGGAGAACGTTGCCTGCCAGCTACGCTTCTCAAGCCCCGTCCCAACCGGCCACAAACGGTTGCCGTCCGGTAATTCTTGTCCGGTCCATGCCGATTTCACCGTATGGAGTTTGCGGTTGAAGACGGCATGTCGATCCGAAAAATTCTCACCAAATGCCGGATAAGACGTCGGAGTTCCCCCAGAGCCAAAACCGACTTCCAGTCGCCCTCCTGATAAAATGTCCGTAACAACAGCATCTTCCGCAACCCGCACAGCATCTTCCATGACGAGCGTGACAACGCCGGTTCCCAGACGAATTCGAGACGTCTGGGCAGCAGCATGAGCCAGAAAGGGAAAAGGTGACGGAAGGCCGCCTTCATCCCCATGGAAATGATGCTGGGCAACCCAGGCGCTCTGAAAGCCATAAGCTTCCGCAGCCCTGATCTGCTCCAGCGCAAGAGCATATCGCTGAGCGGCAGGGACATCATCCAGAAGACGGGTAAAAAAACCGAACTGTTTTTGTGACACGGACCAGATAACTTTCAGTCTGATTCAGGGTATGGTTTGGTGCTCTATGAAATATTCCATAATCAATCGGCATCTCCTGCAGAGAATGCCGATTGATTACTCTGACGGAAATGTCGGATATCCCAAAGAAAGCATAAGCCGATTTGCCCAGTTAAAGAATGAAGAGGCATTGATCAGATCCAGAATTTCCGCGTCTTCAAACCCCGCCTGTCTCAACATTCTGATATGAACATGCGAAAATCCGACTGGTGTTTCAGACACACGTCGGGCGATTTCCTCCACAAGCTGCCATTTCAGATCTGTGTCGTGGGGAAGCAGCCCCGTTTCCAGCAATGCGGCGAGAGCCGCTGGGGAACCGCCTTGACGCTCACTGAAACGTGCGTGGACGGAAGCGCAGTAGATGCATCCGTTAAATCGCGAAACAGCAGTGGCCGCAAGCTCCCGTTCCCTGCGTGGCAGTCCTCCTGCGACATTGTAGAAAATATCCTTGTCGCTGCGTGTCCGGGCTCCAAGAATCTCGGGGTCCCGTGCTAGCAGCCTGAAATATGGAGATTTAGCCCGTGCGCGGTCTACAAGCCCCTCATAATGGGCCTCAGTCAGGTTGCCTTCTTCAAGAGGCTCAAGCCACGGGTGCCAGTCCAGTTGAGCCTTTGTAAAACGGTCGGGTTCCTGAGTATCTGTCTGTGAAACAGTCTGTTCTGTCACGTTCATGATGGGCTCTCCGAAAGGATGTCACCTGCTGTCGGGCCGACATCGCGTAGCACGCTTAGGCTATGAATAATGCGGATCTGGAACGCCAGGAATGAAATGAGCTGGGATAACGTCACGATGCCCGTGTCAGTCCACCCGGCTTCTTTCAGTCTTTCAAGTGCCTGTACCGAGGCGTCCCTGGGATGAAATGTCAGGAAATGAGCGTGCTCCAGAGCCCGCGCCAATGATCTGTCAACATTGACGTCCAAAACTTCAAATCCAGAGCCGTTGAGATCCTCAACTGAAAGTGGGCCGGCAGGATAAGCTCCATAAGGCCCCAGTGTTCTTCCCCGCCGGAGCAGATTTTTAATAACCGGTGACAGCTCTTTTCCTTGTTCTGATCGTTCAAGAAGGTCCAGATAGAGGCGATAGATCGCCGTATCGCCATGTAGTCCCGCAACAAAGGCGGCGACGGCCAATCGATGCGTCTGGAGGAATTCTCCGTCCTCCAGGGGATTTAGGAGCAGCTCAGCGCTCTTTTGCGCATTGTCACGCAAAACCTCACGCCCCCGCCTGAGGGTATCCAGCCAAGAATCTGCATCAATTCCGACCACGTAATCAATAAGATCTAGGGGCGGATCCGCTTTGAAAGAAAAAAATGTAGTCATCAGTCTATCCGAATATCTGAAGTATCTGGGAACGCTCAGAAGACATATCCAATTCGGGCATAATAATATCCGCCCTCGTACCCGCCAGGGGCTGTTTCCGGATACTTGATTGTACCCTGGGTTTCGGAAATGGTACTGGTCTTCACGCGGGTGGGAAACTTGTTGAACAGATTATTAGCCCCTGCTGTCAGCGTAAAACCGCTCCCAACGCGGGCGCTGAAAGCAAGGTTGGTCTGAACCTGTGGTCTTATATGTGTCCAGGTTGAGGAGGGATCACCGCTATAATTGATCCATTCCACCCCGGCGTAGCGCTGTTCCTGAACATACAGATTGTAGCGCCCCCTGCTCCAGTCCAGCGCAAAGGATTCCTTGTTCTTTGGAGATGCCCTCAGCAGATTGTTTCGCGACAGGCTGTCATAATACGTCTGCCCAAGCTGCTGTAGAACGCCGGGAGTGTCGTCGTAATGCGTCACTTCGGTGTCCGCCACATTGGCTTGTACACTCCCTGTCAGAACGCCCCAGCGTTTTGCGAGAGGAAACTGGTAACTGAGCTTAGCCGTAAAGCCGTTGGTAGTCGTGTTGCCGATATTGGTCATGTAATTGACGAATATTCTGTCGGTCGGACTGCTGGTAATTCCCTGGCTGTAAAGGAATTCATTCATCTGGGTGCCTGAAAATTCCGTCGTACTCTCGATCCGGTCATTGATGTCGATCCGGTAACCGTCCAGTGTCACGCGAAGAGAATCGATGGGTGTCCAATCAAAACCGATATCATAACTGCGAGAGGTTTCTCCTTTGACGCCGGTTGCACCGAGAAGTCTAGCAACCGGATCAAACGAAGACAGGTTTTCCGTCACCTGTCCGGGGCCAGTTGACGTCGCGTTGTAATGAACCGCTCCCAGGGTTGGCGCCCGATAGCCTGTATTGATGCTGGCACGCAGAGCAAAGCGCTTGTTGAAATTGTAACGCATCCCGATCGAACCTGTCGGAGCAGCCCCTTTGTCGGAATAACTAACTGCACGGCCGCCGATCGTCAGTTCCCACTTCCGGGTCAGGAACAGATCGAGGCCGACATGACCGTCAAAAATATCGCGGGACCAGTTACCAGCGTTCTGAGGCTCAAAGCCAGCATAACCGGCGGCGCCTGAACTCGGCTGAACACCTGTTTGTCCAACAAGAACAGGTCCGGTTGCCCATGACTGATAGTCTCCTTGCCCGATCTGATAGGTATCGTGACGATATTCCAAACCGAAATTGAGTTCGGCAGGTTTTGCAAGGTGAGGAATTGCAAACTTCTTTGAGAATTTCGCTCCCCCGATCAGTTCGGAGGCGATAATCTGTCCCTGATGGAAATTCGTCTGGCTATCCACGCCGAAAGTCGGGTTTTCATCGTTTTCGACATTTTCATTTACACGCTCACGCCCGAACGAGGCGTAGGTATTCCAGGCGATCCCATGCGCCAAAACCCCACGCAAACCGCCATTGACCTGAAAATCTAGTTCATCGAATGTTTCAAGTGGCGAGTATCCGTTAGGGTAAAGAGCGCGGGTGGTATTGTTATTGGCCGGCCCGCGAAAAAATCCGACACGAACCGTTGAGCGATGTCCGAGAGTGCCAGTCGCATAGCCTTCCACGTGGTCAGTAATGGGAACATGACCATTGAAGCTGAAAACTTCAGCCAGAGATTTGCTGACACCCTCAACACGATTGACATCCTGCCCGACCCGCTGCTGCATCTCGGCATCCTGTGGCAGGTCGTAAAGTTTGGCCGTGTTGAGCGCATCCCGATGGCTTGGAAGCTGGTTCAGGACCTGCCAGGCGACATCAATCCCGCCGCCCTGATTACCAATCTTGTGCTCGATATCGCCATAGCCTTCAACGGCCTGACCGTCTCCGGCATAAAATCCGCTGTTCATGAAGTTGACCGTGCCACCATTTTTTGTACCGCTCTTCAGAACGATATTAATGGCACCACCAATTGCGTCCTGCCCGTAAAGAGCTGTCGCACCTTCTGTAATGATTTCGATATGATCAATAGCACTCAATGGAATGAGGCTCAGATCCGCAGGTTCGGTTCCTTTGGCTGGGCCATCGCCCCAGTTACCAAGAGCGCTTATATGTCGCCGCACACCGTTGACCAGAACGAGCGTTTCATCAGCATTGAGATTGCGAAGAATCACCGTCTGGGTGGGCGTTGTTGAATAGGCGCCGCCACCTCCTCCCGGCGGAGCATTCAGTTCAGGCGATGTTTGCTGAAGGGCTGCGATGACATTGGTCTGCCCTGTCTGCAGAAGCTGTGCTCCTGAAACAATAGCGACGCTAACCGTACTTTTCGTGGGTGTCGCAACCCTGAACGCAGGCGCGATATTACCCTGACTTCCTGTCGCAACGATCCGCTCGACCCCGCTGTGGTCTTCAACACTTCCGGGCGCCGTCGAAGCAGCGTGCGAAGGTAATTTGGAGGGGGCACTTGCCTTGTGTTCCGCAGACTGTGGACGTCTGGCCTTGACGTATTTCCGTGTGTCCCTCTCGCTTTCCGACGCAGTTGTTGCATCTGCGGCAATTGCGACGCCGGTCGCCCCCAGAGAGAGCAGAAGAGTCGTGGCAATCCATACGGGTCTTGAACCGGAACGCCGCAGAAAGTCATGAGTCCGTCTATACGGCATAGCTATTTCACCATCGAATATGATGTTTGTGTTGGCGATGAATCACCAGTCATGAATGTTGATAAACACGATTATACAAAAACAACAACCATAAATGTTTTATTATAAAAATAACTATTATATATAGTTTATTATTGTCTGTTATCCGCTTCCTGTTTTTCAGGAAAAACGCTCCGCCCTTTTCTTCTTGGGGTAAGAGGCCTGGATGGGACTCTGAGAGCGCAACAAATATTTTCCCCAAATATCTTTCCAAAACGGGAAATTTAAGGATATATATATTAACAACTATTTTATTAAGTTATTAATTCATACCCACGTTTCAACACGCCCCATCCTGAAGGTGATAATGCCGCTTCATCACTCCGTGTCTGTCCGACGATCTGCGCTGGCAACCGTGTTTCTTGCGGGACTCTCTGCTTTTCCACAGGCCCAGAGCCGGGTTCCGGACCGTACGATCATCTATCTGGACCCACAGGAGCATACCAATCTCTACCCGCCCGCAGGCGGATTCTATCCAAACGGCGGCATCCTGAGCCAGATCACGGATCGTCTGACCTGGCAGGATCCTGAAACGCTTGAAATCAAACCATGGCTGGCAACCGACTGGTCCGTGAATGCCGATAGTACGATTTACACATTCCACCTGCGTTCCGGCGTCACGTTTTCTGACGGGACGCCGCTCGATGCGCAGGCTGTCGCCCTCAATTTCCAGACATACGGCAAAGGCAATCAGGCACTTCATTTTCCGGTTTCAGAAGCCATCAGCAATTTCGATCATGCGGAAGTTGCCAGTCCCACTACCGTCATTTTCCATTTCACCCACCCTGCCCCGGGCTTTCTGCAGGCCACGTCTGTTCTGGGTTCGGGGATTGTCTCTCCCGCGACACTGGGGCGTCCGTTCGATGACCTGGGAACGGCAACGGGCATCATAGGCTCCGGTCCTTTCGTCGTCTCAGCGGATATTCCGGGGCGGGAGGTCGATCTTGTCGCGCGTCAAGACTATCGCTGGGGGCCAAAAGCGGGAGAGGGCAGAGCCACGGTGGAGCGGATCAAGATTCTGGTCGTTCCTGAGGACAGTATTCGGGTGGGAGCGCTTCTTGCAGGTCAGGCCGACATTATCCGGCAGGTCGAAGCCTATGACGAAGAACAGATATGCCGTGCGGGATACAGGCTTTTTGCACCATCCACTCGCGGCGTGAACACCGGCCTTGCCTTCCGGCCCGATAACCCTCTGGTAGCCGATATCCGGGTTCGAAAGGCGCTCCTTCATGGAACGGACCGGCAGGAAATCGTGAGTGTCCTGTATTCGCGGAATTATCCCGTAGCCCGTTCGATCCTGTCCTCACAGGCCGCAGGATACGCCGATTTCTCCCAAAAACTGAAATATGATCCTGCTCTTGCTGCGAGTCTTCTGGACAGCGCGGGCTGGAGAATGGGCGAAGATGGCCTACGTCATCGCAACGGACAGACGTTACGGTTGGGAATTCATGTCTCCCTGCCCCATCCCCAGAACAAGACCATGCTCGAACTGATTGCCCAGCAATGGCGTCGACTGGGCGTGCAGCTCGACATCATGTCCGGGGCTGCGGCAGGGGTTCTTCTGGATAACCTCAACCCGCAAAGAACCCCCCTGACAGTTTCGGAAGTGGGACGGGCCGATCCCGATGTTCTCAAGAGCGAATTCTTTCCACGAAACCGCGATTCCCTTCTTCAGAAGGGAGGACAAAGCACGAAAATTCGGGCTTTCAGGGACGAGGCTCTCGACACGATGCTGCTTGATATCGCCTCCATCACCGATCGTGAGGAACGCCTCAGACGGGTTGTCGCAGTTCAGGAATATCTGATCGATAATGCCTATGACATCCCGCTCTTCGAAGAGCCACAGGTCTATGCTGCGTCCCCCGATTTAAAAGGCCTGCGCTTTGAGGCGGTCGGCCGACCGGTTCTGCGGGATCTGGAGTTTACGGCCCCATGAATGTCTCTCATTTCCCTGAACGTCGTGGCTTGGCCGGACATTTCCTGGTGCAGGTCGGTCGGGCTCTTCTTATCCTCTGGGGCGCCTTCACGCTGACTTTTACCCTGTTGCAGATGATGCCGGGAGATGCCGTCATGATCCGCTTCATGGACCCTGAACTTGGCCTGTCATCCGAGCAGATCAAAACCATGCGCGTTCTGTACAGCGGGTCGTCAAACCCTGTGTTTCAATATTTTCACACCCTCTGGCAGGTTCTGCATGGCAATTTCGGATATTCCGTCCAGCTTGGCGTTCCTGTCGGGAAACTGCTGTCAACGGCACTGCCCGTTACTCTGCGGCTGGCAGGCGTCGGGTTTCTGCTCTCCCTTGTCTGGACCCTGGCGGTTGCCGTAGGAGCCAGTCTTCTGCCGATGCGGGCACTACGACAGGCCGTTCATGCCCTCCCCGGACTCTGGAGCGCAATTCCACTCTACTGGTCCGGAATTCTTATCATTCAGGTTCTCTCCTTCAGGTTGCACCTGCTGCCTGTCGTCGGAGTCGGGACATGGAAAGGTATGCTTTTACCGGGTCTGACCGTCAGTCTGCCGGTTGCAGCTCCTCAGGCCAAACTTCTGCTCCAGAAAATCGAGGAAACGGAGCGCCTTCCTTTCGTCATGGCCAGCCGGACACGCGGCGCCAGTCGGGTTTCTGTTTTCTTCCGTCATATTCTCCCCAATTCCGTCATTCCGTCCCTGACGATGGCAGGGCTGTCGCTGGGGGAACTGATTGCAGGCGCCATCGTCACCGAGACCGTTTTTGGTCTGAACGGTCTCGGTCAGATGACGCGGGATGCCGTCTCGGGGCAGGACGTGGCCGTTCTTCAGGCTGTCGTCTTGATTGGTGCGGCAGGTTTCGTAGGCGCGAACCTTGCTGTTGACCTTCTCATTCCCCTGATTGACCCGACTTTGCGCATGGCCCATCGGATCGGAGGCGGCAAGTCCGGATCATGAAGCGATTTTCCATTCCTTCTCCCCTCTCTGTGCTCTCCGCCATTGTCATCGGGGTCTGTATGATTGCAATCCTGTGGCCCTCCGCTTTGACGAGCGGAGATCCGGCGACAGGCGTGGCTCCGGAACATCTTCTGCCGCCAGACAGTGCGCACTGGTGTGGAACCGATCAGCTCGGGCGCGACGTCCTGACCCGCATCATTTACGGCACGCGCGAAACGCTGCCAGCCGCTTTCGTGGCGACCATGACCGGTATTGTGCTTGGCTCGGTCATCGGGGGATTTGCCGCACTGTCAGGGCCTGCGGTGGACACGCTGCTTTCGGGTGTCATTGATGTCCTTCTCGCTATTCCTGAACTTCTTCTGGCTCTGACGGTCGTCATTCTGACGGGTTTTGGCCCGATTCATGCCGCTCTTGCCGTCGGTATAAGCCAGACGGCCGGCTTTGCGCGCATTGTCCGCAACCTCGTCCGGACGCTACGGTCGCAGACCTATGTCGAGGCCGCCCGCCTGTCAGGAACCGGTTTCTGGGGCATAGTCGGATGGCATATCCTTCCCAATGCCTTTCGTCCGCTGCTCGGGATGGGGATCCTGCGCTATGCCACGGCCATCCTGTCCCTCGCCACTCTGGGCTTTCTTGGATACAGCGCGCCTCCGCCAGCGCCGGAATGGGGACTCATGATTTCAGAAGGACGGGATTATCTGGCCACAGCATGGTGGATGACCACATTCCCCGGCCTCGCCCTGCTGACCGTCGCTCTGGCAGCCAACCGCCTGAGCCAGGCCATGACGAACGCAGGGGAAGAACGACCATGACCTCTCCAACCCCTGTTCTGGACGTAAACGATCTGGCCATTTCCTATGGTGACAGGATCGCCGTGAAGGGCATTTCGTTTGCGGCGATGCCCGGAAAGACGATAGCCCTGATCGGAGAATCCGGCTCTGGAAAATCCACCATCGCCAAGGCTGTCATCCGCCTGTTACCGCCTTCCGCGCGTATTGATCGTGGTAGCATTACCCTGAACGGACAGTCTCTGCTTGCAGCATCGTCACGCACCCTCAATACCATTCGTGGACGTCAGATCGGGTTCGTCCCTCAGGATCCGGGCAGTTCGCTTGACCCTCGCATTCCCATCGGCCGACAGGTTGGGGAAATTCTGCGTCTGCACACCTCCGAAGGTCGGCGGGAGCGTCATGACCATGTGCTGGCCCTTCTGGAAAAGGTTGGCTTACCCGATCCTGGACGGTGCTTTTCGCAGTTTCCCCATGAACTCTCGGGAGGCATGAAGCAGCGCGTGCTCATCGCCATCGCTGTTGCTCTTGCTCCCGACCTCATTATTGCAGACGAGCCCACGAGTGCTCTGGACGCCACGATCCAGCGTCAGATTCTGGATCTGCTCGACAGTCTGCGCGAAGAAAACGGCTGTTCAGTTCTCATGATTACCCATGATCTCGCCATCGCCCGTGACAGGGCGCATGACGTCGTCGTCATGCAACACGGCACGGCCGCGGAACGTGGTCTTTCAGACAGCCTCTTCAGTGCACCCCATTCTCCGTATACCCGCAGACTCCTGAGAGACTCTCCTGCCTTTCATCCCAGAACTCCTCCCGTGCGAAAGGTCGCCCCGGCGCAGGTTCCGGCCCTGGAGGTCTCAAACCTCACCATCACCCATAGGACTCACGGAGGGCGCACAAGTCCGACCGTGCGGAATGTTTCCTTTACCGTACAGCCTGGCACGACCCACGGCATCATTGGAGAATCTGGCTCCGGCAAGACCACGATCCTGCGTTGCCTTATGGGACTGATTTCTCCGATTTCAGGAAGCGTCCAGATTCATGGAGCAGATGCTTTTGGTGGCCGCCCCGGCGAGCGGGGGCCATTCCGCAGCATGCAGCTTGTCTATCAAAACCCCTGGAGTTCGCTGGACCCGAGGCTGACGGTTCGTCGGATCATAGAGGAGCCCCTCCGCAACCATTTTGATGAAAACCGTTCATGGCGTCTCCAGCGGATCCACACACTTCTTGAGCGGGTGCATCTGAAGCCCGACATCCTTGAGCGGTATCCTTCCGATATTTCCGGAGGTCAGTGCCAGCGTGTGGCTCTGGCGCGGGCTCTTGCTGCGGAACCCGACATTCTTGTGCTGGACGAATTCGTTTCCGCACTGGATGTCACGGTGCAGGCCCGCATTCTGGAACTCCTGACGGAGTTACAGAATGATCTTGGCCTGACATTCGTCTTCGTATCCCATGACCTTGCAGTTGTCAGACAGATCTCTGATACCCTTTCCATCATTCGGCACGGACAGCAGGAAGAATACGGGCGTGCCGAAAGCATCTTTTCGAATCCTGCATCGGACTATACCCGAACCCTGCTTCAGACTATTCTCTAAGTTCATAACCCATTGATTTGATTGTAGAAATCTGTTTCAGGCTCTGCAAGGGGACTGAAGATGAGCGACCTGCTTTGGCTGACAGACGAATAGATGGAGTGTCTGCTGCGAAAACCGAGACTCAAACGATCATGATTGATGCGACGTATCCCTAAGCGCACCGCACGGCTTCAAGCCTGCGGCTAAAAAAGGGGATCCAGGCCGCCTGATCGAGTAGACAAAAGACGTCATGAACACGAATCTGCATACGATCACGGATCAGAACGGACGACCGCTGAGCTTTTTGATGACTGCGGGACAGGTCAGCGATCATACCGGTGCCTCAGCTCTGCTGGGCAATCTTCCTGCAGCACAATGGATGCTGGGAAATCGTGGCTATGACGCCGACTGCCTCGCCGCAACCGTCATCTTCTGGCTATGAGGCCTGAGCCTACCGACGCGTCGGCCATCACTGAACAGCTCAACAGTGTTCGCGGCCTGCTGTGCGTGATCGCAGATGGGAATACAAAAAGGAAAACAAGCAATAAACGGCACATTGGCAGCATTCGGAGTTCGAGTTGTGCTGCTAGCGCGAAGCATACCCTGTTAAGCAGATAGCGGAAGTCGGGGCTTCAGCATAAGGGAAAAGAAAAATACTCTGGACATAAAAGTTGGCCCGAGCGCAGTATTCTATTTTCCTTGGAGAATAATATGTCATACCGCACCAACGACGACGAAGACGGTATTAATTCAGAGATCCATCAGTTAGTCTTCGAAATCCAGCGTGATGCGGAGCAACTGAATATTGCGGTCGATAAGTCAGGGGCAGACACTGAAATCAAGCATATGGTCGCGGCGTTGGCCGATAAGATCGACGGGTTGGCATCATTGATGTGACGTGCGCTTGGCCCGATTGGGAAGCATCTTCATGGACTAGTGCCCAGAATCGAAACCCGGAGTTCGTATCATCAGCCTGCGGAAAGCTAACAAACAGGGGGTTCGCTCTATGTCTCGCAAGGCTAACATCATTATGCCGGCTGACGAGGAAGACCCCCAGATCAATAGGGGCATTGCACTTGATAACGGCAATCCGGAACTGACGGAAGCGGACTTTCAGGTTATGACGCCAACCGTAGAGGTAATGTCGGCATTAACGTAGGCCAGGCTCAAGCCACATAGGCAAAACATAACGGTTTCAGCGCGGCAGATGGCTAAGAAGAAGGCATTTGAGCATCTGTCATACGTAGTGCAATGCGCTGCCAGCCCTTGAGCCTTCCGAGCATGATCTCGAGGCGGTTACAGCGTTTGTATTTCCACTTGTCGTATTTGACCGCTTTTGCACGGAATTTCCGCTCTAGATCACCCTTTTGAACCGCAAGCTCGAAGCCGTGCGGTGCGCCTTGAGATACGTCGCACCAATATAATGGTTCGGGGCTTGGCCTTTTCGTCAGCCAGACCGTCTATCATCCGGGCGAAGATCCCCATGGCGCCCCAGGGCTTCCGGCGGTTGCAGAGCGTTTTGTGTTGAG
>NZ_BJMK01000033.1 GCF_006539125.1 Gluconobacter sphaericus NBRC 12467
GCTTGGGATCGGGCTGATTCTGCCCCCCCCCCCCGGACGTCCCTCTGGGCAGCGGAAGCGGTACCGGTACCGGCTGATGCCCGGGCGCCCTTTCGCCGTGGGCTGCTGACGAATCTGCTCAATCCCAAGGTTGGCATTTTCTATATGACGTTCATGCCGCAGTTCATTCCGCCGCATGTGAACGTGAAGGAGTTTTCGCTCCTTCTGACGGCCATTCAGGCGCTGCTGTCGTTTGCGTGGCTGGCGCTGCTCGTCGTGTTGACGGTGCCGCTCGGACGGTTTTTGTCGAGTGCGACGGTCGTGCGGCGTATGGACCGGCTGACGGGCAGCATTTTTCTGGCGTTCAGCCTTAAGTTGGCGCTGAGCCGGAGGGCCTGACCAATGACTAAAGCCTATCTTTCCATGGTCTGCTGCGTCGTGGGAGCAACCTGTGCCGTTGTGTCTTACGGCATCACCCATCATTAAAATGACGGGGCCGAAGCCCCGCCATTTTTCAGTTCGCTGACGCCATTCCGCGAAGCACGTAGGGCAGAATGCCCCCGTTGCGGTAGTATTCCGCCTCATCGACCGTATCGACACGGCACAGCAGCGGGACGCCCTGTGTGCTGCCATCCTGACGAGTGACCGTCATGGTCAGGGGCGCGCGTGGTGTGAGGGTTTCGATGCCGTGGATGGCAATCGTCTCCGTTCCATCCAGCCCTAGCGTCGTGCGTGTTGTGCCCGGTTCGAAGGTCAGGGGCAGGACGCCCATGCCGACGAGATTGGAGCGGTGGATACGCTCGAAACTTTCGGCAATGACGGCCTTGATGCCCAGGAGACGCGTGCCCTTTGCGGCCCAGTCACGAGACGAGCCCATTCCGTATTCCTTGCCGCCGAACACCACGAGCGGCACGTCGTCCTGAGCGTAACGGCTGGCGGCATCATAGATGGACATTTGTACGCCGTCCGGCTGATGCAGCGTGACGCCGCCTTCAGTTCCCGGGGCCATCTCGTTGCGGATGCGAATATTGGCGAAAGTCCCCCGAACCATGACGCGGTCATTGCCGCGACGTGAGCCGTAGGAATTGAAGTCCTTCACCGCGACCTGCCCCTCCTGAAGATAGACGCCTGCAGGCGAAGAGGCCGCAATCGCACCAGCCGGGGAGATGTGGTCGGTCGTGATGTTGTCGCCTAGCAGCGCCAGAATCCGCGCGCCGGCAATGTCCTTGGTCGGTGCGGGCTCGGCGGTCAGGCCGTCAAAATAGGGCGGGTTCTGCACATAGGTTGAGCCCGGCTGCCACTTATAGGTCGCCGAAGTTCCGGCAGAGGCCAGAGCCTGCCATTCCTTCGTGCCTTCCGTGATATGGCTGTATCGCTCGACGAAGGCTTCGCGCGTGACGGCAGAGCCGACGAGTTCTGCGATTTCGTGATTAGTTGGCCAGATATCGCGCAGATGAACCGGTGTGCCGTCAGGTGCATGTCCCAGTACGGCCGTCGTGATGTCCTCGCGCATTGTCCCCAGTAGCGCATAGGCGACGACGAGCGGCGGGCTTGCGAGATAATTGGCGCGGACGTTGGGTGAAATCCGGCCCTCGAAATTCCGGTTGCCGGACAGGACGGACGTTGCGACCAAGCCATTGCCTTCAATCGCGTCTACTAACTCTGTCGTCAGTGGGCCAGAATTGCCGATGCAGGTTGTGCAGCCATAGCCGACCGTCTCGAAGCCCAGTGCATCCAGATCAGCGCTCAGATTGGCGCGATCCAGATAGTCTGTGACGACCTGCGAGCCCGGTGCGAGCGACGTCTTGACCCACGGCTTCGGCATCAGGCCAAGTGCGCGGGCCTTGCGGGCCACCAGTCCGGCCGCGACCAGAACGGCGGGGTTGGACGTGTTGGTGCAGGATGTGATGGCGGCGATGACAATGGAGCCGTGCCCGATCGTATAATCCGTGCCGGCGACGGGGGCAGTCTTGTGAATGTCGGCGGGTGCGACACCAAGCGCTTCCGTCAGGGCTTTTTCGAAAGCCGGGGTGGCGACGGAAAGTTCGATCCGGTCCTGCGGGCGCTTGGGACCAGAAATGCAGGGTGTAACCGTGCTCAAATCCAACGTCAGCACATCCGAAAAGACTGGCTCCGGCGTGGACGCGTCACGGAACATACCCTGCGCGCGCAGCCATGCTTCGGTCAGGGCAATGCGGTGTTCGTCACGGCCGGTCTGACGCAGATAGTCGAGCGCCAGTGCATCCACGGGGAAGAAGCCGCAGGTCGCGCCATATTCCGGCGCCATGTTTGCGATGGTTGCGCGATCCGCGACCGGCAGATGATCCAGCGCCGGGCCGAAGAACTCCACGAACTTGCCGACCACGCCCTTGGCGCGCAGCATCTGTGTGACCGTCAGGACCAGATCGGTCGCGGTCGTGCCTTCCGGCAGACGCCCGTCCATTCGAAAGCCTACGACATCGGGGATGAGCATGGAAATCGGCTGTCCGAGCATGGCGGCTTCGGCCTCGATCCCACCAACGCCCCAGCCCAGAACGCCCAGACCATTGACCATGGTCGTGTGGGAATCCGTGCCATACAGCGTATCGGGATAGGCGTAGGTGACGTCGCCGACCGTTCCAGTCCAGACGACCTGGGACAGATATTCCAGATTGACCTGATGACAGATGCCAGCACCCGGCGGGACGACGCGGAACTGGTCAAACGCCTCCTGCCCCCAGCGCAGGAACGCATAACGTTCGCTATTACGCTCGAATTCCAGCGCGACGTTCTGCTGGAGCGCGTCCTTGCGTCCGGCGACGTCCACCATCACGGAATGATCGATCACCAGATCGACGGGGACGAGGGGATTGACCTTCTGCGGATCACCACCAAGTGAGACGATGCCGTCGCGCATGGCCGCCAGATCGACGACGGCCGGAACGCCGGTGAAATCCTGCATCAGGATGCGCGCGGGCTTGAACGGGACTTCCTGCGTCGAGTGCGCGGTTTTCGTCCAATCTACGATCGCCTGCGCGTCCTCGACGCGATAGGTCGAGCCATCCGTAAAGCGCAGGACATTTTCGAGCAGCACCTTCAGGCTGACGGGCAGGCGCGAAATGTCGCCCAGCTTTTCAGCGGCGACAGGCAGAGAAAAATAGCGATAGGAGCGCCCCTCAATCGAGATGTCGCGCTGGCAGTCCAGAAGGTCGTGTCCAACCTGTTTCATGATGGGAATGTTCCTCGGAGGGCTGTCATTAGAGTGGGGGCAGAAAATTACTGGATGGCACGTAGAAGGGCCTGCGTGACGTCCTGCGTGGTGGCCTTGCCGCCCAGATCGCGCGTGCGAAGACCCTCGACCTGAAGGATCTGCTTCATGCCGCCGTCCAGCCGCTTGGACAGATCCTGCCGCCCGACATGCGCCAGCATCATGCTACCGGCCATCATCAGCGCCAGCGGATTGGCGATGCCCTGTCCGGCAATGTCCGGCGCAGAGCCATGGACGGCTTCGAAAATGCCCATTTTCTCGCCAATATTCGCGCCAGGCGCCATGCCCAGGCCGCCCACGAGACCCGCCGTCAGATCGGACAGAATATCACCAAACAGATTGGTCGTGACGATAACGTCATAATTCTCCGGACGGATGACGAGTTCCATCGCGCAGGCGTCAACGATGCGTTCTTCTAGGGCCACGCGGCCTTCATATTCCGCAGCGACCTTGCGACCTTCATGCAGGAACAGACCGCTCAGGATTTTCAGGATATTCGCCTTGTGGACGAGCGTGACCTTCTTGCGGTTGTTCTTGATGGCGTATTCGAAGGCGAAGCGGACAATCCGATTGCATTCGGCGCGGGTATTGAACCCGGCGCCATACGCCACGGCTTCCGGGTCCCCGTCCACGGCCATGTAATGCTCCATCGCGGCATACAGGCCTTCGATGTTCTCGCGGATCACGACCAGATCGACGTTCTCGTAACGGCCGCCGGGCACGATCGTCTGGGTCGGGCGCACGTTGGCATACAGATCGAACGCCTGACGCAGCGTGACATTGATGGAGCGGAAACCCTTGCCGACGGGGGTGGTCAGCGGACCTTTCAGCACAAGGCCAGTACGGCGGATACTATCGAGCGTAGCCTCGGGGAGGGCGGTTCCGTGCTCCTCAAAGGCGCCGACGCCTGCGCTTTGGTGGTCCCAGAGGAAGGGGGCGTCGAGGGCGTCCATGACGGTCGTGACCGACTGCATGATTTCCGGGCCAATTCCGTCACCGGCGATGAGTGTGGCGGGAATGGTCTTGGTCATGGCGCGTTCCTGTTCGGTCAAAGGATGTGTCTGTGACGCGGCGGACCTTAAAGAAGTTCCGTGTCTGAACCAATGTTTGCAGAGGGGTTTCATCATACTTTAAAGGTATGGAATGATCGAACTCAGACACCTCCATGCCGTCATCGCCATTGCCGAGGAGCGCAACCTCACCCGGGCTGCCGAGCGGCTGGGAATTCAGCAGCCCCCGCTGACGCGGCTTCTCAAAGGAGTGGAGCAGGAACTGGGGGTTCAACTCTTTGAGCGTCATGCAAAGGGCATGCGGCTAACGTCCGCAGGACGGAGCATGCTCAAGGGGGCGTATGATGTTATCGCGCGTATGGATGAGACCGTCGAAGATGTCCGCCGGATCGTACGGGGGGAGACGGGAGAACTGTCGATCGGGTTCACGAACTCCGCGCTGTGTCATCCCAGTCTGCCGGATATGCTGGGTCAGTTCCGCGAAACCTGGCCGGATGTGGGCCTGACACTGACGGAGGGCAATTCCAGTCAGCTTCTGGGAGGCTTGCGGGAGGATACGGTGGATGTCGCTTTTGTGCGGACGTCCATTCCCGATGTATCGGATGTTGTAGTCGAACTAATTGTGGAAGAACCTATGGTGGTGGCGGTTCCCCGAACGCACAGACTGGCGAAAGAAGCCCCGGGGTCAGGGCTGAAACTGACAGACCTCGAGAATGAGGACTTCATTCTGTATCAGAGCCAGTACAATAACGGTTTGTACAAAACGATCGTGGATGCTTGTCTGGGAGCAGGTTTCACACCACGGATCCACCAGAAGGGGCCGCAGCTTCTGGCAGCGCTCAATCTGGTTGCCGGGGGACTGGGAATCTCTCTCGTCCCGCAGTCCATGCAGCAGCATCATGCCGGACAGGTGGTCTATATCCCGCTCTCGTCCCGCACGGCTCTGACGGCACCGCTTTATCTGGTGTTTCGCTCGGTCCGGATGACGGGGGCAAAGCTGTATTTCATCCATCAGGCCCGCCGCATCCGGCAGGCCTATGGCGCGGTCGCGGCGGAATGAGGGTTCAGGAATCCAGAGGCGTTGAAACGGACGGGGGTGTTTGGCGGGAGTCACTGACCCAACTCTTGGTCAGCGTATAGGCCACGGAGAGGATCAGAGGGCCGATGAAGATCCCGACCAGTCCCAGTCCGCCGAGCCCGCCAATTACGCCGAGCATGATGAGAATGAGTGGGATATCGGCCTGTTTGCGGATCAGGAATGGGCGCAGGACGTTATCGATAATGATCGTAATGATGGTGACGACGAGCAGAAGTGCTGCCGGGGCAAGACCACGGTCGAAATAGACCCAGATCACGGCCGGGATCAGGGTGACGCCCGGGCCGGCCTGCAGCAGGCAGGCCATGAAGGTCACAGCGGTCAGGATACTGACCCAGGGGACGCCGGCGAGTTTCAGGCCGATGCCGGCCACGGTGGACTCAACGACTGCGGTGACGGTTACGCCAAAGGCGACCCCCCGGATCGTGTAAGCCGCAAGCTGAAGCATTTCCTTCCCGCGATTGCCCGCCAGAATGGTGACGAGTGTGTCCGCGACGGCGATCGCTGATTCCGCGCGCATGAGGAGCACACCGAGGATGACCAGCGTGAGAATGAACTGCAGGGCCAGGATGCTGAAGCTGCCTGCATAGGCCAGAAATGTGTGGATGAGGGTTTCCGGGGCCGGGATGATCTGCCGGATCATTTCGGGAAACTGCATGTGCTGCATGCGCTCCCAGAATGGCGCGATATGCGGACCGATCAGGGGAAGTCGGCCCATCCATGGTGGCTCATCTGGGATGTGGAGCGTGGAAGACGAGGAAACCAGCGCGATGATATCGCCGAAATGGCTCGAAACCGTCGTGATGGCGAGCCAGAGCGGCAGGATAAACACCAGCATCGCAATCAGGATGGTAAGGGAAACGGCCGCCCGGCGGCTGTTCCCGACGATGGTCTGAAGCCGTCGCAGCATGGGCCAGGTCGTCACCGCGATCGTGACGGCCCAGATCGTGGCGGGAAGGAACGGCTTGAGGATCCAGATGGCGCTGATGACAATGCCGCTCGCCAGCAGGGCGACCAGAACGGATCGGGTATTGTCCTGAGAACCATTCTGGAAGAGGTCTGGCATTGAAGGTTTGGCTTTCCGTGGAAATAAAGTCAGCACTGTAGTGCAGGGAAAGATAGGCCGATCTGCCCTCAGGAGAAAATAGGGGTATTTGAAATCTGCGGCTGGTTAGCTTGGTGAGGCGGCTGGCGGATCAGGCTTCCAGAGGCGGTATCCGTTGACGGCGAGCAGGATGAAACCGGCATACAGGACTGCAGTCGGGTAAAGGTCACGGCTGATGAACAGGGCGACGTAGGCGCTGTCCACGACGATCCACAGAAGCCAGGTTTCACGATAGCGCATGGTGTCCCAGCACTGGGCGAGGATGCTGTAGGCCGTTAGGGTGGCGTCCGTGATGGGCATGGGATCATTGGTGAAGCGTGCGAGGATAAAGGCCCAGACTGCGCTTCCCGCCGCACCACAGATCAGCCCATTCAGAAGCGTACGGCGTGTTGGGTGGCGGACGCGGATCCGGCCATTCGTTTTTTTTATCCGGCGCCAGTGCTGCCATCCGTAAATGACGTAGAGGCTGAAGGCGATCTGAAGTTCTGCATCGGCATAGAGTCGCGCTTTGAGGAACACCCAGCAGTAAAGCCCTGCCGCTGCCAGCGAGACGGGCCAGCAGATCATGCTGCGCCGGGACGCCAGCCAGACGGCGAGTGCGCTAAGGACAGCGCCCAGAATTTCGATCAGGGACATGAGGGGGCTTGAAGGGTCTGGGTCAGCCAACGCAGGAACTGCTGCCCGGAGGGCGAGGCGAACCAGTGTGCGTGGCCTAGAAGATAGTCCGTATAGGCCGCTTTCACGCCAGCCTGGTCGTGAACCAGCGTCTCGTAATAGGCGACCTCGGAGAGGGCATATTCGACGTGAACAAGCGGCAGGAAGAGGGGCACTAGACGGCGTTCTTCGCGGGAGAGCGCATATTGCGCCAGATAGCCCGACAGGAACGCTTCGAGCCGTTCATGGATGACCGGGCAGTCGTTCTGGGGTTCGAGCCATGCGATGGCGGTACGTTCGATGGCGACCGCGAGGTCATAGGCGGCGCAGGTCCGGTCCGACATGCCGAAATCCAGAATGCCACAGACCTGTGCATCGGCGCCCGTACCACTCCAGAACAGGTTGGATGGATGCCAGTCGCCATGACCCCAGCGGGGCTGGATCGTGCCGAGATGAGGTTTTAGTCTTTCATGAAACGGCATCAGGGCGGTGGGGATATCTGCATGCCAGGGATGACGGGTCAGGGCCTCTGTCAGCCCGGTCTGTTGTGGGATCCAGCGTTCCAGACCGGCAATCAGGCTGATAGATGTGATGACCTCGAACGTGGAGAGCAGGGGGCGTCGTGAAGGGCGGGCAGGGGCATCGAAACTGCTGGCTGCATCGTGAAGTCGCCCCAGATGCAGGCCGCCGGAAAAGGCGTGTTTGACGTTGTGGAACGGCTCCCAGGACTGCACGGTTTCGTAGAGGTCGTGGCCGGGCATCATGGAAAAGACCTCATAGGCTGACCCATTGAGATCAAGGGCCGCCTGATCGGTTTTCGTGCGCCATGTCTGGCCAACCGGAACGCCCTGTTCGGCCAGATGCATGATGAAGCGATGCTCTTCCGCAAGGGCTGTCGCATCGCGCAGACAGTGATCGTGGCGTTTGAGGAAAACCCGGCTTCCATCCGCCAGCAGGACGACGCCCGTTGAGGAAAATGGTCGCCGTCCGTGCCAGATGACCTGTCTGGCCGGGGCCTGGAGCGGGAAATGGGACAGGACCTCGCAGGCTTCGGCATCGGACAGGGCTGGCCAGTCCCGCTTGTTTTCGGGGCCATGGACGCCGAACTGTCCGGATGCTTCTACCATGCTCAGAATCCCGTTGAGGCGGTGAACAGGGCCGCAAAGCCGCCGCCAATGAAGTAGCTCGGGGCACTTCCGGCAATGGTGGTGCCATACACGCCGGTCGTGTCCTTCGCATTCAGGGTGGGGCTCGCCACGCCGGAAAGATAGTGCTCGTTTGTGATGTTGATGAAGTTCATCCGCAGGGTTGGCTGATGCAGATGGACGTGATCCGAGAAGCGGTAGCCGATGGCGAGATCGCCCGTCGTATGGTCCGAAACGCGCTCGTCATTCATGAACGTGGCGTACTGGTGGCCGGTGTAATGCACGGTGGCAACGCCGAAGATGTGTCCGTCATCGTAACTCAGCCCGGCTGCGGCCTGAAGGGTGGGGCTGCGGACAGCGATTTTGCCACGGGTGCGCAGAAGGTCTCCGCCGGACATCAGGTCGTTGTCGATGGTGGCGTGCAGATATTCGCCCGACACATAGGGGCTGAAGTGATGCCAGGGACGCAAGCCGATTTCCACGTCCACACCGCGTGACGTCTGACCACCGGCATTCATGGTTGTGCTGACGATGGAGCCGTTCTGTACGGCCTGCGTGGAGATCTGGCGGTTAGTGAAGTTGTAATTGAACAGTGTCAGGCTGCCGATGATCCAGCGTCCCGTCCGGCGGTAGCCCAACTCTTCGGAAATGGAATATTCGTTGCGGATGTCGGCCGATCCGGTGCCGTACATTTCGCCCGAAGAGGGGTCGTAGGTGTTGTACAGCGCACTCTGATCCGGGGCGCGGAAATTGGTCGTGGTGTTGAAGAAGAGCTGGTTTTCGCCGTCAATCCGCCAGCGCACGCCCAGACGGGGGAGGGGCTCCATGCTGTTAGAGCCGACATGGTACTGCGGCCCCGGCATGCTGTTAGTGCCATCGCGGCTCATCATGACGGCCTTGAACCCGAGGTCAATGGCCAAATGGTCATGCAGCAGGGATATGTGGTCACCGACGAACAGGGCGTTCGTCTGGGAAATGGTATGAAAGCTGCCGCCGAGAAGGCGTTCGCCGTTCGATAGGCGGATCACGTCCTTACTGCTTTCCGCCCAGATGTCCGGTGCATATCCGTTGGTCTGGACAGCTGTGAACGGCTGCTGCTCGTTATCATCGCCATAATCGTACCAGTAACCCAGAACGAAATCGTTCCAGCCGGTTTTGTAATGTAGGGCACTGGTAAGGCCGGAGCGGTAGCTGCGCTGGGTATAATCCGCGCGGACCACGCCGACGCCATCCTGTGCGCCGGGCAGGTTCAGCGTGTCGGGCAGGGCCTGTGTGCCCTGATAGAGACCGGATGTGGACATCGTGCTTCCGCCCGGCCAGTTGCCATAGGCGAACTGGGCGTAAGGTGTGACGTCCAGAGACAGGTGGTCTGTCAGCGTCAGATGAACGGGCGCTCCGCCATAAAGGGTGCGTTCTCCGTCACGCCACAGGCGCCAGTAATTCGCCCCGTTTTCGGGATTGCTGCTGTCATAGCGGGCCAGAAGGTTGTTCTGGCCTTTGATCCCGTCCGATTTCCAGCTGTCCATCGTGGGTTCAGGATACCAGCTTGTGATGGTCGTGTTGAAAGTGCCGATGAGGCTGGCGCGGTTGCCCTGTCCCCATTCCTTGAGGAATTTGAAATCGACATGCTGCTTTGCGTCGCGGCCTGGCCCGCGCCAGTTGTCGGTCGCGCCGTGGGAGTAGGAGACGAAACCACGGATGCCGGTATGGGCGATGTCGCCGGTGTCGAGGCGGATGAATTCGCGGTTGGTGTTGTAGGACCCGTAAGACACGCTGGCGTCACCGCCTGCTTTTTGGGCGGGATCGCGGAAGGTCAGGTTCATTAACCCCCCGGCGGCGTTCAGGACTGGGCTGTCCAGATCGGCCGATCCCTGTGCCAGGGCGATTTCCTGATAGTTCTCACTGTCTGCGAACTGGCTGGGCGTGCCGGAATAGGCGGCGACATCGTTCAGCGGCATGCCTTCGAGCACGTAACCAATGGCGCTGTTATCGAGCCCGCGAACGGTTATGTCGGTATTGGGGGAAAATCCCATCGGATCGGACGAGGATACGTTGGCGCCGGGTAGCATGGATGCCAGCTGGAAGGCTGTTGCCATCGGGGCCTGTTTGGAAATGAAATCCTGACTGACCGTGCTGACAGATTTCACGCCGTCCTGCAGATGGATCAGTCCTCCCCCCGGTTGATTGCCGGGAGCACTGTCCGCAATGCGGTGCACAATGATGTGTTCGGTTTTGGGAGGTTGTGGAGCCTGTGGCTGAGATGCGGCCCGCTGGATCGCGGGCCTGTTCGTGGCCGGTGTCTCGGCGGCATGCGCAGCCGAAAAACAGACCGTTGTGCCGATCAGGACAGGCAGGACACTGCGACACCGCGAGCGGCCGACGGCAGACACAGGCGTTTCCCGGGTGTTGGGGCAGTATGGTCTGACAGACGCTGGGGCCGGAGCGGCCAAGGGTTGTCTGTGTGCCATGATGAGAGACTCCTCGCCTGTAAGCAATGAGATCTCAGCTCTGACAGGAAAGGTTCAAGCTGCTGGCTGCGTTGTGCATGGACATGCGCCGGGCAGACAGCGACCACCATCCCTCCGCCAGTATGAACTGGATCAGGTTCAATGGGTCACTGCGCCGTATGACTTTTAAGGGTCACACCAGCAGAATCTCAGCCCTATGCCAGAGCCCCCCACGGTGAAGCGCCACAAATCCTCGCTGGAAGAGAAATTGTCAACATGACGGAGCCGTCTGCATGCAGGTGTCGCATCCGGGAAAGAGTATGTTGTAAACAATTTCGAGAGAAGTATTCATTTTTTATTAATAACGACAGGTATAAATTTATAAACACTCACGTTGCCCCTCGAACATAGCGTGAGACCAGATGTCAAAAAGACCCTCATGCTAAAATGGATTGAAAAAACCGCCTATGTCCGACAAAAAATCAAGGTGCTTTTTGGCGTTTTGATTCTGCTTTCTGTGGTTCAGGTCATGGTTGAGCAGATTTTTCAGCATCTGTTCGTGCATTATAGGCATGAACAGACTCTGTCGCAGGGTGCGGGACTGCTGTTCCAGATTACCCTGACGCTCCTGATCGCCAGATTTGCTATCCACATCGTCGCGGTTCCCTTCGAACAAATCACGGCTGCTACTGAAAAGGTGGCCGGGGGCGCACTTAACACCACCATTCCCTGCCTTCATCAGCAGGACTGCGCCGGCCGTCTGGCCCGGTCCCTTCAGTCCTTTCGGGAAAACAGCCAGAATCAGCTGAAGCTTCAGGAAATTTCAGCTATCGAGGCGCGTGAGGCCGCGCGTGTCCAGAGAGAACTTTCCGGAAAGAGCGAAAGCATCCGTCGGCTGCAAAGCGAAACGATCGAGACGATCTGCGCCGGGATGGAAATCGTGAAGAACGGGGACCTGACCTTCATGTTCCAAGAGCATTTTCAAGACCGGTTTGAAGAGTTCCGGCGGGATTTCAATACACTTATCCATATTTACCGAACGGCGATTGCCAGGATTTCCGATGCGACGCTCATGATTGCCAACGGGACGTCGGAAATCGCTTCGGCTTCCGCTGAACTGAGTGAGCGGACAGAACGGCAGGCCGTCAACCTTGCCCAGTCCGCCGCGTCCCTCAACAGCATTACACAGACAGTTGGCAAAACCGCCCGCTCCGCTGTGCAGGCGCGTGAGACGTCTCTGGAAACACGGGCCCAGATGGTTGTGATTTCGGGGGTCATGCATTCGGCCAACACGGTGATGGGAGAAATCCGGGCCTCCTCGCGGCAGGTCGAGAGTATTCTGGGTCTGATTGAGGAGGTCGCGTTCCAGACCAATCTGCTGTCGCTGAACGCGGGGATCGAGGCGGCGCGCGCCGGTGAGGCGGGTCAGGGATTTGATGTGGTCGCAAAGGAGATCAGGGCTCTGGCTCAGCGTTCGGCCAAGTCCGCCCAGGAGATTCGTAACATCATCGCTTCCTCGGGTCGTCAGGTGGAAGAGGGTGTTCATTTCGTTGGCGAGGCAGATCGGTCGATGAAAGTCATCAATCAGCATGTGGACGGGATCACGTCGCTGCTTGAGGAGATTTCCGAGGCTACGACGGGTGAAGCTGAAAGCCTTGAGACAATTAACGAGGCGATCAACGAAATGGATCAGATGACCCAGCGGAATGCCGCGATGGTGGAAGAGGTCAACGTGGCGTGTCGGAACCTGAGCAACGAGGCGAAGGATCTTTTCGCCGAATTGTCCAGATTTAGCTTTGCTCCCGCGCAGCCGTCCGATGACTGGATCCACCCTGCAAACCGGAGCCTTGCTGCGGCAGAAGCCTGACGAAGACGATCTTGCCCCGGCCGGGGCGGTGGAACATTATCGCGACATGCCTCGACATTGGCCCTGATATTCCCGACACTGGTGGCATGCTGGTTCGTTCCCTGTACTTTCCTGTCCTGAATGACGTATCCTGCCGATGATGGGGCAGGCTTTCCGTTCTCTGGGGAGACGTAACTACCGCATCTGGGCCATGGGGGCCCTGGTCTCGAATATTGGGACCTGGATGCAGATGACGACGCAGGATTGGCTGGTTCTGACGGAATTGACCCGGCATGATGCGACCGCTGTTGGCATCGTTACGGCGCTTCAGCTCGCGCCACCGCTTCTGCTGATTTTCTGGACTGGAAAAATTGCTGACAGGGTGGAGAAGCATCGTTTTCTGCTGCTGACTCAAGCTGCACTTGGAACTTTGGCGATTGCGCTGGGGGTTTTGGTAGTGACGGGCCTGATTCGGTTGTGGGAAGTGGACTCGTTTGCGTTTTTAAGCGGCTGTGTGGCGGCTTTTGACAGCCCGGTGCGGCAGATTTTTGTGGGCGAACTGGTTGGTGAAGCGGATCTGGCCAATGCCGTCGCGCTCAATTCCGTTTCTTATAACGCGGGGCGTATGATCGGGCCGGCTGTGGCGGCGTTCTGTATTGCCGAGCTCGGCTCGGGCTGGTCGTTCATTCTGAACGGGCTTTCGTTTTATGGCGTACTGATGTCGCTCCTCTCCCTGCGAGCACAGGAACTGCATCGTCTTGCACTAGTCAAACCCGAAAATGCGCATCAGGAAAAACAGGATCTGCTGACGGGCGTGCGCTACGTCTGGAAGCGCGATGATCTGCGGACCATCCTGTTCATGCTGTTTCTGCTGGGGGCGTTCGGGCTTAATTTCCCGATTTATATCTCAACCATGGCTGTAAGCGTCTTTCACGTCGGGGCGCATGGTTATGGGATCCTGAATTCGGCAATGGCGGTCGGAACGATCGCCGGGGCCCTGTTCGCGGCCAGTCGTAAGACCATGCAGTTTTCCGCCCTGCCGCAGGGTGCCGTCGTTTTCAGTTTGGCCTGTCTGCTGGGCGCGCTTTCTCCGGGATACTGGGCTTTTGCTGTCACGCTGGTTATGGCCGGAATGGCGTCGCTGACCTTCACGGCGGTTAGCAACAGCTACATGCAGCTGGCAACGGATCCGGGCATGCGTGGGCGGGTGGTCTCCATCCGCTTCGCGGTTTTTGCAGGGTCATCTCCGTTGGGGGCACCGCTGGTGGGCATGGTTGCGAACTGTCTGGGCCCCCGCTGGGCTCTGGGGATCGGATCGCTCTCCGGGATTCTGGCGGCCGGGGTGGCGCTGCTGTATCTGCACCGGTTGCAGGCTGGAAAAGAGACATGCTCCTGACGTATCGGGGCATGATCGTCCAAAGGTTGCGGCGGGGATTGATTGGCGTCTTGGTGCTGCTTGGTCTGCTGTTACCCTGGATGGGATGGGTCGCGTTCCGGGGTGTCTCGGCTGTTCCGGTCCGTTCGGAAATGGCGGTCATCCTCGGAACAGCCGTTACGCAAAAGGGGGAGCCACGTCTGGCGCTGCGGGAGCGTCTGGAAGAAGGGTTGCGGCTGTGGCGTGCCGGGCTTGTGCGAACGATCATGGTGAGCGGTGCGATCGAAAGCGACAATCATCAGGACGAAGCCCGGATCATGGCGGACTGGCTGATGGCCAGGGATATTCCAGCTTCGGTAATCATTGTGGATTCGCACGGAAACAACACCTGGCTGACGGCCCTGCATGTTGCCCGGCTGCATCCCGAGGGCGTTGTCGTGGTCACGCAGTGGTTTCATGTCCTGCGGTCGGAATGGGCGCTTCGCCGGGCGGGCGTAAGGCTGGTCTCAGGGGGGGCGCCGTGCCACTTCCGGATGGCGGAACTCTGGTACCTGTTCCGGGATTCCGTGGCGCTCCCAGTCTATGTGCTAACGAAAGCGCCTTAGGGGTGACTGAATCAGTAGGGGACTCCGATCTGTTCGATGGCTGTGGCAAGGGACGGCGTGAGTGGCATCATCGGGGCAAGCGTGGCCTGATAGGCGTGATACAAGTCTCCCTTGCCTTTGTAGATCGTCTCGGTGGGTTCGCCCTCGGGGCTGACTTCATTGAACCAGCTTCCGAAATCGCGGTCGATCAGGGTTGTGTCGATATAATCCCAGATCATGCGGTACCAGTGCTCGTAATGGGGATTTCCAGTCCGCTTGTAGAGGTTGATCGCGGCTGTCAGGGCTTCGGCCTGCGCCCAGTGAATGCGGCTGCGGTTGTGCGGGCCGTGTTCCCAGTTGATGGTGTAGAGCATGCCGGGCCGGCCATCGGCGTTCCAGCCGGTGTTTACCCCGGTTTCGAACAGGGCTTGGGCGTCGTGCAGCATCCATTCTGGCGTGGCTAGGCCATGACGCAGAAGGGCGGCTTCGAGCTTCAGGGTCAGATGGGCCCACTCCACGAAGTGCCCAGGCGTCATGCCATAGGGGCGTAGGTCATCGTTGGGCTTGTCGCTGTGATAGTCGCGCATGAGCGTCCAGTTGCGCTTGAAATGCTCCGGCATTGCGAATCCTTCCGCGGCGGCCAGTTCATGTACGAAGCGCGTGACGATGCGGCGGGCGCGATGGAGCCATTTCACGTCACCAGTGACATCTGCCAGTGCCATGAAGGCCTCGGTGGAATGCATATTGCTGTTGGCGCCGCGGTAGTCTTCCTCGTCTGACCAGTCCGGGGCGAAGCTTTCGCGCATGACGCCTTCCTCCTCGCTCCAGAAATGGGTTTCGATCTGATCGATTGCATCCCGGAGCAGATCGCCTGCGCCCTCCGCACCGATCAGTACGGCCGAGGATGCCGCGAGGGCCACGAAAGCGTGCAGGTAAGCCTGCTTGCGGTCATGTTCCTTGTCTGTGAAATGCTGCCAGCCCCCATGAGTGTCATCGCGAAAATTCGTGCGCAGGGCATGGATTCCATGAGCGACGAGCGGCGCGCTTCCGGGGAGGCCCTGAAGCTCCGCCACGGCATAGGCATGGACGCAGCGTGCGGTCAGCGTGGCCTCGGGTTTCGCATTTTCAGGCAACGTGCCTTCCAGATCCAGCCCGGTAAAACCGCCGTCTATGCATCCGCCCTTGCTGAAATCTAGAAGGCGGCGACCCTGCATTTCCAGCCATGCCCGGTGAGAGGGGCGGCGGATCCAGCTGTCGCGGCTGAGGAGGGTGGGTGAAAGGCGGTCGGTCATGAGGCGCTCCGGGCAGGTCGACAGATGTGGTTATCAGGACGTTTCAGGGGCGCCGGGGTTCCGGAAGGGTATGTGGACAGGCATGATGCTCACGAAGATGCGCACGGATGCGGATGTGTCTTGCGTCGTGCGATGGGTTTGCCGATACAGGAGAGTATGACTGACCGGCCCTCAATCATCGTCGCTCCCAGCCTTTTGGCTGCTGACTTTTCCCGCCTCGGGGAAGAGATATCCTCCATTGCGCGCGCGCCCTGGCTCCATCTCGATGTGATGGACGGGCATTTCGTGCCGAATATCTCGTTTGGCCCTCCGGTCATTGCGGCCCTTCGCAGGCATACGGATGCGAAATTCGACGTCCATCTGATGATCGATCCGGTGGACCCGTATCTGGAGGCTACTGCGAAAGCAGGCGCCGATCACATCACGGTGCATGTTGAGAACGCACCCCATCTGCATCGTTCGCTTCAGACCATCCGTGCCCTGGGCTGCCGTCCCGGCGTTGCAATCTGTCCGGCGACGCCTGCAGTGGCGCTGTCGGAAGTCATGGATCTGGTGGATATCATTCTTGTCATGACCGTTAACCCGGGATTTGGTGGTCAGAGCTTTCTCGACAGTCAGCTTGCCAAGATCAGGACACTGGCGGAAATGATCCGCGAGAGCGGACGGGAGATTGTCCTTGCCGTGGATGGCGGGATTGATCCCCGGACGGCGCCACTTGTTGTGGACGCAGGCGCGACCATGCTCGTTGCGGGTTCGGCAGTCTTTGGAAAAGAAGACCGGGACGCTGCGATCCGAGCGCTTGAAGGGCCGTTCGCGGAACAGATTACCGGATGACAGGCGGTCGCTGGCTTCGAGGTCTTCGCCTCTCCTTTGCCCGTTTGCCCTTTGGGGGGCCAGCTTCCGAAGGCCCAGTGCATGCGTTCCGCGATCCATGGAAAGGCGATCCGGATCAGGGCGCGCGCCTGATTGGGGGCTATTTCCGTTTCGACCGACAGGACTATCCGCTGCCAAACGGGAACTGGGAGCGTGGTCCCTGGCCGGAGCCGGTGCGTGAATGGCTCCATGGATTCAGCTGGTTGCGGGATCTGCGGACCCTCGGGAGCGACAGGGCCCGTTTGACCGCACGGAGACTCGTCAGTGACTGGTTGACGCATCCGCCAACCGATCCGCTGGTGCGGGATGCGTGCGTCACGGGGGGGCGTCTAGCGTCGTGGCTGTCGAATCATGAGTTCTGCCTGGCCTCTGCCGATCCGCGGCTTCAGCAGCGTCTAATGGAACGGATGCTGGTGGAGGGCCGGACCATCGCGGCCCTTCTGCCTTTGCCCCCGCAGGGTGCACGTGGCCTGATGGCATTTCGGGGATTGCTGGCGGCAGCCATGGCAATGCCAGAGCAGACGGGGTTCATGTCCCGATTCCTGCGGTATCTGCCTGGAGAACTGGAGCGGCTGGTTCTGACAGATGGCACAGTAATGGAGCGCAGCCCGGAGGCGCAGTTCCTCGCCGCGCGTGAGCTGGCGGAAATGTCCGTTATGTTCCGTACTGCTCATGCCAGTGTTCCGCCCTTTATCGATCGGGCGCTGGACAAGGTCTGTCCCGTTCTGCGGGCGATGCGGCACGGTGATGGTGGTCTTGCAGTCTTTAATGGGGCGAACGAGCGGCACAGCGCAGCTGTGGAAGATGTTCTGACTCAGGGGTCGCGGCAGAAATTGATTGCGCCTGCCATGCCACAGGGAAAATTCACGCGGCTGGCGCTTGGCAAATCACTGCTGCTTGTAGACAGTGGCCCTCCCGCGCCAGTTGGTTTTGATAGTATGGCGCACGCCGGAACGCTGTCCTTCGAGTTTTCGTACCAGCGCCATCGCCTGTTCGTGAATTGTGGAAGTGCTGTGGTCGGGGCCTGGCGCGATGCCATGAGATGCAGCGCCGCTCATACGGTACTTGTAGCGGATGGTCTGTCGTCTGCGGACTTCGGACCAGCTGGCGGCATGACGCGCCGGCCGGTTACCGTGTCCTGCGATCATCAGACCGACGGCACCGCGCACTGGTTGGATCTGTCACATGATGGCTACCACGCGCCGCTGGGAGCAAAATGGACCCGTCGCCTGTATTTCGGCTCGGATGGTGAGGACTTGCGTGGGCAGGAGATCATTGATGGGGAACGCAATATCGACTTTGCCATCCGCTTTCATATTCACCCCGATGTGAAAGTGACGCAGGATGATGAGGATATCATTCTGCAGGTTGGCGGGACGATCTGGCGCTTCAGGCAGCGTGACGGGGGTGTGCGGCTGGAAAATGATATTTATCTGGGGCGAGGGAGGCGCGAGGTTTGCCAACAGATCATCATTATACCGCGGCCTCTTCCTGACGTGACTTCGCCGGAAGGTGAGGCCGCACCGGCTGATGAAAAACCTGATGCCGAAAAGGCGATTAAACGAATTCATCAGAGCATAACCTGGTTGCTTGAACGCATCCCGGAATAGGCTGTTTCGTAATTGTGAAGATACTTGAGATTACCAACGTGGATTTTGCTCTCAGGCAGTTCCTGCTGCCGCTGATGCGGGAGCTGCGTGATGCTGGGTATGACGTTCAGGGGGCCTGTGCGGAAGGTTCCCATCTGGAGCCTGTCCGGGCCGAAGGCTTTACGGTGCATGGTGTTCCGATGGCCCGCTCCTTTTCGCCACTGGCACAGTATAAGGCATTTGTTGCTCTGGTGCGGTTGATTCGGCGGGAAAAGCCGGATCTGGTCCATGGGCACATGCCGATTAGCGGCATTCTGGCGCGATTTGCCGCGCGGCTCTGCGGGGTGCGTGTCGTAGCGTATACATGTCACGGATTTTTGTTCAATCAGCCGGGATCATGGCGTCGCAGGATGCTTTCCCTGATTCTGGAATGGGCGGCAGGGCGCATAACGGATCTGTATATGACGGTCTCGGGCGAAGAAGCGCGGGACGCACGTCGGCTGCATCTGAACCGCAACCCCATCGCCATCGGCAATGGTCGTGATCCCCGACGCTACCATCCCGATCCGGAGACGCGGGCACGCTTGCGCAGGGAACTCAGAGTGCCGGAAGATCGGCCGGTGGTCATCGTGGTGTCGCGCCTGGTGCGGCATAAGGGTCATCCCGAACTGCTGCGTGCGATGGAAGATGTGCCGGAGGCGGAGCTCTGGGTGGTCGGGGAACGTCTGCCTTCGGATCATGGCGCGGATCTGACGGTAGCCTTCGCAGGCGCGTGCGACCGTCTCGGCCCGCGTCTGCGGATGCTTGGATATCGTGAAGATGTCTCGGAGTTGCTGAAGGCCGCAGATGTGTTTGCGCTGCCTAGCCATTTCGAGGGCCTGCCCATGTCGGTCATCGAAGCGATGCTGACGGGATTGCCGGTCGTGGCGACGGACGTCCGGGGGCCGAGAGAGCAGGTACTGGATGGAAAAACCGGATTTCTGGTTCCACCTGGTCTGTCCACGCCTCTCGCGAAGGCCCTGCGTACCCTGTCGCAGGATGCAACGTTAAGACAGAAGATGGGCGCGGCCGGAAGACAGGTCGCGCTTGAGGCGTATGACGAACGGCATATCCTGAAGCATGTCGTGGCGCTTATGGAAAAAGCCTGTTCCTGAGACCCTGTCAGTCGTGAAAAGTTTGAAGATCATTGAGGACTGACCATCCATGATTGAAAGGGATTGCACGACGAACGGCTGTTTGGTCTGGGCGGAAAGATGCAGAATGCTCTGTTTCGCCAGATCGGCGTCGGTCAGTGCAGATATTCCGGTCGTGATGGCATCCTACTGAGCTGCATTGTTCTTAGTCAGTTGCGAAATGAGTTGGAAGGATCGAAGAACCGCT
>NZ_BJMK01000034.1 GCF_006539125.1 Gluconobacter sphaericus NBRC 12467
CTGCCAATAAAGACGAACAGGGCACAGGCCTCCATCTTGATGGCGCGACCGGGAATGCTTCGTTCACGTCTTCGTCCGGCAGCTTTGACCTAGCGTCCTATGCCACAGCGACCACGATGCCCACGCTATACACGAGCAGCACTACGCTGACTGTGGGCTCTGGTAAATCTATTGCTGTAATTCAGGCAGTAGGCGGCGGCGGATCTGGGTGCTCCGTTAAAGGAACGAGTATTGCCAACTCCACCTATGGCGCAGGTGGCGCTGCTGGCGGGTATGTCAATTTCCATATAGCCGTCTCATCTGGAGACACTATCGGCATCACTGTAGGCGCGGGTGCTTCCTCGCCAGTGAATACGATCAACGGCCAGACTAACGGCGGCGACACGATCGTCACCCTAAACGGAACTGAGGTTGCCCGAGCGTCCGGTGGTACGGGCGGAGTCTGGAACTCCGTTGCATCGTGCGCGGGCGGAACTGGAGGCGGTGCATCCACGCAAAACGGCGCAACGCCAATCACATACTCCAACGGAACAGACGGCGGCGATGGACAGACGGGCGCAGAATCCATCTCGTCCGTGACCGGGTATGGCGGCGCTGGCGTATGGGGAGGTGGAGGCCGTGCCGGCAACGGGGGCGGTAACTCGGGAACCGGCTTCGGTGCTGGTGGCGGCGGTGCCTACGATACCAGCTATTCCGACACATTCTATGGCGGCGGCGCGGGTCATGACGGCTGCGCTATCGTGGAGATCAAGTGATGACAACAACAACGGAAACAACCACGACTACAGGTGTGTATGCGGTCTACCTGACTACAGCCACCTCCACCGAAGCTGTGGGCGCGGTAGTTAATCGCGTGGTCTGGAATGGGTCGACAGGGTGGAACGCGCCTACAGGACAAGCTGCTATTCTGGATAATGATGGGCAATACCCAATCGGCAGTATTTATACTGCGAGTTCGCCGTGACATGGGCCCCGTGCAGGCGCATCGTTCGCGCCGATGTGCCGCCCTCGTTTCGCATGCGGGGAATTGATACGCAGACGCTGCTCTGCTGGCCGCCCGTTTCTCAGGGAGATGCAGGCGATTTCAGCGTTGAATTCGGCGCGTTGCTGGCCTCGGGGGACAGCCTCTCTTCTCTAGAGGTCCTGACGAACGGAGGTATCGTGTCAGCGAAGGGTATTTTCGGAACCTGTGTGACAATCTGGGCGCAATGGCTGTCTCCGGGGCAGCAGCAGGCGACCGTTTCCGTTCAGACCGCATGGGGCGAGGTTCTCACCGTAAGCGTCACGATTCTGGTCAACGATATACCTGCTCTGCTGGGGCCGGCGCTCCCAACTACCGCCCCGGAGGCTGGAGGACTGTGGAACGATGGCGGAGTGCTCTCATATGCATCCGCAGCAACAACCTGATTCCACTCGCTAAAATAATCACGATAGCCGCCCCCACCGGGCGGCTTTTTTATTTGGAGGCCGCATGGCCGAAAGTCTGGCAGACCTCGCCGCAAAGATCGAAGAACACAGCGCCGTCATCGCAACGCATACCGGCGATATCGCCGATCTGAAAAGCAGTTTGGACCAGACGCAGAAGACGCTCGCCGCCATGTCCGAGAAGCAAGCGGAGTTTCATGGTGAAAATCGTGCCAGGTCGGAGCATCAGGAGCGAACATCCCGCGAAGCAGCCGAGAAGACGCAGAGCGCCGTCAAAAGCCTCGCCGATCAGGTGGCGCGGCTCGGGAGTGTGCGGGGATGGGTCGGATGGGCCGTCGTGACTGCTACGTCTGCCGGCGTCGCGACCGTCATATCGCATTTGGCAATCCACCCATGACCGGCCTCAACACGCGCCAGCTCAAAACGCTGATCGTCACTCCGACGCTTCAGACGCTTGGGCTTGCATCCCCTGCAGCAATCAACCTCGTGACCGGAACCGCGCTGGCCGAAAGTCGCGCCGCCTACGTTCAGCAGGTCGGCGGTGGCCCTGCCCTTGGTCTCTGGCAGATGGAGCCCGCCACGCATGACGACTGCTGGACGAACTTCCTCGACTTCCCCGCGCAATCGCGCCTTGCGACGGTATGCCATCGCATGCGCGCTGCTGATCTTGATGCGACAGCGCAGTTGGTCACGAACCTTCGCTATGCCTGTGCGATGGCGCGCATCCGCTTCTATCGTGCGCCCAAAGCGCTGCCTCGCGCGACAGACGCGGCCGGACTGAGCGCGTATCACAAGGCGTATTACAATACGTCCCTCGGTGCAGCCGATGCCGCCGCGAATGTCGCCTTTTTCGCGGAAGCCATCGCAGCATGAGCAAGATCCTCGATTGGATACGCGAGCCAACGACGCTGCAGGGCCTTGGGCTTTTGTCTGGCGCGATGATGGCCGCTTGGCTTGGTGTTGATGGTGGCGTGCCGTCCGTCATGGCCTCGACTGCCATCTTCCTGCTGATCCCTGAAAAATCTCCGCTGCAAAAAGCTGCCTCCATCGCAGCTGGAGCAGCGATCACCGAGATCGGAAAGCATCCACTTCTGGGTGCGTCTTCCGCCGCCGCAAGCACGGACGAGCCCAAAGCGCCGACGTGACTGCGGGACACCCCAATACTGGAGACTCTTATGTCTGACCTCGCGTCTCTAACCGCCGCCCAAAACATGCTTACCGCCATTGCGGGTAAGCATGAGAGCGCGGCACTTAAGGACGATCTGGCTCTCGCCTCGTCGGCCATTTCCCTTGTCATTCAAACGATGGTCCCTCGCCTAGATCCGAAGTTCGATCTGTCCGGCGTCGATGCTGGTGTTGCGGCAGGCCTTAACGGCTTCACGGCCGCGATCACCGCTGCGGGAACCCCGCTTGAGGATGCCACCAGCACGGAGACCACCGCCAATGCGTAATCCCTCCCGTCGCGGCTTTCTCCGCACCCTTGGAGCCTGCACAGCCATCGGCGCGCTTGGCGCCTGCACGATCACCAAGAATGGCAGTGTGACGACCGTCACGATCAACGTGGCCAAGGTGAAGGCATACGGACAGGCTGGCCTCAATGCGGTCAGCACGATCCTTGATATCACTGCCGTAGCGACCGCTATCGGCGCCCCGGCTGTCAGTGTGATCAATATTGCTTCTGCCGCTCTGGATGCGTCCCTGACGGCCTTCGCATCCGCTGCCGGGTCCAGTGTCACGGTCAGCTATGATAACGCGACCATGAAGACGCGGATCGACTCTGTTCTGGCTGATCTCCAGAAGGTTGCATCCGATCTCGAAGCAGGCCTGAAAGGCGCGTCTTCCAAGGTCTCCAGTTCGATCTTGTCCGATGCTTCGGTGGCCGTTAGTTCCCTCAGCACGGTTATTTCCGTGTTTGAAGGCCTTCTTGGCGTCGTATCCGCTCGCCGTGCCACGATGACGGAAGCGCAAGCCCTCCGCAATCTCGGCGTAACAGCATGATCGTGGGGATGCCTCAAGCGGTGCCCCCGGGTAGCGATACCCTGCTCTGCTGGGGCGTCCCTACTCTCTGCACCGTCTTGATCCTCATTTGCGCCGCTTGGATATCCTCCCGATGGTTCTAAACGCTACCGTTCGTCTCTACCGGCCAGCGGATGCCTTCGGGCGCCTGATCTGCTGGCGGCTCGAAAGCGACTACAGCCACGCCACGATCGAGCTGGGCGGGACGATTTATTCGGCCACTTACCCGCGGATCGTGGGGGTAGGTCCTACTGATCCAGACTTCGGGATGCCGCCCAGGACCGGGCATGCCTTCACAATCCGGCTGTCGGACAGTGAGGCTGCAAAAGCGCTGACCTACTGCAAGTCCATGCTCGGCACATCTTACGACGTTCTGGCGATGGCGGCATGGGCTTTCCGGATCCAGTCCCTGCAACGCCCAGGGCATGCCTACTGCTTCGAATACGTCTATGACGCGCTCGCGGCAGCCGGAGTGTTCCCGACGTCCAAGCGCCTGGTTACGGGCGAACAGCTTCTGAATGACCTGTATCAGGCTGGCCGCGTCGAGAATATGGCGCTGCTCCCGGTGGGGGCGATGCGTCTCAGCGATCGGATCACGCGCCAGAAGCCTGCAATTTCCATTCCTGCCACCAAGGTGAATGTATGAGCACACCTTTTATCGATCGTCGCCTGGGCAAGCGTCCCGCGAAGCATGACCCGCGCACCTATCGCCTCGGGCCAGTGCTGGCCGAACGCCTTCCGGCCGTACCAGCTGAACGCGACTGGTCGCAGAACGTGCCGTATCAGATGTGGGGCAATGATCGATTCGGCTGCTGCGCCTTTGCCGCTCAGGCCGCGCATGTCGCGACGTGGACTAAAGCCGCGCAGGGTCTGGTCATGCTTTCCACAGACATGGTGCTGGCGAATTATGCCGACGTCACAGGGTTCGATCCGGCGACCGGGACGAATGACAACGGCACGGTATTGCTGGACGAATTGAACAAATGGCGCACGGTCGGCTTCCAGCGTCCCGGCCAGACGCGCGACTATCTTACGGCCTTTGGTTCAATCCAGCCAACGGATACGGCCAGCATCAAGCGGGGGATCGCGTTCCTCGGCGGCGTGCTGGCCGGTGTGATTGTGCCCCAAGGCTTCCTGTCGTTGCCGATTGGTGGGACGTGGGATCTCTCGACACTCTCGGGGCCGGACCTTACGCCTGCAGGCGGTCACGCCATCGCACTTGTCGGCTACAACCCGGAGGGGGTGTTCTTCAATACATGGGGCGCGCGGACCTTCATGCCCTGGGCGACGTTCACGCAGATCTCTGACGAAGCCTATGGGTTGCTGTCGCGCGAGAACTGGCTTGGTGTCCCGGGCATGGCGCCGACCGGTGAGGGCTTCGAGGCGCTGCTGGCAGAAATCCGTGCTGCGTGAGGAGCCTTGCGCCTGCGGGATTCTGGCCCTGTGAGCGTTTTCGGTCAGAATAATGCAGTCCGGCACGAGGTAGCCGCACGGATTGAGACAGACGAAACTGTACTGGCAACACTTGTCGAGACGCTGGCCTCAGATCCTACGGCTTACCTTAAAACAAAGAGCCGGCCGTTCGTGGGCGTCAAGGAAAAATAAGAATGGCCGCTAACGGGCGGGGCGTCGGTCGCCTCATCGCTCGCATACTTGAAAAGCAATGACCCTGGTTGCATCATCTGGACAACGGCAGGTCGGCTGCCCCAACGCTCAGGATGCGATCCGCATGGACCTCCAAACGTTTCGATGCATTGTGGACCGCACGGCACCGGGGATCGCCACATGCAATGGTGATCTTAAAGCGGAATATGATTACGTCGGGCTCCAGCACGGCTCCAGCTATAGCCCTTCCGCAGTTTCAAAAGCGCTGTATGCAAGAATTCGCGATGGCTTCCCTAATGGCACATCGGGAATTTGGCGTATATGCGATTCGATACGAAAGGATCTTATCCGCGAGCATGTCCTTGGTGGTGAGCCGCTCGATCCATATTTAGAGATACTCTGCCATCTTATGGACGCGGTACGCGTCTTTGACAGTCCCGGAGAGCCCCCAGATGCTGATTGGACTGTAGCTGTCCGGGGCGCCATTGATCATGCCCATATTCAGCCGTTCGGTGTAGATCGAGAAAGGCTCTACAGTCGTGAGTTCATGGTGGCGAAAGCGGCACGATATTTGCGTGATTCCGGTTTCGCTATTCACCTGGAACCGGGTGTGTTAAGGCTCGAAGAGGCAGGAGAAGCCGCGTTAGTCGCGGCAATTGAAGAACTGATTATCACGATGGGTGGGCTCAATGTCGCCCGTCGCATCTTTGCCGCTATTTCTTTGACGTATGACATCAACCAGCAACGCTACCATCTCGTCCGACATGTGAGCATGACGGGTGGCGGAAAGCCTCAGACTCCTTGGGGGTACCTTGTCCAGCTTTCGGCGAAACATCTTTGGGGCCGTAAGCCATACGAAAATGATGACTCGCACTGGCAAAGACTTTGTGCCTTGGCTCAGGCATACGCTGCGGTATTAGACGTGCAACCCTATTCGCCAAACTTTTGGAGCAAACTGAGCGCAGGCCAACTTCTTCGACATATTCAGGAGATGGCTGTTTACGACACGATGTTCAGCATCTCGCAATTGCGGCCATCGGATGTGAGCAGGATAGCCCGGGGCATGTTCGATTGGTTGGATGTCCTAGCGCCGACAGCGGCGGGTTATTCAATTGATCAAGTGCTCGAAATAATCGGGTATCTGCTTAGTCCCTCTCGCGATGTGAGAGGTCCGGTTATTGTAGATGAAATCAGCATTGCACGGGCCTGTCCGGCAATTCCACGTAAAATTGTAACACAGATTCTCGATAATGTCTTGAGTCATCCGATTGCTGGTGCAAACCGCAAGTTCTCACGACCAAAGGATGCGCCACTTCCTGATAACTCTGATTATATGAATGTCGGTCTTGACTTCTTCTTGCGTCCTCTTCTTCGGCATTCGAACCGTCGGTTTGTCTTACTTGACCGGTCAGTCTGCGCACCCGCGTGCCTAGAGGCGCTCCTAGGATGTTTACGTCCAGAAGTCAAAGAACTTGACAAAAAAGTTGGTTTATCAATAGAGCGATTTCTTGAGGTAGAATTTGCTTCGCATGGAGTGTTGGTCACTGGAGGCGAATATGACGCCGATGGCGCACACGGGGAATGTGATCTTATCATCGATGCAGATAGCGTCGTGGTTCTGGCAGAGGTAAAGAAGAAGTCGCTAACACGGCGGGCCCGTTCTGGCTCTGATGCCCACCTACTGTTGGACTTGGCCGGCAGCCTTTTGGCTGCGCAGGCCCAGGCTGGGTGGCATGAAGTACGGCTGAGTCGCCTTGGTTATCTCGACGTGAAGAGAAACGGGATCACTACGCGGCTTGAGCTGAACGATCGAAAAATCGAACGAATAGCGGTGTCTTTGTTTGATTTTGGTAGCTTTCAAGATAGGACGCTTCTGACTCGGTTCCTGGAAACGAATATGAATGTGAGTTTCACGTCGGCCGACTCACGCCTGTCCCCCAAGTTCGACGAAATTAATGCCGCTCTGGCGCAAATTCGCAAGCAAGTGGCTGCACTTCATCCTGGGGAACCGGTGGTTAATCAGCCATTCTTTCATTGCTGGTTTCTAAGCGTTCCGCAGCTCTTGGTCCTTTTGGATGATGTAACGAGTGGTGCCGGTTTCAAAGATGCACTTTGGAAGTCTCGACATATAGTCACCGGTAGCTCCGATTTTTATTTCGAGCTGGCGTATATGAAAAACTTGGATATGCGGGTTGCGGCTACAGCTGGGTAGAGAGCGCAAAGTGCTGGCATCCAGAAGCGGGCAAAGCGCGTTTGCGTTCAGGTAGGTCCAGTCATCTGGAAGTTTCGCAGAGCCACAATTAGTCTACACCGGCGGATGACTATTTTTGGAACCGGAGGTCCTGTTCCACGATGGCTTTGTTGAAGCGTGAGCCGAAGTTACCAACTCCTTGCCCTCACGATTTCCTCCAGCCGGGTTGTGTAACGTGCCGACAACAAAGACTGTCGCGGCGACCAGGTGCGCTTCAGGCCTGTCGATCCCGGCCGGAGCGTTCCGCTCCCAAAGCGGGCGTTCACTGCGTCCAGTGCTGCCATGACTGTGGCGGATTGGACTGGATCTCGGGACGCAAACATCAGACCCTGACTACCGGAAGGGCGTAGGTCCGAGAGGATCACGCCCGCCTTGAAGTAGCGATATCCCGGGAGCCAGATGGCGTTGCCGAGTTCTGTCGCGTGCCGGATCAGATCCCGCGCATCGGACGTAGGCTCAATCGTGACGGCCGCGTGCTTCGCGTACCAGGGATCGCCATTGTGCGGGTTGGTTTGCATCAGGACAGAGAGATGCGCGGCCTCAAGCCCGTCTTCCCGCAGCTTCTCAGCCGCGCGGTTCGCATAATGCGCAATGGCCTCGCGGATTTCGTCCCATTTCAGCAGCAGGCGCCCGAACGTCCGGGTCGAGGCGATGCTTTTCCGCGTGGCCGCGATATCAGACAGCGGCAGGCAGGACTGGCCGCGCAGCTCGGCCTGCACACGTGCTCCTACGACAGTCAGTGTCTGGCGGACCGTCTTTGCGTCGAGGGCCACAAAGTCGGCGACCGTCTCGATGCCCATGCCCTTAAGCTTTTGCGTCGTCTGCCGACCGATGCCCCAGACTTCATCAATGCTTGTGCGGCGGTACCAGTCCAGCCGGATGGCTGGATCCGTGAGGTCACAGAGCCCCTCCAGCTCTGCATGTTCCTTGGCTAGCCCATTCGCCAGTTTTGCGATCGTCTTGGTCGGCCCCCAGCCTACACAGGTTGGGATCTTCGCATGATCGAGCACGTCCTGGCGCAGCTGCCGGCAACGTTCATACAGATCCCCGGGAAGATTGCTCAGATCCAGGAACATCTCGTCGATCGAGTAGGGCTCCACGCCCGGAACGCGCTCTGCCAGGACCTGATACATCCGGCGCGACATATCGGCATAGAGGGCATAGTTCGAGGAGTACCAGACAACTGGCCGACTCTCGGGGCGTTTACGGGCAAGATGCCAGGCATCCCCCATCTTGATGCTGAGTGCCTTGGCTTCCCGTGTGCGGGCAATCGCACAGCCATCATTGTTGCTCAGGACCACGACCGGTCTGCGCTTCAGGTGCGGCTCAAAAGCGCGCTGGCAGGAGCAATAGAAGGAATTGCCGTCGATCAGACCAAAAACGCGCATTACACGTCCGTTCGGACCAAGCCCGTAGCCACGGCCCAGATCGCGACGTCCGTTTCATCATCGACCTGGACGGATGCGGTCTGAGGTGTGGAAGATCGTAACCACCACTCGCCGGCGCGCTGGGTCAGTTCGCAGACCCGCAGTTCATCGCCTACGCTGGCGACCACCACGACACCTGCCCGAGGTGCCACGGCAGAATCCACGACCAGGATATCACCATGCCGGATGGAGCGACCCAGCAGGGCATCGCCTTCCACGCGAACCGGATACCGACTGGGCTGGCGCAGATCGAGGGCAACTGACATCAGGTCAATTGTGCCCTCGATGTTATCGCCTGCGGGGGATGCAAAGCCGGTCGTGCGGTCGCCTTGGTAGTTCATGTTTCTGGCCTCCATAATGAGAACAAAAAGAGAACAAGACGGCGCGCGTCAATGGATTTGTGAGAACGATTCTGGGAAGTCTATTGTTTGCAACGGGATAGGCGCCCTGCTCTTCTGCATCGAATCTGATCAGACCGTCATCCTCGAGCTCCTTTCTCATGAACATCACGCTCGCCACGGCCGGAGCAGTGCGGGATATGAGACCGGGCATCAAGCCGGGATTTTCAATTTCTCGAACGCTGTATATCGCCTGTTTTCAACGGGGTAGCGCGTAGGTGTGACAGACACTCTCTCCGCCAGTGATACCCCCACCATTAGTGACCGTTATTGACCAAGGGCAGCCAAATCTGCCCTTTTCCTCCATCTGGTTTGTGTCCATTAATGGCGAGAACAAACCATGAACTACAATGCGAATGGGGGTATCAGTGGGGGTATCGTTTGAGAGCTGGGGGTATCGGTGCTGACGGACGTCGCAGTGCGCAAGGCCGCACCGAAAGAATCGCCGTATAAGCTCAGTGATTCGCAAGGTCTCTATCTATTGGTGAAGCCGAACGGGACGAAGCTCTGGCGCCTGAAATATCGCTTCGGGGGCAAAGAGAAGGCCCTGTCCTTTGGAGCCTATCCCGAGGTCAGCCTTATCAATGCCAGGCGCGCGCGGGAGAGTGCCCGTGAAGAGTTACGCAGCGGGCAAGACCCTTCCCTCACCCGGCAGCAGAAACGCGCTGAAGCCGTCCGGACGGATAACCAGTTCCGCACTGTGGCTCTGGCGTGGATCGCAGCACACGGCAAGCAGTGGACACCTCAACACCGATCCGAAGTTCAGAGCACACTCGAACGCTTTGCCTTTCCGAAGATTGGAAGCCTCCCCCTTGATGCTATTACGCCCCCGATCGCTTTGGACGTGGTGCATTGCATCGAGAAGAAGCAGGCTGGCGAGACCGCCCGACGCGTCCGGCAGCGCATGGGCGCGATATTTGCTTATGGGATCGCCTGTGGTCTCGGGACATCCAATCCTGCCGAGCAGATCAAGGGTGCTCTTGCCCCTCTCCAGAAAGGACAGCAACCAGCCATCATCCACCTTGAGCCGTTGCGGCGCATGATGCGCCGGATTGAGCATACTCCCTCCCATCCCGTCACTCAGCTTGCGCTGCGTTTCCTTGCCCTGACCGCAGTGCGGTCAGGAGAGGTTCGGGGTATGCTGTGGACTGAACTGGAAGACGATGTGTGGATCATCCCATCTGAGCGCATGAAGATGCGTCGGGAACACATCGTGCCGCTTTCGACGCAGGCGCGAGCGATCATTGAGATCATTCGCCCCCTTACCGGGCGTGGACCGCTCGTCTTTCCGAATACGCGATGGGCGCATAAGCCTATGTCTGAGAATGCGATGGGCTATCTGATAAATCGCGCTGGATATGCGGGACAGCATGTTCCGCATGGCTTCCGGGCCTCGTTCTCGTCCATCATGAATGAGCGACGTCCAGAAGATAGAATGATCATTGACCTGATGCTGGCCCACGTGCCGAAAGATGCCGTTGAAGCTGCATACAATCGAGCCCAGCATATAGATCGCAGAAAGCAGATCAGCCAGGAATGGGCCGATCTGCTTTTGAAAGACGCTATGCCGTCTCGAGATCTGCTTCAGACGGTACGGAGGTCGGCAAGCTATTGAGCCAGCGGGCCACGTCGCTTTCTCGCCATCGGACGCACCGAACACTTAGCTGGATGGGGGCCGGGAAGCGTCCGGCCTTGATCTTGCGGTAGAGATTGCTCGGTGTGGTCCGGAGCTTGTTGGCCACTTCCTGTGCTGTCAGCAACTGCTCCAGTGTCTCACTCATACCCATCCCTCCCTGCGTTTTCCGCGAAAGAGGTGCTTTGGGCTTGATGATCCCAGCCGCACGCATGCGGGGCGTTGGCGGCAGGTTCACCAGCAGTGCGGCGGCTTCCATCGTGCAGAACTGCGCTTCCGGCAGCTTCCATTCAGATCGTTTGGCCCGGGCGTACATGGTCGCCACAATCTGCCGGTCGAACTTGATGTTGTGCGCAACCAGCAGGTCGGCGCGGCACGTCAGATCATAGAACAGGACCGCGGCGACCTGCTCGCGGATGCCGTAGCGCGCGGCCTTCTCTGTCGTGATACCGTGGATGGCGGCGGCCGCATCTGGAACCGTCCAGCCCTCCGGGCGAATGATGATGTTCACGCACGCGTCTTCCTGACCGTGCTCGTCCGTCAGGACAGCCGCGAGCTGCACGCAATGCGGCTGATCCTCATGGCCGGTCGGAAGTTCAGGCTTCGGGAAGCCGCTCCGAGAATATGCAGGAACGGTACACGTTCTGAGCAAGGAAGAGCGTAAGAAAAACGATACCGCTACAGGATCAGAAGCCACGGAAACGGTCGAGAACAGCGACCAGTCGCGTACTAATACTGTACCGGTCACGGATTTCGAAAACAGAAGGGAAGAAGGCAATACCTCTCTCACTTCGTTCGAGAGTGAGCACGCGCAAAATCCGAAATCTGAAAAATAGAAACGGGCCTGCCGCCTCCCTGCCGACTGACCCCCGAGCAGGTCTGGTTTGCCGAGGCCAACCGGGTCGATCCGGCCCGAACGGCCGAGGTTTTCCGCGACTACTGGCTCTGCGTGCCGGGCGCCAAGGGTTGCAAGGCTGGCTGGGACGCGACGTGGCGGAACTTGGTTCGGCGTGAGGACGGGATGCGAACTCCGACCCTCTCGAGCAAGGCGCAGCAAAGGGCCGACAACGGGAAATCCGGCGTGATGCTGGAGGGGTGCTGACCATGACAGAAATCGCAAAAATCTACCATAGTGCCATCGCCATCGCCGAAGCAAACCCGCCGCCGTTCGAGGGGATCAAGACCTGGTTGGTCAAGCTCGCGACGCTGGTCTCGAACGCCCCGTCCCATCCGGTGAAATCTGCGCGGCCTTCGCCGAGATTTGCTCGGACATCCCGGACGGTGTCTGGACGCAGGGAACCCGCATCGTATGGATCCGGCAGCCTGATCGCAACAGCTACCCCGTCGGATCGCGCTGACCTGCGCCGGGTGAACTCTACACCCACCTGCTCCCGTTTGCCGAAGCAATCTGCGCCGAAGTCACAAACCTCCGGGGCATCCTCGCCATGGCGGAACAGCCGTGTGAGCCGGAGCGTAAGCGCCCGGATGTGAAGGAACTGACTCGAGCAGGTACGCTTGCAGCAGCGGCGAGCTGCGAACCCAAAACAACATCCGGCGAGACGGAGAAGCGGGCGTGATCGACTTGTGCCTCTGGTATTCTCACCCCGAGGCGACCCGCTTTCCTATTGTGGCAACCATCCGGCACGGCGAGACTTTATTCTCCTGAACTTTGCAGGAGAAGCATTCATGTCCATCAAAGGATTATCGCGTTTCAAAGGTCAGAAGGTTCTCGTTACGGGTGCTGCCTCAGGAATTGGCCACGCCACTGCGGTCCGATTTCTCGATGAAGGCGCTCATGTGATCCTTGTTGATCGAGATAAGGCGAAACTCGATGACGTCATGAAAGCGCTGGATCCCAATTATGCTGTTCCGTCTTTGACTGACATCTCCTCTCCAGAACAAGTTGAATCTCTTCTCCATTTCGTGCAGCAGAAGTTCGGATCACTCGATATTCTGGTAAACAATGCCGGCGTGACGGCCATGGGAACCGTGCTGGACTGCGATCTGGCAACCTGGAGTACGGTTTGTGCAACCACCCTCACCGGCACTCTGAACGTCAGCCGAACATTTTTGCCTATGCTCATCAAAACGAAGGGCAACATCGTCAACACCGCCTCGGTTTCTGGGATGCGTGGAGACTGGAATACCGCCTACTACGATGTCGCCAAGGGGGGCGTGGTGAACCTGACCCGCGTGATGGCCATGGATCACGGCAAGCGAGGTGTGCGCGTTAACGCAATCTGCCCCGCTGTCACACGCACCGGCATGACGGCAGAGGCGGTTAAGGATCAAGCTTTCGTCAAAAGTGTTGAAGATCGTATCCCGTTGCAGCGCCTCGGTGAACCAGAAGATATGGCTGCAGCCATCACATTTTTGGCCAGTCCTGACGCGGCGTTCATCACAGGCCTGATCATGCCCGTCGATGGTGGCGTGACCGCGTCCAACGGTCAGCCACCATTCCCGATGTCATAAGGCAGGTTCGCCCTCAGGCAGCGTGCAAGGATCTCGCGTTTTTAAAACACTGGAAAAGTTAGGAGGGCGTCATGCGCCTCATTCTTGCATTGCTGAATGCAGTATTTCTCACTGGCTGCGCTTGTCATTCACATACGCTACCGAAGCATGAAACGGCAGCCTGCATGAACTATCGGGCTATGATGACGGCACCGATGCCGCCAGACGCTATGCATCGGCTACAGGAAAAATGCGCGGCCTCACGGCAATAATGGAATTGAGGTTTACTAACTCCAACCCGGAGCAAAACCATGAGCTGTTTCGAAATTTTAGGACAGAGCGAGGTTGGACAGTAGGTCGAGGAAACACACCGTTGCCATTCCTTACTGGCAATTTAAGGGGGGGCATTTCAAGAGTGAGGCGTCATACCGCGGGAAGATGTCTATGAGCCTTCGAATTGTAGCTTTGACCATTTTGGCTGTTAGTATCATGCCTTTGCCTCTCTTGGCTCAGGGCACAACCGTTTATAACGGCCAGACCTATACAACCCTTAGCACCGCAGCGCCGTCTTACAACGAAACCGAGCAAGGCGATCGGCGCGATGACGCAAAATCACACCACAGATGCGGGCCGCCTCCAGGCGGCTTCGGTCACAGGCCGCCGCCGGAAATGGACAAGGATGGTAATCGACCACCGCCGGCGCCTATGGACAGCAATGGCCGACCGCTACCACCACCGGACGGATGCCGCCCACCGCCACCGCCCGAAAATTCTTCAGGAAAATTCGAGGGATCGAACCAGTCTCCGAACTGAAGTCCCCTTAGGCTCAGGACCTATTGATTATGGAAACCTGATTCGGGTTCTGCGGGGAGACTGGAGATGATCGATCTGGAGGGATTGAAGAACCATTGGTTGATACGCTTGGCCTGTAATTTCTGGCATTTGGCGTTCTGTTTGACTGTTCTTTAGGTCGCTTTTGATCTGCGTTTTGAGCAGATCGAGGGCTGCCACCCGCTGGATAATGACACGCTCGCGCGTAGTCTGGCGCCATCGCTGGCAGCGGCATTTGTTGCCTTCCATTTCCGGATGAACCGAAACTTCCGGTCGATGTAAGCATGCGATTTATAGCCAAAGAATGGGATGGCGAGATCCGTTGTGGGGATCACCCCGTCATCCTGCCGTTTTGCTTTCGTGAATTTCAGTATCTAGCGTGCATGACGATCCTTATGCGACAGCTTTACCGGCTTGTCCTGCCAGCCTTCGGGGATACGTCCTGCCCTGAGATCCGATTTTTTCGCATTGGTATTGCGCTGCTTTGGAGCAGCGACCAGCGTTGCATAGGGTGGTATCAAAACAATCAAACAGTCTTTCAATGGCCCCGCCTGTGTCAGACGCTCGTGAAGCAACCAGATTGTTTTGGCATCTACTACGTCCGTGCGTCGGACAGATTGTTCAGTTTCTGGAGCACCAAGATCTTGAACATCAGCACCGGATCAAATGGGGGGGCGTCTGCCTTTACTCCCATCTGAATAGACCAAGTCCTGCTCCGGATCAGGGCGGAAGACTTCAAAATCCACAATCTGGAAAAAAGCGTTGAGTTGATAACCAAGCCCACTCAACCGGGCAAGCCGCTCGTCAACATCAAAGAAACCCGACTGCTTCATGATCCATGCCCAAATCAACTCGGGGAAATTAGAATCACAAAGAGAGACCCAAAACCAGAGAGTTTTTCGGACCCTCCATCTCGCGGGAAAGCGGCAAGACGATGGAACCATGCCATCAAGTGATCTTGCTATTCCGTTCTTTGGCTATAAATCTCATATTTCCATTGGCCGGAAATTCCAGTTTATCCGAAAATAGAAAAAACGACACATGCCGCTGCCAGTGATGGTGCCAGACTGCGCGAAGGCCTGCTGGATAAAATCAATACGGCCTCAACCGTTTGGGCAGACACCACCTATCGCTCGAAAGCCAATGCCGCTTCCTCTGCCTAGAGCGGATCAGGACCACAGCGTAGCTATCAAGCGGATAACGGCCCCCGACCTACTCACAACGCATATCAAAATGGACCCAAAGAACCGTCAATCGAGTCGACAAAAACCAATGGGTACTGAGCTTAGAAGCCTTGCGGAAAAGAACTCCTGATCTCTGATCAACGAAGAGCGAAAATTATCACCACGCCCCGTAACCAGCACATCAAAACAAAACCGTATCAACCAACGGTCTTTGCCCGGAAAGCTCTTTTATTCGCGTGAGGGCCTCTCAGAGGGAATGTGAGAGCGATAATGACTCCAATGCCGGATTAGTTCTTCAACAACAGGTGCTCCCGCTCGTTCATTGTTGTCAAAAGCAGCGACTTGTCCTGGCCCCTCATCACCCATGGATTGTATGAGAGATGTACCGGGTGAAGGCATGGTGAAATTGCTACCTGACCGCAAAACCATAATGCGGTCGGCATCAATGTAACCTAAGCGAGATAGAAATCGCATCTCTATTTGATTGGTTTGGCTTTCTTCATTTGTCATCACGAACACCCCTTGATTTCTTGTCCATAGATGAACCCAGTCTTCAGCCCATTGATTTCTCTGTACTCCATGCCAATAACGTAGAGCTCCTAATGTTTCCCCCTCTAAAATCATCGGAGGCTTCTGAGCGTTTGGATATTTTTTCCATTTCGCGCGTCGCTCCATCAGTATTGGGTCGTCTCGTAGTGCAGTATTGCGACTAATCATATAAGCCCACCTCTCCAATCCTTGATTGAGTGGATATGCTTTTGTTAATTGTTGAGCGTCTGTTATTGATCCATAATGATTTGGATTATCAGGTAGTGTATTAGGTTTTTCTGCTCCAATTGCATAAAGACCGTATGGCCAACCTTTAGGGATCTCACGATCATCTATTTCCCTGAGCGCATCTCCATCAACAACCCAGCGCGCCCATGCTACACTGCCTACGGATGCTATATTGGGATTTACGCCAGAAATTCCTGTAAATATCCAGTAAGTCTGATGCAGATCAAAGTGTTTATCAAGTGCTAAAGCGCTCAGATCGATCACTCCATCTTTTAATACAATCCCATAAACTCCGTCTTTATTGCGTCGGAGGACCTGAGTTGATATTCCAGAAATGGGTACGCGTTTGTTTAAGCGTAAACGTTCAACCCAAAACTGATATTCTCCGGGAGCATCTCCAATATCGGCCCCGTTCTCCCAGCCTGATACAATTATTATTTTCGGGCATTCTTTTTTTTCTTTAGAATAGGATGTATTTCTGAAAATAATAATTGAAATTACACACAATAACAATAAAGTTGACATTTTAGATTTTTTACAAAAATTCTTAACTATTATTTTATTAATATTGTTGTATATGTTCATGTTAATCCTTATCAGTTTCTCGCAGCCAAAAAGATTTTGCACTCTTCACATGGTCGGACTTAAATCCGAAACCATGTGAACAGTAAAATTGCCGCTAGAAGGATAGCGGAATGATAGACGCTATTAAAAAGCCGTCGAAATCGTACCAGTCATACTGAAGCGCGGGACGAGGTAAAACTGTGCACCCGTACCGGTCGCGGAGAGGTTGCCATTCATTAGGCGAACCGCATTGATGTTGGTACCTACACCTTCGGCACCGCTACGGACGATAGACCCCGTGAGGTTGGTGAAATTCAAACGAATGGTAGGAGTTTTTGCAAAACCCAAGGGTTTAAAGTGATATCCCAGCGTAAGAGAATTAGTAATATACCCAGGAATTCTTTGATCCCCTGCCAAGGTTACAGACTGAGGCCCTGTATAGTGGAGAGTTGCATTGGAGAAAAATCCTTTATAAGTATAAGTAAGTCCAAGCCAAGGTTTGCCATGACATGTGGAGCCATGGGAGCTTGTCCTCCCTTGGTACGAAAAGCAGTTAGATTTCCATATACATCAGAGGCAGCAATATTTGTGTCCATTCGAGCATTTAGATACTCGAAAGAGACGTATGGACTGATACCATGATAGGGTTGAGCAGCTAGCATAATATCAAACCCCCGAATGGTTTGATTACCAGCGTTAACAACGCCACTTTCACCGTTACCTAAATAGGTGGAAAGAAGGCGGTTGGTGATATTGTAATTGAATAGATCAAGGTCAAGGTTAATGTACTTATCGTTATAACGATAACCCAAATCTTCTTTGATTGAATACTGATTTTTAGGCATCGTTCCAGAGGAGGCGCCGACAGATAGGGCAGATGGGCTAGGCTGACGGAAATCACCTTCAGCGTTAATATAAATTTGATGATGGCTATTAAAGCGATAACTAAGCGATAGATGCGGCAAGGGAGCGGTGATGTTCTCTCCATGGGCATTGCTGTGGGTGGCGGCAGACATTGTCCAGATATTCGACATTACGAATTTAAAGCCCGCATCAATCTGGAGCTTATCGTTGAAGTATTTTGCCTTATTTTGGATGAAGAGGGCGTGAGTTTCTGAACCAGAGTTGCTCCCGTAATTATTACGCGCGCCGTCGGAGTACACAGCATAATTTAAGTTGTCTGGATACGGGTTTACACCGTTGGCTTTGGTCGCACTAACAGGGAAATAGGCAATGGAGTTAGAATTTTGATACCAATATCCGAACGTTAATTGGTTATGGCGGTCGATATCATAGTTGCCTTGTGCAGTCACACCGACATTCATTGACAGGGTTTGGTTATAGTAACTGGTCAGAGGGGTTCCGGCTGCGACAGCTGTGCCATCCTTATAAGTGTACTCTCCTGCACTGGCTGTGCCATTAGGTCCACCATCCCAGCCACGTCCCCAGTTATAGTACGGTTTGAGGTCGAAGCTTAATTTGTCGTTAACAACAGCGTGCATGGGGGCTGTGAGGAAAATTTCATTCCAAATGTCAAGGTTATTCTTCCAGTAGTCATTATTCTTTGCATCGAAACCTGCAGTATGCCCATAGCTTTGCCCGGTATGCTTGAAGGTATAAAACTGAGAGGCCGTAGGATAATTGTTTACAACGGAATCTTCATTATTCCAGCTCAGAAAAAAACGAGCAAAAGATCCATTTTTCCAATCTTTACGCATGCCAAAGTCAAGATGACGCCGGTTATTGATACCTGCGCCTACCCAAGTCCGGGCATGAGTATTAGAAAAAGAAAGAAAGCTACGAACGCCGGTGTTGCCGATATCTCCGCTCTCAAGGCGCAGGAACTCGCGCGACAAGTTGTTAGTTCCGTAAGAAAAGTCAGTCATGCCGCCGAATTTGTGCGACGGATCATGTGTTACCTCGTTCATCACACCTCCGGCTGCAGCAGTCGCTGGTACGTCAACGGGGGTGGATCCGGGTAAAATACTAACGCTGTCGAGATTTTCGGAATCAATATCTTCGGTTAGATACGTAGCATTCTGAGCAGGTGCGCCGTCAATCAGCAGACCCATATCGCTATCTGTCAATCCACGATTTTGTATTTGTCCTCCCTGAATACCTGATGTATCTGTAGTTGATACGCTGATGCTCGGCAGATTCTGTATGTAATCAAGAGCAGTGCCGGTTGGGCTTTTCATCTCAATATACTGTTTAGTCACTGTTTGAACTGCGTAGGGGGCTGTTTCCACACGCATCATACCGCCACCACGCAAATGGTGCGCGGAAACATTGACACTCTCATCAGATGTCGCAGAAATAGCTACGACAGGATGCTTGCGAATGACTGAATGAGAGCGAAAAGGTAACGGGATATGTGCTTGTGCTTCATGCAGGGAAGAGCGATGTCCATGAATTTTTTTTGCATCCGCATGATGAATACCTGTGAGGCATGTCATAGCGACAAGAATAGTTTTAGTTTTAGAGGTCTTCACAGGTTGTCCATATCTCGCCATTAGTTTTATCTCGGCAAGAAATAGCATATTATATCGTTCTGTGTGAGGAATATCATAGCAATCTGTGCAAAAATTTGCCTGAGATCTGTCTCGCACAATTCATCATGTCGACGAGGAAGAGGCGAGTAGTTGAGGTGGGGGGATTAAAAAAACCTTGAATTTAGGAGCTCTCTGCGTGATCGCGCGGGCTTGGCACTCGAAGCATTTTCCCGAACTGTGGATTTTGAGGCCTTCCGTCCTGATCTGGAGAAGGA
>NZ_BJMK01000035.1 GCF_006539125.1 Gluconobacter sphaericus NBRC 12467
CAGACAGGGCTGTTCATCCGAACTGTCGGTATCACCCGGGCCACCATGAGGATCGGCCTGGCTAATATCGTCTACAACATGCGCCGCTTCCTTTTCCTCGAAAGATTGAGTGCGAGCGCATAGCCATCCAGCGAGGGAAAGCACTCGATCCGCTCAAAACGCAGGTCAAAAGCGGCCCAAAGCGCCGTCAACCAAATCGCCAAAAGCCTGAAATCACCAGCCAAGCACATCAATCAAGGGTTCTTCGATCCCTCCATCTTTTGACTGGTTTTGATTACCAGCAAAGTCATGCAACTGAAGTAACGGGGTATGGCAGTGTGTGTGTCTGCCATCAATCTTCTTTCTCCAGTCTATGGGATCAACTTCACACGCCCTAAAGCAAGTGCTGCTTACGACATTCAATCTCACCAGATCGGTCTTTATGCGCAGGATCAGATTTCCTACGGTGGTTTTCATTTTACAGGAAGTATTCGTAACGACTGGTATCGCTCAACCCAGATAAATACTATTTCCGGAAAAACTACACCACAGTCATCCGAACCCATTACCTGGAGAGCTGCAGGCTTGTACCATTTTAAATTCGGCCTAGCTCCGTATGTCAGTTATTCAACGTCATTCCAACCACAAAGCGGCATTGTCTCGGATGATGGTGGCAAAACAACGCGGCAAGCCAATCCTACGCGTGGTAAGCAGCTTGAAGGAGGACTGAAATATCAAATTCCAGGTTTACCCATACTGTTAACGGCTACCGGGTTTCACATTGAGCAAACAAATGTTCTCACAGCAGTCGGTAATCTGGGTTACAGTACCGAAAGCGCTAAAGTGCATTCTGATGGCTTCGAATTCGAAGCACATGCAGATCTGACAGAAGGCCTAAGTATTATAGCAGCCGTTAGCCGACAGAAAATTCGCAGTTCGTCTACCAACCTACCGCTCGCTGGTTCCGGGAAAGGAAATGCTTCTCTCTTTACAGCCTATACGTTTCATCACGGGCCATTGCAGGGACTGGGAGTTGGTGGCGGCTTCCGTTACGTCGACCAGACATATGGTGGAAATTATCGCGGGTTAAATATTCGGGCGAGTATGCGGAATCTCGCTGGTACGCGTTACGTTACCAACTGCATGACATCAGGCACATCTGCCGGATGGTGCTGGTATGGAGAACGTCGCACTGGGCAGGTTACGGTCGGCTACAGCTGGTAACTGATAGGCTGTCTGTGAGACGGCATTAAAATGGCGACAGTCTTCAAAGCCATTTCATACCACAATCAGGAAAAGTCATCAGCGTTTCTCAAGTTAATCCACCTGAGAAACGCTCTGCTAGCTTTTGATGGAAGTCGGCGTGAAGTGCTGCAAGTGTAATCTGGCCAAAACGCGCCAGAAATTGGGCCTTAACATCGGTCAGGACGCTACTCATAGCGTGGTTGACGACTTCTTCGACAAGGCACTCAGTCTCTTCACTCCGGTTCCCTATGGCGAATAATCTTGGAGCATCAAGAGCCTCGTAAATATCCCGCAGCGTCACCTGATCCAACTGGCATGAGAGCGTCCACCCCCCGCCATGTCCTTTCTCGGAGTGCACATATCCATGCTCACGCAGACCGCCCATAAGACGTCGCACAACCACGGGGTTGGTGTTAAGGGCGCGAGCCAGCACTTCTGATGTCATGGGACCACCTGCTTCTGCCATATGCAGGAGTACGTGGAGCACACAGGATAATCTGTTATCTTGTCTCATGTAACTTCATGTGTTGCTAGAGTGCAATTTCGTCAGTATATCATGAAACTCGTAAAGTGACATGAAACTATGTGAGAACACTCTGACTTCGAGGACATGCTGTATGAATTTGCTCGAAATTCTGACAGTCGGCGTCGTGGCGACTGCTGCATCCGATATCTGGCAACAAGCCCAGCAACCATTGACTGGAATTCCTGCAGCCAACTGGCCTGTCACCGGCCGCTGGGTCATAGGGTGGCGTGACGGCAGGATCTATGACCCAATGATTGGAAAAAGACCCTCCCTGAAAGGAGAGGCACCTGTCGGCTGGGTATTTCATTACCTAATTGGTGCTGCTTATGCCGCACTGTACCTCAGTTTTGTGGTGGTTATAGCAAAGACAGTCCCCACATTGCTAAATGGTCTACTCTTCGGACTTGTTACCCTTTTGGCTCCTTTCCTGTTTATGAAACCCGCTCTGGGCGGCGGGTTTTTCGGGCTTAGGGCTCCCAATCCTGGAAAAGGACTATTTCTCAGCATCAGCGCTCATGCGGTCTTCGGAATTGGCCTGTATTTAGGTGAACTTTTTTACCAAGGTCTTTGCTGAAACCTTATTCATGTACTGATTACATTTTTCTATAACCACGAGGACTGACACCCGTCACTCTGCGGAAGACCTGAGCAAAGTGGCTTGGGCTTTCGTAGCCGATCTCCAAGGCAATCTCGATAATAGGAACATTGGTCTTACGAAGCATTTCTGATGCCTTCTGGACGCGGCGCTGCATGAACCAACCAGAGGGAGTTTGTCCCGTGGTTGTACGGAATGAGCGACTGAAGTGAAAACGGCTCATGCCACACAAAGCAGCAAGACTATCCAAATCAAATGGTGCAGCCAGATGTGCTTCCATATGATCAAGAACTCTACGAAGTTTCCATGTGGGCAAGAGTGTGGATCGTAGCTTTATCTTAGCCCTGGTATCAGCATACTGTCTTAAAAGATGAACTGTCAGACTCTCCAGAAGTCCATTTACAAATAAATTATTTGAAATAACAGAATATTGCATTTCATCTATCAGACCACTCAAAATGCCTGATATGAAAGCATCCTTCCTGCCTGAAACATCCTGCATTCAAATACGGGATGAATTCAGATTTAATGACATGGTAGCTCGATCGACAAGATCAAGTCCAAGATAGAGATGCAACACCTCAAAACAAGTATCTCCCTGCCCTGCCAACGCATCAGATAGGGTGTGTCCGTCTGCGTGAGGTAAAATGTTCCTGCTCTTGCCTTGCTCTGTTCCCAAGGCCCTGTCAGTTCACGCTCTTCAATATTTGCTTCTCCGCGGATAACCCAGACAAGCAAGGGTTCTGCGACGGCAGGTACAAGAAGTTCGTCTTTTTGTACCGGGCGAGTGAATATCTGGACGTCAACATCCTTCCAGACATCTCCTTCACTTTGCGCGACTTTCTTCCCGGGGAGAAGTTGCTCCAGTGTCAAACTGGCAGCACGCCGAGAAGGAAGGCAGGACAAAACCATCTGCTACACTCTCTCAATTCTTTGCGCGACTATCTATAGCGCAAAATCACAATAGTTTCAGCAAGAAACCATGCGAGATATCTTCTGGCATAATTTACACCTCCTTCGACAATTAAGGCCGATTGAAGGCTCGTCGTGTGGAGAAGATTATGAATATTGCAGGAAAAATTGCTCTGGTGACCGGAGCATCCAGTGGCATTGGTGCGGCAACAGCGCGCAAACTTGCAGCAGAAGGAATGACAGTCGGCCTGGCGGCACGTCGTCATGATCGCCTGGAGACGCTTATCAGTGAAATTACCAAGGCTGGCGGTCGAGCCATTCCTCTGGTGACGGACGTTACTGATCTTGTCTCGTGTCAAGAAGCGGCAAAGAGCTTGATCGCCCAATTTGGAAGGATTGACGTTCTGGTCAACAATGCGGGCCTGATGCCCCTATCCAGCGTTGACAGCCTGAAAGTGGACGAATGGCCGCAGATGGTGGACGTCAATATATCTGGTGTTCTTAATGCAACGGCAGCCGTTCTTCCGCAGATGATCGCACAGCATTCGGGCCATATTTTCAACATGTCCTCGATTGCAGGCCGGAAAGTCTTTACGGGTCTCGCCGTTTATTGCGCCACCAAGGCTGCGGTAACAGCGTTTTCAGACGGCCTCAGAATGGAGATCGGACCAAAGCATAATATCCGCGTTACCTGCATTCAGCCGGGAGCTGTAAAATCAGAGCTTTATGACCACATTACAGATGCTGATTACCGCAAACAGATGGATGATCTTGCAGCGTCCATGACCTTTCTCGAAGGCGAGGACATAGCAGACAGTATTCTTTTTGCTCTGAAATCACCTGCACGTATGGATGTTGCAGAATTGTTTGTTCTTCCGACTGAACAGGGATGGTGAACAGAAACTAATCGCCAACTGAGCTTAGGAGGCAGGCACCCTACCGTCGAAAAGAGGCTTAAGGCTGGAAAGCCTCTTGAAGCTCGGTCACAAAGACCCGCAGCTTTGGTGTCATAACAGGACCTGCGTTATAGAGCAGGTGCATGGGTCTGTCCGGAACTGTCCACCTCGGCATAAGCCGGACAAGCCGTTTGCTTTTAATATCTGTAAGCAGGGCCTGCTCGTAACCCAGCAGAATGCCATCGCCAGCGAGTGCTGCAGAATGCAGAACACTTGAATCATTACTGATTATCCGCCCGGAGACGGTGATTGGCCGCGTAACGCTGCCTTGAGAAAAGTGCCAGGTAGTTACAGGACCGCCGGAATTTTCATACACGAGACACTCGTGGCGCATCAGATCTTCGGGCTGCCCTGGAAAACCGTGTTTTTCCAGATAGGTTTGAGCTGCGCAGATGACCCGACGATAGGCCGTCAAAGGACGACTGACCACTGTAAGGTCCGTCTCAAGTTCACCAATTCGGATCACAGCCTCATGACCGTCCATTATGGGGTGAATCAGTTGGTCTGTCAGTGACAAATGGACTTGAATTTCTGGGTATCTTTTTTGAAAATTACGAACAAATGGCAGGAATACTGTTCGCCCGAAAGTGACGGGTACACTGACAGATAATGTGCCGCGGGGTGTGCCAAGCGTATTGGCTGCCAGACTGTCAGCTCGTTCAGCAGCCTGCAGAACAAGCCGACATTGCTCGCAATAGAGGCGTCCTGTTTCAGTCAGACTTTGCCGACGTGTCGTTCGATGCAACAGGCGAGCACCAAGGTGATGCTCCAGAGCCTCTATATGCTTGGCGACCATCTGCGGCGACAAAGTCAGATACTGGGAGGCCGCAGCAAAGGACCCTAATTCCACGACCTTGATAAAAATCTTCATGCTGGTTAACCGGTCAAGCATTCATCATCCTCAGTTGTGACTGATGTATCATATCGACAATTTATTCAGCAAAAAAGAGGAATATGCTGAAAGCTTCGAGTGATTGGCAAGTCCAGTTCTGGTGGAGACTTTCGAAATGCCTGTTTATCTTGTGCGCATGGACCACCCTGACGGCGAGGGATGGGGACAGCATGTCGCAGCACACGTGTTGTATCTCAGGCGCCTTATTCAGGAAGGCAGCCTGCTGGCCTCCGGTCCGTTAAAAGGGACCTCATTGCGCTCCGGCTTTCTGATTATGAAAGGCGCCAATCGGCAAGAGATTGACGCGATTATTGCCGGTGATCCCTTTGCATCCGAAGGTTTGATTTGTGATCTGCGCATTGAAGAATGGGACCCACTATTCGGGTGCCTGTCAAACCATGCAACAGGCAAACTCCCGCAAGAATTGAAATCTCTTTTCCCTTCATGACGACAGCGCTGTGTTTTTTAAGAAATAAAAACGAAAAGAGAGCCTTGGGATTATGAACGATCTTCAGTGGTATGCTGTAGGAGATGCCCGCATACTAAAAATACAGGATCTGACGCTGGCAGCACTCACTCCAGAACAGTTGCTTCCTGACTGGGATGATGCAACGGCACTTCAGGTCTATCCTGATCTGTCTGAAACGCTGGATGCTTCAGAAACGAAAGCTCTTTTGAGCGTTCATAGCTGGCTCATCAAGGATCGCGGTCGGAACATTCTTGTGGATACGGGGGCCGGGAATAGCAAGGCTCGACCTGCTGCTCTGTATTTCGATTACTTGCAGACCGTGTGGCTTGAAAATCTGATGCGCGCTGGCGTCCGGCCAGAAGATATCGATTTTGTTCTTCTCACCCATCTGCATGTCGATCATGTCGGGTGGAACACACGCCTGCAAAATGGCATCTGGGTTCCGACCTTCCCGAATGCCCGATATGTCTTTTCTAGAGCCGAATATGATTTTTTCAGCAATCCAGCTCATGATAGTGCCCGTAATAAAACCAGTTTCATGACACGCATTGATAGCGTTGATCCGATTATCTCGGCGGATCTTGCGGATCAGATTGACCTAGACGGATCCGAAGTTCTTGAAGGAATTTCCTTTCACCCCACACCTGGGCATACGCCCCATCACGCGTCTCTTGTGCTGAAATCAGGTATGGAGCGTGCGCTCTTCACGGGTGATGTCATGCATCACCCCATTCAGGTATGTATTCCGGAGTGGAGTGCCGTTTTTGACGCAGATCCTCAGATAGCCATCATATCGCGCAAATGGGCTTTGAATTACGCTGTCGAGCACAACGCGGCATTATTCACATCGCATTTTCCGATGACAGCCGCTGGAAAAGTGATGCCATACGATCAGGGAAGGGGTTGGTCTTTCTTCTAGGGCTGCCATTATGTCCGCTGTTCACCTCGTTCAATTCCATTGCGGAAATTCCGCTTTCCCCCCTAAACTGCCTGTCTACTCAAGGAATTTGAAGCAGACAGGCGGGATGCGCCTCATCCCGGACATATAAGCCCCCATTCGCCAAGCTCCTAAGCGGACAGTCCGCAATCACCATGAGCTGATGGAGTTTCCTCCCACCCGAGTGCATTCTCCGCTCGGCTGCATAAAAGCAGCCCCTTCTGAGAACGTATCATAGAACAAGACATGTCAGATGGGGTGGAAGGCCTCCTTGCGGCATTGATGTGCCATACCGGCGGTTGATAAACCTTCTGAAGGAGACCGCCCACCCCAACTGACAGCTAGCGGCGCGACCACGACTGGTGGTGGAACGACAATTGGTGGTCCAGCATAAATCCACGGCCAGGCCTCCGCCGGAGCGGCACTCAGCATGGTCGCGGCGAATGCCGCGGCTAGCAACTTCCATCCGATGCTATCAGGCATTGTTCTGGTCCACTCTGAACACGCGAACGATTGAGGACGCCCAAACAAACCTGCCTTTCTGCATTTTTGATACCTCTTGACACCATGCACGGAGTGCCCAGATTGAATCTGCCGGCCGCCAAAGGGATCGGCAGACAGAACTATCAGTTTTGATCTTGTGTCCATGTTGCTCAAAGGAGGATATGGCTATGAGAGCCACCATTGATTTTGCTCCCCTGTTCCGTTCGAGCGTGGGTTTTGACAGAATGCTCAACGCCCTTGATCTCCCCAGCCGGATTCCAGCGGTCGATAACTGGCCGCCTTACGATATCGTCAAGACCGGTGAGGATGATTACCGGATCGACATGGCGGTTGCCGGACTTGCCGAGGCCGACCTTACGATCACACAGGAGCGCAATACTCTTGTCGTGACAGGACGAAAGGCGCCGGAGCCGCAAAGCGCCGCCGAATATCTCCATCGGGGTATTGCGGGCAGAGAATTCGAACGCCGCTTCGATCTGGCCGAGCATATGAAAGTCACCGATGCGCACTTCGAGAACGGACTTCTGTCCATTACTCTGAAACGTGAGATACCCGAAGCGATGAAGCCGCGTCGTATCGCGATTACGTCCTCTACAGCACGTGCGGAGGAAGCCGTGCCCCAGATTGAGGCGCGGAAAGAAGCAGCCTGATGGCGTGACGAAAACTCTCCCCCGGCCATTCATCCGGCCGGGGGAGAATCTCGAAAGGTCATGAGCATGAAGAGGATGAAAATATCTCTGTCGTGCGCTGCTCTGAGCTTGTCTCTACTGAGCCAGTCGGGCGCACATGCTGGTGATGTTGTCCGGACGACTGCAACATCGTTCGATGCAAGGGCGACTGAGGGAACGTCCACAATCCCCAAAACCGGGGCTCGCACTCATTACGAAGACGGCACAGGTGATATACTGGTCGACAGCTTGAACGCAAGCCAGTTGGATCAGAACTACAAGGGGCCGGTCTACTCTCCCGGACAACCCATTCCGCCTTTCCGGCCCATCGACACAGATCATCTGGCACCGTCAGGGCCAGAGACGGCGAAGAAGACGTCCTCATCGCACGAGACATAGTGGGGATTGAGTAAAGGCGGCGTTATAGACCGCCTTTACTTCGATTCTTCAGGATGAAGACCGTTCAGGCTCACAGCGGGCCGCAGGATTATCTTCGAGATACGCCTGTTCCCTGGCATCGCGCGCGACACGCGCATCCTGCTCGCGGACCAGCCAGTAGACGGTACCCAGCGCCAGAACAGCCGCCGAGAGAGCGAACAGTTCCATGGCAGTCACATCATGCAGATCCAGCAGGATGAATTTGCGGGCAATCGCCAGGAGGGCGATCAGAACGATGGTCCGTACCCGGATGACGTTCTCATGCTGGGCAAGAACGACCAGCAGGGAGTGTTTGAATTCAAGGGCGATGATAACAGTAAAGATCGCGCCAAAAATCGCCTGGAAGATCGTCTGGTTGATCGGATCGATTCCGACATCGACGACCAGATGCCATACCGCGCCGATCAGATGAATCGTCGCGATGGCGGTGACCAGCATGATGAGCGCAATCAGGGTCAGAATGATCGCCTGTTCAAAACGCTCGTAGAATGTCAGGCCCCTGAACAGCTTGATGAAGTGGGAGCAGTCCCTGCTCTGCCAGGAACGTTTCATGGAGAGGTCTTCCATAGCCGTTTTCCCATCTATGAATTGAGTTATAGTTCCTACGTCGTGGCCCTTCCGGCGTACATCCGGTTCAAAGCCGCTGCCAGCGTGGCAGGCGACAGGACAATGTTCGGGCAAGGTCTCGCACGCCTTTTGGCAAGGCAAATGTCAGTTGATTTTCGAGGTCTCCCAACGACTAGCCCAAGGCCTTGGCCATGTGCGTGCGGTCAGCGACAGGCAGGAGTTTTTGGACCACGGCGACGGTCGTCGCTTCCGGATCTGGCGCGGTTCTCCAGCGAGATACCAGGTGGTAAATCAGATGGTCAGCCGCCCGACGCATGAGGCCGCCGTATCCGCGGTCTTTTTCCTCGTAGCTGAGATAGTAGGCAAGCAGGACCGCCAGTTCTGTGCTGATCTGAACGGTCGGAAGCGCCATAATTTTGTTCGGCCTGTCCGTGTGAAGAGTCATGGTGCACTCCTCAGGCCGGACCGCGTGTCACCCGATGTCAGAGCCGCCGCATCCAGAGGACTGACGCTCAAGCCAGAAACAGTGGCGGTGACGTCGATATGCACGGAACCGAACAGATGCAGGAGGGCGACCTGAGGCGTATAGGCGCCCTTGACGGCTGCCGAGGTCCTACCGTCCATAAGGATCGGGTCGATAAGGACCGGGCACCCGGTCTGCCGGCTCAATATCTCGATGGCGCGGGCCAGTGGCATGGATGGAATGTTTACCGGCTGCTTTTCTGTCTCGCACGACAGCATACCCTGCGGCGCATGAGCTGATGTCGGCGAGACCATTCCGACCAGAAGCATGAGGATGAGACCGACAGCGACATGTGGCCTCTCCCTCTGCCGAAGGTGCCGAGGTTGCTTGGCCGTCTGTTCCGCTCGCTCCGTCTTTCCCGCGGAGTGCGACCAAACTGGCGGCATTGTCCCCCGTGAACGGGGCACGGGGGGATGGTTATTCCAATAGTGCTGAAGCGCCTTCAGGTTGAGAAAATGGATAAAACTCGACATCTCCCTGTTCTCGCTGCTTTTGATTTCATCTGCAGAAACGCGGGACCTCCGATGGAAGGCTCCGCTCCGCCCTCTCATTCGTGCGGTCGTTCCAGAAAAGATGGCGCTTCCGCTCGGAGAAGGCGTTTCTGATCTACCCGGCGCGGTTGTGCCTTACGCCGCGATCGGAACTGGCGGTGCGGCTCTTGCCCGCATGGGGACACGGAACGCGAGATCAGAAGCCAGAGGATCACACCCGGCAGGGGTGACCGTGCCCGCCTGGACCAGGTATTCCAGCGTAGAGCGAAGTCTGATCCCCGGTATACCGGTATGGGCCACCAGAGACGTCAGCATCACGCCACGTCCGTCATAACCGAGGCGGCGGAGCACGGAGAGGACACGCGGAGCTAGCGGATCGTCTCCAAAAAGGGGGCGCGTTACCATGATACGCCTCCCTCCAGTCGGTTGCGCCATCTCCGGGCGGCTGTGCGCAAGGAGCGGCGATAGCGGGAATAAAGTCCTTTCAGTGTCGACATCCACATCCTCCGATTAAAGCAACATGGACTTCAGTTGCCTGGCTCACAGAGCCTATGCCGGACCCGATGGCGTCCAGCGAAAGAAAAATTGGAAGAGATGCCTGCCTCGTCAAGAGGACACGAAATGCAGATTCTTCTTCATGAATAATTTTATTATTTATATTTGTATTTATTTTATGTGGCGGTGTTGCGGGTGGAAATTACATGGAGGTGTTTATATTAGTCAAATATCATAGCGATGATCGCAGAAAATCAGTATATTTTCCTTCTATAATGGTGGCCCAGGGTTTTCCGGCCACCACCTGTCTTACAGAGCGCTTCCAGCGTGTCCGTTCGTCGGGACTTCCGTCAGCGTCTCGACGGCGGGCGTCAGAGCCGTCGAACCAGCCTTTTGATCTCCGAGATTGTCAACTGCCATCTGCGCAGCGAGCGCCGCACAGGCGTTGCTTCCGGTGCGTGACACATGAACGATTGGCGCCGCCTGACCGTCTGATGTGATCGTGATCGTCTGCGTACAGGCGATGGGTCCACCGGTGCTGACCGCCTCGAAACGCTGCCAGGACATGCTCTGTTTCGGGAGATCATGACCAACAGCCGGAACGGCGCGCAGGGCACCGCCCAGCCGTGAGCCCAATGTCCGATCGACCGCCTCCATGAGAGCCATATTGCGTGCCATCATGCGATTAACGGCGTCGAACATGTCGATATCAGGCAGCGCCGCTGTCGTCGCGATGCCCTGGACTGGGACCAGGATACCGACCTGGTGTCCCCGTGCATCAACGACGCGCAACGTATCCTGAGCCTGCGCAGGCAGGGCAGCCGCGCCGCAGGCCAGTGTAGCAACAAAGACGCCAGCCTGAAACATACGAGAAAAATGCATTTTGGAATCCTCCGTGTCTGTTAAGCAGTGTCGGACGACGGCAGGAATATGGGCTGGGTAAATAGCGCCAGCAAGAGGTGGAGGAAGACTACATTGATCGTCTGATCCGGATATGAGCGTGTATAGGCGTCCACACCAGAGGGATCCGGATCGGTCCACACCGTCTCGTCGCATTCGCAGTCCGGGCTACCGACCCTTCGGCTTGCGGCCGCCACAGACGACGTCATCACCACGCGCTCCACACCACTCCGGATCGCCGCACGCAGCACCCGTCGCCCTCTTCTCGATGGCCAGCCTATAAAGACGGGCAACGCCGAGCACATGCGCTGCAGGCCAGAAATTGCTCCCATCTCCCACATAGGCGCAGGTCCCATTTGCACGAAAAATCTCGATCAGCGGTGTGATGAGTCCCTGCTTTGCCCTCTCGTGAACCTGGGGAAGCCGCACCACCGAAGCGCGGATAGAGACGATATGCGCGATCGTGCAGTGGCAATGTCAGTAACGTTTTGGTCTGCCACGTCCTTGGCTGATTGAGTTTTCGCATGTGCAGCATGGACGTATCTCAGGTATTACGGCGACCAATTCTCCAATGTGGATGGTCGTTGTCAGGGAGTCCAGCCAGATCAGGATCGATCATCTCACGATCCGCAACCCGGCCTCGTGCAGCAGACTGTCTCGATGACCGATCCCGTTCCCGTTGCTCCAGTAACATCAACGACCCCGCATATTCATGATGTGACCATAACAGATCTGACTGCGATAAATGCCAAGACAGCCGGCGTTGGGTTAGGTTTGCCCGAGGCAGCGATTGAGGGGCTGACCTTGAGACATGTTCGGTTATCGGCCCAGAAAGGCCTTCAGCTTAGTCCCAAACGCCGTCTATCGCGGCTCGCCTGACAATGTCGGCTTTCGGAAAACTGTCATCACCACATCGATGTCGGACATGAGGCGGAAGCGGACCTGCTGCTTACGCCCTCATGTAAGACATTACATCTGCTTGGAAGATGTGTCGTAAAGCCGACATTGATGCCTAAGGTTAGCCCAAAAATACTGAGGAATTGATTTCATGAGAAGACAGGTAAAGAAGCAAAACCTCTCCCTGTCTCCGTTAAAACGTTACATCGTTATGCCATGATCTTTATCCGGTGATGAACGCTAGGATGTCTTCATTGATGATATCAGCATGGGTCGTGTGCATGCCATGCGGGTAACCGGCATAGATTTTCAAGGAGCTGTTCTGAAGCAGTTTGTCCTGGAGGATCGCAGCGTTCTTGTAGGGCACGACCTGGTCATCATCGCCCTGTAATACAAGCACAGGTACGGTGATGGCCTTCAGGTCTTCCGTCTGGTCGGTTTCCGAAAACGCTCTGATCCCTTCATAATGGGCTTTTGCACTGCCCATCATCCCCTGACGCCACCAGTTGCGGATCGTGCCTTCCGAGATCTCCGCGCCCGGGCGGTTGAAGCCGTAGAACGGGCCAGTAGGGACATCCAGAAAGAACTGCGCGCGATTGGCGGCTAATCCGGCACGCAATCCGTTCAGAACGTCAATCGGTGCACCCTCCGGACTGCGATCCGTCTTGACCATCAAAGGCGGCACGGAACTGATGAGCACGGCTTTGGCAACACGTCCCTGCGGTTGACCATATTTCGCGACATAGCGGGCAACCTGCCCACCCCCTGTCGAATGCCCGACATGAACGGCATTTTTCAGATCAAGGTGCTCGACAACAGCCGATGCGTCGGCAGCATAGTGATCCATGTCGTGCCCCTCGCTGACCTGCGCCGAACGTCCATGACCACGGCGGTCATGCGCGATCACGCGAAACCCCTTGCTCAGGAAAAACAGCATCTGCGTGTCCCAGTCATCGGCGCTAAGCGGCCATCCATGGTGGAAGACAATCGGCTGGGCATCCTTCGGTCCCCAGTCCTTGTAGAAAATTTCCGTGCCGTCGGATGTCGTGACGAATGGCATGATACGTCTCCTGAACAATTTAGAGCTTGATATTGTCCAGACGCTAACGTTGAACATAAGTTCAACGTCAAGATGAATTTGGAATGGGAAACCGGACATGAGGATTGGGGAACTGGCCCAGAAAAGTGGTCTTACGACCTCCAAAATCCGGTTCTATGAGCGCATCGGACTGCTCAAAGCGGTTGACCGTCGGTCCAACGGATACAGAACCTATTCATCTCAGGCTGTGACCATTCTGGGTCTTATCACAACGGCGCAACGGGCCGGATTTGCGCTGGATGAAATCCGCACCCTGCTGCCCTCTGATCTGCAACACTGGGACCGTGATGCGCTCATGGACGCACTGACACGCAAGATTGCGGATATCGAGGCGCTGCAGGCACGTCTGACCCAGAGCAAGGCGCATCTCCTTCGTTTGGTGGAGGACATTCAGGCGCGTCCCGAAGGCATGGACTGCGCGGCTAACGCCCATCGTGTCCTGACGAATATGCTTGCAGGACCTTCTGACAATCTGGACATCACACCGGACGATTTGCGTCTTCTGGACAGGACAGGACAGGACAGGACAGGACAGGACAGGACAGGACAGATCGTCGTCAGTCCGTGAGCAGAGGACGCAGCAAAAAAGCTGTTTCGCCTTAAATCCCTCCCAGAAGGGACGCGATTTTTCCTGCGGTTGCACTAGCTAAAAAAGGGTTCTGGCCTGTCACCAGTTTTCCATCCACCACGACATGGGACATGAACGGCAAAAGGGCTTTTTCATAAAGCGCGCCTCGCGCCTTCACGTCAGCTTCCGCGTTGTAGGGGATCTCCCGGGAGACGCCCGCCAGCCTCTCTTCAATCCATGAAAATCCGGTGATCTTTCGCCCGGAGACCAGAAAAGAACCATCTGCAAGCCGGGTGTTCAGAAGACCGCAATATCCATGACAGACAGCGGAAACAATGCCACTTTTTTCCCATACTTTGCGTGTGACGGCCTGAAGACATTCATCGTCCGGGAAGTCCCACATGGCGCCATGACCGCCGGTAAAGTAAATCGCATCATAATCCTGCGGATTGATGTCTGCGGGACAGGCCGTTGCAGATAAGAGAGCCATCTTCGCCGGATCTGCCAGCCAGGCTCTGGATAAGGCATCGCTCATCGGCCATTTCAATGCACGCGGGTCAAGCGGAACCTGGCCACCTTTCGGACTGACAATGCGCTGCTCATATCCCCTGGCGGCAAACACGTCCCAGGCATGCGTGAGCTCCGACAGCCATAATCCGGTCGGATGCGCGGGATTGTCAAAATGGGAGGTATTGGTGGCGACGTGAAGAATACGACGGCTCATGGCTTGCCCCTTTCATGCGGCACGACAGTCGGACGACCGTCCTGTAACGTTCAAGGCCAGTTGAAGGTCAATCTGCCGTTTGACATTCAACCTGACTTCAACGTTAGCGTTGTAAGGGTAACCTACCTGGCACCATGGAGGCCGCCCCACATGCAGACCATTCTGGGCGCAAATGGCCAGATCGCCACGGAATTGGCGCGGACATTGCATCAGCATCATACAGGTGACCTGCGGCTCGTGAGCCGCAATCCCCGCAGAATCAATAACGACGACATGCTCATGGCAGCGAACCTGCTGGATGCAGGGCAGACGGTACAGGCAGTGAGAGGAAGCCGGATCGTCTATTTCACAACCGGCCTCCCCCCTGACAGCGAACTCTGGGAAGAGCAGTTTCCGGTTATGCTGAAAAACGCCTTGCAGGCCTGCCGGATGGCGGGAGCCAGTTTTGCCTATTTCGACAACACGTACATGTATCCGCAGAACAGTCAGCTCCAGACGGAGGAAACGCGCTTCGCCCCGGTTGGTCGGAAAGGGCGGGTGCGCGCCGCAATGGCGTCCATGGTGCTGGAAGAAATGGCTCGGGGAGACATTCCCGTGCTGATCGCTCGTGCACCGGAATTCTACGGTCCGGGAAAAACACAGAGCTTCACCAATGCTCTGATTATTGACAGGCTGAAAGCAGGCAAAAGACCTCTCGTTCCTGTCCGTAACGATACACGCCGGACCCTTATCTGGACGCCTGATGCCAGCCGCGGGCTGGCAACTCTGGGCAATACGCCGGATGCTTATGGCCAGACCTGGCATCTACCATGCTGTGATGATCGACCGACCTATAAGACATTCGTCACCATGGCGAGCAGGATTTTCGGGCGGACGCCCTCCTATTCGGTCATCGGTAAGTGGCCACTGGTCATCGCAGGCGTTTTTTCAAAAAAGGTGCTGGAGATCAAGGAACTGCTGCCACGCTACGAGCAGGACAATCTCTTCGACTCAACGAAATTTAAACGCCATTTCCCTGACTTTTCCATCAGGACATACGAGGAGGGTCTGGAACTGATCAGGAAGGAATGTGGAGACAGATAACCCCGTCTTCGATTGGAAACCGCAATCGAGACAGACAAGGCTTTCTAAAAAAGCACGTTCGAGAAAGACCACTGCAATAGGCGTCAGCAATCATATGGGTGCCACCTATTAGCAGACATTCAGCTTTCCCCCTCCACTCGGTATCCGCGAGTATCCAGTGGTTTGCGGATACCGAGAATTACGCATCAGCGCCGTCCTCTCTTTGTCACAGGCTCCCGAAACGGAGACGGGCGGCTTCGGTTACAGGCGTGAACAAGCTAATGATAGTCCCCTCGGGGTCGCGGAACTGGAGCGTGCGGTTACCCCAAGGCAGCGTCTTAGGTTCGATCACAACGTCCACCTTGCCTTTCAGACGCTTGAATTCAGCGTCCACGTCCTCGACCCTGAATTCAAGGATGGCCGTGCGATTGGCGCCTGGCTCAGCACTTCCTTCCATGAACAGAGCCACTGTCTCGGTACTACCGATCGCAATTCTCGCACCAGAGGTTACGATTTCAGCAAACTGAGGCGCAAGCCATTCGGCAGAATGCCCGGTCACTAGCTCATAAAAAGAAACTATCGTAGTAATGTCGGCGGCGATGAGACGGATAGAGGCGAATGTCATCTGTCAGTTCCTGTGACGGTTGTGTTCCTCGCCTTTTGGCACAATCATGCTGACAACATCCTGTCAGCATGATTGCAGAACCTTTGCGTAGCACCGATCGCCTTTTTCAGATCATCCAGATCCTGCGCCGGTCGTCTCGCCCCGTTACGGCGAGGATGCTGTCCGAGGAGCTGGAAGTCTCCATCCGCACGATTTATCGCGACGTCGCACATTTGATCGGCCAACGCGTCCCCATTTCAGGAGAAGCAGGCGTTGGGTACATTTTGGGGCCCGGATATGACATGCCACCCCTTGCACTGCTCCCGGCTGAGCTTGAAGCAATCATTCTGGGAGCACAGTGGGTGGCGGCCCATGGCGAAAAGGAACTGTCACGCGCCGCATTGGACGTGCTCACCAAGGTTAAAGCGGTTATCCCCCCGGCCTTGCAGCCGTTTATCAGTATTCCAAGCACAGCGACAAAGCTGCCGCTCGATGCATTACAAGGCAAAGATGACAGAGCGAGCCTTCGAGCGGCCATTCGTGCAGGAATGAAGTTACGCCTGCATTATCGGGATCAACAAGGCGAGGTCACCGAGCGTATAGTATGGCCAGTTGTTCTCGGTTATTCGGACATCACGTGCATGTTGATCGCCTGGTGCGAGTTGAGGCAGGGATTTCGTCACTTCCGTACGGACCGGATACACGCGGTAGAACTTTTGGATGAGAAGATAGGGGAGCCTCGCTCCCGTCTGCTTCAACGCTGGAAAGTACAACGCATAACGGCACTCGCTAAAATTACGACTGAAACCGGTTGATCGTTTCCCCAGTCCTGCCAGTTGAGGACATTAACATCGCTCGACACATATTTTAGGCGAGTAGAAACGTCTGCTATTTTACGTTCGAGCACGAATAACGGATATTCCGTTTCCCCGGTAAGTCGGCCGCGAGCCTCAGAATAGTTACAGACCTGCGTGAGTTGGAATGTCTCTCGCAAAGAGGGCCAGAGACGATCGGACTGTCTTTCCGGCAGCAGACGTTGTCCTTGCATGAGCGTCTGTGGAACACGCCTCGAAAAGACCTTTTGGGGTCTTTTTTGTGCCCCAACCCCTATGTCCGATAATGTAGATTAACGGACATAGTGTGCGGGAAGGGGGCGATTTTCAGAAAAAAGGCGGAGACTTACCTTTTGAGGATATTAGGGTGTTTGAATGCTGTTGCTACGGGCCGCTTGGTGGTATTGAAGGTTCATAGGCGAGAGACACAGCGCGCCTTCCGGCCTGTGAAATAACGGAAAAGTCTCTCAGACAAACAGTCATGACATCCTGTTCGGAGTGTGGCGCAAATCAGGCCCTGTGACTCATCCTTCCGGTCGAGGATTCAAATGACGATTTCCTTTGAAGCGCTCAAAAAGCAGGCACGACAGGAAAGCCGGTCAGGTGCTTTGTCTTATACGCAGGCTCTTGAACAACTCTCCCAACGCCACGGATTCCGGACTTTCGCTGCTCTGAAAGCCAGCTCCGCCAAATCGTCAGCTGTGCATGCCCAAGGCCCTGGTCCCGGTGGGAGCGGAAACGCCCGCCTTGGCGAAGAAATGGTCGGACCTATCATCATCGGTACGATCCGGGACGACCCTCATCCGATCTCGATGGATCAGGTCAAAGCTATGGGTGGAAAGTTGTTTGAAATGTCTTTTCCTACGGACGTAAAGCAGCACTACGCAGAACTCGTCGCGTCCGGGAAGGTGATCCATCTTGGAGACTATCCGAAAAGTGACGCCTCATAGGATCAATGGTTCCTCCGTTCGCCGAGAGGCTCACCCGTCTCAGTCTTGAGCTGGGACGTCTGGATCAGGCGCTGAGACATGGTTCCCCTGTACCTGCCTTCCTGTTCCGACAACGCCTGGATGCAATTCAGCGCCATAGCGCTGTAGACGGATGGCTGATCGATCCCTGGTATCTGGTTGCCGAACTGCACGGCCTCGTGCCAAAAATGGTCGGCCAGGACGGCTATGGATGCGGCATCCCATGCCTTTACGCTCTGGCGCTGGTACGCTCGCCCGGATGCTATGCAGGCGAATGCCATTACCGAAGCCGCAGCGTTCCTGAATGATCAGTCATCAGGGTGAGGACCGATCCTTGATGTGGGGATCGCTTTTCATCGCTGGTTACAGGCCGGTCACCCTCGTGCTCCCTTCTGCGCGGCGTTAAGCCGGTACTGGCACTCCCATGATATTCTCCGGGCGCCCTTGATCCTGACCGGCATAGAAGCACTCGCTCCGGGAACGCCTTGGGAGATCGAGCCCTGGCTGTGCTGGTGGCTCGATGCTCTTCTAGCCGAGGCCCGAGAAGCGCTCGATCTTCTGCGCCAGCTGGAGCGAGCCAGGACACAGGCGCTTGAGAAGTGCGGCGCACAGCGTCGTCATTCCCGTGCGCCCCAAGCGGTCAATGTGCTGGCGATCCAGCCGCTCATGTCTGCCTCTATGCTGGCGGATCGTCTGGGTATGTCGATGAAGAGCGCGCTGCAGCTTCTCAGCGTATTCCAGGACCGAGGCATTGTTGTGGAAGTCACGCACCGAACGGCTCATCGCCTGTTTGGTCTGGCTGGCATGGGAGCGCTCCGAGACGTCGTGAAACCTCCAACACGCCCCATCCCCGGCCGAAAGCGCGGCCGGCCCCGTAAGGATGATCCTTTCACGACACAATCTATCCCCGAGGAAGAGATTCCGCAGCTTCCGCCGCCGATGCGGCTGGACCCGGTTCAGTTCGACTATGAGGATCTGGCTGCAGCCATGAATCAGGCTGATGAAGCCATATGCGCCGCTTCCTCTTCCTGGAAAGATTGAGTGCGAGCGCGTAGCTATCAGCGGGTAACAGCC
>NZ_BJMK01000036.1 GCF_006539125.1 Gluconobacter sphaericus NBRC 12467
CCGTGGCATCGGTTTGAGATGCGGTTTTTTTTCTGTGAACCTTCGAGACAAAGCCCTGTTTTTCCATGAAGTCTTCATTGACTTTGGAGCGATAGGCTGTGTCAGCCAAAACGCCTGAGGCCGTATTGGTTTTGTCCAGCAGCCCCTCTCTCAATCGCGCACTATTACTGGCGGCGGCATGCGTTGTTTTCCATTTCCGGATGAACCGGTATCCCCGATCGATGGAGACATGCGATTTATAGCCCAGGAACGGGATGGCGAGATCGCTGGATGGCATGGTTCCATCATCTCGCCGCTTCGCCTTCGTGAACGTCAGTGTCCAGCGTGCATGATGATCCTTGTGCGACAGCTTTGACGGCTTGTCGTGCCAGTCCTATGGCATCCAGGATCTGGCCGCACAACAACAAATAATTTGCAATAATTATGCAACATATCTGTCATGAAATTATTACACGACATCACAGATACGCGAACATAATGTTCGCCGCGTTATCACCGTCCAAATTTTATTTTCTTGATGCCGGAAAACGCGAAATGAAAAAGAATGGTGTCCTGCTCACCACCTGTCTGAGTTCGCTCGTCTTCTACAGTGCCCATGCAACTCCAGCCCCAACAAAAACTACCGCCTCCCGGGAGAGTTTCCATCACGCCTACTCTCCTCTCGGGGATCAGCAAAAACCTGACACTAGAAAAAACGACACACCTCAAGCTCGTGCTTCCAATAAAACGGAATCTATCGTCGTTCTTGGCTCAGGCGCCTCGCGCGAAACCCAAACGCTTTCCCATCTAGCGCTACAGGAGGTTGCTCCTGGCACCAGCCCTTTGAAGACACTCTCAAAACTCCCCGGCGTCATGTTCACGTCTTCAGATCCATTGGGCGCTTATGAATGGTCACAACAGATCATCATCCGCGGCTTCGACCAGAGCCGGCTGGGTTTTACGATGGATGGCATCCCGCTCGGCAACCTCGCCTATGGCAACGATAACGGCCTATCGATCGGCCGCGCCCTACAAACCGAAAACAACGGTCCCGCAACCCTCGCCCAAGGAGCAGGATCTGTCGGCGTTGCTGCCTCGAACGATCTCGGTGGTGCACTCGAATTTACATCCATCGACCCTACCACAAAATATGGCGTGGATGTCGCGGGAACGGTCGGATCCTACGGCACATGGCGCACATTCGCTCGCGTCAATTCCGGCACGTTGCCGGGTGGCGGACGACTGTATGTCTCGTACGATTATCAGGACGCCAACAAATGGAAAGGCGACGGCATCCAGCAGCAGCAGCAGGCAAATGCCAAGTTCATTCAGCCGCTGGGTGAGAAGGTCAAACTGACCTTGTTCGGCGATTACAGTCAACGTGCGGAAAACGACTATCAGGATCTGTCACTTAGCATGATCCGCACTAAAGGTTATGACGTTGACAATATCACCAACAACTATTCGCTCGCCAAGCAGATTGCGAAAGCCTACCAGAACGGCACACCGTTTCCCAAAGGCATCGCCAATCAGGACCAATCTTATTACAATTCTGCCGGTTTGCGGCAGGATGTACTCGCTTACGGTCGTTTGGATTTCGACCTGACCAGCCGCCTCAAAGCCTCAACAACAGTCTATGGCCACACGAATACCGGCGAAGGCATTTACGCCACGCCTTATACGCCGACACCAGAGGCCCTTGGTGGGTCCCCGCTATCAGTCCGCACCACCGAATATGATATCCACCGCGAAGGCTTCATCGGGAGCCTGACCTACAAGATCGCCCACCATACGATCGAAGGCGGGTTTTGGTTCGAAAACAACGACTTCGAACAGGCCCGTCGCTTCTATCCACTGAATGAGAGCGGCTATACTGGCAGTTCAGTTCATTGGTTCCGCAACAATGCATTCGAAACCCAGTGGCAAAGCGCTTTCAATACCAAGACCTACCAGTTCCACCTTCAGGATACATGGCAGATTACACCAGCGTTGAAACTGAACTACGGCTTCAAGTCGCTTGTGGTTGACGCGCATGCGCGTCAGCTCGAAGGCAACATTATGGGTGCCCCGCTGACCAATACCTTCGCAGGCGGAGCCATCACATCGGCCAATGGCTTCCTCCCGCAACTCGGCGCGAATTATCGTCTGAACCGACATAACGAACTGTTCGCAGACTTCGCCCGCAACATGGCTGCGTTCGACAACTCCACCACCGGCGCCACCAGCCCCTTCGCCATGACATCAGCAGCCTACGCGGCCACCAAAAACACACTACGCCCTGAAATGTCCTACAGCGAAGAAATCGGCTATCGCTATCACGACCACCGCATTCAGGCCTCCCTGACTGGCTATTACATCGAGTTTGAAAACCGGCTAGCCTCCATCTCACCCGTCTCCAGCGGAACGAACGTTCAGGGCTATGCCAGCATCCTGAGTAATGTTGGTGGTGTCACGGCACGCGGCATCGACGCTGCCTTCAACTATCATTTCACCGATAACTGGTCGATTTACGCCTCATACGCCTACAACCAGTCCACCTATGACGACAACCTGACGACCGGCGGGGTGACATACGCAACCAAGGGTAAGAGCGTGGTTGGCATGCCGCGCAATCTGGCCAACGTACAGCTCAGCTACGACGACGGCTCGATCTGGGGCAATGTCGGCATGCAGTATCAGGGCCGCAGAACCTACACCTATACGAACGACCAGTGGATCAAACCGAACGACATCTTCAACCTGAATGTCGGCTATCGTTTCCACAGCCATAACTGGGTGCTGCATGGTCTGGACGCCCAGATCAACGTCACCAACCTGTTCGACAAACGCTATGTCGCTACCGTCGGCAGCACCGGCTTTGCCGTTAGTGATCCGTCCGGCAGCCTCCAAACCCTTCAGGCCGGTGCCCCCCGCATGGTGTTCTTCACCTTGCGCAAGCACTTCTTCTGATCTCTGACTTCTTCACGGATGACACCCTGATGCCTCGTTCCCCCAGTCGTCGACAGTTTCTCCGGTTTGGGTCTGCTACTGCGGCAGCGGCCCTCCTGCCGGAGAACCTGAAGCGTGCCCTCGCCATTGCGCCACATACCGTCACAGGCACGATTCAGGACGTGGAACATGTCGTCATCCTGATGCAGGAAAATCGGTCTTTTGATCATTATTTCGGCTGTCTTCAGGGGGTTCGCGGCTACGCAGACCCCCGCGCCGAACGCCTGCCGGACGGCAGCAGCGTCTTTGCCCAGCCGGACGGAAAGGGAAGCACCGTCCTCCCGTTCCTGTTCAACACGGCCCACACCTCCAGCGCCTGTCTCGCCAGTCTCGACCACAGCTGGAAAGGCACCCAGACGGCATGGAATGATTGGAACACATGGATTTCCCACAAGGGGCCCATGACCATGGGTCATTTCACACGCGCTGAAATTCCGTATTATTACGCCCTCGCCGACGCCTTCACGATTTGCGACGCCTATCACGCCTCCCTTTTCGGCCCGACCAATCCCAACCGCCTTTTCCTGTTTTCCGGAACGAGCGGTCTGGCCGTTGGCTATTCCGGCAAGCAGGCCGTCGAGAATGTGGATGACGGGAACTGGTCGGCCGACATGGCCCATGACCATCCCGATTTCACACCGTTCCGCTGGGACACCTATCCGGAAAAACTTCAGGACGCCGGTGTCTCCTGGCGCGTCTATCAGGAATACGACAATTTCGGCGACAACCCGCTGGCGTCCTTCGCACAGTTTCGCAACCTCGACCCGACATCCTGGCAGTATCGCCGCGCACGACAGATCGTGCCCGGTTCCACCGAAGCCGACATGCACACCACCGAAGGCCGTTACCTTGTCGCTGAATTCGAACGCGACATCTCCGAAGGTCGCCTGCCACAAGTCTCATGGATCGTCCCGCCCACAGCATTGAGCGAACACCCTAATGCTCCGCCCGGCTATGGCGAACATCTCATTTCCCAGCTTATGGACGTTTTTGTCCGCCATCCCGAAGTCTGGTCGCGCACCGTTTTTATTCTTAATTACGATGAAAATGACGGTTTTTTTGATCATGTACCTGCTCCGGTTCCAGCGCTAACGGCAGAGCAGGGGGGCGGAACGGTCTCAACGCGAGGAGAGTCCTATCAAAACGTTCCGGTAGGCCTCGGCCCACGCGTTCCTGCCATCATCGTCTCGCCTTGGACAAAAGGCGGCTGGGTTAATTCGCAGGTGTTTGACCACACCTCGGTTCTGCGCTTTCTCGAAGCGCGCTTCGGTGTCAAATGTCCTAACATCACGCCATGGCGCCGCAGCGTGTGTGGCGACCTAACATCCGTCTTCGACTTTGCTCAGACAGATCGAGCGTGGACTGCCAACCTGCCCAACACGGACGACTATCTCCCCAAAACGCGACGCTCTTGCCAGCTTCCGCACCCTGCCGTTCCAACGATTCAGAAACTGCCTCGTCAGGAAGCCGGCCAACGCCCTGCTCGGGCCCTGCCTTATCATTTACAGGCAGATTTCCTCGCCCCCGATAGCCTCAGATTGACCAATGCGGGCACACAGGGTGCTGTCTTTCGGGTCCGCTCCAATAACACTACACGCCATTACACCCTCGACGCCCGTTCAAGCCTGTTCGTACCGGTGCACCCTTCCGTTCAAAGTGCCATCACAGTCCACGGCCCCAATGGTTTCTACCGCTCTATGAGCGGAGAAGGGTTGCCAGAAGTCACACTCCAGCATGATCAGCAGCGTGACGTTCTACTCCTGTCGCTTCGCAACACGGCGTCGAGCCTCCAAACTCTGTACGTCACAGAACAGCATAGCCACAGCGACCGTACGATTTCTCTGCAACCGGGTGAAAGTCTGACGACCCCGTGGAGTATTGCTCCGGCTTCATACTGGTACGATCTGCAGGTTCGATCGATTCAACGACCTCATATCATGCTACAATTAGCAGGACACGTCGAAACTGGTCGGCCGAGCCTTACTGAACCTGGAAGCTTCTGAGAGCCTGACCGAAAATGAATTGAGTGCTTTCAGTGGTTTATGATTCCTCCGTCTTTGCGAAGAGAAGGAGTGAATTGTGGCCTAGATTGAAATTACCCGTCGTCAGTATCGTCGCGATGATCTGGCCTATGCAAGCGATCTACGCGATCGGGAATGGGCGTTTCTGGCACCGCTAATGTCACCCCTAAAGCGATATGGCCGTCCCAGAAGAATGGAACTTCGGCGGGTTGTTGAGGCTGTGCTGTACAGCGTCTCGATGGGATGACAGTGGCCGTGCCCTGCCACATAACTTCCCACCCTATACGACCATTCAAGGGTATTTCTACGGATGACTGCGGGAGGGGCGCTGTGAAGCAATCAAGCATGTTCTTGTGATGCTTTCATACGAACAAAAAGGCCGTGAGGCCACACTTTCTGTCGGTATTCTTGACAGTCAGTCCGTGAAAACTGCGAAAAGCCCTAGCACGAATGGGAGACTGGGTGCTGGACATTGTAAAGCGTTCAGACCGTGCTCAGAGTTTTGTCCTGCTGTCAAAGCGATGGATCGTGGAGCGGACATTCGCATGGCTCGGAAGATGCCGCCGCCTCAACCGAGATGTCGAAGCAACACTCCAAGCCTCACAGGCATGGCTCATTGTCGCTCATATCCGCAGAGTGCTGCAAAAAATCACTCAGACCGATTTTCGAGTCAGGCTCTATGGGATGAAATTGGTGCATTGAATAACGGAGAATTTCTGGCTCATCGCAACGACGAAGGAGTGAAGTAGAAGGTTCGATAAATCTTCTTCCCGGACCTCCCCGCATCAACAACGGAAGGAGTCAGGGGCGCTTTCGAGAATTATGGATTGACCGGATGTTGGGACACGAAGTCTCACACCGAGGCCAAGGTACGATGAACCACACGAGCTCAATCAATGTGCAGAATTTGAAAAATGTCATCGAGGCACTGAATTTCCCAACGTTCCAGTTGGACATTCCGGAGAGCTGACGGCGGTTATGAGGGCGGTCTGCCCGCTATTCGCCCTTACATGCCTTCAATCGGACCTTCGTCAAGTTAATCTACATGACTGGATACTATGGTTGTCCCTTCTGTAGCTCAGAGCCAGCTATGCTCATGGCACGCTTCGTATGCTAAGATGGCACGCTCAGGGAGGAAACTATGCAGAACCGCAACGGAGGGCGCAGGAAAATAAAGCAGCCTGTTCAGAAACAATCCGCTCGTCTCAGCGAAGCGAAGAAACGAGTTGCTCCGGTACTGATTATCGCAGTTCTCTTTCTTGGAGCAATTGGAATGCGCGGAATTTTTCTAAAACGGGCATCAGCAACGTTGGGTGGCTCTTATACGCTCATCGATATGCACGGCCATCCTCTTACGGAGCGTCAGTTCCAGGGGCGCTATACACTGATTTATTTTGGATACACGCACTGCATAGATGTCTGCCCGTTAACGCTCGCGACTGTCACACAGGCTCTTGAGCTTATGGGAAAAGCATCACACCAAATTGTGCCGCTTTTCATCACGGTTGACCCATCACGCGATACTCCTGAGGTTGTCGCTGATTACGTCAGTCATTTCTCCCCTGATATTGTTGGCCTTACGGGAACGGAATCCCAGATCCAGGCGGTCATTAAAAGTTTCCATGTCATGGCGCGACGTCGTGGCTCTCCAGCAGATCGTATGTCCTCAGACTATCTCATGGATCACAGCTCTGTGCTGTATTTGATGGATGGCGATAACCGACTGGTGTCTGTCTTGCCAGTTGACACCAGTCCGCAGGAGATCGCCACACGACTACGTCGTCTCGTTCCTGCCAGTTAGCTGTGGCGGAAGGTTTGTAAGAGTAAGTTTGCAAGCCAAAGGAGCAAAAGAGAGGCGCCCAGTTCTGGTAGAAGCACTCCCAATAACACCAGAATGGCCAACGCGCCTGCACCTATCTGTTTATCGGGCACGGCCAATGGGGCTCCCAGTTGTCCGGGCGGTCTACGGCGGAGCCACAGAATGAGCGCAGACACGCTCATAGTCAGCAATCCCGATGCTACAAGAAAATTCAAAAGTTGATTGGCTCTTCCGAAAAGCTGCCCTTCATGGGTCGCAACGCCATATCCGATAATGCGATCCATCAATGTCTTATCTTCAAAGCGTTGGACTGACCGTACCTGACCAGAGGCCTCTAGCAACGCACTGATACGTTCTGGACGGTTTTGCGTGTCTGAACGAATATGCCACGTAGCTTCACCCGTTGATGGTGGCGTCACGAGGACAGGTGCAGGAAATTTTAGTTGAGACGCAGTCAGTACCACACGGTTTAGCCCGTCTGCTAGGGCACTGTCCGACATGGTCATGGAGCCCATATCCATGCCGGGCATCGTGTCCATTTTTGGCGAGGAAACTTGATGGCCAGCAACAAGATTGCGCTCGGAAACAGCTCCGATTTCCCAGTCCGGAACGGTCGTCATTCGACTGATCTGTGTCTCCACACTCGACAAAGCGTGCCCCCAAATAAAGGACCATGGCAGACCGGAGATAAGAAAAAGTACCAGAAATAGGGAGATCCACATCCCGGTTACTGCATGGAGGTCTCGCCACCGAATTCGACCTTTATGAGTGATCCGAGGGTAAAGGATGCCCCTTTGTCCTTGAGTGTGACGTGGCCACCAGAGATACAAGCCAGTGGCAATCAGAACGATTGTCCAGGAGGCCACCATTTCCATGATGATGGAGCCAGTATTCCCCAAGAGCAGTTGGCCGTGCAATTTGAAGATGATGCGTTCAAAACGGTTTTCTTCAGGAACCTGTTTGAGAACCACGCATGATGTCGGATCAACATACACGCGAATGGCTGTGCCCTGGCGATCAACGATCACCCGGGCAGCGCTGGAAGTCGTCTCCGGAAGTTCATAGGCTAGAAAATGGCTGCCAGAGACAGCATGGAGTGCCGCCCTGACTTCCTGCTCCGGGGTTGAATGTGTCGCGCCGCCTGTGAGGTGGTCGTAACGCCAGTCGATCCAATGATCCACCTGCGGCTTGAACAGGTAAATTGAACCTGTGAGGCACAGAAGTATTATAAACGGCAGGCAGAAGAGCCCTGCAAAAAAATGCCATCGCCAGATCGTCCGATAATCGGGCCAAAGCGGGGTCCTGGAAAAGTTCATCATCATGGATACCTTCAGAACTTGATCCGCACGCCACCAAAAAATGCTCTTGGCGATCCAGCGTAGATGGATCCTGTTTTATTGGCTAAAACACTCCGCCCAGCCTGCTGTCCGGTCGAGAGAAGTGTATCGCTGATGTCAGTTGCACCTGCCGCATAAACTTGATTGGTTACATTCTGTACCTCGAAGTAGCTGTGCAGACGGTGAGCCCAGCCCAAACGTTCTGGAGGGTCGTAATGAACCTCCAGATTGAGCAATGCGTATGAGGGGGCTTTCAGAATATTGGCATTGTCGAGGTAAAAGGAGCTCCTCCACGTCACTTCTGCAAAACCTCCCAGCCCTTGCAGCCATCCGTCTGGCTGATCATAGAGAACGCGCGCATCCAGGAAATGCGGCATGACGCCCGGGATGAGGTTGCCCTTTCGCGAGAAATTACGCGCCATCGTGCTGTTGGACAGTGTTTCGGTGTATTTTGTATAGATCTGATTGTCATAGGTATAAGACAACTTCAGCCGCGCACCCGGCACAGAGGCTCGTAATGGCTGCCATGTTGCGCCAAGTTCAATGCCACGATGTTCTGAAGCCGGGGCGTTGAAGGTATAATTTCCTGCAGGCGTATTGACACCCGCCGACTGGCTAACAAGCTCGTTTCTGTAGAACTCATAAAAGCCAGTAGCCTGAATATTGATGGTGGGCGACGGGTGCCATTCGGCCCCCAAGTCAAAACCGAGACTTGTTTCGCTCTTAAGCTGCGTATTGTTTCCGTAGATTCCCTGAGGAGTGACAAAGAAACTGGAATAGCCGGGCGTTGCGTAGGCTGTTCCAACACGAGTATGGAGAGTCCAGTCCTTGGTTGGCGTATAAACTAGCGATGCTTCCGGTGTCAGATTGAAGAAACGCCGATTGGCCGTAATATTTTGCAGCGTAGTTGAATTGGCCGATCTGTTGTAGAGGGTTTCGATAGCGCCAATGTCAGATTGAGTGCCACCAAGCCCAATTACCGCATGCCAGAGCGGCGAAAACTGCCAGTCTTCCTGAAAACGAATACCAATGTTCCACTGATGGCCGTAAGACGTGGAATTCAGGGCGCCTCGGGTCGCGCCGCCTTGCGGGGTCAGATGATAGACCTGATAGCCATAATCCATGTAGTCGAAACTGGCTCCCACAAAGCTGGTCAGGGGCGTTTTCCCAATACGGCCGCGGTTCGTCAGGTCCGTCTGCACATTGTAAGAATTAAACGGCCCCACAAAGGCTGTTGTGGAGGTTGGTTGGTCGACATAACGTTGATCATACGTAAATTGGGTATGCCAGGTCGTTCTGGAATCAAAGTCGTGCTCCCATCGAAGGCCTACAATAGTACGTCGATCAAAACGGCCGAGCCCAGCCTGCTGTGGGGTCATCGTCTGACGTACGCCATATGCACCATTCACCAGAAGATTGACTGAAGCGCATCCGGCAGCAGCCGATGCCGCATTGGCACAACCGTTCTGGTAGGGATTGCTACGAAACTGATTCAGGGAGAGACGTAACGGCAGTGATGTGTCCGTAACGTTATTCACGAATTTTAGGATAAGGCGATCTGATGAGGTTAGATTGACTCGCAGACGCATATTTTCGGTGGACGTGTTGTACTGGCTGTTCGTAATAAATCCGTTACCGCGTACATCGCTACCAAACAACATGAAGTCGTAGTGTTTATTACCTGCGCCAATTGTTACGTAGTTATTGAACAGACCGAAGCTGCCAAAATCTGAGCCCAATTCTAGGCCGTGAATGTCAGCGCCGTTTCGAGTGCGGAAATTGATCGCTCCATTGATCGCATAATTACCGTATAACGTGGATGCCGGCCCCTGAAAGACGTCCACCCCCTCATAAGCATGCGGATCAATCAAATCTGCCCGGGCAGTACCATCGGGTTGCGTCATGGGAAACCCGTCTTCTGTGACCTGAAGGTTTTTTAGGCCATAGGACTGCCGTGCACCCGACCCGCGGACTGAAATAACGCTGTCACGCGGTCCATTGCCCTGTAGGACGGCTACACCGGGAATGGTTGCAACCATATCACTCACGGTCTGGGCCGCTCTGTTAGCGAAATCTGCGCGTTTTGTGCTGTAGGTTGTTTCACCGGTTGGATGAAGCAGTGCCGAGCCACGCGCAGCACCTCGCACGATAATGCGTTCAGGAATTTGTAGTTGATGCGACACGGATTTGGGCGTTGCTGCTTTACGGGAACGTATAAGGGGCCGTTGCGCCTGAGCCGGGACGGCTCCAAAAAAAAAGCAGGCAAGCGCGAGCGAACCGAGAGGACGGCTGGATACAAAAGAAATTGTCATCTGTTTGTTCTGATCTAAGAAACACAGAAAACCTTTCATCGTAGAAACGAGAAAGGCGCTCAGTCAGTGTTAGATCAGGTGGGGAGGTCCCTGAGCATAAATACCGGACAGCCGCCACAAAGGAGGGCCTCTTACTGGCGGGAAACACCAAAAAGCGTGACGGCTCGTTAGAGAAATTGCGAGAAAAACAGCAACGACGCATCCGGTCAAAATGATCGTCAACAGGTCGTCGATTACGGCAATGCCATCACCAATATCCGCTGCGTGATGATGATCAGGGCTATGCGAACCAAGATCCTGGCCGTCACAAAGGGTCGAGAGGCTGGCGAACTGTTTTAACGGATCGTCGAGTAGAAACTGCGGTAACGGCAAACTTCCAACGCTGAGACGAATAATGATGGCGAGCAGAAGCAGCGGCCAAAAGACCAGCTCTCCTCCAGCATGCCATGCATATCGCTTCATTCGGCTTTGTTTAAAGGGGCTTGCGGCACTGTGCCAGAGGGAAATGTAATTTTGTCGACTGCTTGGGTTGTGGCGCACGGAACTCAAATTTTTTGAGTGCTTCACGCTAATTGATGATTTTCGCTTTCCGGAAGCTTCAACGGTTCTTTTTATGCCCGACAAGAGACGATTGCCGTTTTGTCTATTCCGTATTTGAGGACGACGTAAAGTATTACGAGGTCAGCAACTGATTTTGATTCTGATAACAGATTTTCACGGAATTTATCATCGCATCAAATCATCAGCAAAGCGCCGCAAAAGCTCCTTTAACTGCTCGAGGTCTTCGTCAGTCCAGTCGACGAGAATACGGTTGGCCAACCTTTCCCGCGCTGCGTTGAGCAGGTCGACCATTTCCTGCCCCTTGCCAGTCACCGTCGCTTCGCGAACACGTCTGTCCGTGGCAGACGGCTGGCGCGTGATAAGGCCGAGTTCTTCAAGCTTGCCCATCTGTCGACTGATCGTTGTATGATCACGCCCAGTACGATCCGCAAGGTCAACCACTCCGATGGGACCGTAACGCCATACACGCGCTAGGAGCGGAAACAACGCGCGATCCAGTGGAATACCGGCTTCTTCGATCAGGCGGTCATCCCGGCGCGGTCGATTGATTTCATCGACCAGATCGATGATCGCGGCGTGGAGTCCCCGCAGGATTTCAGAATCGTGTGCATTATGCATATTTTTTGTTGCCTTCGATGAAGAGTCTATATACGTGAATATTGCACATTTATTCGCGGAGCTGCCAGTGGCTTTCGATACAGACGTCCTGATCTCGGGTGCGGGGGCTACGGGCCTGACACTTGCTATCGACCTAGCCCGACGTGGAATTTCGTTCCGACTGATCGAGCAGAATGCGCAGCCGTTCAGCGGGTCGCGCGGCAAAGGCATCCAGCCCCGGACGCTGGAGATTTTTGAGGATCTCGGCATCGTCGATCGCATAGCGGCGGCAGGAGGACCTTATCCGCCGCTATGTCAGTATCGTCCTGATGGCACCCATAAAATGTCGCTTTTGACGGAGGCGGACGTTTGTTCCACCGCAGCCGAGCCCTATCCGGCGCCACTAATGCTGCCGCAATTTGCCACTGAAGCTGTCATGCGGGAACGGCTTGCCGAGTTGGGCCATCATCTACATTTTGGGGCGCGGCTGACAGGGTTTGAACAGGACGCCCATGGCATTACGGCGAGGATCAAACAGGAAGGCGGCGAGCAGGTTGTCCGCGCCCGGTTCCTTGTCGGAACTGATGGTGGCCGCAGTTTTGTGCGTCATACATTGGCGATCGATTTTCCAGGAGAAGCACTGGGGGTGCGTGCGATCGTTGCCGATGTGCGGCTGGAGGGGGTGGATCGGTCCGTCTGGCATCGTTTCCAGTTCGCTTCACCGGAAATGCAGGTGATGATCTGTCCTCTGGCGGGGACGGACCTGTTTCAGATTCAGGCTCCTGTGGCTCAGGACGGAGAAGTCGATCTGTCTCCTATCGGACTGACCTCGTTCATCAAAGACCGGACCGGCAGGGGGGACATTACGGTCCGTTCGGTGTCCTGGTCCTCGGTTTATACCATGAGTGCGCGCCTGGCCGACCGCTATCGGGTCGGGCGCGTCTTTCTTGCGGGAGATGCCGCGCATGTTCATCCGCCAACCGGCGGTCAGGGCCTTAATACCAGCGTTCAGGACGCCTATAATCTCAGCTGGAAGCTAGCTGCCGTGCTGGCAGGCGCTCCAGAGGCACTACTCGACAGTTACGAGGCGGAACGTCGGCCGATCGCATTGAACATGCTTCGTCTCTCAACGCGTCTGCTCGGAGAAGTCAAGCAGGGCGTCATGCGCCGCGATCGCGAGGCACGCCAACTCGACCTCGGCTATCGCGGTTCGTCGTTGAACATACCCGGTTCGGTGGGTGGCAAAGTGCAGCCGGGCGATCGCGCTCCTGATGCACCCTGTCGCGGACAGGCCGGGCAGCGAACACGGCTGTTCACGGTCTTTCAAGGGCCTCACTGGACCTTGCTTGGCTATGAGGCGAGTGACGGGCCGTCGGCCATTGCTGGCGTCCGGATCGTCACAATTGGCGCGAAGCATGAACTCGTCGATGAAGAGAACGATATCGCCGAAGCATACGGTGTCGAACCCGGTCAGTGGGTACTTGTGCGCCCGGACGGTTACATCGCCGGCATTCTGCCTTCTGCCGGACTGGAGCAGCAACTTTCTCGCTACTTGGCGGCATGTGCTGCCGTCTCGGTCAACTGATACGTTCGGGGAGGCATGAAGGCGCTGTAAACGGCTCCGGGATGGGCGGCAAACAATATCTGATCCATTCGGATAAATCAGAGCGTCGGCCTGATAAATACAAAGATGAACTGATCGGTTTTTCCTCGAATGGCCGGATCAAAAACTTTGAGATGATGATCATCCTCAGGATTCGAAAGTAATTTGCTTTCAGAGTTTAAGGTAAAGCCCGCACGTAGAATGGCTTTTTTGGCGAGTTCAGGATCAATACGGTGCAAAGTGTTCGTCTCACTGAGGCCTCTCCCTGGGGCAGCCACATGATCAACGACAACAAAGCGGCCACCAGGTTTTAATAAATCGAAAACCTGTTTGCTGAATGCCGTGATATCTATGTTACCAAGAAATGGAGTTGGTAGATCATGAAGGTTCTGGGACGTGAAGAATACGTCTATAGGGGTTGGCAAGGTAAGATGAGCAAGATCATCTGGGACAGCCGCTACGTTTTCTACCCCTGGTGCCCCGGCAAGCGCTTTCATGCGGGTTTCGCCTTTTGATCCCGGAGCGACCATACCGGCTGGCCAGATATCCAACACTCTACCTTCAGGGCCAACAATACCAGAGAAAATACGGGTCCAATAACCGCCTCCCGGCAGAAAATCGGCAACATGCTCTCCTGGCTTGATCTCGGCCAGAGCAGCAATCTCAGCTCCGTGTCGACGGGTATCATTCGTTCTGTCAGCCTGACGAATGGGGGCAGTCATTGCAGACGAAATATAATCCGCTAAGGGGTCGGCGTAGGCTATAGAAGACGCTAAAAGCGTCATCGCAGCGGCTGAGACTGCTTTGCGCATCATGATGATCCAATCATCCTATACCAGAAATGCCACATGAGGTTATTTTCTTGATAATGTGACAATGCCGAAAAATATTCATACGATCATGTCCGTAGAAGAGTTTTTTTGCAACGGAAAACGGCAGAAGACGGGCCGTTGGAAAAACACTTCCGCTATGATTCGAGGCTCTCCTTCAATCGTTAGAACCGCATTATTCCTGCTTAAGTTGAGAAAACAGATAGAGACTAGGCTCAGGACACATAACCAGAATATGACAGTTGCTGCGAGACAGATGACTGAAAAGAAGACATTCGGGCATCTGTCGTAGCGTGTTGCGATCCGTCGCCAGTCCTTGAGCCTTCCGAACATGATCTTGGTGTGATTACGGCGTTTATATTTTCTCTTATCGTATTTGACCGGTTTTTCGCGAGATTTCGGTCCTGGAATGCAGGGTTTGATACCCATCCCTTCAGGGTGTTTCTGAATCAGTCAGCGTCATACCCGCGATCTCCCAGCATCCATCATCCGGGCGAAGATCCCCATGTCGGCCCAACGCTTTCAGCGGTTGTACAGCGTCTTATGTGGACCGTATTCCCGGGGCGCATCACGCCAGCGCATCCCATTGCAGTTCACGAAAATGATCCCGCTCAACACGCGACGGTCACCAATACGGGGTCTACCGTGGCTCTTTGGAAAAAAAGGGCCGCAGACGCTCTATCTGTTCGTCCGTCAGCCAAAACAGATCGCTCATCTTCAGCCTCCTCACAGAGCCCGAATCAGAGTTCTATAATCAAATCAATGGGTCCTGAGCCTAAGGAAGGAAGTCGATAAAAATACCGAGAAATTTAGAGGAGGAAATTATTGTGTCTTCCCGAAAGACTTGGGAAGACACTTTATGAATTTTATCAATAGTCTCTGGGACTATTCAAACGTGCCAGAGACGGAGACAATTGCAGCGAAGCCTGTGCCGACGCTGTAGGTCGGCTGAGACGCAGAGAGGGTCTTTCCATAAACGCCACGTGTTGTTGTGGCGTTGCCAGAGAAGCCATTGACCTGCGCCAGATAGTAACTGTCCCCGACGTTCATGAGGCTCAGCATGGCTTTTGGACGAATCCGACCAAATTTTGGAAGGTAGCGACCTAGCGAAATATCCGACGTGATGTAGGACGGAATGGACTGGTCGTTCATCAGCGTTGCGTACTGGGAGTCCGTGTAGCGTAGGTTGAAGTTCGCGAAATTAGTACCGTCGTCGTAGGTCAGGCCTAGGGCGCCGGTGAATTTTGGGGATGCGACTTCCTGCTTGCCCTTTGTGCGGAGATAGTCGCCCTGATAGGCGATATTGTTTCCGACACGCGTATGCATGAACTGCCCGGACGCATAGGCGCTAATATGGTGCCAAGGGCGCGTTGAAATTTCAGCTTGCACGCCTTGTGCGCTTTCGCCCCCCGCATCGATCGGCTGGCTGATCATGATGGTGGAGTTTGGGAGATACGAGACGCTGGTGATCTGATGATGTGTCAGGTTGTAATTGAACAGCGCCACGTTGAACATGATATCGCCTGAATGGCGGTATCCGATTTCCTCGCCGATCATGTATTCCGGCTGGAAATTTGCTAGCGGAAGTGAAACAGCATTCGCGCTTGTGAAGCTGTAAACTGGGACCTGTGCCTGAAAGGAGGACGGTGCGCGGTAGCCGGTTGTGCCGTTTACGTAAATCTGATTTTTCGGATCAAACTGGTAGCTGATCAGGACCTGTGGAATGGGAACAAACATGTTCTCCACGGATTTGAAATTGGCTCCGGGCAGATCCTGACTGAAACTGCGGGAGATCATGTTGGCACGCAGGCCCGCGTCGATGGTCAGGCGGTCATGGAAGAGTTTGACCTGATCTTCCAAGCCGATGGCGTTTAGTTGCTGGAAGCCATTGATATTGTACTGACTGACCGACACATTGTTGAACGCCGTGAGGTAGCCGTTATTCTCGGTGTATTGTCCAGATGCATTGAGCGGATAATGGTTCTGATATTCGGTATGAACCGCATAGGAATACCAGTAGGAGAACTTCAGCGTATTGAAGCCACGACGCCATGACCCGACAAGATTAATGCCACTGGATGTCTGGACCCATGGGTGAATACTAATGGCTGTGATATTCCCCGTCTGGCCTTCATATCCGTTCAGGAATGAATACTGCTGGGTGCCGATATAGCCGTTGGATGCTGGAATATTGACCCCGTAATTGTTGGGGCCAAACGTCTCGATGGCATAGGGCTCTGCATCAAGTGTTAGGCCATGTCCGAAATCGAAATGGTTTTTGATTGCTCCGACCACGGCATTCGTCGCCTTGGTGTTGAGTTTATAATAAAGTGTGTCTCCCTTTGTGTAGGTCCCGTTCGTATTGTAGCTGGTGCCGTAGGTTTTCCACTGTGCTAACGTCGGGTATAGCCATTCGGTCTGGTTTGCTTTGTTATATCCAAAAATCAGTTCCGAACTGCTTTTTGGTGCCCATCGCTTTTCGATGGCAGCGTCCACATGCCAACGATCCATCTGCCCTGGCCCGCGCCAAAGATTTGCGCTGGAATAAGAGCCGGATGCGAAAGCTCTCACTCCACTATGTCCAATTTCACCCGTATCGAAGCGCACGAATTCTTTGTTTGTGCTGTGCGTGCCACCGGAAGCTTCCGCATAGGCTGTCATTTTGTCTGCCGGGTGGCGTAAGGACAGTGTCATTTGTGCGCCGTCAGCATTGTAGACTGGTGCGGTGAGATCCGATGATCCTTGGCTAACCGAGACAGATCCCAAGTTCTCGTTATCCACCATGGCGGACGTATACGCGCCATAAGTGAATGGATCAGCGAGAGGAATGCCTTCATATACCATGCCGATTTGCGTCTGATCCAGACCACGAATATGAATGGTTTCTGCGGTTGTGCTTAACGGCCCTTCGTTGGTGGCCTGCACGCCGGGTAGGCTGGACGCCAAAACGCCGGGCGTAACAGTCGGAGCCTGTTTGGAAATATATTCCTGCGTAACGGCGCTGATAGTTTTGGCCTCCGTGTGATACACCATCATTCCACCGCCCAGTACTCGGCGGCTGGCATGGATGCTCATGCTCTCAGCCGAATGGCCTTCCAGATCATGGGGCACTTTTGGGTGCATTTTTGAAGCCCGGGTAACGGGCGTCTGTTTGGCCTGTATTTTTCCGGAGTGATGGACGCGGGCTTGAGTCGGGCCAATGCTGCAGACCATTGTTGGAACAAGTGCGGAGGCGCACAGCAGATAAGCAGAATGTCTCTTGTAGGAAGGCATTATTATTCCATCACACGGCACGTTTGGCTTGGGGCCACCTCCCCGAAGGAGGCACAGGTGGAACTACGGTCGCTACCAGATCATTTCAAAGGATGTTTTTATGACTACGGAATGAAATAAATAAGTCACCATCATAAAACATTCAAAATATTACGCTTGTCATTCGTCTTGGAGTGCACTGTCATCGCGTCGCTTCTGACCAGTGGATAACGTTACATGAACCGCTTCGCGTATGGACTATTTTCTTCTTTTCTTACCTTTTCATCTACTGCTTTTGCCGAGGGGATTCCGAATGATTTACACCTAAACGAGGTTCAGATTATTGGAACCCACAACAGTTATCGTACGGATATTTCGCCTGCTACATTGAAATGGCTCCAGGCTGTATCCCCGAAAGCTGCAGAGGCTCTAGACTACAAGCACACAACACTGGACCGACAGCTTGATGGCGGCGTTCGTCAACTCGAAATCGATATTTATGCCGATACTCAGGGCAGCCAATACAGTCATCCAAAAGGACCAGAATGGGAGCGTAAAAGCGGCATTTCCCCTGACGCTGATCCCGCGTCTGCTGCTGCCATGCAAGGTACCGATTTCAAGGTCATGCATATTGTTGACATTGACCAGCGCTCGAACTGCGAGCCTTTAAGTAAATGTCTTCAGATTATTCGGAAGTGGTCAGATGACCATCCGAAACATTTCCCGATCTTTATCGATATTGAAACAAAGCAGGACATCCCGTTTAAAAGCGACAAGTTGACTTTTACGGCTCCTGAGACATTTACGCCTGCAACCTATGATCGTCTGGATAAGGAAATCACGGATGTTATCGGTCGTGATCATCTTCTGATTCCCGACGATGTACGAGGGGCAGCATCTTCGGTCAATGAAGCGATCCGGATCAAAGGCTGGCCTACGCTAGCTTCTGCGCGTGGAAAGATTATCTTCGTGCTGGATCGCCCTCAGGATACTGCCCGTTATGTGTTGAATCATTCGGGTTTGAAAGGACGCGTCTTGTTCACGAATGGCCGACCGGGCGAGCCAGATGCGGCTTATACAGAGGTCAATGAAGGGTTTGCTGGTCAGAAAGGCGCGTCCTTTGATAACGCCGAGGCTGCCCGGGAAATCCCGGAACTGGTGCGGCAGGGTTATCTTGTCCGGACACGAGCAGATGCCAACACGATTGAGGCGCGCCAGAATGATCTGAGCCGCCGTGAGGTTTCTCTCAAGAGCGGTGCCCAGATCATCAGCACCGATTATCCGGCTATCGAGCCTGCACGGTGGTATAATTATAAAGTTCAGTTTCCTAATCGGGCGGTCGCCCGCTGCAATCCTATTAATGCTCCAAAGGATTGTCAGGATAGCGCACTTATAAAAGATTGAGACCTGATGTGAGGATGTCTGAATTGACCATATATTCACCCGAACTCTGGCAGACATTCTTGTAACGTCAAGACGCCATAAAGACCTCTGCGCGAGGGGGCTTTATCAGGAGTGTAGGCTGTGCAGCAGCGTGTTGGCCGTCATTAAGACGGCGCGAAACCTTGCACT
>NZ_BJMK01000037.1 GCF_006539125.1 Gluconobacter sphaericus NBRC 12467
GCCGCAACCTTGTCTGCGGCCTCGGAGTTTCCCGCCTCTCTCAGAGCGTTTGCTATAGCCCGGTCATGCCGCCCAGGAACGAGAGTATGACCCAATCTCAGCTCTTCCAGACGGGCGATCTTCTCCAGACGCTGCCATGTGAATTTACTGCTGAGAACATGGTCCTCTTGCCACTCAGGCAACAAGAGATGGCCGTGAGTTTTCCCGTCTTTCTGATGAATCACGAAGGTTGTTCGGTTGGAATCAGCTCCCAGTTCTCGGCAGATGTCTCCTGCAAAGTCAGAGAGCTGCTGGTCCGTCATCACTCCGGAAGGATTAAAGGCGATATGACGCAGGCCGTATCGAACACCCTCACGCCTCGCTTCTTTCATCCAATCCTTGAGCAGATAGTCACTGCCCGAGATGAGCCGGATGGCTTCGTTCTTGGCTCCCGAGAGAACATGACGTGAAACCGCCTGATGCCCGCTGCTGCTCTTAATTCTGGTTTCCTGCACAATCATCGTATCGCACCTTGCGAAGACCTGATCGCCGGTTCAGTGCACCAAGTGCACGGGAACAGAGTGCGATAAAATCTTAACCCGCCGGATACGTGCCGGACGCAGAGTTTTCAGCAAACTGTCCGTGCGATTTTTGAGGCGGTCGATGTGCTGAAGTGTGTCAGCACAAGCCACGGCATCCCCAAGATGGGCCATATGAGCGAGTTGGTTCAGGTTATTGCCAATTCGGGACAATTCGCTTTGCAGGCTACGGATCTCGGAACCAATGTCGCCGCCTGAGCGATGAGAAATTTCTGCATCGTGCAGCAAGCTCCGAACCCATTGGGCTGTGCTGACATGCCCAAGGGCATGAGCGGCCTTGTTCCATCGTTCAAGCTCTACGGGCGAGGCCCGAAGAGAGAGGCGAGAAGACCGATGATGGGATGGAGATGGGGCAATAGGCATAACGGGGCATCCTGTTTTCGTCTGTGGGGGTCAACGGGGGAGGTACTCCCCCTTGCCAGCTGTTGAATGGGTAGCCATTCGACACTGCTGGCTCAGGACAGCAGAACTCCCAAAAACAGGATAGCAATTCAGAAACCGAATTTCAGAAAACGACAGAAGAAAATTAGAGGAACTATCAAATTTCTTAAAATAAATTTTTCCCCATGGAGTGCCTGCCCGGAAACATCACACCAGACAGGCAAATAATTATTCAAAAATTATTAAGGTAAATCTTACTCGCATTTACCTTTGCAGGCTGTTGGAACGGCTTTACCGTCCTTCTTCAAAACACCCGTGGGAATGTCATAGACATACGTTGCTGCGGGGGTACCCTTAAAGCGAAGTGGACGAAAGGCTGGAAAAGTCAGCGTCACACTTTGACCCGGAACGATAGCGCGCTGCGGCTCATCATCACAATTCCCGAACCAGGCCATCGGAGTTGCAGAGGTTCCGGTTACCTTCACGATGGAAAACAGGGCCGGACAGCCTGTTCCTCCGACGTCAGTCAGAAGCAGATAATCCGCATCCGCTGTCTAGGTAATTTTTTCGACAAACATTCCACTATTGCCGTCGATTTCAGGAGTAGTGAGATGACCATTCACCTTGAGAACATTGTCGGAACCATCTGCTAAACCAAAACGGGTCTGGGCCATATGGATGTCATCTGCCAAAGCCGCACCTCCAGACAAAAAAGGCGCTATGGCAAAAAGAAAGCTCGAAAGTGCGAAAGCTGAAATTTTCATGATATGTCCCATCGTTCATTCATAATTTCGTTCGCTGCCAGCTTTCTATTCTAGTCCCAATAGAACTGGAATTTCAGGGCACGCGGGTCATGTGAGACCACCACGTTAACCGTACAGTCTCAGATATTCTTGAAGCCTTTTGTAACGATTGAGTCCAGTCTCCACACATCGTGCGACTGCCTACAATGAGAGCTCTCAAGAGAGGCTTGACGTTACCAGAATGTCTGCCAGAATCAGGGCTGTTGTTAAGGCGCGGAAAGACTGGCGTCGGCGTTTTCGACGTATTTTCAAGGGTTTGGCTGCGGGACGCGTCCCGCAACATTGGGTTCGAGTCCCGCAGCTCGCACCACAGACTTCCCGGAAATGAACGGTTTTTCGGCCTGAATGGGGCAAAGACACTCTTTGCTCCAACGTCCTTCCCCACCGAAGGACGTCTCATGCTCCGTATTCGCGGCACCACTTATCACTTCCGCCGAATCGTACCCCCTGCCCTACGCTCTGTGCTGAATCAGCGGGAAATCTGGGTTTCTTTAAGAACCAGCTATCAAAACGAAGCCCGCAAACGGGCTTCTTTGCTGCACACGAGAACCACCGAACTGCTTGAGGAGACTTCTCGAGCCGTGGCTGAAGGGCAGGAGCGTAAAGAACCACATGATGCGGCTCTCAGCTTTGTGGAACCAGTTACTGCAACGAGAACTGGCCAAGAAAAACCCATGGATTGGATGGAGCTTTGAGAATGGTTCCAAGACCATTCCATTCGTAGGGGCTGGAGTACTCAGGGATTACAAACCCTCATGACAGGAGACTGGCCTCGCAGTTCTGTCTCTGAAAGCACATTCCGCATCATCACGATGCTAGGGGCTTATTCAGGTCTGAGGCTGGAGGAAATCTGTCATCTGAGAACAGAAGACCTGAAAACGATTGACGGTATTCCCTGCTTTGTCATCCAGCCTCATACAGACAATGGATGGTCCCCCAAAACAGCCGCTGGAACACGAATTCTTCTTGTGCACTCCAAACTCATTGAGGCAGGACTTCTCACCCTGAAAGACACCACGGACGGCCCCTATCTTATTCCCGGCCTCAACACGTCGAAGGATGGCGTTCGGGGTACGATATTTGGGCGGTCGTTCTCGACCACGACAACCCGCCTCGGACTTCCTGCTGAGATTACGTTCCATTCGTTCCTGCATAGCGTCTCGACGCAACTGCGGAACGCTTCAGCCGATATTCGGGAAATCTGGATTGATAGACTTTTGGGCCACGAGGCAACACATAAAAGCCAAGGGACTTCAACCTATCTCAGCGGCATCACAACGGCCAACCTCAAACAGACCGTCGAGGCGATTTCCTATCCCGACGATATCTTCAAAAAAGGCTGGAGTTAGGCGGGAGCCAGCAGTGCTCAATGGCTACCCAAAGGGGTACATCGAGCAGCTGGCAAGGGGGATTATATCCCCCGTTGACCCCCTTGTCCTTTTTGCAATCTGCTCCCTCTGGGGGGGGGGAAGCGGAATTTCGGCCGCAGATAGGTAAAAACGAACACTCAATTTCATGACGGAATTAAGTCTCATAATTAATGAAGACAATATTTTTCTATTATACTATAGATTATTGTAATATTTATCCAGTTTTATTTATTAATATACATATAAATTACAATGCATATATCATTATCTCTGTAAATTAACACATAAATCATTGTTTATTACGGTATCAGATTCAGAAATTATCTTATCGATACCAAGCCCTATAAAGAGAGATATATTCTCTCTATGAAATTTTGAACAGTAATGTTTTAATAATTATGAGAACATTAATCACAAGCGGAATATTCCAATGGCAAAAACACACTTACGATGGAAGCATTTTTGTTTTTTATGTCTTGCAATGTCAGTATCATTTAATAGCAGCTCTGCTTCAGGAGTATTATTACCTCTTCTTAAAGCTCCAACTATTCCTGAGGTTCCAGCAGGGAAAACTGTACCCCTGCTTGACGCCAGCAAAACTGAAAAACTCAGCGCACATATCTGGATGATCCCAGGCTATCCTAATATTCCCATCATTGTTGGTAAAAAAGCTGTGCTCGTTGTCGATACTGGACTGGGAAATCCAGCGGCGCACGTCATTGCAGAAGAAGTCGAGCGCCTCGCACCTGGTAAACCGCTTTATCTCACCACAACACATTTTCATCCCGAACACGCCGCAGGCTTTGGCGGCTTCCCTTCTGGCACAAAACTACTGCGCCCAAGCATTCAAGAGAATGAGCTGAATGCTGACAAAGGACGTATGCTCGAAAGATTTCGCATTCATAATGCAGAAGCGCTGAGTAAAGCAGATTACGGAAAACCTGAGCTCTTTAAGAATGAAAAAACACTGGATCTAGGCGACGTGCATGCACGTATTTTTTGGGCTGGCCCTGCACATACTTATGGCGACACATTGGTGTACGTTCCAGAAGATCGCGCTCTTGTAACGGGAGATGTCGTCCAGAATCTTGCCACACCAACATTTCTTGGTGGCAATATTGGACCTGAAGAGTGGCTTCACACACTCCAAATTTTTGCGCCACTGAAACCTAAGCTGGTCATTCCTGATCACAGTCCTCCAGGACCAGGTGAAAAGCTAATTAGCGACGAAGAAGCGTTTATGATGGCACTGATAACAAAAACTCACGAAGCTAAAAAAAGTAGCTTATCTGAAGATGATTCAGTAGAAAAAGTTACTACTGCACTTCATGCTCAATTTCCTGACTGGATCATGAATCCGCTCACCAAAGACGGTATCCGTCGAGTATGGAAAAGAAAAGCATAACGGCCATTTTGTATAACGTGGAGGGATCGAAGAACCGTTGTTTGATGTGTCTTGGTTCTGTTTTTGGGCTTTTGGCGATTTGATTGACGGCTCTTTGGATCGCTTTCGCTCTGCGTTTTGAGTAGAGAGAAGGCCTCCTTCTCTGGATTGCTATGCTGTAATGCTGATCTGTTCCAAGAAGAGGAAGCAGCGCATATTATAGACGATATTGGCGATCCCGATCCTCACGGCGGCCCGTGTGATGCCGACGGCCCGAATGAACAGTCCTGTCTGTGACTTCTGATCGGCAAAGACGTGCTCAACGCGGGATCGGATCACCGACTTTCCTGCGTTGGATCTCTGGATATGCAGGGGCATAGGTTTAAGATGAGGCTTTTTCCTGTGAACCTTTGAGACAAAGCCCTGCTTTTCCATGAATTCTTCGTTGGCTTTTGAGCGATAGACCGTGTTGGTTTTATCCAGAAGCCCCTCTCTCAAGCGCGCGCCATTATTTGCGGCGGCATCTGGATGGTTCGAAGAACCCTCCATCTCTGCGTCAACTGACGATCTATTCTTGTCGGTCTTTGTAACTTTTTTGGGGAGATCGACAATGGGCCCTTGCAGCCAACGCTTCAATCCACGAACGTGTCCGTAACTTATTATCTTTTCTGTTAATGTTGCAAATTGGTTGCAGAATTCTAAGGTGTAATTGTTATTACGATGTTATAAAATATAATTTATAATTAAGTACTATTATGCTTTCCGAAATTTTCAAGTTCGTATTGGATTTAGGGCCGTGTCTGTAAGCAGCATATGCGATGCAAGCTTGATTGTTTCGTGTCCACGTAGAAGTGGCACGTCCATTGAGCAATTGCCATAATGCTCGAACTTCTACCTAATAATGAAGTCGGGGTGACAGAACGGCCGGGATCATCACCAGACACATCGACTGTTACGGTGGGCAAAGCGCCATTTATCTCACCGAGTGCCCTACCCGTCTTGGAGGCCGCCTTCGGCATTCGCTTTGACTTTAACCAGGGCGCACGCGTGTCTTTGCCTCTCCGTGCCGATGGGAAATGGCGGATCCGGTTACAGGACCTCGACACAGGTAATGTCATTTTTGCGAGCGAAAACGCAGGGGCATTTGTCAGGTCATCGAAACGCTATTACGTGCGCTTTGCGATCGAGATTAGTGAAATTGACGAAAAGGGTGTTGAATACCCTGTTTTCTCGCATAGTTACGATGCGCGCGCTCAGCAGGTTGTTATACAGTTCCCGATTGGAACTCTGGGTGACACCCTAGCATGGTTTCCCTACGCCGCACGTTTTTCCGAACGCCATGGTGCCCACGTGACGTGCGTGCTTTCTGGATTGATTATTCCCCTATTACGCGACGCCTACCCACAATTAAACCTAGTGACGCCGGAAGAAGCTGAAGAGCATAAACTCATCGAGCGAGCCTACGCGACTTACTGCCTAGGGCTGTTCTTCGACGATAAGGACAATAACCAGCAGCCAACCGACTTTCGCTTCGTCGGGCTTCATCGGACGGCCGGATATATTCTCGGGGTTAACCCTGCCGAGGAAGCGGCACAACTGGTTCTGCCCGACAGCAGTCGCCCGATCCCCGAGCCTTATGTCTGCATCGCCGTCCAGAGCAGCGCTCAATGCAAATACTGGAATAATCCAGGTGGCTGGAGCGACCTTACCCGCTTTCTAAAAAACGCTGGCTACCGCGTGATCTGCATCGATCAGAAGCCGATCCATGGGAGCGGGATTGTCTGGAATCATATTCCCCATGGTGCGGAGGACGAAACCGGAAACCAGCCGCTGAGCGAGCGAGCGCGTTGGTTGCATCATGCCGCGTTCTTCGTAGGCCTATCGAGCGGTCTGTCTTGGCTTGCTTGGGCGGCACGCACTCCAGTAGTCCTTATTTCTGGCTTCACGCACCCTACGAACGAGTTCCAGACACCGTTTCGGATCATCAACTGGTATGCGTGCAATTCCTGCTGGAACGACCCCGCGCTCCGCTTTGATCATCATGACTTCCTGCAATGTCCACGGCATGCGGGCACGCCGCGCCAGTTTGAATGCACGCGCCTTATCACCGCTCAACAGGTGATAAGCGCCGTGAAGACTATCCCTGCCTTCGTTGCCAATGCAGCACTGCCTTCTCACAGCACACTTTCGGAAAATCAGCGCCATGACCACATATAATGTTTCAGCCGGAATAACATCTAGTGGGTTGATCCTCAGTGCCGGCGATGAACTTATGATCGAGCCGGGAGGCACCACGATCGACATTACCGTGAGTTCGGGCGGTTTCGAATACGTATCCTCTGGCGGTGGCACGACCATCGGGACGATCATCAGTTCCGGAGGTGTTGAAGAGGTATGCTGGGCTTCCATAGCATCTGCCACGATCATCACGGATGGTGGCAAGCAGCTTGTAGATCTAATGGGAACAACCAGCGGAACGGTCATCAGTTCCGGAGGTGTTGAAGAGGTATCCGCCGGAATTGCCACCGGGACGGTCGTTATGTCCGGTGGCACATTAATTGATTATGGTGGCAATGTTTCATCGGCAACGATCGACAATGGGGGCACGCTCATTGTGACCCCCGGGGGGAGCGTGTCCTACACCTCCGATGTCGGCGCGGTCGTTATTTCCGCCGACATCATTGTGAGGTCGTCTGGGGTTCTGGTCTCAACGCTGGACAGCACCCTCTTGTCCGATTTCGCAGTTCCCTCTGGAGAGGTTCTGCAGGTCTATTCCGGGGGCACGGTAGATGGCGCTGTGATCGGTTCCGGCGGGAAGCTTGCTTTATCTGGCGGCACTGCGTCTGGCGCTGTGATAAGTTCCGGCGGCATTGAATATGTGTCTTATGGTGGTGTTGCGTCTGGCACAATCGTAAGTTCAGGCGCCTCGGAGGTTGTGTCTTATGGTGGTGTTGCGTCTGACACAGTCGTAAGCTCAGGCGCCTCGGAGGTTGTGTCTTATGGTGGTCATGCGTCTGACACAGTCGTCAGTTCAGGCGGCGTTCAATATGTATCCCACGGTGGTTTTGCGTCTGGCACAACAGTCAGCTCTGGTGCGGAGGAGCTTGTTTTAACTCACGGCTATGCGTTTGGCACGGTCGTCAATTCGGGGGGCGTGGAACGTGTTTCAAGTGGTTTTACGTCTCGCACGATTGTCAGTTCAGGCGGTGCGGAAGTTGTTTTAACTGAAGGCAAAGCATCCGGCACGATCGTCAGTTCGGGTGGCACTGAAACAGTTTCTTCTGGCGGCATTACGTCTGACACAATAGTCAGCGCAGGTGGGACAGAAAGTATCTCTTCTGGTGGATACGCAATTGACACTACGATTTATGCCAGTGCCACGGAGTATGTTTCGGGTGGGGGGAGCGCGTCGGGCACGACGGTCAATTCTGGTGGCGGCCTCTATGTTGCGGGCACTGTGTCTGATACGATTATCAGCTCAGGCGGCACTGAGTATCTTTTCGATAATGCTGTTGCGTCTGACACAATTGTCAGTGCGGGTGGCATTGAGGATCTGCTTGATGGTGGTATTACGTATGGCACGATCGTTAGTTCTGGTGGGCGGGAATATGTTTCCGATGGTGGTGCAGCCGACACAATAATCAGTTCCGGTGGTCAGGCATTTATTAGCGCCATTGGTGCGGCGTCCGGCACGATTATAAGTTCTGGTGGTGACTTAGTTCTCATTGGCGGAGAGCTTATCTCAGGCGTCGTTGAGAGCGGCGGAACGCTCGTTATAACGCCTGGCGGCTCTGCAACTTACACGTCGAGTGTTGGGGCAACAGTCATCTCCGCTTCCATGCTTGTAGAGTCCGGCGGTGCGCTGGTTTCGGCAATTGGAAGCAGCTCATTGTCGAGTTTCGCAGTTGCCACTGGCGACGTTCTGCAAGTCTATTCCGGTGGCACGACAGACAACACGGTGATCGGTTCCGGCGGGGAAGAGCAGGTCCAGTCGGGTGGCACCGCAGACGGTACTGTGATCAGTTCCGGGGGACATGAACTTGTTTCCTTTGACGGCATTACCTCCGGAACGGCCATAAAATCAGGTGCTTTGTTAACTCTCACTGACGTCGGCAACGACGTTGCTTCCGGGATTGTGTTTGAGCAGGGCGGTCAAATCGATCTTCTGAACGTGGGATATTCCAGTGATGAGACTTCGGTCTCGTATGCCAACTCAGTCCTTACGGTAACGGCGGATGGAACCACGACAACGCTGAGCTTGACTGGTGACTACACAGGCGAATATTTTGCTCTCTCCAATGACGGGCACGGCGACACGCTGATTACGGCCGAGGGAACGCCGTGCTATTGCCGAGGCACGCGCATCGCGACGGAACGTGGTGACGTCGCTGTCGAGAATCTGACGATTGGTGATCGGCTTCTGACCATCTCGGGAGCCATGCGCCCGATCCGATGGATTGGACGACGCAGTTATGCCGGACAGTTTGCGGCGACAAACCCTGCCGTGCTCCCTGTCATGTTCAGGGCCGGCTCATTGGGCGATGCCGTTCCTGCCCGCGATCTAATGGTCTCGCCGCTGCATGCAATGTATCTGGACGGCGTTCTTATTCCCGCCGAGGCACTTGTGAACGGTGTTTCTATCCTGAGGATGGAAAACGTAGACCGGGTGGACTACTTTCACCTAGAACTTGATACACATGATGTTATTCTCGCTGAGGGTGCTGCGTCGGAGACTTTCGTCGATGACGGTAGTCGCGGCATGTTTCATAACGCCGTTGAATATCGTGCGCTTTATCCCGATGCGGTGCGGACGGAAGCTCGATATTGTGCGCCGCGTGTCGAGGACGGCGAGGAACTCGCAGCCATCAATCGCGCACTGGTCCTGCGTGCGACCGGTGGAGAGCATCCTGTTAACGCTGGGCCTTTGAGCGGCTTTGTCGATGTCGTTGAAAGCGGCCGCATCGCAGGGTGGGCATTCCATGAAACGACCCCCGAAGCGCCTGTGAAACTGCGCGTTCTAGACGGCGAGCATGTCCTTGCAGAGATTTTCTCAGATATTTATCGCACTGATCTTGCTGGGGCCGGTATCGGTAACGGACACAACGCATTCGAATTTATTGTGCCGGGTGGCCTTTCACCGAACAGTCGCCACATAATCCGCGTCGTACGGGCAGAAGATGGGCAGGATCTCAAAGGTTCTCCCTGGGTAATCGAAGCTGACCCCTCTCTGTCGCCGACCGTGCTGGTCCGTCCCAATGGACCGGTAGCGGATCATGGGCAGGGCTTCCTGGATCATACAAGTCGTCAAAGGATTGCCGGGTGGGCCTATGATTCCACACATGGATCAGAGCCGGTAACGGTGCAGATCTTTGATAATGGACAGTGTATCGCCCAAACACTTGCCAATACGTATCGTGCGGATCTCGCAGCGGCGGGTTATGAGGGAGGACGGTTCGGCTTTGATATTCTGCTGCCCGGCGGCCTGTCACCAATGTCCCGGCACATTATTCAGGTTTGTCGTGCGCATGATGGCGCGGAGCTAATGGGATCTCCGATTGTGATCGAGGCGGCCGACAGCTTTGACGCTGATCTGGCCGAAAGCGTGACCCGGGCAGTCGATGGACTTGCAGTTGGTCACGATCGCGAGAGAGTACTGTCGTTCCTTCTGTCTCAGGCTGAGCGTTTGCGGCAGCACCAGGCGAATGAAGCATCAGGGCGTGAGGCGCAGGATCGGCGGCGTCGGCTGATCCGTCGCTCCGGGGGAATGCTTGTCGACACTCATGACGGGCCTGAGACGCCAGTGCGCAGAGCTCTGATTATTGATGAGCAGTTACCCGATACAACACGTGACGCTGGGTCATGCGCGATCCTGTCGCATATGCGAGGACTTCAGGCGCTCGGATATGATGTCAGTTTCGCAGCGGCCTCAGAGATGGAAGCGCCTCATGGCGCGGCCATCCGTGCCAGCCTTCTGTCGGAAGGTATCACGTGCTGGCATGCACCATTCTATGCGTCTGTTGAAGACGTTCTTCGCAAACAGGCGAGAGGCTTCGATCTTGTCTATCTTCATCGGGTCAACAATGCATCTCGGTATATGGCTCTGACGCGCCAGCACCAGCAAAGTGCACGCGTGCTCTACAGCGTTGCCGACCTGCATCATGTTCGCCTGGAGCGTCAGGCAACACTCGAAGGCAGACCGGAGCTACTGACCGAAGCGCGGAAGCTGCGTCTGGCGGAATGTGCTGCCGCGTGGCAGGCCGATGCGGTGATCACGCATTCTTCCGAAGAAGCGGCAATCCTGAGACGTCTCGTGCCAACGGCTGTGGTTCATCAGGTACCATGGTCGATCGATCTGCGCACTGATGCCAAGCAACCCATTGAGCGACAGGGCGTGCTTTTCCTCGGTCACTATGGACATGCGCCAAATGTTGACGCAGCCCAATGGCTTGTCCGTGAGATCATGCCGCACGTATGGGCCAAGCGGCCGGACATAAAGTGCATCCTGGCTGGCAGTGCGATGCCTGAAGCGGTGCGTCGTCTGGCGAGTGAAAGCGTGGAAATTTCCGGCTATGTCTCTGAACTGAAGACACTCTTCAATCGTGTGGTGCTCAGCGTTGCACCATTGCGCTTTGGGGCGGGCGTTAAAGGTAAGGTTCTGGATTCTCTTGCTAATGGCGTTCCATGTGTGATGAGCGATATCGCTGCTGAAGGAATGATGTTGCCGATCGAACTCCTTACGCTGCAGACGACAACGGATGTTAACGCAATCGCGCGTCAGATCTTGCAACTCCACGAAAACCGTGCGGAGTATGAACAACTCCGTCAGGCAGGCCTTGCCATGATCCAGAATCATCACGGCAGGAAGAACGTCATTAGCGGATTACGTGCGGCAGTCGGTGTGGACCATCTCCCGGTCGCATTGACGGGTAGGGCAGGTTAATGGCGGAAACGAATCCCGGAAGATTGAGCTGGCGTGCCGGTGGGGATGCCCTCGCCGATATCGAGCAACGTCAGCTCTTTTTTATCGGCGGCGCTCCACGCTCTGGCACAACCTGGGTCCAGCTACTGTTCGATGCACACCCGGACGTATGCTGCAAAGGCGAAGGGTTGTTTCCGCACCACCTCGAAAAGGGGTTGACCCGGATTGTGGAGGAATGGCGTCAGGCTCTGAGTCAGAAGAACAATACTTTGTTCAGGCAGTCTGGTGGGTATCAGCTTCCTGATGACGAAGATGTGGACTTCCTTCTGGCGACAGGAATATTGCGCGCTTTCAATCGACAATGTCGCGGCGGAAACTATAGCGCCATTGGTGAAAAAACGCCCGAAAACGTCTTTCTATTTCCGCGTTTGAAGCGCCTTTTTCCGCATGCCAAATTTGTTGGTGTCGTGCGAGACCCACGTGATGCACTCACATCCGCTCTCCATATTTTTTATAAGGCTGCACGGAATGAAGGGCACGATGCTTCCCCGATGGACTTCATTCTGCATTCGCTCGGTCCGATGATTCAGGGCACGAAAGCCATGCTGGCACTGTGCTCGCAATACCCGAGCGCATGCGCAATCGTGAGTTACGAGGCGCTGATCGCGGATCCTAAGGCGAGCGTCTCCAGGTTGTTCGATTTTCTAGGAGTTGAGAGCACCTCGAACATCGTCGATGCCTGCCTCGCGAAGACTGCGTTTTCATCCCTGTCGGGTGGGCGTGCGCCAGGCGAAGGACGTAACAGTGAGTTTTTTCGCAAAGGCGTTGTTGGTGATTGGAAAGAGACGCTGACTCCAGAAATGAATCGCGTCATTCTCGATGCGATGGGGGAGTGGTTTCCCTTTTTTGGGTGGAAGTCATAATTTCTGGGGCTCTGTTGCAAAGTTGGCCGAAGTTGATGCGGGGCTGATTTCCAGCTTTTTTACAATGTATAAATTTCAAACTATCTTTTAATCAGGCACACTCCTCCCATGCTACCGCCCTGAAGCTGAAACAAGTGGAAGGATCGGAGAACCCCTGATTGATGCGCTTGGTCTGTAATTTCTGGCCTTTGGCGATTTAATTAACGGTTTTTTTGGATCGCTTTCGATCTGAATTTTGAGCAGATCGGGTGTTGTCCCCGCTAAATGACTACGCGCTCGTGTTTAATCTTTCAAGGAAGAGGAAGCGGCGCATGTTGTAGACGATATCGACGAGCCCGATCCTCATGGTGGCTCGGGCGATGCCAACGGTTCGGATGAATAGTCCGGCTTGTGGCTTCTGATCGGCAAAGATGTGCTCAACATGAGATTGGGCCTGTGACGGTTTTGTCCCGGTGCTGATGATCGAGACACCGAACAATCTCTCCGATGAACGGATAGAATATCTGACCAACAACCGCCTCTCCTTCATGCGCTTCCTGGGATTGGAGCTGTCGAACCAGGTGCCTGATGCCAAAACGGTTTGGCTGTTTCGCGAGCGTTTGACACAGGCGAGTGCCATTGAAAGTATATTCAATCACTTTGACGCTACTTTGAGGAACGCCGGTTATCTGCTGATGTCAGGTCAGATCCTGGACGCGACATTGGTAGCGGCTCCAAAGCAGCATCATACGAACGTTGAGAAAGTCGACCTCTGAGCAGGGCATACTTCTGAAGACTGGCAGGACAAGCCATCCAAATTGTCCCATAAGGATCGCCATACGCGCTGGACCCTAACGGCCACCAAGAGCGCGGACACCATCAAGGGCACGAAAACAACCCTCGACCTATTTATCGAAGCTTTTGGAGACCTACCCGTTAATCAGGTAACGGGAACAACAGCAGGCGACTTTCACGACTTACTCCTTGCTCTTCCCGCAACGCATGGGAAATCCAAGAACCGCCTGCCCATTCGAGACGCTGTGAAATCAGCGAAAGAGCAAGGACTTGAAACCGTGAGCGGTAAGACGGTAAAGAACCATTTTTCCCGCCTGTCCTCACTCTGGTCCGTACTCGTTCAACGGGAAATTGTCGCCAAGAACCCGTGGTCGCAATGGTCCCTCAACACAACGAAGAAGACAGAACGACGCTGTTGGACTGATGAAGAGCTGTCATTGCTGACACAAGCACAATGGGAACATCGTGGAATCTCACGCAGGACCTATGCCGGAATGGTCAATGTCGCCCTTTATACAGGCCTGAGGCTGGGAGAAATCTGCAATCTTCGCTGTCAGGATATTGAGAACGTGCAAGGCGTGGCATGCTTCCATATTCGCCCACATCAAGAAGACGGATGGTCTCCGAAATCTGCTGCAGGAACACGACTGGTTCCGATCCACTCCCAACTCATCCAGTCCGGCATCATGAGCTTTCTGAAACCGGAGCAGCATTTCCTGTTTCCCGACCTTCCGACGTCAAGTGAAGGCGTCAGAGGGGCAGCGTTTGGCCAGGCGTTCTCAAAACTCAAAACGAAGCTCGACCTTCCTGCCGAGATTACGTTCCACAGCTTTCGGCACACAGTTTCCACAAAGCTACGCAATCAGAATGCGAGCTTTCGGGAGTTATGGATTGACCGAGTGCTAGGACATGAGGCGTCACACCGAAGTCAGGGTACAATCAACTACACGAGTTCCATCGACGTGCAGAACCTGAAGAGCGTTATCGAAGCGCTGGAATTCCTAACATTCAAGTTGGACATTCCGGAGCGCTGACGGCGCTTAGGGCGGGAATGCTGACGATCGGCTTTGCCGGCGGAAAATTTTTCAGCGGACACGCCAGTCAATTCCGTCGCGGTCCAACGACGACCTTGGGGCCGGGTTTTATTCCTGCCCTAATGCTCAACAGTAATATTACCAGACTGACGGTTGGGCGAAGAAAAGCTATAAGTTTATCAAACCTTCAGGACTGCCCAGACGGGCTGGAACACCTTTCTACAATGCCACCACGGCATTTGTGGTTTTATGATCCGAGCCCTGCCCCCTTTTAGGACTAAGACGAAAGGCACTCCCTGATTGTAGCATCGAACATGGATGCTGCCGGTTATCATTCAACTCCAAGGTTGCGACGCAGTATCCCAGACATCCTGCTCTACTCAACGGCAGACCATGATTAGGCGGGGCTCAACTTGTCGTCGCGTTGATGCGTGTCCGCCAGGTACAACCCGCCCGAAGAAAATGCAGCATGCCTTTGACAAAACTGCTTTATAGAAAAGTTGAGAAATTCAAGGTTTGATGAGAAAAAATCTCATGATAAAGGCGGCCCCTCTTGTGGGATTCGAGGAAACAATGAGTGATTCTTTTAAGGTGATGTTATTTCTGCTCGACATGGCCGCCAAAGCCAAAACGCTGAGCGGACAGGATTTTCTCGGAAAAACTGTTACCTGAACGTGAACGGAAACGGGTAAAGAGGGCTGCGGTCATAACCGGTACGGGCACGTCCTCTTCAATCGCAGCTTCGATCGTCCATCGGCCCTCTCCTGAGTCAGAGACTTCGCCTGAAAACTCGGTGAGTTCTTCTGATTTGGCCAGCGCTTCGGCTGTCAGATCCAGAAGCCATGACGACACGACACTACCACGGCGCCAGACTTCCGCGATATCGGCGACGTTTAGGTCAAAACGATCGGCTGGCGCCAGAAGAGGTGAATTCTTGTTCTTCATGATGTCAAAGCCTTCAGCGAAAGCCTGCATCATCCCGTATTCGATGCCGTTATGAATCATCTTCACAAAGTGTCCGGATCCAGCTGGCCCGCAATGCAAATAGCCTTGTTCAGCACGAGGATCGAGATCCGTGACGTTACGATGGGGTGTTAACGGAATATCGCCTTTCCCGGGAGCAAGAGCGGCAAGAATTGGATCGATATAGTCTGTAGCATTTTTCGGACCGCCATACATCATACAGTAACCGCGCTCGAGCCCCCATACGCCTCCGGATGTTCCTACATCGAGGTATGATATGCCTTTCATGGCTAGTTTCTCAGCACGGCGGATATCATCTTTATAATAGGTATTTCCACCATCGATAATAATATCGCCGTCACTCAAAAGGTTGCCGAGTTCTTTGATACAGGACTCGGTAATAGCTCCCGCAGGTAGCATGACCCAGACGATGCGATGTGTCTCACCTTCAAGTTGTTTTACAAGTGCCTCAAGACTGTTTACACCGATAGCACGTTCTGCTTCGGCGCGCGCTACGACAGAGTGCGTAACCGTTTCTGCACGGTCGTGCACGACAACACTGTGACCATGACGTGTGAGGCGTACGGCGATATTTCCCCCCATACGTCCTAAACCAACAATTCCAATACGCATTGATAATTAACCTACCTGCGCTTAGAGATTGCTTGCAATGGATTGAACAACACCAGCGAACTGGGAAAGGTGATCAATCCGAATAACGTCGCCAAATTTTGGGTCAGGTTTTTCTGCATCACGCAGAAGAACACAGGTCATGCCTGCCCGCACAGCAGCTTCCACGCCTGCATCCGAGTCCTCGAGAACAATGCAGGCTTCGGGAAGGACACCTTCTTCTTGAGCAGCGTAAAGATAAATATCAGGGTTTGGTTTAGGAATATTCAGGTCGCGAGCAGAATGAATTCGATCTTTTTGAAAAATCTGATCAAGGCCTGTTTTTGAAAACTTTGCATCCATTTCGCATATGGAAGAATTTGAGCCCACGCGAATGGGAAGATCCAGCGCAATGATGTCTTGCAGCATATTTTCGGCACCATCGACCGTAACGGCTTTAGTACGCATCATTTCTGCAATTTTACGCTCCATCATGATGGCCCAATCGTCAGGGACTTTTGAACCACTTTTCTCGGCAATTAATTCGCCAATCTTCTTAAGCTCACCGCCGGAAAAAATCTTATCTGCTTGATTATTTGTAATATTCCACCCATATTTCCGAGCCTCATCTGCCATCAACTCTGTAGAAAGAGATTCTCCACCAACCAAAACTCCATCGCAATCGAATATAACCAAATCTATATTCTTCTTTTTCATTATCACAACTCCATCAATTACATCATATGATTATTTTTAATGATAATAATAAAAAACTGTTGTTCAATCTTGAAAATATATATTTTTTCATCTATCTAGGTAGTATCGCTTTTTATGAGAGTGCGCCTATGCGCCCCAGTCTGGAGAGTTTTTCGAACGCTCCAATTTTACCCGAGTGAACCGAGGAAAACCTGAAAAAGACGCGTCAGACACGTCGAAATCGTTTCCTGGAGTGGAGAGGATTGTCTCTCCCGCAAGACAAAATTAATATCAGGTCTGTTCTTTATGGAGTTCTAGGAGCGTGTCTAGGAGACATACGTCTTCAAAGACTGGCGGGATGCCCAGAAGAAAACAGCTACCGTTTTTGGAGAGTGGAAGTGCGAGCAAACGGATCAAGTCCGTCTGGCAGCGTTCAACAACTCACTCCGCCTGGTATTCGAACGAAAATTCCGGAAAGGTCTTTGGTGCCTCAATCAATGCCAGTCATTAGGAATTTAGTGAGATAGCCATACGCGCACTCAATGTCTGCCAGTTAAACTATCTGCAAACGTCCACTTTTGGAGGTTCCAACTAGAGCATAATCTGATCTAATGGGCTAATTTTGAGATTCCCCGTCTGGTCGAAATCTGATTCATACTATGTGCCGGTATGGAGGCCGGCCCATATGACCCGAGCCCTGTCTGCTAACCTTCGCCGCCGCACGATTACGGCTGTTGCCTCTGGCACGACCCGTCGTGCTGCGGCGGTTCGCTTTGGTCTGTCTTCATCGTGCGTTATCCGCTGGGTCACTGAGTGACAGGCCAGCGGTCGTGACCATGCGTTTAAACAGGGTGGCGATCGCCGTTCTCACCGGATTGAAGCGTGGTCGGCCTTCCTGCTGGCTGCGATTGAAGCCAGGGCTGACATTTCCCTTGTCGAACTGGCGGAGAAGCTTGCTACGGAACATGGGGTTCGCTTTGCGCCGAGCACGATCTGGCACTACCTCGACCGTCACGACATGATCGTCAAAAAAAACGGCGCACGCCAGCGAGCAGACACGACCCGACGTCGCAGAGCGGCGCGAGGCTATAGAGGCAGTCGGTACCTGCCTGCTCTTCCTCCCGCCTTACAGTCCCGACTTCAACCCTATCGAGAACATCTTCGCCAAAATGAAGGCATGGATCAGACGGGCGGCACCGCGAACCCTCGACACTCTTCAGCACGCGGTGTCTGCTGCAATCGACGATGTCTCTCATAGCCAGGCTGCTGCGTGCTTCACCGCCTCTGGATATGAACCAGATTGATCGGATTATGCTCTAGTGCACTTTGCGTCCGACATAAGGGCGACTGCTGCCTGCTAAGCAATCGGCCATTGCCGGGCACGAGATTTTCGCGTCAAAACTGTGTTAGTTCTCCCCGGTTTTCTTGCATCCATTTAGCCTCCTCACTTGAGATGCGATGAAATTGGCGTTTGAAACCCGGGCGGCACCAA
>NZ_BJMK01000038.1 GCF_006539125.1 Gluconobacter sphaericus NBRC 12467
AATCCACCCTTCTAAAAACAGAATAGTATGCGCTCATGAGAGCGCAACATAATTCCGCAGAACGAGATGATGACCTGCCTTCGGCCAAAGAAACGACTTCCGCGGCGGCAAACAGATAGGAAGCTACATTATTTATATGACAGCCCCGCGGCGATTTCTGACATGGTTGGCTGCTTGAAAATTGGCATATGAAGCCATCGGAAAAGTGGAATGCGGAAATCACAGCGAACCGACGCCGAGATGCGCACAACTGACATCTCTATGTGCCCAAAGAAGCGGGAAAGGCTGTAGATATGAGAATATCAGACCTGCAAGTGGGTCCGTGGAAGAAGTCACAGCACCTCCGGCGGGTATAGAAAGGGTTGCCGTTTGGTTGCGAGCCTGGCAACCTCACCGCCGAGGATGCGCGAATAGGGAAATCGGGGGGGGGGATTTGTGAAAAAAATCAAAGGGTTGGACTTATTTTGCGGTGCAGGAGGGAGTAGCCTCGGTGCCCGCGCCGCTGGCGTGGAAATAGTCGGAGCAATCGACGCTTGGGACGTAGCCGCCGAAACCTACAAAGATAATTTTCCCCAGGCTGAGGTAATCACTGCCCGTCTTGATGACAACAGCGACACAAGTCTTTTCTCAAGGGTCGATACGGTCGACCTGCTCATCGCCTCACCTGAATGCACGCATCACTCCATCGCTCGCGGCGCCAAGCCACGGTGCGAAACGAGTCGCCGATCGGGCTGGTATGTCATGCCATTCGTTAGGAAGTACGAGCCGCGCTGGATCGTGCTTGAGAACGTCTCAGGCATGAGACGCTGGGATGGCTACAAGGAACTTATCAACGAACTGAGCGAACATTATCACCTGCGTGTCCAGATGCTGGACGCCGCAAATTTCGGTGTCCCTCAGACCCGCAAGCGACTTTTTATTCTTGGCGACCGTCTCCGTAAGCCTGCAAAGATTCTACCGACTGAGTCGTGCAGCCAAGCAAGTGTCATTCTCGACGAGCCATACGCATGGAAGGCGCGTCCCGTGTTCGGAGGCCATCTATCTGAGAACACGATCGCACGAGTAAATCGGGGCATGTCCGAGTTAGGCAAGGGCAAGGATTTCCTGGTTGTTTATTACGGCTCTGATCGAGCAGGAGGATGGCAACCACTGGACAGACCTATCAGAACCCTTACCACTGTGGATCGGTTCGGATTGGTCCGTTGGACTGAAGGCGTGGCGACATTCCGTATGCTGCAAGTGCCAGAACTTCGCCGCGCGATGGGCTATCCCGAAAATGCAAAGCTAGAGCGTGGATCACGTCGTGATCGTGTGAAGCTGCTCGGAAACGGTGTCTGCCCACCGGTCATGCAGGCAGCCGTGACCTCGCTTACCAGCGAGGCACTAAAGGAGTCGGCAACGTTATCGAAGACTCGAAGTGTTAACGGCCGAATGTCGGTCGCAGCCTAGTCAGCCCGCTTCCGATGCGAATATTCAGTCCCAATGAAACGTCGACTGCAGATCTATTGGTCGATGCCGTATATCAGGGCGGACGCCAGGGGGGCGCTGGGGACGATCCACTTCCAAACCTAGTGGGGGTCAGTACAGGGGGCGGCTTCCGCTACAGGGGGCGGATCGACCAATTGCAACTTGTCGTCTTGACCTCGAACAAGCGCGATCCCGACTGGCCCGATGCGCTTGATCGGGAAACGGGCGTCTATACCTACTACGGTGACAACAAGACTCCAGGCCGAGCACTTCATGAAACACCACGCCGTGGGAATGCACTGCTCCAACGCATCTTTGAAGATGCGCAAGGCGGAGAAGCAGGCCGCCAAAAGGTGCCCCCTGTCTTGGTATTCACTTCGGCCGGAGAATGGCGCGACATGATCTTTCTAGGACTTGGAGTGCCGGGCGTGGCTGGGCAGCGCCCAGCGGAAGATCTCGTAGCGGTTTGGCGCACGAGGAATGACAATCGCTTCCAGAACTATCGGGCACGCTTTACGATTCTTCGGACTGAAAATGTTGCACGCACCTGGATCGAGAGCATCATAGCGGGCAGACCTAACGCCTCTTTAGCCCCACCAGTTTGGACGACATGGGTTGAAACAGGCCGGGTGATACCGCTTCTAGCTCCACGCACGATCCAGCATCGTAGACGCGCTGAGCAGTTCCCTTCTGATCCGATCGGGAAAGAGATGATCACGATCATCCATAGCTTTTTCGCCGATAACCCGCATGACTTCGAGCAGTGCGCTGCTGAACTCGCGCGAATGATGGTGCCCGATATAGCTAGCCTCGACCTCACCAGACGATCGAGAGATGGCGGCCGGGACGGGATCGGACAGATGAGGATTGGCACAGGAGCAAGTGCAATCCTTGTAGATTTTGCACTCGAAGCTAAGTGCTATGCAGCTTCACATGCCGTTGGAGTCCGGGAGATGTCACGTCTGATTTCTAGGCTACGCCACAGGCAGTTTGGCATTCTCGTCACGACGAGCTGCGTTGATGAGCAAGCGTACAAGGAAATTAAGGAAGACGAACATCCCATTCTGGTGATCTCAGCAGGTGACATCGTCCGTCTACTCAAGGACACAGGCTATGGAACACCCACTGCGGTCAGATCGTGGCTAGAAAGATCCTTTCCCTCTTCTTTATGAAAAATTTCGCCCTGCAAAATTTGTCTAATCGCTATTAAACATCTATTATTTTTTGAAGAAAATATTTTAGAGTATTCATTCATACCAAAAACAAACCCATCTAAACAACTATCTACCGCCTATATGGCCACAAGCAGTTCTCTACTTCAAATGCCTGAGAGTACACCTTTATAATCCCGCAACATTAAATCTATTTTCAGTGCATGAAAGACGAGGAAAAAGCTTTATCTGAGGAAAAGAGAATAGCGGATATACCGCTTTCCCCATTCGGATTAGAGCTCCGAGCGTGACAAGCTCTACCAAATCACACGTAGCCGTAGCGGAAGTCGTTCATGTAATCGACCAATAATTCTCAGCATTCGGACCATCCTGAAATCCATCAGATCCTTTTGCCCAAACGCTGAATCGCATACACGACGCCTGAACCCTTCAAGAACTGCGTTTTCAGGTCATGCAAACAGATTTTCTCAAACTGAAAATACGGCCAGTCTGGAAGCTACCAATTCTAACGCATGATCGATACCTCAAGATCGTATCGATCATTTTACCCAAGTTTTATGATTGATCGAAGTCTGATTTATCCATCATCCGACATGACGACTTTCCCGCAAAGAGACCCAAAATAACCCGCAGCAACCCGTAACGATTACGCAACAGTATATCCCATTTCCCTACCCCAATATAAACACCACAACAGAATCCTTGACGCACCTCATTTTTTCTCCAAACCTGTTCTCCATAATGTTCACTGAGAAGAGCGTCATATCCGCAGTTTTCTGCTGAAATTGAGAGCCTCCCAACACCCCAAAAATGTTGCGGAGCAGGTTCGAGTCCCGCAGCTCGCACCACTAACCCATTGAAAATGCAGAGAAAAACGCACCTCGGCGTTAAAGTGGGCGTTTATCCCACAGTCTTTCCCAGAATGGGAGAGTTAGACGCATGCTGCGAATCGTCGGATCGCAATATTATTTTCGGCGTTCTGTCCCGCTAGACCTCCGGGCTTGGTTAGGTAGAGGCGAGGTATCGCATCCCCTGAAAACCTCCAGTAAGCTTGTCGCACGGCAAAAAGCGGCTCTGCTGTACGCCAAAACGGGCCAGTGTTTTCAGGAGATTCGGCGCATGACGACAGAGCCAACACAAAAAGCCCTGACCGCTGTCGATATCATCCGTTTTTACGAGCAGTTCGTGAAGGATTGGGAAAACTATCACAACGTCCGGCTGAAAGAAGAAGAGGCCAAACATGAGGTCGAAATGGCTCAACAGGCGCTCCGGACAAAAGCCTACACGCAGCAAGTCGATAGTTTTGTGGATGTCATTGCAGGGCATTTCGAACAGACCGACGCTTTCCTCAATACTTTGAGGCAGACACAGGCACTGCATACGGCCGTCACGCAGACCCGCGAGGCTATGCTGCGTGATGAAATCGCGGGCCTGCGAAAACTTGTCGTCGATATCAAAGCTTCAAGCGGCGCTATCGCGTCTGTGGCTACCCCCGCCATTGACGAGGGGCACGAAGACGAACCGCCTGAAGCCTTGCTCTCCCCCGTCACAACGAAACGCAAGAACGCCAAGTCCCAGACCATCAGCGCTATGGCCCAGCGCTTTATCCTGAATGACGCAAGCAAAAGCGCAGACACGATAAAGGGAACGAAAACAACGCTCGACCTGTTCATCGAAGCGTTCGGGGATCTGCCCGTCGGGCAAGTATCAGGCACAACAGCTGGCGACTTTCACGATTTGCTCCTTGGGCTTCCGGCAACTCACGGAAAATCCAAGAACCGCCTCCCTATTCGAAAAGCGGTAGAGGCCGCGAAAGAGCAAGGACTGGAAACGGTCAGCGGTAAGACCGCGAAAAACCACTTCTCTCGGCTATCGTCGCTCTGGTCCGTACTCGTTCAACGCGAAATCGTTGCCAAAAACCCTTGGTCACAGTGGTCCTTCAATACGAACAAAAAGACAGAAAGACGCTGCTGGACCGACGAAGAGCTGGCCCTGCTTACACCGGACCAATGGGAGCATCGCGGCATTTCCCGTCGCACCTATGCAGGAATGGTCAACGTCGCGCTCTACACCGGCTTACGATTGGGCGAAATCTGCAATCTACGCGGCCAAGACATAGAGAATATCCAAGGTGTGGCGTGCTTCCATGTCCGCCCCCATCCAGAGGACGGCTGGTCTCCGAAATCTGCCGCAGGAACACGGCTCGTTCCCATCCACTCCCAGCTCATTAAGGCGGGCATCATGAGCTTTTTGAAGCCCGACCAGCACTTTCTCTTCCCGGACCTCCCGACATCAAGCGAAGGTGTCAGGGGCGCCGCGTTCGGACAGGCGTTCTCAAAACTGAAGACGAAGCTCGACCTTCCCGCTGAGATTACATTCCACAGTTTCCGGCACACGGTCTCCACGAAGCTACGCAATCAGAATGCGAGCTTTCGGGAGTTATGGATTGACCGAGTGCTAGGACATGAGGCGTCACACCGCAGTCAGGGGACGATGAACTACACAAGTTCTATCAACGCGCAGAACCTGAAAAGCGTTATCGAAGCGCTGGAATTCTCAACGTTCAGGTTAGACATTCCGGAGATTTGAAAGACACCCCAAGGTTGAAGCAAGTCTCGACGCGTGTGGTTCTATCAGGCAGATTGTAACGACGTGTTTTGTCTGTTTGAAAGTCTGCCCTGATGCCCCGTGGTCGCCCTCGCAAGAACCCGGATGCCGAGCCCGCCCCAAAGAAGACGCCTCGGGCAAAAGCCAAAGGGACAGCCGCTACTCTCGGCTTCGAACAACAGATGTTTCTGGCGGCAGACAAGCTGCGCAAGAACCTCGAACCATCAGACTATAAACACGTCGCGCTTGGGCTGATCTTCCTACGTTATATCTCCACGGCGTTTGAAGCCCATCATGCCATCCTGCTGCATGATGATCCGGCAGCCGCAGAAGACCCCGATGAGTATCTGGCTGAGAATATCTTCTGGGTGCCAGAGACCGCCCGATGGTCGCATCTTCAGGCCAATGCCCGCTCTCCCGGCATCGGTAAACTGATTGATGAGGCCATGCTGGCCATTGAAAAGGCCAACCCGGAGCAGTTGAAGGGCGTGTTGCCCAAGGACTACGGACGCCCTGCCCTTGATAGTGTCATGCTGGGTGAACTGGTCGACCTCATCTCCGACATCGGCATGGGCGGTAGTGAGGATCAGGCCCGCGATGTGCTGGGACGCGTCTATGAATACTTCCTCGGCGGCTTTGCCGGTGCCGAAGGCAAGCGCGGGGGCGAGTTCTATACCCCGTCCAGTGTCGTTCGGACGCTGGTCTCCATGCTCGAACCCTATAAGGGCCGCGTCTATGACCCCTGCTGCGGGTCTGGGGGCATGTTCGTGCAATCCGAACGGTTCGTGGAAAGCCACGGCGGCAAGCTGGGCGACATCGCCATTTACGGGCAGGAAAGCAACCACACCACCTGGCGTCTGGCGAAAATGAACCTCGCCGTCCGGGGCATCGGCGCGGACATCCGCTGGAACAATGAAGGCAGCTTCCTGCGGGATGAACTCAAAGACCTGCGCTTTGATACCATCCTCGCCAACCCGCCCTTCAACATCTCCGACTGGTGGAATGCCTCACTGGAGGAAGACCCGCGCTGGCAGTATGGCAAACCCCCTGCTGGAAATGCCAACTATGCCTGGCTGCAACATATCCTGTGGCACCTTGCGCCGAACGGAACGGCAGGTGTGGTTTTGGCCAATGGCTCCATGTCGTCAAACCAGAACAGCGAGGGCGAAATCCGCCGCCGGATGGTCGAGGCTGACACTGTAGATTGCATGGTCGCACTTCCCGGTCAGCTGTTCTATTCCACCCAGATTCCAGCCTGTCTCTGGTTCCTGACCCGGACCAAAAACCAGAAGGGCTGGCGGGACCGTCGCGGGGAAATACTCTTCATCGATGCCCGCAAGCTCGGCACGATGGTGGACAGAACCCGTCGGGAACTGACGGATGCTGATGTTGCGCGTATTGCAGACACCTATCACGCATGGCGTGGCGAGAAGAATGCGTCTTCCTATGAAGACGTTCCCGGCTTCTGCAAATCCGTTACGCTTGACGAGGTTGAGAAGCACGGCTTTGTGCTGACACCCGGCCGCTATGTCGGCACGGAAGAGGCCGAAGAAGACAGCGTACCTTTTAGTGAACGCTTCGCTGCATTGGAAAAGACCCTTCAAGAACAGTTCCGTCAGGGCGAGGAGCTGAACACCAAAATCGCGACCTCTCTCAAGCTGATTATCCCGCAGGAGGGATCATGACCCTGTATCTCATCCCATTAGAGCGGGCGCTCAATCGCCTGAAAGAAGGGTGGGAGCGCCATGTGGCGCATCCGGACGATGAGCAGTTGCGTGACGGGCTGATCCAGCGTTTCGAATTCACTTATGAGTTGAGCCATAAAACGCTCAAACGCTTTCTCGAAGCCAATGCGGCCTCGCCGGAAGAATATGACCGGATGGGCTTTCCGGACCTCATCCGCTCTGCCAATGAAGCGGGACTGCTGAAAAGTGCATGGCCGCAATGGAGCGTGTTTCGCAAAATGCGCAACATGACCAGCCATACCTATAATGAGGCATCCGCAAAGCAGGTCGTGGCGGAAATTCCGGCATTTATCGAGGAAGCTGCATTTATGCTGGCTGTTCTGAAAGAACGGACGGCGTGACAGATCAAATCGACATCACACCCGAAGAACGGGCCATCGTTCTGCGTATTCTCAACGAGATTGTGCCTGATCGCGACGTGCGGGCGTTTGGGTCGCGTGTGACGGGAAAGGCCAAGCCGTTCTCGGATCTGGATCTGGCGATTATGGGAGATGAACCGTTGCCGCTGGAGACGCGGGCGCGGCTGGAAGAGGCGTTTGCAGAGTCCGAATTGCCGTGGAAGGTCGATGTGATGGATTGGGCGCAGGCAGATACGGAATTTCGTCTATATATCCACAAAAAATCTTATCCCATGTTAAATGCTTCAAAGAAGTAAGATAAAACACCATGGATATAATAAGCGCCCCATTCAATGATCTTCTGTCGTTTGTTGTCGACAACCGTGGGAGAACATGCCCAACATCAGAAATAGGTTTCCCCTTAATCGCAACAAATTGTGTTTCCAATCAAGCATTGTATCCATCCAAAGAGAACGTTCGTTATGTCGACAAAAATACATACAATGAATGGTTCCGAGCGCACCCAAAACCAAATGATATATTGTTTGTTCTCAAAGGTTCTCCCGGACGGTGTGCATTAGTTCCAGATCCTGTGGATTTTTGCATAGCTCAAGATATGGTAGCTCTTCGGGCAAACAAACAAAAAGTAGATCCAAATTATTTATTTGCAGCACTCCGATCCCCTCTCATCCAAGATGCGATAGACCGTATGCATGTCGGGACTATGATCCCGCATTTTAAAAAAAGTGATTTTTCTAAACTTTCAATTCCATTGCCTCATAAAAACACTCAAAAATTTATCGGCGATATTTACATGGAGTTTGAAAAAAAGATCGACCTCAACCGTCGGACGAACGAGACGCTGGAGGCGATGGCGCGGGCGTTGTTTCGGGATTGGTTTGTCGATTTCGGACCGACACGCGCAAAAATGGCCGGGCAAGCGCCTTATCTCACCCCCGAAATCTGGGAGCTTTTCCCCGACAGGCTGGATGATGAGGGGAAGCCGGAGGGGTGGGATGATAGTCTTGTTGGCAGACAATTTGATGTCACGATGGGACAATCCCCTCCGGGCGACACATATAATCCAGACGGGATCGGCATTCCTTTTTATCAAGGGAAAACAGATTTTGGTGCAGTTTTCCCGCAACGTAGGATGTATTGTACCGCACCTACCCGGTTCGCAAATACCCTAGACAGCCTGGTAAGCGTCAGAGCGCCTGTTGGCGATGTCAATCTTTCTGAAGAAAAGTGCTGCATTGGACGGGGGCTCGCCTCTGTTCGCCATCCGCAAAATCTTCCTTACTACACTTATTTTACCATGAAATTTCTACGAGACGTGTTCTCATCTTTCGAAAGCAATGGGACAGTTTTTGGGTCTATAAACAAAAAACAATTCGAAGAATTATCTGTCATCGAGAGTGGATTCGAAAAATTATTTGAAAGGCAAGTGATGCCTACTTGTTCTAAAATTGTAGCAAACGAAACGGAAAATCGTAATCTCGCCCAACTCCGCGACCTCCTCCTCCCCAAGCTGATGTCCGGCGAAATCCGCATTCGTGACGCCAAGAAAATGGTGGCCGACGCTCTATGAGTTTCCTGTCCGAAAACGAGATCGAGGATTGGGCCTGCGATATCCTGCGGGAATGTGGCTACACCGTCACCACCGGACCGGAGATTTCCCCCGGCGGCGCCCATCCCGAACGCGCCTCGTTATCGGACGTTATTCTGACTGGGCGGCTGCGGACTGCCATCGATCGCCTGAACCCGCATCTCTCGCAAGCCGCACGAGACGAAGCCCTGCTGGCGCTGCGCCGTGAAGATACGCCAGATGTCGTAGACGAGAACCGCCGCCTACATTTCTATCTGGTCGACGGGGTTCCTGTAGACGTCGTACGGGAAGATGGCACACAATCTGGCGACCGGGCGCGACTGCTGGATTTTGAGCATCCCGAGCGCAACGACTTCCTCGCCGTGCGTCAGTTCGTGGTCGAAAAAAACGAGGCAAACCGGCGGCCGGATATCGTTCTCTTCGTCAACGGCCTGCCTCTGGGCGTAATTGAATTAAAAAGCCCAAGTTCCGAACACGCCACGCTGGATTCCGCATGGAATCAGTTCCAGACTTATCGATCCTTTATCCCATCCCTGTTCCGCTTCAACGAAGTGCTGGTGATCTCGGACGGTACGGAGGCCCGCGTTGGCTCTCTCACAGCCGACCGTGAACGCTTCATGCCATGGCGAACAATCGATGGCGAGAAGCTGGAGCCGAAGAACCATCAGGAGATGGAAACCGTCTTGCGAGGCGTATTCACGCCATGCTGGCTTTTAGCACTGGTGCGGGATTTCGTGCTGTTCACGGAAAAAGATGGCAGCCCGATCAAGATCCTTGCCGCCTATCACCAGTTCCATGCCTGCCGGAAAGCCGTAACGCATACCGTCCGGGCCACGGCACAGGGTGGCGACCGCAAAGCGGGGGTCATCTGGCATACGCAAGGCTCGGGCAAAAGCCTTCTAATGACGTTCTATGCTGGCGTCATCGCCCGCCATCCCGAGATGGAAAACCCGACCATCATCGTCCTGACGGACCGTAACGATCTGGACGATCAGTTATTCGCAACCTTCTCCGGTGCACAGGCCCTTCTGCGGCAGACACCAGAACAGGCTGATAGCCGCGACGATCTGCGCAGACTGCTCCGGCGGGCATCCGGTGGCGTCATTTTCACCACACTGCAGAAGTTCCAACCCGAAGGTGACGAAGAGAGCGTTCCGCTTCTGACGGACCGCCGCAACATCGTGGTCATGGCGGATGAGGCGCATCGCAGCCAGTATGGGCTGGATGCAAAGTTTAATCGTGAGACAGGCAAGGTTTCTTACGGCTTTGCCAAGCATCTGCGTGATGCTCTGCCCAATGCGTCCTTCATCGGTTTTACGGGAACACCGATTGAAACTGCCGACGCCAACACGCGCGGCATTTTCGGCGATTACATCGACATTTACGACATTGCCCGGGCAGTGGAAGATGGCGCAACTGTGCCAATTTACTATGAGAGCCGCCTCGTCCGCATTGAACTGGATGAGGACGTTAAGGGCGAGCTTGACGACGAACTGGCCGATATTGTCGAAGGACTGTCAGAGAGCGAAGAGCACAAACTCAGCCAGAAATACTCACGGGTAGAGGCTCTGGTTGGTGCGGAACCACGCCTGCGCCGCATCGCACAGGATCTGGTCCAGCATTTTGAAAATCGCCTTGAGGCGCTGGACGGCAAGGGCATGATCGTGGGTATGAGCCGTGCGATCTGCGTGGCGCTTTACGACGAAATCATCCGCCTTCGTCCAGACTGGCACAGCGATGATGACACTGGAGGCGTCATCAAGATCGTGATGACGGGCAGTTCCTCTGATCCCTCCAGCTTTCAGCAGCATATCGGCAAACGTCCGAAAGTCCGCCGCGAATTACTGGCCAAGCGGATGAAAGACAATTCCGACCCGCTGAAATTGGTGATTGTCCGAGATATGTGGCTGACGGGTTTTGACGTGCCGTCCATGCATACGATGTATGTGGACAAGCCGATGCGGGGGCATGGACTGATGCAGGCGATTGCCCGCGTCAACCGCGTCTTCAAGGGCAAGCCCGGTGGTCTGGTCGTGGACTATATCGGTCTGGCTCAGAACCTGAAGGCGGCTCTGGGAGAATATTCGGCTGGAGACCGGGAGCAGGTCGGTATTGATGAGGCCGAGGCGATCCGGGCTCTTCAGGAACGCTATGAAATTGTCCGGGCCATGTTCAACCCTGAACAGGCCAGTGGGTTCGATTATCGTCCGGCTCTACTCCCTGGTACCTCGCCAAAAATAAAGCTCTCCATTATGGCGGGGGCTCTCGATCATATTTTGGGAGAGCAGCAGAAAGAAGCTGCACGCGCCACAAGCGACGAAGCCCGAAAGGCTGCGCAGAAACGCTTTCCAGATGCTGTTAAGACGCTTTCTGTAGCATTTGCACTGGCTTCGGCCAGTGAGCAGGCTGCGGCGTTACGCGATGAAGTCGGATTTTTCGAGGCTGTTCGTGCCGCGTTGGTCAAACAAAGCGGCGACGATTCAGACCGGGTCAGCCCCCAGGAACGCGAACTGGCGATCAAGCAACTGGTCAGCCGGGCCGTCGTCTCAACGGATATCATCGACATCATGGAAGCCGCAGGGATTGGTCGGCCGGACATTTCCATCCTGTCCGACGGATTTCTTCAGGAAGTCCGGGAGATGCCCCAGCGCAATCTGGCCATCGAAGCCTTGCGAAAGCTTCTGGAGGGCCAGATACGCAGCCGCAGCCGTTCAAACCTGACAGAAGCCGAGGCTTTCTCCGCCCGGCTGGAACAGGCCGTGGGCCGATACCATTCCAATGCTCTGACCTCTGTGCAGATTCTAGATGAACTGATCCGACTGGCACAAGAAATGGCCGCGGCTCGTGCCCGAGGAGAAGAACTGGGCCTCACCCCAGAGGAGGTCGCGTTTTACGATGCCCTCGCCCGCAATGAGAGTGCCCGTGATGCGATGGGAGATCCAAGGTTGCGCGTGATTGCGGCTGCCCTGGTCAAAACGATCCGAGAAAATGCAACCGTCGATTGGAACGTCATGGCCCCAACACGGGCCAGAATGCGTACGGCCGTCAAACGCCTGCTACGAAAATACGGCTACCCCCCTGATATGCAGGATGAGGCCGTGCAGAATATTCTGCGGCAGGCGGAGGAATTTGCTCCGCTATGGGCGGCCGCTATAAAATAAATCACCGCAAACATTACATTTGGAGTAGAGGAGTTAAAACACCCCTTCCCCAGTCGATATAAAATCATTAAAACATTGATATCATTGTACCCATAAAGTATTCAAAAGAAATTTTTCCAACCTTTCACTCGCAGAACTGATGCCCCATTCTACCAGCCCACTGAAGCTAAGAAGCCGCAGCCAACTTCTGTCATGCGTTGCCGAGTTGGATGGGGAGAGCGTCGGTACAGGCACTGGCCACTATCTACATATCCTCCGTCAGGTTGAGAGCGAACTCTCACGAACTTTTAAAGCCCTCGAAGAGGACGGAGCCAGCCTGAGGCAACCTGCCGCTTCTTCGAAAGAGGACTCTTTGTCACTCTATGCCGCCCGTCAGGAATGGATGACGTCCATCGGTGACATCCGGGCGCGTTGGGACCAGTCATTTTCCGCCTTCAAGAAGCGCGGTGATTTCTACCTCCGGCGCGGGCAGGGCAGGATGGTCTGCGTCTTCGGAAAGGTAAAAGCCGGCAAATCCTCGCTTGGCAACTATGTCGCCTACGGGACGGACACTCCGACACCGGAAATCAAGGAGACTGCCCAGCCAAGGCCCGAGTTCTTCTTTGAGGACAGCAGCGGCCTGAACGAGAAGATGTCTGCGGACATCATGGCGCAGCAGCGGCAGTTCGGCGTCGGCATTGCTGAAACCACGTCATCCATTCAGGGATTTTCCCTTCCAGGTTTCACATGGGTGGACACGCCTGGTGTTGATTCCCCCAACGCGTCCAATGGAGACCTGGCCTACCAGTACATCGACGCGTGTGACCTCATCGTCTTCACCCTGAGTTCCGGCAGTCCGCAACGTGCGTCTGACCGAGATAAGATTGTATCCTTCCTGCGCCGCGGGAAACCGTTCGTGCTGGTCATTACGGCCAGTGATGACGTTGTAGAGGATGAGACCCCCGAGGGAGAATTCATCAGAGTCCTCGCCATGAAGTCCGATTTTGTCCGCAAGGAACAGTGCAGGCGGATGAAGGCTTTCGTAGAGGATGCGCTGACGCCGGAAGAGGTCAGTCGTGCCGATTTCTCCGTCGTCTCGGTGTCGGCCCGCTATGCCTGCGTCGGCAATGGCACACAGGAGGGGCGCTGGGCTGATAGTGGCATGCAGGAGTTCTTTACGGACCTGTTCGACACCTTCCAGGCTCAGGGGACGAGTGTCCGTGAAAAGACCGCATTGCGGGATGTGCGGGACTGCCTGAAAGAAACCCTCGACACCCTGAATGAATTTGAAGTCCCCAGTAAAGCGTTTGCCGGCGTTATCGAGGAGAGACAGAAGTGGCTTGAGAAGCAGCTGAGGGACCTCAAGGCGGAAACCACTCCCGTACTGGATAGGCTGACCGAAGACCTGGCTGAGGTGTTCGCCACCAAAAAGCAGAACCCGCTCTATCGCGACACCCTGCGACGCGCCTTCATCAGTCTGATGGCAAAGGTTGCGACCGACTTCAACAGGGAGATTGGGCGGCCTCCTCATGGCGTGCCGGAGTTCACGCTTTCACGTCATTCCGGAATCCCGGACTTCCAGGACATCTTCGCCACGACCAAGCACGAGAGCAAACTCGGCAGCAATATCGGGAATGCACTCGGCTCTCTGGCTGGAGGCCTGGCGGGACTGGCAGGCGGACCGGTCGGCGCAATAGCGGGTGGATTCCTGGGTTCGGCTGCCGGAGAAGGATTGGGCGGCTTCTTTAATGAAACAACCGAGAACAAGGTCAAGACCGGGGACAATCTTCAGGCCGTCATCAGCAACTCCAAACATCAGATGGCCATCTGGCTGAATGAAGCCGTCGCCCAGCTGGAGGCCCGCACGAAAGACTGGCTGAACAAGGGCACAGCCTCCTCCCTGAAGACGCTGAGAAAAGAAACAGGTCAGATGATAAGCGCCGTATCCGGCAGTCTTGAGCACCTCAACAAGGATTTCGACAATGGCAACGCCTGAATTCGCTCCCATCCTGGACACCTTCAGCAGGGTCAGGCCGTTGATTGACCGTTGGCTGGGTGGCGATGCCAGCAGTGAAATGGCGGCCGCACTGGAGGAAAAATCCAAGACAGACCGCCCCCGCATCATGGTCTACGGCGTCTACAACGCAGGCAAGAGCACGCTGCTCAATGCCCTGATTGGGGAAGACAGGGCTGCCATGGCGGACTGGCCGGAAACGGCTGTCGTCAAGGGATATGAATGGCATGGATACACCCTGCTGGATACGCCGGGCATTGATGCGCCCATCGAGCACGAGAAGGTCACCGAGGAATCACTGAACCGCAGTGATGTCGTCCTTATGGTGGTCTCCACCGGCGGTGTCGCAGCCGAAAGCGCAACATGGGAGGAGCTGACGGACCTGGTGTCACGCGGCCGGCGGGTCATGGTCGTCCTGAATGACAAGATGAGCCTCGAGCCCGGCAGCACGGATTACCTGACCGTCATCAGCAGTGCGCAGGCCCACATGCAGGAGGCTGCTGAAAAGGCCGGCATCAAGGACGTCGTCGAGAAGGTGGACATCTGCATCGTCAACGCCCGGAGTGCGCTGAAGGGCCGGATGGAGAACAAGCCCACCCTCATTAAAAGAAGCGGCCTAGTGGAGCTGGAAAAGAAACTCTTCGCCTTCTTCGAGCAGTGCAATTTCGCTGACGTTTGCCGGTCTGCCGCCAGGGATGTCCTGGGGCTGATAAACAGGACCGCCACGGCCATGGAAGAGAAGGCCGGCGACGATGAAAGCCGGAGCGTGGAAGAGCTGGCCCAGGCCGTCAGCAAGAGCCGTGAGCAGACCATTCTCAAGGCCCGCTCCAGGCTTGAGAACATCGTGCAGAACTCCCGCTCGAGAGTGGTCTCCTTCTGTCGCTCCAAGGCAGAAAACCCGGACATGCCTGATGACGAGCTTGGGGCCATCACCACGCGCATGGTCGACAACCTGTCTACCTTCCTGGAGGATACGCTGGCCGAGGAATTCCAGAACCTGGACCAGGATGTGGAGAAGGTGGCCCGTTTCGCAGCCCGGGGGCGGGCCGGTGGCGGCACGATAAACATAGACCCTCTAGAAGGGGCAACCGGAAATGGCTACAGCCAGCATTTCTCCAAGTTCGGACAAACTCTGGGTGAAGGTATCAAGGCTGTTGATCCTGAACACATGACATCCGCGGTCAAGAGCGTGCTGATGTTCGGTAAGAACCTCTCAAAGACGGATATGGGCAAGTTCCTCAAGCCCCTGTTCCACGGCAAGGGGGTCGTCAAGCTTGGAAACACCGCCTCAAAAATCAGCAAGGGTATCGGCCCGGCGCTGACAGTTCTGACAAGTGCAGTCAGCATCGGCATGGCCATCAAAGAGGATATTGATGCGCGCCGGGCGCAGGAGAGGCTGGCAAAGGCCATCGACGACGCTGCCGCCACATATCTCGCCGAGTTCAAGGATGAAGCCAGCGGCTGGGTCACCGAACACGTAAAGTCGGTCTTCTCCAACCTGGATAAGAGCGTCAAGGAACGCCAGAAGGAGGTTTTCTCCGAGAATGAAGCTCTTAGGCAGGACCGCGAAATCCTGACCGGGGCAAAGCTGGCCCTCGCTGATTACTGAGGCCTAATGCGCTCCTGTCAACTCTGCGCATGAGAGGTATCCGTAAATTTATCACGAGGGGCTTTCCAGAAGCCGACGATGATAAAATCCAACACAAAAAACGATGCACGGGATAAATTTATGACACATAACCTGCGGAGGCAGGTTATTCGTTAGAAGAGCAAATCCTGCGCTGAAGTTGTCTCGCCCTCGACATTGAAAATCCTGGATCAAACCCGCCACCTTAAAATAGAAAACCCTAAATTCTGGCAGACAGAATGGCCCGTCTACCAGGATCAGAAATTTCTTTTACTTGTCTTTCTTCTTTCTACGAATAACCTCGGCAAGGTTATTGAATGCAAGTTCTGGAGTGATATTCACCGAATCACCTTTGGCTATGGCTTCCCGTGCCATAGCGTTGAGAACGTCGATATAGGACTCACCAATCATCTTGGTAACAAAGCCCGCAGAAGTACCCGAGATAATACCCCCAACTATCGTCCCTCCTACGGGTACAAGTTTGAAGAATCCCCCAACCACGGAGCGCGCAACCATGCCCGTCAACAACGGAGCTGCTACGGCCATGATAACGTTCTTCCAGTTTGTACCCTCTGTTTTTACACCATAATGGTTTCCAATCTTGTACAGCATGATGCTCTGGATTGGTGAAAGAGAGAGCATATCCGAGCCCGGAAGAGGAGCTGCTGCGGCGGCTGTCGCAGCGGCAGTCGCCCAGTTGACAACTTCCCTAGCGGCGTCTTCCTTGAGCCTCAAGGCTGTTTCATTGCGTACATTGAGGGCCTGGATGAAAGCGTTCTGTTTTCCCTGAGCCAGATGCCTCTCTGTGGCCTGAATCAGAGTATCCAAGCCTTTGGGCTTCTTGAAGATGATGTTGCCGTCATCATCTTCATCTTCTTCTGCCTCCGAGCGTACAAGCACGATGTCCTTAATGAACGTCCCCGACTTTTCCAGGATGTAGTCACGGAGTTTGGCTTCTTTCGAGTCTTCTCTGAAACTATCACCCCGGAAAATCCGTCCCTTGGTGATGATGACGACTACCGGGATGCCGGCCTCGCTCAGTATCTGGACAATGTTCGCCTCACCTTCTTCGTAACGGGCGCCATCACCTGCAACGCAATACCAAGCAAAATGTACGGCATCTTTCTCATCACCAGTGCGAATACTTTGTTCGACGTAGGACTTCAGGTCATCGACAATTTCCTCGTAATCCTCGCCTTCGAGCCCCTTAGAATCAGCGATGATGAGCGGAAAGTTCTCACGCTCAAACTCTGTAATCTCCTGAGTAACAGGCTGACCTACACCAACTTTTGCCAAGTCCTCAGAGAATATGGCGTTGAGGAGCGTGCTCTTACCGACCCCAGTCTTTCCGGCAATCAGTATCCGAGCCTTACCTTCATTGCGGTCCTTGTCGACGGCCTGACCGACCATCAAACGTGCTTTCTTCAGAATGTTGTCGGTTACATCAGACATATCAGGCTTCACAATGCGCTCCGTCAGAGAATTCATGACAACGTGTCACCAGAAACATACTGAAATAATAAAAAACTCAAAGGGATAAAATACAGGTGCGGGGGTCGAAGACCCGTTATTTGATGCGGCTTTGTTCTAATTTCTAAGTTGTGGTTTGAACCGCTTCAAAATTGTTGGAGACGTATCTGCAGACGTCACGCAGTATGTCCGCTTTTAGAAAGCTGGCAACTAAACCTCGACGTCGAAAATGAGTACGTAGGCGCTCACATGGTTTCTCATTTCCTATGGAGATGGCGAAGAGTTGGGTGACGTCTTCTTTAGCAATGCCATTGGCTGAGACCCTCGATTGATATCAGAACGATGAACAGGCGTCAGTGATACCGGCGTATCCCTGTTGTAAAACCGATCCAGCTCACTCAGA
>NZ_BJMK01000039.1 GCF_006539125.1 Gluconobacter sphaericus NBRC 12467
CCCAGACCTGAAGTCTTTCTCGTTTTCCGAAACTTCATGGTTTAGGAGCAAAACCTATTGATTTAATTGCGGAAAATCAGTCAAAGACGACAAGCGGAAATACAAAAGACGAAACCGCATCGAAATCGTGTTCGGCAGGCTCAAGGACTAGCGGTAGGTCGCAACACGCTATGACAGGTGTTTGATGCCTTCTTCTCCGCTAACTGCCTCGCCGCAACCGTCATCTTCTGTCTATCATTGGTAGACGAGCAAAGGTAGGCCGAGTTTGGGGCATTCTTGCCGTTGGCGAATATGCCTGCGCGCCCCAAATAGCCAAAGACCGCAAGCCGGACACGACGGCCAAGCTCCTCCAAGCCTACCTCCCCTATACGTCCTGCCATATCGGTCATGCCGCGTGTGAGACCAATGACGTCCACGGTCAACGTCGCGGCATCCGAATGGCATTTTCCGGCCCGATTCAGAACGTTAAGGACACAAGCATAAATCTGGTCGGAGCCAGACATCGACCGCTTCGTCTGCGGGAGCCTAGCTTCCTCCACGTCCAACACACGTGCAAGGACGGGGCGCCGCAATTGATGTCGGACAGCGGCCAATACCATTGCGTCCAGTGCCTCCTCCCATCTCTCGATAATTGAGGCCTGCATGATTTCAGCCTCGAGGAGGTTGGCCTCCCGAGCGATCAACGCAAGAGTGATTGCGTCCTTGTTAGGAAAATATTGATAGAGAGAGCCAATGCTGACGCCGGCCTTCTGGGCAATAGCATTCGTCGTGTAGCCTTCGAAGCCTTCCACCTCAAAAATGCGAGCCGCCGCCTCGATGATCGCCTCTACGGTGTGCGTTGCACGCATTTGCCTAGCGGTTTTGCGGGGTTCAAGCGCATCAGGCGAAGGGCGTCTGGCCATTAGGATATGCGAGTTTGATACATGAGCAAAAGCTTATATTTTTTGGTTATCACGTCAAGCCATTGGAGACCAGAATGAGCACAATTGACACCAAACTCTGCGAAGACCTACTACGTGAAATCACAAAAGAAATTGCGGCGGCCGGACCAAAATTTGCATCTTTCCTGCCCCTGAGGCAGCAAATCGCTCACGTCCGCAAGGCCAGCAAAGAAGCCGAATCCCGGCTCCGTTCCCATTTAGAGATGCATTACCCCGACATCGGCTGGACCGGTGAGGATGATCGTCCTCACCAGACGGACTATTGGCTCTACGATCCGATCGACGGGGCATATCATTACTTGCAAGGTCTGCCGCTCTGGTCGGCTTCGCTGGCGCTGGTCCGTAACGGTGAAGCCGTATTCTCGATCGTCTATGACCCAATCCTGGACGAGATGTTCATCGCTCAGCGCAAGGGAGGTGCAAGTTGCAATGGTGTTGCCCTTAATGCATCTGCCAAAACGGAACTGAAAGCGGCGGTTGTTGGAAGCGCCATTGCTCCGCTGGCGCAAGTTAGCCAGGAACAGCAGGATGGGGCCCTGTCCTTGATCCGCAGTATCGCGCATTCAGTCTTTGTGGTGCGTCCGATGGCTGCGGCCTCTCTTCAACTCGCTTATGTGGCCGCCGGGCGGCTCGACGCCTATGCCGAAGTCGGGAAGGATGCCGCTGATTGGTTTGCGGGTGCTCTCCTTATCCGCGAGGCTGGCGGATTGGTGACCGATCTAAGGGGTGGTGAATTCGGGTGGACTGGTGAAGGAATCCTAGCTGGCGGCGACGTTATTCAACCCGCTTTGTGGGCGGCGATTACGACGCCCCAAATACAGGCCTGATATCACGCCAAGTCCAACTGGAAATTGCATGAGTCGAGGTCTAGGCTCAGAATAATCACTAAAACATCAAGCTGCATTTGATGTTTTTACGTCTCATGACGGCTAGTCATCGCATAGTGCGCCAACTTTTTCACCAGATAATCGAACATCAATCGAATTCGACGGTCGCTGCGCATGTCGGGATGAATCGCAACCCAAACATCCATAGAGAAAATTAGCTCGGTATGAAGAACGGGAATGAGATTTCTATCTCGTTTCGCAATCCCTAATTGGCTTGCGCCAATACCGAACCCCGTACGTAATGCAGCCAGCTGTGCGAGATCGCTATCCGAGCGGAAGGCAAACATTTCGCGGGTAAGCGGTACTCTCATCATTTCTATCATCCGAGAGTGGGCTGGATTCCGGTCATATCCAATTAATGCATGTTGACGCAGATCGTAGAGACACTGAGGCATCGGACGCTTTTTAAGGTAATGCTGGTGAGCGTAAAGTCCGGCGTCAATATTTCCAATTCGCTTGGCTACCAGAGCAGCTTGACTAGGTCGGACCATTCGGACGGCAATATCCGCATCTCCGCGCAACAAGTCCTCATTACGGTTCGAGAGGACGAGCTCTACCGAGATTTGGGGATAGAGTGAATAAAATCCGGTAAGGAGCGAAGGAAGAACTTCGCTGCCAATCACTTCGCTCGCAGTGATACGTACGGTTCCTCGCGCCTCATCGGCCTTACCAGACGTCGAGCGCCATGCCGTCTCCGCGGCTGCAGCCATTGCCTCGGCCGACGGGATTAAGCGCAAGCCCGCTTCTGTCGGTGACAGACCATCAATCGAACGCGTAAAAAGCTTGACTCCGAGTGATGCTTCAAGCGCTGCGACTTGGCGGCCCATCGTAGGCTGCGTCGTGGCGAGCATGCGGGCGGCACCTGACAGGCTGCCTTCGCGCACGACTGCAAGAAACGCCCGAAATAAGTGCCAGTCTGGAATGTGAGTATCCATGCATTATCGTATGATAAATGTGCGTTATTAAGCAATTAATGTTTGGCTGCCCACAGCTTAGGGTATGAACAAATCACCCATGCCTGGAAAAATCTCATGCCAATCAAATCGATATCCTGCGTCTCTGTGACCAGTCATGACCGTAGCCATCGCACAAAAGCAGGTGAATTATTCACTTCAGAGACCCGTTTCCTGACAGTCGATGGTGGTCACATCGCTTACGACGACACAGGCGGAGATGGCCCACTAATCCTTGCGATCCCTGGAATGGGTGATTTGCGATCCGAATATCGACTGTTGCGACCAATCCTGCAGAATGCGGGTTATCGAGTAGTGACCATGGATGTTCGCGGCTTTGGTGAGACATCAGCGCAATGGCCCGACTATTCGGCGCATGCTGTTGGGCGCGATGCGCTGACGTTGGTTGAGCATTTACAGGCTGGCTCCGCAGTTATCTTGGGCAACTCGTTCGCCGCCGGAGCCGCGCTATGGGCTGCACACGACGCGCCGATGCACGTAAGTGGAGTAGTTCTGCTTGGCCCTATTGTGCGAGACCTGCATGTATCATGGTTTGCAATGCTTGCCTTGCGGCTTGGCTTCGCGGGGCCTTGGCGAATCTGGTTCTGGGCCACTTATTGGAACAGCCTGTTTCGGACCCGCAAGCCGGTGGATCAGGGGCGAGTTAAAGCTGCCATCACGAAAAACCTACGCGAACCGGGACGGATAGCAGCACTCCGAACAATGATCGGTCTATCGAAGGCAGATACTGCCGCTCTGATACCTCGCAGCCGGGTTCCCGCCCTTGTGGTGATGGGCAGCCGTGATCCAGATTTTCCAGATGCCGAAGCCGAGGCACAATGGCTCGCCACTCAACTTCATGCTGATAGTCTGATGATCGACGGGGCAGGGCACTATCCACATACCGAAATGCCGGAACAAGTTGCGCCTGAACTGCTGTCGTTCATTGCGCGAGTGCATGATTAACTCAAGGCGGAGGGTTCAAAAAAAGCCCTGCTTTTGAACTCTTCTGTATGCTTCCATTCGTTCGGTTCTGATTGAGGGAATGGCACTATGAAGCAGGCCGGTTTCTTTGATGTGGACGAGCGGCTTGCTCGATTGAGTGGGCTTTGCTCTATTCAGGTGGGAGTAAAGGCGGACGACTACCATTTGATCCGGTGCTGATGTTCAAAATTCTGGTGATCCAGGCGCTGAACAATCTGTCCGACAAACGGACGAAGTATCTGATTAACGATCGCCTCTCCTTTATGCGCTTTCTTGGTCTGAGACTGTCGGAGCGGGTTCCGGATGCCAAAACAATCTGCCTGTTTCGCGAGTGTCTGACACAGGCGGGAGCTATTGCAAGACTGTTTGAGCGGTTTGACGCGACCCTGCGCAACGCGGGCTATTTGCCGATGTCTGGCCATATCCTGGATGCAACGCTGGTCGCCGCTCGATGTCCGTGCCGGTCATGCGGGGCATGGAAAATCTCAAGACCGCCCTTCGCCTACTCAACAGCGGCCTGGATGCTGAAGTCGAAGCGAAGATCGCAATGGTGCTCGACGAAGCGGCACGCGCCATCGGGCCGGACACGGGGCATCTGCTGAATATTCTGGCTCGCAGCCTTTCAGCCCCGATCATCCTCGAACTGGGAACATCCTTTGGCTATTCCGGAATCTGGCTGTCCGACTGGATCGATTGTTGGGTCGGTGATGCCGTGTCCATGATCGGGGATTTCACGCAGAAGGTCGATTTCGTCTTCGTCGATCTGTAGAAGGAGCTTTACTTACCCTGTTTCGAAACGTTCTATCTGCGTCTCAATTTGGGTTTGATCGTCGTGGCGGACAGCATGATTCGGCCGGGAACGAAGGACGTGAAGCGCTAAGGTCGCGCGGCGCGTGCGCTGTCCGGCATCTTGCTGTCGGTGGAACAGGGAGCGAAGTCAGTCGCTTCGAGCCCTGAGGCGAGATAGCGTTAGACTTTTATGCGACGATTACAGAAAACATCTAGGGCCGTATACGGTCATAGGTGTCTATCATAACAGGATCTTTTCGTGCAGCCATCTTCCATGGCAGAGACGGCCTCTGCCTATAGCTCTTCGACACGTCTGCTTGTTTTTGTTGGTCTTATTCTGACTATGGTCATGGGGGCTCTGGACCAGAGCATCGTCTCGACTGCGCTTCCCGCCATCGTCAGTGACTTCGGTGGCCTGGCCCATATGTCTTGGGTGGTGACGGCGTTCATGCTCACTTCCACCATTGCAACACCGATATATGGCAAGTTGTCTGACATGTTCGGCCGTCGTCCGTTGCTGGCGTTCAGCATCGGATCCTTTCTGTGTGCCTCGCTCTTGTGTGGGCTGGCCCAGAACATATGGCAGCTGATCCTGTTTCGTGGGCTTCAGGGCGTGGGGGCAGGGGGCCTGATGACGCTGTCGCAGACGGTAATTGGCGACATGGTACCGCCTCAGCAACGAGGGCGCTACCAGGGGTTATTCACTGGGGCGTTTGCGGTTAGCAGCGTGACCGGGCCATTCCTCGGCGGCGTGCTGACCAGCGCGTTGTCGTGGCGTTGGGTGTTTCTGGTCAATCTGCCAATCGGCCTGCTCGCTTTCGGGCTGATCATGCTAAGTCTGCCCGTCGGCCAGAGAGAGACAAGACCGCAGATCGACTATCCTGGGGCTGCTCTGCTGAGCGTAGCGACGGCCGGATTCCTGCTCCTGTTCAACGCGCTTGGCACGTCCCTGCCGTGGACCTCGCCGCTGACATTTCTCCTGCTGGGGTTAACCATGACGCTGTTTGTGTTGTTCATTCGGCAGGAACGGCGCGCACTGGAGCCGCTCATCAATCTGGATCTGCTGCGTATCCCGACTTTTTCCGTCTGCGTTACCGCGACCGGAATCATGTCTTTTGCGATGATGGGATCGATGATCTTTCTGCCTCTCTATTATCAGCTCGTCCTTGGGGAGACCCCTGCAGTGTCCGGTCTGATGATGCTGCCGCAGGTCGGCACGATGATGATCAGTTCGGTGCTGGGCGGATATGTGTCATCCAAAACGCAACGCTATGCCCTGCTGCTGGCCATCGGAGTCGGTATCGAATTTACAGCACTCACCCTGATCGCAGTTTGCGCACATCATGGTACGCCAGCTTTGTTCTTCCTGCTCAGCTTGGGCTGTCTGGGTTTCGGCATGGGAATCGGTATGCCTAATGCGACGGTGATGATGCAGAATGCCGTGCCGCCCGGATCATTGGGCATCGCCACTGCTATGATGTCCTTTATCCGTTCGCTGGGCGGATCGCTTGGCGTGGCGCTCTCGGGCGGCGTAATGGCGCTCACACTGCAGACCAGGCTTCAGGCGCTACCGGAGAAGATCGACGTGCCGGCATTCCTGGAGAAAGGTATGGCCGCGATCCGCACACTTTCTCCCGCTACGCACTCAGAGGTGACCCGGGCTTACAAGGGCGCGATCAGCGCCAGCATGAGTGTAAGCAGCAGCTTCATGTTCCTGGCGTTGCTGTTGATCGTCGGGTTGATGTTGAGCCAGGTTCCCACGCGAAATAAAATGGAGAGCGAATAGGGAAGCTGCTGATATAATTCTCCCAATGGACGATCTGTCGTTTGTCAAAAAAATGCAGATCGCCGGGCGAGGAAAACTGCGGGTGACAGCGATCAGGAAGATGCAGTCCATTATTCTCTGCATGCAGGACACAGCATCCGGTATCGTCATGTCTCTATAGGCACAATATGGTCTCGAAGACGGACCATGCTCGCCTGCAGAATGGAGCCGGTGCATGGACGGAGAGGAAAATATCCGCGAACAGGATAATAATTTTACTGTGTCGAAAATCAAGGGTGTTGTCAGTGTCGATCTTGCCCTGTCTGAATTTCTGGATCTCTGTTTTTCTGAAAACGAACGCCAGTTTTCTGGCTGCGATGCCCGCCTGAAATGTCCATGGGAAGCACCACTACTGGCTCGGGCAATCAGAGGTCTGCTGCGTAAGGGGTAGTCCGTTTCCACTTGGGGCGCTTCAAAAAGTGGAGCTGCTATCAGTCCCGAAAGAGGTGGCGCGGTTCTCCTCTTCAGCGCAACTGGCTGCGCATTATGGCGGCGGCGGTTGAAAGGCAGCCAAGCGTCTAATACGCACGCATTACGAAGGAACGGCTTCAGGCGGGAAGCAATGGTCAATATAATGAGCAGCAATCTGATCAGAACAGTGATGACACCTTCTCAGTGCGCCGCCCAGAAACTCTGCATTCTGACTTCGATCTGGCGCAAGAGCGGCAGGTGAATCTCTCCATTATTCTTATAGATCGCAGTGGGGTGCTTTTGGCGTTCGACCGGATGGATGAGGCGCCCGTTGTCACAGTTGACGTGGCGATCGGAAAGGCCCGCACTGCGGTGTGTCTTCCAAGGTGTTCGAGGACATGATCAGCACGGGTCAGCCTTCCATGGCGAGCGTGCCTGGAATTTTGCCTCTGCAGCCCGTCGCGCAAAGCATGGAGCGTATAGAATATCTCCCCCCTTATTTCCAAAAACAGGAGATCTGTCATGAATTTCAAAAGTAAAAAATTATCGTCATTGGTGGGGTATCTGGTTTGGGGCGGGCTGTGGCGTGCAAGGCGGCCGAGCTTGATGCTCAGGTTATGATTACCAGCCGTGAGCAGGATAAACTCACTGAGGCTCAGCGTGATTTCGCCTCGGCGGGGCTTCATGTCACAGGTTGCATTGTTGATACGGCCGATGTTTCCAGCATCACGGCTTTTTTTGACGGGATTGACCTCTTCGATCATCTCGTCTCTATGGCTGGAGGCTTCATGGGGGCGGCTTTCTCAGTGCCGACTATGAGACGATCCGTCGCGCTGTTGACGGGAAGCGGTTTGCCAACCTATTGCCCGCCATGCAGCGCCCAAGATTGCACAAGGCGGCAGTCTCGTGTTTACCGCAGGTGCCGGTGGTCGCCTTGATAATGCCTCCGGGGCCATTGTCGGGAATGACGCCATTCGTCTCATGGTGGAGGGACTGGCAGTTGAGCTGGCTCCCCGCGCTCGTGTGAATGCAGTGGCACCCACGTGGACCGAAACGCCTCTGTGGAAAAATATGCCCGCTGCTGACGTACAGGCGACCAAAGAGCGTTTTTCAAACACTATTCCATTCAAAAGAACTGCTGAAATAGAGGAGGTGGCACAGGTTTATATTTTCTGATGCAATGTGGGTTCATTACTGGTCAGACCCTTACTGTCGACGGCGCTCTGAGTCTACAAATCTATTTTTCAGATAACATGAGATCTTTTTAGGAGAGTTCAATGAATTTTTTTAATGCTGGCGAGACCTGCTCTCTGTTCCACAACAGAAACAGGGTTGATTCTGCATCGTGCTCACTCAGGGGGAGCGCACTCAGGCCTGCTGGTAGAAGCGCAGTTACACTCTCGGCAACGATTGAGAGACCGAAGCCCGCGTGAACCATTCCGAAAATGGCGCCGATATTGGTGACCTTCCATGTCGGCTCCAGGGAAAGCCCATTTTTATGTGCTATCGTTTGGACAATATGTGCGATCCCGACTTCGTCCGTATCCTGAAATCCGATCAGCGGAATGGGATGGATTTCCTGTATGGAAAGACCAGTTCGGGATGCAAGAACATGGTTTTCTGGAAGTAAAATAAACAGTTTTTCTGTAACGTATCGTTGTGTGATGCAGGTGGAGGGAACCGTTTCAATATCCCGCACCAGTGCGACGTCAATGTCCTGTTTTGCCACAGCGGTGACGAGGTCCGAAATTGATTTTTCAGCCAAGGTGATCTGAACTTCGGGGAAACGCAGGCCCATCCTTTGAAGGTGATCGGGGAACATCCGTCCTGCCAGAGCCGACCCGACATGCCCAAGAACAAGATGGCCCCTCTCCCCTCGGGCCACACTTTGTACCTCATCGATTAGGTTGTGATGATCCTTCAATAGCCGTTCCGCCGCTGTCCGACAGGCGCGGCCCGCGCTGGTTAGGTCAATGCCCCGTTTTCGACGATGGAATAGCTTGACGCCAAGCGCATCTTCCAGAGCCTTGATCTGCTGGCTGAGCGCAGGCTGTGCGATGTCGAGTTTCTCCGCCGCTCGGGCGACGTGCAGGGTTTCACATACAGTGAGAAAGACGGCCAGCCTGCGTAGGGAAGCAGATGTCAGATTTTTATTCATAAATTTTGACTTATCAATAATGCCTCATAATGAATATGGATACTATGATAGGGGCCGCATAGTCTTCCTTTCACGACAGAAAGGATTAATGTCATGGATAGGACAGATCACACCGCCCCCCTGCCGGTTATCGATCTCCGCTCAGCTTTGGCACGGCTGGAGCAGTTGCCGGATGAATTGATTTCAACGGCCCATGAGGTCGACCCTCGCTCTGAACTGGCGGGTGTCTATAAACGTGTCGGAGCTGGGGGCACCGTCATGCGTCCGACCAGGACCGGCCCAGCAATGATGTTCGAGAACGTGAAAGGTTATCCTGGATCACGTGTGCTGGTTGGGCTAATGGCGAAACGTGAGCGCGTGGCCCTGCTGCTTGATAGTAAACCCGGGGAACTTGGACAACGGATGGGCGAGGCGGTGCTTAACGGGATTGCGCCGGTCGTAATCAAGGACCAGGCGGCTCCCTGTCAGGAACAGATCTTTCGGGCCGATGATCCCAAGTTTGATCTGCGTACTCTTCTGCCTGCTCCAACCAATACGGAAGAGGATGCTGGGCCCTATTTCTGTCTTGGCCTGCTGCTCGGCAGCGATCCCGATAACGGTCATACGGACGTGACCATTCATCGCCTGTGTGTGCAGGGACGCGATGAACTTTCGGTGTTTTTTGCACCCGGACGTCATATTGATGCCTTCCGCGCCAAGGCGGAAGAGCGGGGTGAAGCATTGCCCATTACCATCAATATGGGGCTGGATCCTGCGATCCCTATCGGTGCGTGTTTCGAGGCCCCCACTACGCCACTGGGCTTTGATGAACTGACCGTAGCTGGTGGGCTACGGGGCAGGCCGGTTGAACTCGTGGATGCCGTGACGGTCAAAGAACGTTCCATCGCCAGGGCCGAAATCGTGATCGAAGGTGAAATCCTGCCGGGACGTCGGATACGAGAGGACGTCAACACCGATACCGGTCATGCGATGCCTGAATTTCCGGGTTATAATGGCCCCGCCAATCCATCCTTGCCGGTGATCAAGGTCAAGGCCGTGACCATGCGGAAGAATGCTATTTTGCAGACATTGGTCGGACCAGGCGAAGAGCACGTGAATCTGGCAGGGATCCCAACGGAAGCCAGCATTTTCAATGCCTGCGACAAGGCGCTGCCGGGCTTTGTGAAGAATGTCTACGCACATAGCGCAGGTGGAGGAAAACTGCTGGCGATCCTCCAGGTCTGCCAGCGCAGCGCAGGCGATGCAGGCAAGGCGCGTCAGGCCGCGCTGATTGCTTTAGCAGTATATCGCGAACTTAAGAATGTTATCATCGTTGATGACGATGTTGATCTGTTTGACAGTAACGACGTGCTCTGGGCGATGCAGACACGATATCAGGGAAATGTGGATACCGTGTTCGTGCCAGGGGTAACGGGGCATGTGCTCGATCCCTCGCAGGTGCCGGATTATGATCCATCCATCACTGCGAAAGGTGTGTCCTGCAAGACGATCTTTGACTGCACCTATCCATGGAAGCTGAAGGAACATTTTGTGCGAGCGCAGTTCCGGGATGTCGATCCGCATCCGTTCGCACCGTCGATTTTTCCTCAAGTCGGCATGTAACGCTTCATGAAACCTGCCCACTGGACTGTCGCGCCAGATAGGCCAGTGGATCCCATGCGCAAAATACCATCGTGGCCCACTATCTGAAAGGGAGCGTTTCATGGCCCGCAAACGGATTGTTGTCGGCATTACCGGGGCATCTGGCTTCCAGTACGGAGTTGAAGTTTTGCGTCTGCTGCGGGAGGCTGATATCGAGACGCATCTTGTCATGTCCCGTGGCGCACAATTGACGCGTGAGCATGAAACCAGCCTATCGGCTGAGGACGTGTGTGCCCTTGCAAGCCAGATCCATTCGCCCAGCGCACTGGGCGCATCTATTTCCAGCGGATCCTTTCGTACCGACGGTATGATTATCGCCCCGTGTTCCATGCATACGCTTGGTGCAATTGCATCGGGTGTTACGGACAATCTTGTCACGCGCGCGGCCGATGTCGTGCTCAAGGAGCGACGGCGTCTGGTACTGATGACACGTGAGGCGCCGCTTCATCTGGGTCATCTGCGTAACATGCAGGCGGTGACCGAATACGGCGGCATCATTTTTCCCCCGGTTCCAGCTATTTACGCCGCGCCGCGCACAAGTGCCGACATCATCCGCCACAGTGCTGCGCGCGGCCTGTCGCTGCTGGACGTGGATGTGGCTGAGATGCCTCGCTGGGGCGAAACACTGTCTGCCGTCTCAGCGGAAAAATAGGGATACAGTAATGTTGATCGGCTCATACACTGACGCAGGCGTGGTGCTGACCAGAGGCATCCATGGCCATGCCATTGCCGTAATGGTCATATCCCTGCTGCTTGGGGTTATCATAGGCGAAAGCTGTGCCTTGGAGAGTCATCTGGGGCGGTGTCCACGTGGGGAATCGGTTGCTGGGACGCTTTGTGCCGATGCCTGCAGATCTGACGCCAGAGGTGTTTCTTGAGCGCTTCGTGGCACTTACCGTTCTCTTCTGCGCCAGCGGTACTGGAATATTCGGTGCCATTCATGAGGGAATGACAGGAGACCCGTCCATCTTGCTCGCAAAGTCTGTTCTGGACTTTCTGACTGCCGCTATTTTTGCAACAACGCTGGGCTTCGCAGTCGCGGCTATATGCATCCCTCAACTGGTGGTTCTGCTGGTTCTTGCGACAGGCGCCACTTATCTTGTTCCTCTGACGACCGCGCTGATGAATGACAATTTTGCAGCTGTAGGGGGCGTGCTGATGCTGGCAACCGGATTCCGGATCTGTGGCATTGTCAAATTTTCGGTTGGCAACATGCTGCCCGCATTGGTGCTGGCCATGCCCATGACCGCCATTTGGCTAAGGTTTGTTGGATCATGACCGCATTCACCCCCAGAATTGATGCCCTGCTGGAAGAATATCATGTCATGTCTCTGGCGGTCTGCGCCGGGCACCAGCACTGGGCGGCCCCTGTATTCTATGTTTTTGATCCGTTACGTATGCGTCTGTTGTTTGTAACAGATCCCTCGACCCGTCACGGTCTATTGCTGGAGCAGACAGGGCGGGCAATAGCAACTGTCAGTGGTCAGGACCGATCCATTCCTTTCTTGCGTGGACTGCAGATGGAAGGGGATGCATGGAGGCTGGGTACTGCGGACAGGAAATTGTCAGAACACCTCTATACGGATCGGTTTTCTATTCCACTCCATCTTCAGCCTGTCTATTGGGCGTTTACGCCGCTTTACATTAAGGCGATCGATAATAGGAACGGCTTTGGTTATAAGGAAGAATGGGGCCATTCGCAGTAAAAAATCATTCGTTGCCCTGTATGGTCGCCTTTATACTGCTACATATATTTGATGTGGCATGACATTGCTTGATTTTTTTTCTGTCGAATTAAATCTAAAAGGATATTTTTCTTGATATGAAAAGAATACTTCTGACCCTGACCGTTCTCCTTGAGATCATGGGCGTAGGGACCGGATTGCTGTCTGTCCCTGTCACTTCGGCACAGGCAGCGGATCACGCTTCTCTATCGGTGATCGCACCCGTCATATCGTGCGAGGCGCTGGGGAATGTCGATCTCGCACCTGTCGTCGGCGCTGCCGTTCACGGCCAGAAGGCTGCTGTGCTCCAGACGCCGAAGGGCACCTTCTGCAAGGTTACAGGACAGATTGCGCCTGCGATTTCCTTCGAGGTCGATCTGCCCATGGAGCACTGGACACAGCGCTTCCTGTTTGGGGGCTGTGGCGGCCTGTGCGGCATGACGCGTGTGGGCGTCAGTAATGCTGGCGCTTGCGCTCCTGCCCTGAACGGGGAATTCGTTATGGCAGGCGACGACATGGGCCATACCGGCCCGATGATGGGGCTGTCGCAGGGCGAGTTTGGTAAAGACCCACAGAAGCGTATCGACTTCGCCTATCGCGCGAACCATGTCACCGCGCTGGCGGCCAAGGCCCTGACAGCGGCCTTTTACGGACAAGCCCCGAAATATTCCTATTTTGTCGGTTGTTCTGATGGCGGGCGCGAGGCCCTGATGGAAGCGCAACGCTTCCCCGATGATTTTAATGGTATTTCCGCTGGCGCTCCAGCGGCTCTATTTACCGTGCAGAACTCTTTCTATCATGCGTGGAACGTGCGCGGGAACCAGCGTGCCGATGGCACCAATATTCTGCTGCAGAGCCGCGTCGGTATTCTGCATGATGCCGTCATCCGCCACTGCGATACGTTTTCGGGTGTAAAGGATGGGATTCTCGAAGAACCCCGCACCTGCCATTTTGATCCCGCATGGGTGCAGTGCCCCGCAGGGCATGGGGATACGTCGCACTGCCTGACGGCGGAGGAAACGCAGGCGGCTCTTCGACTTTACAAGGGTGCGACGGATGAAGCAGGGAATTCCTACGTCATCGGCGGCCCTCTTCCGGGATCGGAACTGCAATGGGCATTGCCGGCGACGGCGCACGGCGAGTCCATGAGTTACGGTATTGCGGCTTCGGCGATTGCCTATGTCATTCCGGCGCAGGGGGATGAAAAGGCGGCTGACCTGTCCCGTTTTCTATTTGATGATGAATCCTTCGCTCGCATGAGCGCGCTGGCCTCGCTGTATAATGCCGCAAACACGAACCTGCGTCCGTTCCGCAAACATGGTGGGCGCCTGATCCTGTGGCATGGGCTGGCGGACCAGTCGATTTCTCCGCTGAACACCATCGCGTATTATCAGGGCGTGCAGGGGGAAATGGGTGTGGAGCAGACCGACAGCTTCCTGAAATTCTACCTGCTGCCCGGCGTCGGACATTGCGGCAATGGCGAGGGTTTTCCGCAGGTTGATTTCCTCTCCCCGCTGATGGCCTGGACGGAAACCGGCACTGCGCCCGGGTCTATCCGGACCGAAAGGACGACGCAGGGCAAGGACGCGATGGGGCCACCGTCCGGTGGGCATATCAAGCCGCCGGCAGGCGGGCAGATTCACGTGGCCATGCCCAGTCAGCCTTATGCGCGACCAAACGCCACGGCGATAGCCAGCCGTCCGGTTTATTCCTATCCGTATATTGCTCAGTATGCCGGGACAGGAGACGTTAATGATGCGCAGAATTACCGGCCTGTGAAATCACTCGTATCCCTGCCGATGATCTTTAAAAGTCACGCTATGTCGCTGATTGGACCGGATAACCAGAAGAATTACGAAGTCAGGAATGGAAAGCTGGAAGTCATGCATTAGGCTCAGGACTCATAGCCAGAAGATGACGGTTGCGGCGAGGCAGTTGGCGGAGAAGAAGGCATTCAGGCATCTGTCATAGCGTGTTGCGACACGTCGTCCGTTCTGATCGGTGACCGCATGCAGCTTCGTGTTCATGCCACCTTTTGTCCGTCCTATTAGGCGGCTTGGATCATCCTTTCGAACCGCAGACTCGAAGCCGTGCGGTACGCCTTGAGATAGGTCTCATCACTCATGATGGTCTGGGGCTCTGCCTTTCCGGTAGCCAGACCGTCTATCATTCGGGCGAAAATCCCCATGGCATCCCAGCGCTTCCTGCGGTTGTAAGCGTCTTATGGGGACCGTATTCCCAAAGCGCACCACGCCAGCGCAAGCCATTGCGATTTAAGAAAATGATATTGCTCAGTACGCGGCAATCATCAACGCGAGGTTTGCCGTGACTTCTTGGGAAAGAACGGCAGCAGACACTCCATTTGTTCATCCGACGGCCAAAACAGATCGCTCATCTTCGGGCCATGGTGGTGGCGGTAGCACGGATCAGGCGCAGCGACAGCGGTAGATGGAAGGATCGAAGAACCGCTGATTGATTTCGCCTGATTTTGTTTTTTGATGAGTTGATTGATGATGGTTAGAGGTGGCTACAGGTCAGAGCTAAGGGGTTCTTCGAACCCTCCATGTGGGGTAACAGCGGGTTGCAGGATCAGGCGGCAGCTCAACCGTGGGATCAAGACCAAAGATGTGAAGAGCGCTGCTTCCAAGCCGTGTCCGCTTTCGGATAGTCATGCATCTCGGGCAAACAGTCAGAATGAAGGCGTAAGCGGACCTGCTGTTGTCGCCTTCCTTCTGGATGTGTAAGCCGCTGACAGGCAATTCCCAAAACAAGCGGTTCGCAAGCCCCCAAACAGATTTGGCCAGAATTTAGAGAGAAAGCGTCGTCTCTGGATTGTTGATGGTCTTTGCTTAAAAGAAATGGTCGCGTTAATTGCGAAGCAATTTCGCTTCAGATCCTGCCAGAAGAGAGAGAACGAGCTTGTTCAATGGCGTTGGGATGTTGTGGCGCGCGCCGGCTCTCACCACAGCTCCTGTCAGAGCCTGATATTCCGAAGGAACCATTGCCTGTTTGTCCTGAAGCATAGAGCTCTGACTCTCTGGGGGAATGGTTGATATCCACGTCAGGGTATCTTCGACATCCTGTACTGTAATATCCGCCCCCTCTGCTCGGGCGACAGGAAGAGCTTCGAGCATTAGGGCTCTTGCACTGTCCGCAATGTCCGAGCGGTGCATGATGCCTGTTGGCTGGCCGGTTAAGGCAGTTAACGGGTTGACGGAAATGTTTGTCAGAAGCTTCAGCCATAAGCGTGTCTGGATATCCTCTGTTAGTAGGACACGAAGGCCGCCAGTGGAGAATGCGCTGGCTAGCAGGTGTGCTTGCTCCTGTTGAGGTAAGAATACGTCCTGATGACCGATTCTGCGCAGATTGACGCTACCTGGATTGTCCCGCTGTGCATTGAAGTAAATAATTGCCGGAATAATTGGTGAATCAGAAAAATAGTTTTGAAAAATCTGCCGCTGATCAATGCCGTTTTGTGCCACCAATACGGTTGTATTTTTGCCGTCAAAAGCTGGAAGCCAATGCGATACCGTATCAACCTGCTGGGATTTGACCGCAATAATCAGGAGGTTGGGCGGCTTAAAGTTTTGATGGGTGTTGAATTTCTTGACAAAATATTGTGAGAAAATTCCATTTTCCTGCATGGAAATTTTGTCCAAAGGCGTCCGTGCGCCGAGGATCGATACATCCCAGTTGGCTTTTGCCAGAGAGGCAGCAAGCACCAGACCAACGGATCCCGCTCCGATCAGGGTGGCTGAATATCGTGATAAGGTCATGTGCGCTCTCGATAAGATTTGTCAGGAAGTATCTCTCAGGTTTTGCGTAAAACAGTGGCGACGTGACATATGCAACCCCAAAACTTGTTGAATGCGGTCTGAAAGGGATATCCTGTGAGCACAAATCTACCGGAAAAGAGCCTCACGGTTTCAGACATTCGGGGGCGGAAGGGAGGCGTTCCTCTGGTATGCCTGACGGCTTATACGACGCCGACAGCCCGGCTTGTTGACCAGCATTGTGATGTCACTCTTGTCGGAGATAGCCTGGGCATGGTTTTGCACGGCCTGCCTTCCACACTGGGGGTGACCCTGGAAATGATGGTTCTTCATGGTCAAGCTGTAATGCGGGGCCTCTCACGTTCACTATGCGTCATTGACCTGCCATTTGGGACCTATGAAGAAAGTCCCGCACAGGCCTTTCGGAATGCGTCCCGTCTTCTGGCTGAAACAGGCGCTGCAGCGGTCAAGCTTGAAGGCGGCGTACAGATGGCTGAGACGATCGCTTTCCTTGTTGCACGAGGCATTCCTGTCATGGGCCACATTGGTCTTACACCGCAAGCGGTCAATGTCCTGAGTGGCTACAAGGTCCAAGGAAAGGGGGCGGATGCTCAGCGTATTCTTACCGATGCCCAAGCCGTATCAGATGCGGGCGCATTCGCAGTTGTATTGGAAAAGATACCACAAGCCTTGGCCCTCGAGATTACAAAAGCAATTGCAATCCCTACGATTGGGATTGGCGCCGGACCTGCATGTGATGGACAGATCCTGGTTGTGGATGACATGCTTGGTGCCTTTGCTGATTTCAGGCCAAAATTCGTGAAACGCTATGCGGAGCTTTCAAAACAGGCTTCTCAGGCGATCGAACAATATGCTGCTGAGGTCCGGTCTGGAGAATTTCCGGCGCAAGCGCATAGCTTTGGTCAGTCAGTGTAAGCTTCAGGAGCTCTGAAGTCCTTGAGGATCGGAGTGCTAGGTTTCGTGGACAATGGGTATCTACCCGGTCGATCATGTCAGCCAGGGTTTCAGGCGTCGCATTGAACACGTCCGCCACTACCCAACGTCGATAGCGTCGGAACACGCTGTTCCACTTGTCGTAGTCATCAGGCAGATGGCGTCATTGTGATCCGGTTCGGACAATTCACATCATATCTTTGAAATACAGGGCTGTTTTTCGCAGGATGGCCGCCACGATCCGTCTCAAGCACAAGCCGCGTCATCGGTGATGGCCCATTTTTTGTCCGAAAGCCCAATATGCTCTCCAAAAGGCAGCCTTGAATCAATCGCGGATATTACGGTCGATTTTTGCCCTCGAAATCTAATGTATTGAGAAAGCTGTACAGCCGATTAACCAATTCTCGCGTTAGCAGCAGTTTTTTAGTTGTGCGCCTCGCAACCATTTACAGTTTCTGAAACCCCCGCCGCCTCCATGAGGCCGCGGGGGGGGGGGGGGGGG
>NZ_BJMK01000040.1 GCF_006539125.1 Gluconobacter sphaericus NBRC 12467
TGGGATAGCGAGATCCGTTGACGGGATTGTTCCATCGTCCTGCCGTTTTGCTTCCGTGAAGTTCAGCGTTCAGCTCGCGTGGCGATCCTTGTGGGACAATCTGAATGGCTTGTCCTGCCAGTCTTCAGGAATACACCCTGCCCGGAGGTCGGCTTTCTCGGCGTTGGAGTTCCGCTGCTTTGGAGCATCCACCAGTGTGGCATCCAGGAGCTGGCCTGACATCGGCAGATAACCAGCGCTGCGCAGGGTTGTATCAAAGCGATTGAACAGACCCTCGATCGCTCCCGCCTAGGTCAGACGCTCGCGAAACAGCCAGACCGTTTTGGCATCCGGCACCCAATCGGAAAGCCCCAGACCAAGGAAACGCATAAAGGAGAGGCGATCATTGATCAGATATTTCGTCCGTTCATCAGACAAATTGTTCAACGTCTGGATCACCAGGATCTTGAACATCAACACGGAATCAAACGGCGGTCGCCCGCCCTTGCTTCCATCTGAATAGACCAGAGCCTTCTCCAGATCAGGGCGGAACACTTCAAAATCCACAGTCCGGGAAAATGCTTCGAGCTGATCGCCAAGCCCGCTTAACCGGGCAAGCCGCTCTTCAACATCAAAAAATCCCGCCAGCTTCATGATCCATCAGCCACAATCAACTCAGGGAGAAGGGAATCACAGAGACAGACTCAAAACCAGAGGGTTTTTCGAACCCTCCACCTACCAGACTCTCTAAAAACCCCTCGCGATTAATTTCCAAATGAATTCTTGTTCCCCAATATAAAAAGCACCGATCATGGTCTTTTCTACTTCGAAAGACCATGATCGGTGCTCCGTTTCGTCAGTTAAAGGGCGATCGGATACTCACGCGAGGGCCGGTGTTCCGACACAAGCAGCGCGGAGAGCTCTCTGACAGTCTCAAGATGTTTGGCGGCCACATCGCGCTTTTCGCCCGGATCTGCCGTCAGGTCATAAAGCTCCAACCGGGACGACCCGACAGGCCGCACGATCTTCCATTTCCCCAAACGCGCCGCCTGCCAGAAAGACGGCTCATATGTCTCCCAGTAGAGCAGTCGCTCCGGCAGCTCCCCCTGCCCCAGCAGAACGGGCGTCAGATCGCGACCATCCGTCACAACAGGAACACTGCGCCCTGCCAGCCCGAGAACCGTCGGCAGCAAATCGGGATGATAAACGGGTGTCCCGTTCGTCGTGCCCGCGGCGATCCGTGAAGGCCAGCGCGCAATCAGCGGAACACGGATTCCACCCTCGTAAAGCTCGCGTTTATAGCCTCGCAACGGACCATGAGAGTTGAAGAAGGTCACCACTTCCGTCTGCTCCGCCGTGGGTTCGGATCTCGGTCCATGATCGGACGACACAAACACGATTGTATCATTGTCCAACCCGGACGCTTCAAGCGTTTGCAGAATACTGCCGACGCCAGCGTCCAGAAATTCGATCATGGCCGCATAGGCCTTTTCCCGGGCGCCCCAGGGCTCTCCTGCATAATCCCCCTCGGTTGGTGTAATATGCGGGCTATGCGGCGCATTATAGGCGACCGTCAGAAAAAAGGGCTTCTGACGATGACGCCTGATGAAGTCGCAGCTCTGATCCGTCACGATGTCGGTTTCGTAGACAGCCCGTCCCCCGCCGGCATTTCCCGCGACATCCTGCAACGTCGTGCCGTCGTACCATTTCTCCGGAAAATAGCCCTGCGTCTTTTCCGTCTGCGTCAGCCATCCGTGGAATTCATCAAACCCGTGCCGCGTCGGGATGGCGTCAGGATTGTAACCATCGAGATGCCACTTCCCAACCAGCCCCGTCACATATCCCTGCTCTTTCAGAACGGACGCGACCGTTGGTTCCTGATCGAACAGATTAGCTCTGCGGATCTGTTCCTTCCCCTTGTATCCGACCACGCCTCCGGCGAGCGCAAAATTGTCGCGGATGGACGCATGTCCCATATGGCGCCCCGTCATGAGTGCACAGCGGGAAGGCGAGCAGATAGGCGCGCCACCATAAGCCTGCGTGAACTTCATGCCTTGAGCCGCCATCCGGTCGATGTGCGGTGTGCGGATTCTGGTCTGGCCGTAACAGCCAAGATCGTACACACCCAAGTCATCCGCGATGATGTAAATGATGTTGGGCGCCCGCGAGACTGCCTTGGAGGCCGCATGCGCAGCCCCCTCCGACAGACCCAGAGTAACCGTGCCGAGCGCTGCGGTCCCGGCTAGGAGTGTCCGGCGGTTCATGCGAATTGAACGGATCAAGGCCTGCGCCTCCTTTGATGTAACGGAATTCATTGGCCGGAAGATCGTGCTGTCGTGAGGGTGACACCCCCATATCGCCCGCCCTCGGCGAAAATCGCCCACTGCGCCCTGCCCGCAGGGACATCGACATCAGCACTAAGCGTATACGGATCATGCCCCAGATCCGGTGCAAAACGCGGCCCTACGCGATACACGCCAGAGCGGTAGGTAAAGACCGTCTGCCCTGTCGCCGTACCAAGCGGATATGCGTCAACTCCGGGCCGGAGCAAATCTGCATGATTACGGCTGACCTCGTGCTGGAAAAGCGCCTGAAGCTCTTTGAGTTTTTCGGAATATTTCGCAGCCAGATCATGGGCCTGACTGTAGTCATCGTTCAGCCTGTAGAGTTCCCACGGATGCGTCTGCGGCTGTTTCCCACGGGTACGATACACACGGTTGTCATCCACCTCCCACGTTTCCCGAGCAAGCTGTCCCGCCCACCATCCATCGGAATAGATGCCCAGATTTCCGCTCGTGGTGAAATACTGCACTTTGTGCCAAGACGGGGAGCACAACGCATTGATGTGAAAAAAGTTATATCGCAGCCTGGCATCCGCCAGACGTGCAAAATCCGGTGTCGAAATCGCTCCACCAAAAACATTCGACGCACCAAATCCGACATTATCAATCAGAATAACGACAATATTCGGCGCCCTCGTGAGAGCCTGTGGCGATTGCGGCCAACCCTGCCTCGCCTGAGACGGTTCTGCTGCACGGACATGCTGCACAACACTGCCCCATAAAGGCGTGCTGCCCAGAAGAGGGCCCAAAGACGTCTGTCTTTTCATGACCATTCCTCGCCGGTTCAGTAGTTCGCGCGGGCAATAAAGCCGAAATTGCGGGGCTGGGTGACATAGGCGTACCAACTGCCATTCCCCGAATTGGCGCTTCCCTGGGAAATCTGCGTTACACGCCGCTCGTCCGTTGCATTGTTGATAAACCCAGCAAGCTCCCAGCGCCCCTGATGATCGCGAAACCCGAAATTCAGGTTCAACGTGCCATAAGCCGGCACCCAGCCATAAACAGAGTTGTTGGTGGAGGTATTCATGCGTGTGTTGTAATTGTAGCTTCCGCCTGCATAGGCATCGAGAGGGCGGGAAAAAACCTTTCCGATCCCGTGCGAATATTGCACCGCAGCCGACAGCGCCCATCTGGGCACGAACGGAATCTGCGTATGAGCGAGACTATAAGCGCCTTTCCATGCCAGTTCCGGCGGCGCGCTTGTGGAATACTGGAGGAACTGGGCGTCATTATAAGACGCAGACAGGGACGTCACAAGATTTGCAAGCGGGCTGTAATGAATGTCCATCTCTGCACCACGGACCCGCACTTTTGGAGCGCTGCTCAGATAGGAAACCAGCGCACCCTGATATTCATGAACTGCCGTAACCTGATAGTTGTGGTCATTTGTCTGATACAGCGCACCGCTGACCAGAAGACGGTTCTGAAGAAATTGCGCCTTTGCCCCGACCTCAAAAGAGTCATCCGTCTCCTTTCCGACATTCGGAGAAACTGCGCCCTGAGAAAGCTGACTCGCAGAAAAAGAGACCAGATTGAGGCCACCGGATTTTCCACCGCGGCCATAGCGACCATATACAATGGCATTATCCGCCACATGGTATTTCGCAACAAACTGTCCGGTTACGAAACCATTATCGACATGCGCGCCATATCCTGTATTGCTACCGTACAGGCCCCAGATTTTCTGCGCCGCAGATATTGACGTAACGGCTGAATTATAGCTAGCGGGTGTGACCTGCCACTGGGAAAAACTTCCCGTTTTGGTACTGTAATTATATCGTACACCCGTCACGAAATCCAGTTTACTGGTGATGTGCCAAGTTCCGTTCGCATAAAGCCCGTAATAATTGGTGGTGGGCTGTCCATAGCTACGCACGTCATAATTGTTCAAGACATTCGAGGCCTGTTCGGCAGAGATACCACTAACGGGTGAGCTTCCGGTTCCATATCCATACCACGCCCCGGCATCCGGTCCGTAGCGGGTGTCACCGTAAACACGGTTTTCCTGCCACATGTAAAACGCTCCCACCCGGTAATCGAGCAGACGCCCCAGAGAACTGGAAAAACGGAGTTCCTGCGTGAACTGCCTTTGATCGACCTTGGCATTACTGTTAAGAATGGCATTGGCTGGCCCCAAATCACCGTCATTATGTGGTGCCCAATCCCACCAACGGAAAGCCGTGATGGAGGACAGTGTAAAATTGGCATGATGCCAGTCCACATGGCCCGCAAGCCCCATATCTTCCTGCTCTGCGTCAGAAAGAGAGCTTCGGTTGATGGTATAGGGCGCATTGGACGGAGCCGTTGCGCCATATCCAGCCCAGCCCAGACGCTGCGGCAGTGTTCCCGCTACGGCGCTGCCATCCGTCTTGGTTGCAACGATCTTGTAGAGCCCACCTGAGCAGCAGTTCTCACGCAGATGGGCATAATCTCCCGTCAGTCGGACACTCAGCTCATCCGTGGGGTGATACAGAACCTGAGCGCGGAAAGAGCGGCTGGTTTGACCGTTAATATCGCCACCACCCGCAAGGTTTTTGACCCAGCCGCTGTTGCCATATCCCAAAGCACTCAGCCGGACCGCAAGTTTGTCCTTGATCAACGGTGTCGTAACGCCAAGGCTCCAGCGATTATAATCATAATTTCCAACGCCCGCCTCACCATAAACATGTCGGGTGTGCAGATCCGGCGCTGCCGTAGTGAGTTCGATGGCGCCTGCTGTGGCCGTCATGCCTCCTTCCGTACCAGCAGGACCACGCAGGACAGTGATCCCGTTTAGATCGACCAGATCGCTCAGCGCTGTCGCAGGACGTGAACGATAAACACCATCGACATACACCGCCACGCCCCCTTCGATTCCATCGGTTGCTCCCGTCCCAGCGGCTCCGAGACCACGGATATTGATTGTGGTGTTGCGTGGATTGGAAATATTGAGCTGAACGGTAGGCAAAAGGCGCGCAGCCTGAGGCAGGGCCGTGATATGTTCGGCCTTCAGTTCCTGTGCACCGATCCGTGTCGCAGCCTGGGGAACGTTCTGAAGCGCATGCGTTTCCTGGTCAATCGTGCGCGCTGCTGCCTGCACCGGAGATGCGACCACGTGAATCCGTTCCGGATCGGAGACCGGCACCTTAACCGCTTTTCGAGTAGTCCAGGCTGCCGGAACTGATTTTGCGATGTGGTGCCTGTGCGCGGCATGCGTGGCCGCAACTCCTTCCGTGGGGACAGTGTTCTGTGCCTGCGCACTGTCCCACCCCGTCACATCAACCACCGCCGCAATGGCGGTAAGCAGGACGTATTTTTTCTTCATGACCAGAATCTTCCCGAAACCGAATTAACATTTGTATATCGTTGTTTTTACATAAAACGATATATCGTCGTTTTGATTCGGTCCATACATACGTAATGGATTCGGGATGTATTTATTTATACTTTTTATTTGAGTTATATATTCCGTCGTCTTTTCTGCTCGGTTGCGATGAAGCCCACATCAATCAGACCGGGACGCACCATAATGATCCGCAAAATTCTGGGCATCCGCTCCCCAACTGTAACTGCCCTGCGGGAAAGGCAGCATCGTTGCATTCCAGGCTTCCCATTCCTGTTTCAGGCGGGCAAAAAGCTCTGGTTTGCGATCTTTCAAATTGGCTCTCTCGCGCGGATCGCTGACAACGTCGAAGAGAAATTCGTTCTTCCCGATTTTCAGATATTTGTAGTCGCCGTCGAGATGAGCGTGCTGGTCATGAATCTTGTAACGCCAGAACAATGAGCGCGACTGGCGTTTCTCCGGATCGCTCAGAAACGGCAGAAGATTTGTACCGTCGGACGGAAAAGTTGCATCCGGCGCCACACCCGCAGCAGCCAAGAAACTGGGAAGCCAGTCCATCGTGATGAGGGTCTGATCGCTTTTGGACCCTGCCCTCACCCGTGCGGGCCACCTCAGAACCGCCGGCACCCTGAGCCCCCCCTCCAGCAGCTCCCCCTTCATGCCCGTAAAAGGCCAGATCTCGGAGAAACGCTCGCCGCCGTTGTCGCTGGTAAACACGACAATCGTATTTTCCGTCAGTTGATGGCGGTCAAGCGTCGCAAGAACCCGGCCGATCTGGTCATCCATGGCTCTGACCATCCGGCCATAGGTCTTCTGCGTTCCACCATCATAGTCGAAGATCTTGCCTTTCAGACGCTTTGACTCGGCTTCGTCCTCCGGCCCTTCCCAAGGCCAGTGCGGCGCATTGAAATGCAGACTGAGGAAAAATGGCGACGCGTCCTGCGCAAACGTCTCGACCAGCCGCACGGCTTCATCCCCCAGAAGTCCCGTCAGGTAACCATGATCGTGGATCAGATGATCGTCCCGATAGAACTGATCTTCACCGGGTTTTCCCTGATGGGTGAAATAGTCGGCGGCGCCACCGGAAATACCATAAAAATGGTCATAACCACTTTTAAGCGGCCCGAACTCCGGAGGGTTCCCAAGATGCCACTTCCCCACCAGAGCCGTCCTGTATCCGGCCCTGTGAAGCTGTTCCGGCAGAGTCGGCAATCCAGGCGGAAGCCCGATTTTCCCACTGGATGAGGCGATCGGTTCTTCCAGACCACATGCAATCCGGTCCTGATAACGCCCGGTAATCAGAGCCGTCCGCGTCGCGGAACAGACGGCGGAGTTCGCATAGGCGCGCGTCAGCTTGATGCCTTCATGCGCGATACGGTCGATGGAAGGCGTCGTAAAACCTGGCGTGCCGAAACAGCTCACATCCGCGTATCCAAGGTCATCCGCGAGAATAAAAATGATGTTCGGCGCCTTTGCCCCTGCGCCGGAGCGGCCTGAAGTCCGGGGCTGGGCAACCGCCTGCGCTCCCAGCCCCGTAATTCCACCAAGGCCGATCCCTGCAACAGTGGAAAGGAAGGCGCGACGCCTCTGGACAAATCGGGTCATCTGCTGGCTTTCAATCTGGATTATTAAACTATCAATTATGGTTAAAAATATTAACAACCAAAAAATATGATGTAAATTAATAAAAACCAATATTGATGGTTGAAATAACCCTGAAAAGCGGTTTCAGTTCGAAAGCTCCCCCGGGAGACCATGATTCCAGATAACAGGGTAAGTGATATGGCTTCGTTCCGACTCAGGCTTTCTACCGTCGCTACGGGTACGATGGCTTTGTGCACTGCCCTCATGACCTTCCCGGACGTGGCAAAAGCCGTCCCCAGCGTAGTGCCGACCGGCGTCACCCGTTACAGCCCCGATAAGGCTTACAACAGCTTCCTACTGTTTTCCGGAAGCGACAATCATACCCATCTCATCGACATGAACGGCCACGAGGTCCGGCAATGGGCACAGGCCGGTTTCCCCGCTAAATACATTGATCCCGCTTTGGTCCAGGGGCAGAAAGGCATTATCGGGCTTCAGATTTCGGAAATCCGCGGGGACGGCACCCACAAGATCCCCGGAGCCACAGCCGGTTTCCGTAACCGGACTTTCGGCTATGTGGACTGGTCCGACAAAACGCTCTGGGAATGGGGGCTTCAGTCACCCGAAGGCAATGCCCGTCAACATCACGACTGGGCCCGCCTGCCCGATGGCGGCACGCTTCTGCTGGCCAACCAGAACCGCTCCATCCCCGGTGGAGCCAAGCCGGTGCTGGATGACGTAATTTATGAGATCGCCCCGGACGGGAAAATCCGCTGGACCTGGAAGGCCGGCGACCATCTTCAGGAATTCGGCTTTACCGGTAGCCAGCTTCAACTGGTAACCCATGCTGAAAATCCGGATTACCTTCATATCAACAATATGCAACTTGTGGGCGATAACCACTGGTACCGTGCGGGAGACAAACGTTTCGCGCCGGACAACATCCTGATCGACTCACGGGAGGCCAACTTCATCGCGATCCTGGACCGCCATTCCGGCAAGGTCGTATGGCGTCTTGGACCCAACCTCCCACAGCGACGCCGCAGCGAACCGGCTGTTCCTTTCGCCGTCGACCAGTTCGTCGGACAGCATGACGCACATCTTGTTCCCGAAGGCCTACCGGGTGCAGGCAATCTGATCGTTTTCGACAATCAGGGCGAGGCAGGCTATCCCGCCCGTCCGTTACAGGTCGCCAACGGTTCGCGAATTCTGGAAATCAATCCCGTAACGGCGCAGGTCGTCTGGCAGTACACGGGCGAGAATTCAGGCGGCCCGCCATGGTCCTTCTACAGCAGCTTCATCAGCTCCGTAGATCGACTACCCAATGGCAATACCCTGATCGACGAAGGCATGAACGGCCGCTTCTTCCAGGTCACGCCTGCGGGCGAAATCGTGTGGGAATATGTGTCGCCCTACTCAGGCGAAACGCCAACCAGCTCTCCCGGAAAAGCAACCCGCTCCAACTGGGTCTATCGTATCCAGCCAGTGCCGTATGGATGGGTGCCCTCGGCCGTCTCCCATACCGAAACAATCGTGGTTCCGGCTTCAGGTCTGGAGAAATAATATACCCGCAGGGCTGGCGCCCCAAATCATGACGCCAGCCCTCCCTTCTCAGGCAGGCACCGTCGGTTCCGAAGGGGACTGACCATCGGGCGGATTGACAACCGCCCCCACCGGAGCCGCCACAGGCCCTTTGAGAAGCGGATCCTGCGTCTCCTGCATCCAGCGCCTCAGGCGTTTTCGCATCTCCCGCAGAACGTCTCCGTACTGCGGATCGTGACACAGGTTTCCGGTTTCCGCAGGATCGAAAGTCAGATCATAAAGAGCCTCTTCAGGCAGACGATGATCCGGCCATCCGGCCCCGACCCAGACGGACTTGCTGGGACTGTCATCGCAGTTCGGCAGTACGGGCTGCCTGCGACTTCCAAATCTGCGAATATATTTCCATCGCTGCGTCCGGACGGCCCGCATCGGCTCATAAGACGCGTGATATGTCATCTCGGCATAGACGGCATCCTGGATCTCCACCTGACTGCCCTGCAAGACCGGGAGGAAAGACTGCCCCGCAAGCCAGGAAGGACGCGGGATACCCAGGTAATCATAAACCGTCGGAAAAACATCAATCTGCGAGACCATCACGTCCGACTGATGCCCCACGGCCAGACCCGGCCCCCGCATGATCAGTGCCGTTCCGATCCCGTCATCCGTCAAGTTGGACTTCATGCCCGGAAAAGCGATGCCATGATCCGTGACGAAAATAACCAGCGTGTTGCGGTCATAACCATTTCTGGACAAAGCCCTCAAAACTCGTCCCACACCCGCATCCAACTGACGGGCGCTTGCTCCGAACGCCGCGAAATCATGGCGGATTTCCGGCGTATCGGGCAACGGACGCGGAACGCTCCGCACACGCTCCAGATCTGCGGGTGTCGGTTGCGGATACTCCCGATGCGTCTCGAAAAATCCGACATCCAGAAAAAACGGCTGTCTGGGCCGACTGTCCAGGAACCGTTCGGCTATCGGTGCCACCACAGAAGCTTCCGCACGCCATTTCCCGCTCTCGTCGCGATAAGCAAGGTTCCTGTCATACCTCAGCGTGTCCGGATCAGCGGCAACATGCTGCATTCCTGTCAGCACAGCCTGATATCCGAATTTCTGCAAATCTCGGAAAAGGAGCTGCCGCGGATTGCTCAGCCTGAAACCCCGATGCGCCAGTCCGATCATTCCGGAACGATGGGGAGACTGACCGGTCAGCAGAGCCGCACGACTGGGAGAGCAGACCGGTGCCGCACTGAACGCCTGCCGGAACGTCACGCCCTCACGCGCCAGAGAAGCTATTTCCGGAGTAGAAACCGCGCTGTCATAGGGCTCGAGCGAGCGCCCGCTGTCGTGGGAATGAATATAGAGAATATTCGTCCACCTACCTTTCGGAAGGGACTGCCCATATCCTTTTGCCACGAAGGCGCCTCCGCTTGAGGCAAGAAAGGTGCGACGTCTGACCTGTACCATGATGTTCCTGCGGATATTCTGGCCCCGCGCAGAGCCAAAAGCTTGACGGAGGGTATGAGAGAATTGGGATTTTCTTCCCGCAGCCTCTAGATTTGCGGATCGCTGATCCTGCCCCCCATGGCCGCTACCAGCTTTTTTCCTGCCGGGCTCTGCATGGCGACTGCATCAAAATCGGACGGCTGTTTCAGACGCGGCGTATAGGTTCCGGCGCGTTTTTCGCTGAGATACCGCGCGGCGGCCCGTACCGCGAAAAGCCCCAGAACACCCTGCACATCAGGCGGCGAAACACGCGTCGTCAGGGCCACCTGAACAGCCGGTGTGACGGCGGGAGAGCGCACATTCCGCCCATAAGTCGCCGCCAGAACCGCAGCCAGCGCCCCCTCCGGATCATCCGTTTGCGCGATCTTTCCCGCAACCCAGTCGATGGCCTGAGAGGCATCAGGGCCATTCAGCAGAATTTCACCCAGCACGGCCCTGACTACCACAGACGGCTCTTTTTCAAATGCCAACGCCACATCATGAGTGGTCTGGGCATCCAGCGGCGTCTGCACCGCAAGAATACCCGTAGCCGCCCAGTACCGCACGGCTTCGCTATCATTTTCAAGAGAAGCCCTGAACGCCGGAAGATGTTCCGGGCTACGCTGGGTCACCTTCGCCCCCAACGCCATCAGCGCAGGCAACGGATAAGCGCCAGGCTCGCGGCTTGCCGGATATCCCTGATGTCGCAGTCCTTCAGCAAGGAACGCATTATCGTTGATCGCAGTCATCTGCGCATCAAGCACACCACGCAGATGTTGCAGCGCAGCCTGATGCGCCGGATCGTCGCTCAGGTTTCTGATCTGATACGGATCATCCGCAAGATCATAAAGCTCCTCACCCGGCTTGGCCTGCCAGAAGGCTGCCTGAACGGGATCCAGACGCCCCGCCAGCCACTCCTCTTCCCAGGACTGGTAACCGCGACCTTTCCATTCATACGCATTATGCTGTCCGTAAATGCGATGCGGCATGTAATTGCGGATATAGCGGTAACGCCCACTCCGGACCGTTCGCATCAGGTCCAACCGTTCATCCATTCGGTTGCGACCGCTGAACACATGTTCGCGCGGCGCGGGAACATGCTGCCCCAGAAATGGCTGTCCTTGCATATGCGCGGGAATTGCCGCCCCTGCCAGCGACAATGTCGTCGGCGCCATGTCCACCAAGCTCACAAGATCCGGACTGACCTGCCCGGCCGCATGTTGTGCAAAATACTGGAATTTCTTCGGAAACCGCACGATCAGGGGCACGTGCAGCCCCCCTTCATAACAGTAGCGCTTCGTTCTGGGCTGTACCCCGCCATGATCGGCGAAAAACATGACAATCGTGTCCTGAGTCAGGCCGTCCTGTTCAAGCTCACCCAGAATATGGGCCACCGCCCTGTCCTGCCGGTTCACCATGTCGATGTTCCGCGCAATCGAATCCCGGATATCAGGCGTATCCGGCAGATAGGGCGGAATATGGACCCGCGCAGGGTCGGTCACGGTCGTACCCGTCTCAAACAGATGGGATTCATGCGTGATGAGATAATTGTAGACCGAGAAAAAGGGTTTCCCCGCCGGACGGTTCCGCCAGTGCGCCGTCACCGAACACTCATCCCAGATCGTCGCAGGATCAAGGTCACAGTTATAGTCGGTAAAGACGTTATTGGTGCAGTAATACCCTGCCCCACGCATCAGTTCCGGAAGACTCTCGAACTGTCCTGCAATGCGGGCCACAGCGCGCATGTTTTCCGCCGGTCCACAGCTTTGCGGATACAGCCCCGTAACCAGCGAGAAACGCGACGGAGAACAGACCGGGGCGGTGGCATAGGCGCTTTCAAAGCGGTTACCCTCGCGGGCCAGCGCGTCAATCGTCGGCGTCACCGCCAGAGGGTTGCCGTAACATCCCAGAAGAGGCGCATGGATATCATGGCAGACGATCCAGATAATGTTCGGCTTCCGGTCTGCCGAGGTCTCTGACGCGGCAGAGATGGTCTTCGCCCTGGCACCAACACCAGCACCGGCCGAAAACGCCACACCGGCCCCGGCCGTCGTCGCCAGAAGATGACGGCGGCTCACCGCTCTGGAGGGTCGATCCATACTCACAGATCCACCACAGCCGATGACGCACATCTAAAACCGATATGGCCGAGAGAGCTGTCAGGCGTCGTATGGGTCCGTGCCGAATTGCGATACCGGTTGCAATAGGAGTGATGGCACATATGCGATCCCCCCCGGAGCACCCTGTCCGTCCCCTCGGGTGGTCCTGAAGGATTGCATCGCGTCAGGGCATTTTCAGCCTGATGCCAGACCGGGCTCCAAAAATCGGAGCACCATTCCCACGTATTCCCCACCACGTTGTAAAGGCCGTATCCATTCGGCGGAAATGCGGTAACGGGCACGGTCGTCACATACCCGTCCTGGCGGGTGTTCTCATCAGGGAAACGTCCCTGCCAGATGTTGCACTGCGCCTCCCCATCAGGACGCAGTTCATTTCCCCATGGGTAACGGAAATTCCGCATCCGACCCCGCGCGGCAATTTCCCATTCCGCTTCCGTCGGCAAACGCTTGCCCGCCCAGACCGCATAGGCGGCCGCATCATTCCACGACACATGCACGACCGGATGATCCTGACGGGCCGAAATATGCGACCCCGGCCCTTCAGGATGACGCCACTGCGCGCCACGAACCGGCAGCCACCACGGCGTCTGCGGAACAGAACCGCGCAGACGGCGCTTCTTCGCTGTCGCCGTCGCCACTCCTTCGAAAACGAACGACCACCCCTCCGCTTCGGCTTCCGTCACATACCCCGTAGCTGCGACAAAGGCCGCAAACTGCCGGTTGGTGACGGCATATCTGTCGATCCAGAAAGCATTGACCTCCACGAGCCGGACCGGCCCCTCGCCATCCGCGACATGGGTTTCGGAATCATCAGCGCCAATCTGGTGCGTCCCCTCCTCGATCAGCACCATGTCCTCATAGCCCGAGACACGGCAGGTCTGACGGTCCTGAAACACCGGAACGGACAGCGCGCGCGAAGACGCCCGTGCCGCCTGCGGAACGCAGCACGCTTTTTTCGGGTGAGCAGAAGCGGAGCCGAGGGTCATTAAACTGATCCTGATAGTTTTATTATTTAAAAACTCTATTTCATCGTTATTGAAAACACAAACCCTTCGGCGTTTTCAATCCCGCGTTGCAGAATCGTTCTGTTTTCTTACGAAATATCTGTTTTTCAACCGATTTTCAAGAATCGATCCGGGACACGCTTGACGGCAATAGGCAGATCTATAATCAAAATGATATAGTTGTTTTAATTAATAACGTTTTGTTTTTGTTATACAGATCGACCCGACATTCCCCTGCTCCCGAAGGCTCATGGCCATGAAAATCCTGTCGTCCCGCCGTTACACCCTCAAAAGAACACTGGCTCTCGCCGCAGCCCTCATCGCAGGTCCGTGTCTGTCCGCCGCACATGCTGCGGATTACCACCTTCTGAATGTGTCCTATGACCCGACGCGCGAGCTTTACAGCGACATCAACCATGCCTTCCCGGCCTTCTGGTCCCGGACCCATAGCGGAGACAGCGTTGTCGTAACGTCATCGCATGGCGGCTCCGGCGCGCAGGCACGCTCGGTTCTGGAGGGCGCACCCGCGGATGTCGTCACGCTGGGTCTCGCATACGATATTGATATTCTGGCCCAGAACGGCCTTCTGGCTACAGACTGGCAGAAACGCCTGCCGCACAATTCGACACCCTATACCAGCACGATCGTGTTCCTCGTGCGTAAAGGCAATCCAAAGAACATCCACGACTGGCCCGATCTGATCCGCGACGGCATTCAGGTTGTTACCCCAAATCCCAAGACATCCGGGGGCGCACGGTGGAACTATCTGGCCGCATGGGGCTGGGCACTCCATCAGCCCGGTGGGACGGAACATTCCGCAACAGCGTACCTTAAAGCGCTCTTTGCGCATGTCCCCGTTCTTGATACAGGCGCGCGTGGCGCCACCAACAGCTTCGTCCAGCGCGGCCTGGGTGATGTTCTGATCGCATGGGAAGACGAGGCCCTGCTGGCCTCGCACGATCTGGGGCCAGACAAATTCGATATTATCGTGCCCCCCCTCACCATTCTCGCCGAACCTCCCGTCGCCACCGTGGACCGCAACGTGCAGGAACACGGAACCGAAGCCGTCTCTCGCGCCTATCTGGACTTCCTGTTTTCCCCAGAAGGCCAGCGGATCGGCGCCAAACATTATTTCCGCCCCGTGGACCCTACGATTCAGGCCGAAGCAGCCGCAGTCTTTCCACACACCACAACCTTCGACGTCGCCAGTCTGGGCGGCTGGACCCGCCTGCAGAAAACCCATTTCTCGGACGGCGGCGTGTTCGACCAGATCTACAGCCACTGAGTGTGAAACCCCTGACCGTAACGGGCCTGCGTTCTTTCCCGCGCCGACGCCAGACCTTACCCGGCTTTTCACTGTCGCTGGGTCTGACCCTGCTCTGGACCGGGCTACTCGTCCTGCTCCCCCTGACGGCGCTGCTGCTCCGGCCCTGGCAGCACGGCCTCGGCCCGATGATCCATGCGCTACATGACGTGCGCATGTATGCCGCCCTGAGGGTCAGTTTTATCTGCGCCTTCCTAGCGGTCCTCATTGATCTGCCGATCGGCCTGCTGCTGGCCTGGACCCTCGTTCGCTACCGCCCGCCCGGCCATCGCGCCATAGACGCCCTGATCGACCTCCCCTTCGCCATCCCCACAGCCGTGACCGGCATCGCTCTGGCCACCCTTTACGGCCCCGGCGGATGGATCGGCGCCCCTGCAGGAAAACTGGGACTGAAACTCGCCTTTTCTCCCGCCGGAATTGTCATCGCGCTGACATTCATCGGGCTGCCCTTCATCGTCCGTTCCGTCGAACCCGTGCTCCGCAGCTTTCCCAAAGATGTCGAGGAAGCCGCTTTCCTTTTAGGCGCATCGGGATGGCAGCGTTTCTGCCGTATTCTCCTGCCTGCTCTCGCGCCCCCGCTTCTGAGCGGTGCAGGGCTTGCCTTTGCTCGGGGCATCGGGGAATACGGCTCCGTCATCTTCATTGCGGGCAACCAGCCTTTCCACAGCGAAGTCGCACCGCTACTGATTGTCATGCGGCTTCAGGAATTCAACTATGATGGCGCCACCTCCATCGCCCTGATCCTGCTCGTCACGGCCCTGCTTTGCCTCGTTGCCGTCAGCCATCTGCGCCGTTCGGTCTCCTCAGGGCTTGTCCGCGAGGACGGGGCATGATCAGTCAGTCTTCCCGGATAACCCCCGTTATCCTGACCCTGCTCAGCTACAGCATCATCGGCCTTCTCATCGTCCTGCCTGTGGCGCTGATCCTGCATGAAGCCCTGCGTCAGGGCCTGCATACGGCTCTTGAAACCCTCAAAGACCCGGAAGCCCGATCCGCCATCCGCCTGACAGCCTGCGTTACCGCCATCGTGACGGTCATCAACACGGCAGGCGGCATCGCTGCGGCCTGGACATTGACGAAATACGACTTCCGAGGCGCCCGCTTTCTGGTGAGCCTGATCGAACTCCCCATCAGCGTCTCGCCCGTCATCGCGGGGCTGGTCTGGCTGCTGCTTTTCGGCCGACTGGGATGGTGGGGAAACTGGCTCGGCCATCACGGCCTACACATCGCCTTCGCCGTCCCCGGCATCGTCCTTGCGACGCTCTTCGTGACCTTCCCCTACGTCGCGCGTACCCTCATGCCCTATATGGAACAGCAGGGCCGTGCCGCCGAAGAAGCCGCTTTCCTGCTCGGCGCGGGCTTCTGGAAAACCCTGATCCACGTCACGCTCCCAGACGCAGGCTGGGCGCTTCTTTCAGGAATTCTTCTCACGACAGCCCGCGCCATGGGGGAATTCGGCGCAGTCGCCGTTATTTCAGGCCACATCCCCGGCGTCACCGAGACCATGCCGCTCCATATCGAGACCCTCTATAACGGCTACCAGTCCGTAGCAGCCTTCGCGATGGCGGCTCTTCTCGTCCTTGTCGCAATGACAACGGTCCTGATCCGCATGTTTCTCGAGCGTTCTTTCAGAAAATAGCATCCATGAGCATCACTCTCGAAGCCTTCACGCAATACGCCCCCCGCTCTTCGCGCAAACTGCTCGATAACATCGCGCTAACCGTCGAAGACCGCGCGTTCGTCGCGCTTGTCGGGCCATCCGGAGCCGGAAAAACCACCCTGCTCAGAGCCATTGCAGGGCTTTCCTCTCATTCCGAAGGTACGCTTCTGATCGACGGCCTCCCCATCCACGACCGCCCCGTACAGGACCGGGGCATCGGATTTGTCTTCCAGAACTATGCCCTGTTCCGACACATGACCGTGGCCCGGAACATCGCCTTCGGCCTCGACGTCCTGCCCCGCGCGCGGCGCCCCGATCGCGTCGCCATCCAGCGCCGCGTCACCGAACTTCTGGACCTCATCCAGCTTCGCCATCTCGCAAAAGCCTATCCGGACCAGCTTTCCGGCGGCCAGAGACAGCGCGTGGCCCTTGCCCGCGCACTGGCAACCGGCCCCAAACTTCTCCTGCTCGATGAACCCTTCGGCGCCCTGGACCCTCTGGTCCGCCGTGACATCCGCCGCTGGCTCCGGGAGCTGCACGACCGGATGAACCTGACGACCATTCTCGTCACCCATGACCACGAAGAAGCCATGGATGTCGCAGACACGCTCGTCGTCATGCAGGAGGGCCGCATCGTTCAGGCCGCCGACGCCTCCACCCTGAATGCTACCCCCCAAACGCCCTTTGTCATGGAGTTTCTGGGCGAAACCCTAAAATTTCCGGGTACCGTCCGGTCTGGTCAGTTCGTTCCGGACAACCCCGATATCGCCCCTTTCCCGTTCGAGGGGCCAGACGGAAACGCGACCGCTTTTATCCGCCCACATGACGTCTTCCTCCTGCCCGGGGCTGGACAGGCTTCCGTGGAAAAACGCCCCCATTTTTCCAACGGGCTTTTCTGCTACCAGATCGTCACCGCATATACCGCCTTTGAAATAACCACTCCAACAGATCTCTCCCCAGAGTATATGCAAAATGTCCGTGTCGACATCAGTCGTGGGAAAATTTTTTAG
>NZ_BJMK01000041.1 GCF_006539125.1 Gluconobacter sphaericus NBRC 12467
TACATCCCCGTGAAAGTATTTGGCTTCTGCGGAAAAACGGGACAAGGTTCTGGCAGGATTACCTCGCCCTTGAGTTAGGATCAGTGATGGGCAGACTGTCTTTCAGGCGGAATGTTTCCTCTGCCTTTTTCGCTCTGCTCACCTTCATTCCGTCCGCCCAGGCCAGATCCATTCATGACTGCGTCATGACGAGCGAAGTCTTGCCTTTCCTAAATCCCGCCGGTGCGCCTGTGATTCATGTCAAAGTGAATGACCATGACGTCGGCGCCTTTTTCTCGACCTTCACCACCCGCACGAGTGTCTGGGACGCGAAGGGTTTTGATTTTTACCAGGAAGACCCCATCAGGACCATTTCCGTCACTGGAACGGGCGGGAACTATTCCACTACCGTCCACAGCCTTCAGATCGGACAGGCTGTCCTCAAGGACATGACTGCCCTTCTAGTCGGCGAACGCCCCCCGAAAGCACCGGACGGGCTGCTCCTGATGGTGGATATCGGGTGGGACATTCTCGGGAACTACCATGTCCTGATCGACCGTTACTCCCAGAAAATGGCTATCTTTACTTACGACACAGCACCAGATTGCCCTGATATCGGAACGCTCATGAAAGATCCGGGGCCCTTCATTCCCCTTGTTTCGTTCGATGATGAGTCTCCCCAGCTCAATCAGATGACGGCTGTGCTGGACGGGCACAAGGTGGACATGCAGATCAATACCAGCGCCAACCGCTCCATCATCCAGCAATGGGTAGCGCGAAAGATAGGTATTTCACACCGCATGCTCGCTCAGGATGACGAGATCCGTGTCGGCGCAGGAGAGGTCCTGCTCGGGCACAGGCATCATTTCAACACGCTGCAACTCGGTTCACACACGCTGCATGACATCACACTGGATGTCGTCCCGGATGCGGAATTCAATATTCTGGGAATGGACGTCCTCAAGCATTTCAACGTCCTGATCAACCCCATGAAGGGTAGGCTCTGGCTTGAGGATTTCAAACCCCCGCCGGGCTATGTCGAGGAAAAAGCTCTCCCCTGGTCGCCGACCCATGACCGGCTCAGCATCACGCATGCCAGCGAGGAAAAGCAGGCCCCACCCACACCGGACCAAGGGACAAGGCCTGCGCCCCGCCCCTCTGAAAATCCGTGATCAGGCGTCCGCCGAACCGCCATCCACATCGAACTTCACACCCTGCGCAAGCGGTAGAGTACGACCATAATTGATAGCATTGGTCTGCCGGCGCATATAGGCCTTCCAAGCATCAGAACCGGACTCACGCCCGCCGCCGGTTTCCTTCTCTCCCCCGAAGGCACCACCGATTTCCGCGCCGGACGGCCCCATATTAACATTCGCAATACCGCAGTCGGAGCCCTGCGCAGACAGGAACTGCTCGACCTCACGGATATCTGTGGCAAAGATCGAAGACGACAGGCCCTGCAGCACGTCATTCTGAAGCGCGATGGCTTCGTCAAGCGTGTCATATTTCATAACATAAAGGATCGGCGCGAAGGTTTCTTCCAGAACCGGCCCCGTCTGCGATGGCATCTCAACCAACGCCGGACGAACATAGAACGACGTCTCACCGTTCACATCGACGCGCGTTCCACCGTGAACCGTGCCGCCTGCGTCCGCGGCAGCTTTCAGGCTGGCCTGCATCATCCTGAAGGAAGCCGCATCGATCAGCGGTCCAACGAGCGCGTCCCCTTCGACCGGATTGCCAACCGAAATCGCCTTGTAGACATTCACCAGCTTCGGAACCAGCATGTCGTAGACGCTAGCATGCACGAACAGACGACGCAGCGTCGTGCAGCGCTGGCCAGCGGTTCCCATGGCACCGAAAGCAACGGCCCGCAGCGTCAGATCCAGATCGGCGGAAGGCGTGACGATCGACGCATTGTTCCCCCCAAGTTCCAGAATGGAGCGCCCGAAACGCCGCGCCACCCGCTCACCGACATCCCGGCCCATCCGGGTCGAACCCGTCGCCGAGATAATGGGAACACTACGGTCTGCCACCATCAGTTCGCCGATCTCGCGGCCCCCGAGCAGAAGTGTGCTGAGCGCGGCCGGTGCGTCACTACCAAAACGGGCTGCAGCTTTCAGGAACAGAGCCTGCGTAGCCAGTGCTGTCAACGGGGTCTTTTCCGAAGGCTTCCAGATTACGCTGTCACCGCAGACCAGCGCCAGCGCGGCATTCCAGGACCAGACGGCCACCGGGAAGTTGAACGCAGAGATAATCCCCACCGGCCCCGAAGGATGCCATTGCTCCGTCAGGCGATGATCCGGGCGTTCGGACTGGATCGTCAGGCCGTAAAGCTGACGGGACAGACCGACCGCAAAGTCGCAGATGTCGATCATTTCCTGCACTTCGCCCAGACCTTCGGACGGTACTTTGCCCACTTCCAGGGTCACCAGACGCCCGAGCGCCTCCTTGCTGGCTCGAAGCTCCTCACCCAGCAGGCGCACAAGTTCACCGCGACGCGGTGCCGGAACCCTGCACCAGGCTTTGAACGCGTCAAGTGAGCTGGCGATCGTCTTCGTCGCCTGCTCTGCGCTGATTTCCGCAACCTCGGCCATTACCTCTCCCGTCAGCGGAGACTTCACCGCCAGACTGCCTCCCGTATACAGATCAGGCGACACGCCAAGACTGTCGAGGAGCGCTGCCACTTCGCAACGGAGAGATGCCGTCATTGTTCTTCCTGTCCTAGGTCTTTCATACCGGACGCGGGACACGGCCGGATCTGCATAAAGCTGACCGAAAAGCATTTCACGCCCGACCCCGCGTCAGTTCTATTCACAAACCGTTATGACTGGTTCGTCAAGTTGACGTGCCCCGAGCAGGCATTTCCCAATGCTTCACGCGCAGAAGTTCAAACCTGGATATCCTGCAAGACCTGAAAGCCCTCGAATACGGGTGGCCCCAGCGTCAGCACCGCTCCCTGCCCGGCACCAGCATGCGCGGCCCGGAACTCTTCCGATCGGGTCCAGCCAATGAAAGCATCATAAGACGCCCAGACGGTATGCGAGACATAAAGAACGTAATCTTCCATCGCTGGCCCGCGAAGGAGCTGGAAACTTACAAATCCGGGTACGGTTCTGAGCAGAACATCACGATCCATCCATTTTTTGCGAAAAGCCTCTTCGCTGTCCGGTCGGACCTTGAAGCGGTTCATGGCAATATACATCGCGGCACCCCCATTTTCTCACTCTGCATGACCTGAGCCTGCGTAGTATTTTAACGGGCGGATTGCCCCTGCGGTTTCGCCAGGGTTGCTCACCCGCCCCCCTGAGATTGCACCCCGACGCAGCACTTACAATGCTCTCACCGGCAACCAGAGCATCTTCCCGTCTGTGCCAAACGGCAGAAAAACGGCAGGATATCTCAAAGCAGGACAACGCAGCGGCATCTTGATCTTGCGGGCCACAGACCCCACGTCGATGACGGCTCAATCAGAAAATTCCTCTGAAGACAGGACCCATGCAGAATTTTGAATTCTACAATCCCACACGCATCATTTTCGGCGAGAACACGATCCCGAAATTGGCCGATCATATCCCCGCCGAAGCACGCGTTCTGATCCTGTTCGGCGGAGCGAGCGCAGAACGCAACGGAACACTTCCGACCGTCCGCAAAGCGCTTGAAGGCCGTTTCACACGGGAATTCGGCGGTATCGAAGCCAACCCGACATTCGAAACCCTAATGAAGGCCGTAGAACTCATCCGGGAGGAAAAACTGGACTTCCTGCTGGCTGTCGGCGGCGGCTCCGTGATCGACGGCACCAAGTTCGTGGCCGCCGCCGTGGATTTCGAGGGTGATCCATGGAGCATCCTCACGACACATGGCGCGAACGTCAAAGCAGCGATGCCTTTGGGCACCGTTCTGACGCTACCGGCGACGGGTTCGGAAATGAACAGCTTCAGCGTCATTACCCGTCAGTCCACGCGCGAGAAGCTAGCGTTCGGTAGCCCGCATGTCTTCCCGCGCTTCTCGGTTCTGGATCCGACACGCACCTATTCCCTGCCCGTCCGGCAGGTTGCAAATGGCGTTGTAGATTCCTTCGTTCACATCATGGAACAGTACCTGACCTATCCCGCAGACGGACTGGCGCAGGACCGATTTGCCGAAGGACTTCTACTCAGCCTGATCGAAATCGGGCCGAAAGCGCTGAAGGAGCCTGAAAACTATTCACTCCGCGCCAATTTTATGTGGATCGCCACACTGGCACTCAACGGAATCATCGGCGTCGGCATGCCGCAGGACTGGTCCACGCACAGCATCGGTCATGAACTAACGGCCCGCTATGACATCGACCATGCCAGAACGCTTGCGATTGTTCTGCCTTCCATGCTTCGCGTGCGACAAGAAGCCAAGCGCGGCAAGCTGCTTCAGTACGCAGCCCGCGTATGGAACCTGCACGAAGGCACGGAAGACGAGCGGATCGAAGCGGCCATCGTACGGACGGAAGAATTTTTCGAAAGTATGGACATCCCCACGCGCCTGTCAGCGTACAATATTGGCGAGGACGCCATCGAGCCGCTGATCGGGCAGCTTGAAGCCCATGGTATGACCGCACTGGGTGAACATGCCGACATTACGCCGGACGTCAGTAGCCGCGTTCTACAGATGAGCCTCTAAATAAAGACGGGGGCGGCGCAGGCGGCCCCCGTTCCAGTCAGGACGCCCTACCGATAACGTCCTGCAGATGCTGGCGGTAGGCGGCGAGTGTTGCCTCCACATTTGGCGCCTTTATCACGTCCGTTGCGAGGAAGGTCGGCAGCGCGGACATGCCCAGGAACTCATGGGCTTTATGGAACGGGAAATACACCCCGTCGATACCACGCCCTTCAAAGAACTGGCTCGGGTCCGTGAAGGCGTCTGCCGGGGCATTCCAGGTCGTTGACAGCATATAACGCTTGCCCTGTACCAGACCGCCCGAACCATATTTCCGCTCCGGATGGGCCCTGCTGCGGCCATCATTGGCATAAAGTTTGCCGTGACCAGCCGTCATGACTTCATCGATGTATTTCTTGACGATCCAAGGCAGCCCCATCCACCAGCCCGGGCACTGATAAATGATCAGATCGGCCCAAATTAAGCTCTCAACTTCCTGCTCCACGTCATAGCCATCATCAATCTTCGTCTGACGGACCTCATGGCCGTTTTTAGACAGAATGTCCGCTGCCAGTGCCTGAAGCGTGTCATTCAGCCGGCCGTGGGAATGGGCGAAGACCTTACCGCCGTTAAGGAGCAGAATTTTCGTCATGATCGCGTATCCGTTTTGTCAGGTATCGGGGATGGGAGTGTTTAAAGGCTACGATGAACCGATAAGTCTCCCTTGATAATTGTTTCGATCTCCACAAAACCTGTGAAACAGTTTCATAGATCGGAAGACAGATGGATAACCGTTTCGGGGAGATGAAAATCTTTCTCCGCGTTGTGGAGAGCGGCAGCTTTTCCGAGGCCGCACGCCTTTCCATGACCACACCGTCCACCGTCAGCAAACTGATCAGGCGGATGGAGAACCGTCTGGGGGCCCGGCTCGTAGAGCGCTCGACCCGCAGACTGTCAGTCACGCCCGAAGGTCTGGCCTATTACGACCGTGCACAAGCCCTGATCGCAGAGCTGGATGACATGGAAGGGTTCCTGTCCAAGAAAACCGTCCAGCTTACAGGAACAGTGCGGATCAATGCGTCCGTGGCATTCGGAACGCTGGTACTGGAGCCGCTTCTCCCCGCATTCTGGGAGGCCTATCCGGATATCGTGGTCGATCTGTCGCTCTCCGATGAAATGACGGACCTGTATCTGGACCGGACAGATGTCGCCTTCCGTGTTGGAAAACTGCAGGATTCCAGCCTGACGGCCCGCTACCTGGGAAGCGTGCCGCGGCTGATCGTCGGCGCACCGAATTATCTGGAGCGGTTCGGACGGCCTGAAACGGTGGACGATCTGGAGCATCATCGCTGTCTGGGCTTTAATTTCCGCCGGGCAGCTCCGGTCTGGCCTCTTCGGGAGCGGGGCAGGATCGTGGATCGGCTCGTCCAGGGCCCCTTGCTAGCCAATAATGGCGAAACCGTCCGCTGGGCCGCGATCCGTGGGGCCGGGCTGGCGCGCCTTGCAGAATATCATGTGCGCAAGGATCTGGCCGCGGGACGTCTTGTAGAAATTCTTGCCGAAAGCGGCACGCGGGACGAGGAAGAGATTCATGCGCTCTACCAGGGCGGAAAGCAGGTGCCCCAACGTATCCGGGCCTTTCTGGATTTCGTCGTCCCGCGTCTTCAGGCCAGCCTCAGACCGCTTGCGGAAAATCTATGAACGCAATTCCCGGATCCTTGCTCAAGAACTCTTTAGGATGAGGCTGCCTTCTCCACGAAAGCGGACAAGTTCGCGGCGAATGACCTGAAAGACCGTATCGCGCAACCAGCGGTGCACTCCGTCTGTATCCACGCGGGGATGCCAGGCCTGAAAAGACGTAACAGGCGGCAGTTCGAACGGGAAATCGAAAGCCTCAAGCTGGATCTGGGAAAGTGGAAGGCGGTCAATCACGATGTCGGGCAAGGGAAGGATCATATCCGTCTCGCGCATGGTATCGATCATGGAATGGTAGGTCGGCACGACCATCGCGATAGGGCGGGTCAGGCCATAGCGTTCCTTGAGAATAGTGTCGATCGGGCCATAGGATCGGCCTTTGCGGGAGACACTGATATGATCGTAATCGACCAGCGTCTGCGGTGTAATACCTCGCGCGAAGATAGGGTGCCCTTCACGAACTATCGCGCGAAATGACGTCAGGAACAGCGTCTGGCGCATGATTTCAGGACGCAGGTCGTCCGTGGCGCCAACATAGAGATCAATCTGGCTGTTCCGCAGAGCCTCACTGGCCGTCTCTTCCGTTTCGGGAGCGAACACAACGCTGCAATTTGGACATTCCTGCTTGAGGGCCATCAGGATGGTATGCCCAAACGCACTGACGACAAGATCATTGGCGCGGATCGTGAAACGGGGTGAGAGGTGCCGCAGGTTCAGCGTTTCGCTGTCATTCACCAGCGCATCAGCGTCGCGCACGATACTCTGAACTCTATCGCGGATCCGGTTGGCGAAAGTCGTGGCCATCATGCGTCGGCCTGACAGGACCAAAATCGGATCCCCGAAAACAGTCCGTAGCGTTGCGAGATGGCGGCTCATGGCGGCGTCACTCACCTTCATGCGCAGCGCGGCTTTTGAGACGCTCTCTTCCTCTACGAGAACCTGAAGATACCGCAGAAGATCGAGATCGTAGCGTCTGTGGCCGTCGGTCCGCTTTACCAAATTATCCTCCGTTTTCTGCGGTTTGCGAACATATTTTCACGCCTTCTCGTGAAAATGGAAAGGTTTTCCTCAACCTTTACGAAAAATGGAAACGTCACTTACCACAAACGTGGGTTTTCGGACCAGCGCACCCCGGATAGTGGCTATGCCGAAACGAAAGAGACCCCATGCAACCAGCAGATTCGCCTCCAGCAGGTGCACCGCCCGCGCAGCCCTCCTATATCCCGCCCTTCGGCATGCGGACCATTGTCGGCTGTCTGGGAATGCTTCTGGCCGTGCATGTGGCCGGCTTCAATGAGCACATAACGGAAATCGGCCTCGCCGATATCCGTGGTGCGATGCATATCGGGCATGACGAGGGGACCTGGTTCACCTCGATCTATGAAGCCTTCAACATCGCGGCCATGGCGTTCACGCCCTGGTTCTACATGACGTTCTCGATCTACCGCTTCTCGATCTTCATGACGGCTGTCCTCGCCATTCTGTCAATTCCGCTGCCCTTTATGCCGGATATGGTCTCGCTGTGCTTCCTTCGTGCGGCGCAGGGGCTGAGCGCCGGGTGTTTGCCGCCGGTCCTGATGACGGTCATGCTCAAATACCTGCCGCCACCCGTCAAGGTGTTTGGCATTGGTGGCTATGCGATGAGCGCGACCTTCGGCCCCAATCTGGGTGGCCCACTCGAGGCAATGTGGTTCGAGCATGTAGGCTGGCGCTGGCTGTACTGGGAGGTCATTCCCTTCAGCATCATCGCCATCGCCATGATGGCCTACGGACTGCCACGCGATCCGGTGCATCTCGAACGGTTCAAAAATTTCAACTGGCGCGGCTTTTTCATTGGTGTGCCGTCCATCCTGTGTGTGGTGACCGTGCTCTATCAGGGAGACCGGCTGGACTGGTTCCGTTCGCCGATCATCTCCCATCTGACATTCTGGGGCGGCGCACTGTTCGTGGGGTTCCTGTTCCATGAATGGCACCATCACAGCCCATTCTTCCGGCTTCAGTACTGGAAGAACCGCAACATCACGATGGCGCTTCTAACACTCGTTGGCGTGCTGGTAATCTGCGGACTGATGTTGGAAGTGCCGATGACGTATCTGGAAGCCGTACGGGGATATCGACCCATTCAGGCAGCTCCAGTCGCGCTGACGGTTGCCCTGCCCCAGCTCATCGTGCTGCCGCTGACGGCTGCGCTCTGCAACTCCGCGCGGGTGGACTGTCGGTATGTGCTGGCGTTTGGCATGTCGTGTCTGGCGCTGGCAGCGCTCCTTGGAACCTGGCTGACACCAGACTGGGTACGGGATAACTTTTATCTCCTTCAGGCGCTTCAGATCCTCGGTCAGCCAATGGTCGTGATCCCAGTGCTCATGTTGGCCACCATGTCTCTGGGGCCAGCGGACGGCCCGTTCATCTCAGGCATGGTCAACATGCTCAAGGGCATGGCCAATGCACTCGCAGCTGCCATTTTCGAAATCCTGCTCCGTCGCCGGGAACAGTATCATTCCACAATGCTGCTGGACCGGGCAGGCAACAACGCCACCGCACTATCGGGCATGGGCAATCCGATCCACGCAGCAATTAGCAACAGCTCGCCCGATAGCGATCATGTAGCACGTAATACACTCGAGATCTTCCACACTTATCTGCACGAACAGTCGATCACGCTGGCACTGGTGGACATCTATTTCGTCGTGATGTGCCTCAGCATTGCCTATGTCGCACTAACGACCGTGCTGCCGAAACGGGTCTATCCGCCCGGCAAGGGGCCTGCTCCGGCCATACCCGCTGCCGCCCGCGAACCCGATCCTTCCTCCCTTCCAGCCACCGCACACTGACGGACCTGCCTCAATATGATTTACGGAAAACCTCTTCTTCTGGCCGGATGTGCGGTCGTTGTCCTGACAGGTCTGGCCTGGACGGCTGACCGCTTCTTCGTAGGTGACGGCATCCGTCAGGAAACCAACGACGCCTATGTCACGGCCGATTTCACAACCGTAGCTCCTAAAGTCTCTGGCCGTATCGACCGGGTACTGGCTGAGGACAATGAATACGTCCATGCCGGGGAAGAACTCGCCCATATCGAAGATGACGATTACCGAGCGGCTTTAAGAGAAGCCCAGGGCGATACCGCTGCAGCGCAAGGCGATGTGGACAACCTTCAGGCTTTGCTGGACCGTCAGGGCTCCATCGTCGATGCGGCGAAATATACCGTGCAGTCCGACGAGGCCGCGCTGGTTTTCGCCCGGCAGAATGCGGCACGGTATCGCAATCTCTCCGCTGGCGGAGCCAGTACGATCGAGCAGCAGCAGAGTGCGGAAGCACGGCAGCTTGAGGCCGTCGCCGCCCTGGCCCGCGACAAGGCTGAAACCAGCACGGCCGAACAGCAGGTCGCGGTGCTGAAGGCGCAGCTCGAAAAAGCACAGGGCGCATTGCTAAAAGCGCAGAGTTCCGAGCATCAGGCCGAACTGAACCTGTCCTACTGCACCATCCCTGCCCCCGTGGACGGCGTAGTCGGCGAGCGTGGCGTGCGCGTTGGTGCGTATGTTCATCCGGGTACAGGACTGCTTGCAGTCGTGCCGGTGCGCAAGGCTTATGTGCTGGCGAATTTTCAGGAAACCCAACTGACGAAGGTTCAGACCGGTCAGAGTGCCACAATCTGGGTTGATACTTTCCCCGGCCATCCGCTCAAGGCGCATGTGGACAGTCTAGCCCCGGCGACGGGTGTAGCTTTCGCCGCGATCCAGCCTGACAATGCAACGGGTAACTTCACCAAAGTCGTGCAGCGTGTTCCGGTTAAGCTGACCTTCGATCCTGGCCAGCCTCTGGCAGAAAAGGTACGCGTCGGCATGTCCGTTGAAGCGCAGATCGACACTTCCTCGACGCCTGAAGGCATTCATGCCCATGACGAGCGGTACCTCTGGAAATGAGATCTTTCATGTTCCAACCCTCCCGCTGCCTTCTGTTGGCACTCACCGCGCTGTCCGCCTGCACAGTCGGTCCGGACTATCATCGTCCCGACCCGCATGCACCGGCCCATTGGCACCAGAGCCTCGCACCTGCTGCGAGCCATCCACAGGAAACCTCCGTCATTGAGGCTCAGTGGTGGCGGATCTATCGTGACCCAACGCTGACGGCGCTTGAAGAGGATGTGGCGCGCAACAACCTCGACCTTCGCGAGGCTGCCCTGCATTTCACGGAAAGCCAGGCCGAACGAAAGATCGCCAGTGCCGCCCAGATGCCGCATATGGAAGGCGCTGCATCCTATGCCCGTGAGCGGGCCAGCACGAATGGTATTCTCGGCCTGCTGGGCACCATGCAGCAGGCCGGCGCCGGCGAGGTTGCCAGCGGTCAACAGGGCTTTGGACCGGCGGCAATGAATGGCACGCAGGGCAACCCGTCTTTCAATCTGCCACAATACGGGCTGAGTGCGTCCTGGGAGGTCGATTTCTGGGGGCATGTCCGGCGGCAGATCGAAGCGGCTACCGCAGCCATGCAGGAAACAGAAGAACTACGCCGCGACGTACTTGTCTCTCTGATGGCGGAAACTGCTCAGGATTATCTGAGCCTGCGCAATATCCAGACGCAGATCGGCATCACGCAGCAGAGCATCGCCATTGCACAGCATAGCGTAAAACTGACGGAACTGCGCTTCGCACAAGGTACAGCAACGAAACTCGACGTCGCCTATTCCCGTGGACAGATGCATGGCTTTGAGGCACGACTTCCAGTCCTTAAAAGTCAGGAAGTGCATCTTGTGAACGCCTTGAGCTTCCTGACGGCGCGGGAGCCGGGCGCGCTGAAGGAAAGGCTTGGATCGACACAGACGATCCCGCCCGTTCCCGATATCATTCCGGTTGGCCTGCCCTCCGAACTGGCTGAGCGCCGTCCGGATGTGCGAGCCGCCGAGGATCACCTCCATGCCGCGACGGCCAGCATCGGCGTGGCGATTGCAGACTTTTTCCCGCGCGTAACACTCTCGGGCAGTCTCGATATTCAGGCATTACAGTTCAGCGGCTTAGGCTCATGGGCATCCCGTCAGTACGGGTTCGGCCCGACAATGACGCTGCCACTGTTCGAAGGTGGACGCCTGACCGGACAGCTTCATCTGCGCCGGGCCCAGCAGAAGGAAGCGGCGATTGCGTTACAGCGCACGCTTCTGAAAGCCTGGGAGGAAGTTGATGATTCCATGGCGGATCTGAGTGCCGCACAAGAGCGTCGGAAGCGGCTGGAAGAAACGGTTTCGGAAGACGAGACCGCCGTCCATATTGCGCAGCTTCAGTACAGTCAGGGTTCTGGAGACTTCCTCAACGTCCTGACAACGCAGAACGCCCTTCTGGCGAGCCGTAGCGCGCTGGCTGAATCCAGCGCCGGCGTATCTGTTTCCGTAGCCCATCTGTACCGGGCGCTGGGCGGTGGATGGGCGCAGAAATCCTGACATCCATCCACACAGGCACTGTTCTCAGCCGCCGTTCAGGGCAGTGTTGAGAACGGCTGCCAGACGCACACCGGCCTGCTCCAGACGCAACTCGATGATCGGCCAGGTCAGCGCGGTGTAGTCCTTGCCGATATCGGCACCCTTGTTCGCTGGAAGTGCGCCATAGGCCACACTGCGAGCGAGGGAGTGGCTCTCGTCGGCCCAGTCAACCGTTGCGTTGTAAACATCGCCCCCGTCCAGATCCTGCACCCAGTATTTCGTCTCATCCGGTGTAATCAGGGCGCCAAGACGGTCTGCTTCCTTCTTCGCACGGGCGGCGTCGATGCTGTAGAACGGGCCAACATGCAGGTCCGCCTCATGGTCCATCACCCCCTCGTCCCACAGGGAATGCAGGTTCATGTGGCCGTTGGCGTTGTCGCCGAAATAAGTCAGGCGGATGGCGTTCCCACCCATATCCTTGTTACGCTCGGCAGCGTGCAGCGGCTGGTGGATATCGCCCATCAGATGCACCACCCATTTCAGGGCAACCAGCCGGTCCTGAGCCGAAGCATGCGTGTCAGCGAGGATTTTGGTCTCCTCGGGCAGCTTCTCGACGACGCAGGCATGGTCGGGGCAGTCGCGGGCCTGATCATAAGCCGGATGGGACACGTCGATATCGACGTAATGCCATTTCAACGTCTCAGGCAGACCACCCTTTTTCTTAGGCACATGACCGATCGTATCCGGCCAGGAAGCGACCTGATCAAGGGTCTGATGGTTCTCAAGTGCCAGCAGGGCCGTGACGGCCTTCTGGGCCTGTGGCGTCAGACGCTCCTGCGCGATATCTGCCACGATCGCATGACCGTAAGGCCCCCACGCAAATGCGCTGGAAGAAAAGACAAGAGAGCCGGCCCCGATCAGGGACGCACAAAGAAGACGAAATTGCATGGAAACCTGACTGTCCAACTCTGAAAGTGATGCTGCCACAGCTTCTCATCGTTTCAAGAGCATCACAAGGCATTCTGCGGCACAGACCACGTCGTCGTGCCCGCACATATTCCCATGTTCCGGGAACACTCCCACCCGGCTTACCCGAGCTACGGAAAGCAGAATCCCCAAAAGCAGAACAGGGCACATCAACTAACGGTTCTTCGAACCCTCCGTCTGATCATGCCGATCCTGAACGGCGTAAACCGCAAAACGGCGGATGGCCATGCCCGTATGCCGGCCTTCAGCAGCACGTCAGATATGCAGCGTCTGGGTAACGAAGAAGTCGTGAACTATGTCAGCAAAACCTTAATGAGCATACGAATCACTGATGCCTGTCTGTTTCGCGCGGCAGAAAAGCGGAGGTCGAACTGTCTAGGATCAGCCCTCGCTGGAGCGTTTGTTCGTCAGCAGCAGAATAAAATACGGCAGGAAGAAATACAGTGCGATCATGATCATCAGAGGCTCTAGAAGCCATGCCATGTTTTCATGAAACAGAGACTGGCTGAACAGGTTGCCCAGCCCCATCATACAGCTGACGCAGAAGAAACCGCCCAGATTTGCAAAAAATCCCCGATCTCCGTTGATCTGACGCAGCTGCTGGAAAAAAGGGCTGGACTGCTGCGAGACGGTCATGCGGACATACTTCCTGTTTGCCGGCGAAGGATGGGACAAACACGCCAGTCGCATTCGTTCATTTTCCGGACTGACAGGCAGGATACTGCCACCTTCCACAAGATCAAAGTCGGAACTCCATAAAAAGCACCTCACTTCACTCAAGAGATCTCTTTTTGCGAACGAATGATCATGTAATTTGATATATCCGCGAACGTTCCGATCATGAATGATGTCTTCTCATGTTCCGGAGCTTCCCATGATCTCACAGACCGCCACCGTGCCCCTGCCCCGAAACTGCACGTTCGAAGCGGCGGACTGGGATCTTCTCTGCCGCTGCTGGCATCCGGTCGCGCTGGTGCGCGAACTTGAAGAAAAACCATTGGGCGTGTCGCTTCTTGACGTACCTCTTGTGCTTTATCGCACAGGTGGGAGGATCGTAATTGCCGATGACCTATGCCCGCATCGTGGCGTCCCGCTCAGCATGGGCACGGGTAATGGCGAGACGATTGCTTGCGCCTATCACGGCTTCCGCTTCGGTGATGGCGGAAAATGCGTGCGCGTACCCGCCCATCCTGACAGTGCAATTCCTTCCAAACTGAATCTGCGGACCTATCCGGCCGTCGAGCGGTACGGGCTGATCTGGACATGTCTGAATTCCGACGGGGTCGTGACGATCCCGCCAATGCCCCATTGGGACGAAGCAGATTTTCAGCAGATCACCTGTCCCTGGATCGATATCGCGGGTTTTGCGGGACGGCAGGTCGAAGGCTTCATCGACGTGGCTCATTTCGCCTTCGTCCATACCGAGACCTTCGCCGATCCAGATAACCCCGTCGTTCCCTCCTATATGCCCAGAATGACAAAAGACGGGTTCGAGGCAGAATATCGCAGCACAGTCAGCAATTTCCCGGTCGGGCATGAGGACTGGGAAAAACCGGGCTTTGAGTGGCTACGGCATTTCCGCATCCACGTACCTTTCGTGGCAACGCTGGAAATCCATTTTCCGAATGATGGACGGCTGGTCATCATGAATGCCGCCTCACCCGTTTCCGCACGGATGACACGCATGTTTTCGCCGATCTGCCGGAACTTCGACAAATATATCCCGATTCAGGCGGTCTATGATTTCAACCGAAAGGTCTTTGAGGAAGACCGTGCCTTGGTCGAGGCGCAGAAGCCCGAAAACCTTCCGCTCGACCCGACACTGGAAGCGCATGTCATGGCAGATCGCAGTTCCATCGCCTATCGCCGAGCCCTGCGTGGAATGGGTTTCAGCCAGTTCTTCACGGCCTGAGGCAAAGACGACAAAAAAACCGGCACCTGTTCTGGTGTCGGTTTTTTTGTAAAGTTAACGCTTCTATTTAACGTTCAAGTCGCCTGGCTGGCTGTCGTTTCCGCGCTAGAGTGCGCAACCGGAGCGCTGGTCGTCAGCGTGCGACGGACGGCATCGTGCCAACCGTCAATCATGATCCGACGCTGTGCCGGGTCCATCTTCGGTGCGAAGACACGCTCCTGCTTCCAGGTGGCTGCGACCTCGTCCAGGCTCTTCCACAGTCCAACCTGCAAGCCCGCCAGGAAAGCCGCGCCAAGGGCCGTAGTCTCAATATTGACCGGACGTTCGACCTCAGCCTTCAGCATAGAGGACAAGAACTGGGCGAACCAGTCATTGACAACCATGCCTCCGTCGATGCGCAGGATGCTGGTGCGCATGGCACCGTCCTCACGCATGGCGCGGATCAGATCATAGGTTTGGTAAGCTACAGATTCCAGCATTGCACGCGCGATATGCGCCTGCGTAGAACCAAGCGTCAGACCACAGATCAAACCACGTGAATCCGGGTCCCAATGCGGGGCGCCGAGGCCGACGAAAGCGGGCACCATGTAGACGCCATGGCTGTCCGGAATGCGGGTTGCCATATCGTCGGTCTGGGAAGCGTGGGTGATCAGTTTCAATCCATCACGCAGCCACTTGATGCCGGCGCCTGCCACGAAGATGGAACCTTCCAGCGCGTAGAAGGTCTTACCACCAATGCGATAGGCAATCGTGGTCAGCAGACGGTTGTTGGACGTGATCGGCTTCTCGCCGGTGTTGAGCAGCATGAAGCAGCCCGTCCCGTAAGTCGCCTTGGCCATCCCCTCCTGGAAGCAGGCCTGCCCGATGACGGCGGCGTGCTGATCGCCCGCCATGCCGCCGATGGCGATCTTCTCGCCGAACAGCTTGGCTTCCGTCTCACCGAAATCACTGCTGTTGTCGCAGACTTCCGGCAGAAGGGCGCGCGGCACATTGAAGAGCTTCAGAAGCTCCTCGTCCCATTCCTGCGTGTGGATGTTGAACAGCGACGTACGGCAGGCATTGGTGATGTCCGTCGCATGGCGCTTGCCGCCGCTCAGGCGCCACAGCAGGAAGCTGTCAATCGTGCCAGCCGCCAGTTCACCCGCCTCCGCGCGACGACGGGCATCGGGGACATGATCGAGCAGCCAGGCAATTTTGCTCGCCGAAAAATAGGGGTCCAGCAGCAAGCCCGTCTTTTCACGGACCATGGCTTCCTTGCCCTGCTGGCGCAGGAGGTTGCATTCATTAGCCGTGCGACGGTCCTGCCAGACGAGCGCGCGATGGATGGCACGACCCGTCTCGCGGTCCCAGATCACGATGGTTTCGCGCTGATTGGTGATGCCAAGAGCCGCGATGCGCTCCACACCCCCGACCTCATCGATCGCCTCGCGCGCGGTGGCGAGCACATCACGCCAGATGTCCTCGACATCGTGCTCAACCCAGCCTAGCTCGGGATAATACTGCGGGAATTCGCGGCGGGAAATGGCCAGAGCCTGCGCATCCTTTCCGAAGACAATGCTGCGGGTCGAGGTCGTGCCCTGATCAATGGCGAGGATGCAGTCTTTCTTGCTCATGATGTGTTCTCCGGCGAAAGGTCTTGGAAGTTCGAAGGGTTTCAGACGGATTTCAGGAGACCCGGTTGACGACGGGAAACGCGGGGTCGTCCGGGTTGGACACGACCAGGACCGGCTCGGCGGGATTGATCCCGTCGGGCGCTACGGTGATGGTCTGTTCCAGATAACGCGGCATAAAGGGACGCAGGCCGAACTGGTAAAGGGCCGCCCCGATCGGACCGCCGACCAGCGGCGCCACGACAGGAACCCAGAAATAGTTGCCCGGAGCCGGCAGTGCGCTCTGTCCCCAGCCCGCAAAAAAGCAGAACAGAC
>NZ_BJMK01000042.1 GCF_006539125.1 Gluconobacter sphaericus NBRC 12467
CATAAGGAACCAGTGTTCCCCACCTGTAAATAAGAGCAGTCTTGCAGGCTTCCCTCTTGTGAAGGTCCACATGGCCGGTTAGGGCTTGAAGTAATTGGATTTACAAGCGGAATATCTTCATGTCCTCTCTGCGTCTTCTGACCGCCCTGACAGCTTTCAGCGGTCTGATCTCTCCCGCGCTTGCCCAGACCCAACCCATGCCGCTGCCTATGCCGGCTCCCGTTCCCGAGCCTCAGGATCGTCCCTTCCCGGGCAACCTGACGGTTTCGGTCGATGCGACGGATACGGTTCATCATGTCATGTCCATCCATGAGACGGTTCCGGTGCCGAAAGAGGCGCAGCAGAAGGGGGAGATGGTCCTTCTGTATCCAATGTGGATTCCTGGCGACCATTCCCCTACGGGCGTTATCGAACAGTTTGCCAGCCTGCGTGTACAGAGTGGGGGCCGCACACTGAACTGGAAGCGCGATACGGTTAACGTCGCCGCTTTCCACATTCCGGTCTCCAGCAGCACGCCGAGCCTGGATCTGCATTTCCAGCTTATGACCCCGATCGCGCCGGGTGTGGGCCGGGTCGTTATGACGCCGTCCATCGTCAACGTGCAGTGGGACCAGGTTTCACTGTATCCGGCTGGATACTTTACCCGCGATATTACGGTTCAGCCCTCCGTGCGTGTACCGCATGGCTGGCAGATCGGTTCGGCTCTCCGTGCTGCCACCTATGGCGATGAGACGCATTTCAACGCGACGACCTTCAATACGCTTGTGGACTCGCCGATCTATGCCGGGCGTTATTTCCGCCAGTTCGACCTAACTGGACCGGATCACGTTCCGGTTTCACTGGATGTTGTAGCGGATGATCCGGATTCACTGGACGCCACGCCACAGCAGATTGCCGCGCATCAGAACCTCGTGCGTCAGGCAACGTCTCTGTTCGGCTCGCATCATTATGACCACTACGACTTCCTGCTGGCCCTGACGGAAGAACTCGGCGGCATCGGCCTCGAGCATCACCAGTCCAGCGAGAACAGCGCGGCTCCGGGCTATTTCACGGAATGGGACAAGACGTTCCCTACGCGTGATTTGCTGGCGCATGAATACACCCATTCGTGGAACGGCAAGTATCGCCGCCCGGCCGATATGTGGGCACCGAACTTCAACACTCCACAGCGTGGCTCCCTGCTCTGGGTCTACGAAGGACAGACGCAGTACTGGGGCAATGTTCTGGCAGCGCGCTCCGGGCTCGTGACGAAGGATCAGGGCTTCGAAGCCTTAGCCTATATGGCGGCGTCCTATGACAACCAGACGGGCCGTCAGTGGCGCCCGCTGCAAGACACGACGAACGATCCGGTCATTGCGCAGCGCGCGCCCCTCTCCTGGCGCGATTGGCAGCGTTCGGAAGACTATTACGTCGAAGGCCAGCTCGTCTGGCTTGATGCTGATGCACTAATCCGCAAGATGTCGGACGGGCACAAGTCGTTAGATGATTTCGCAAAAGCCTTCTTCGGCACGAACAGCGGCAGCTTTGTTGTCAGCCCCTATCAGTTCGACGATGTGGTCACGACACTCAACAGCGTGCAGCCCTATGACTGGGCGAAGTTTCTGCATGACCGTTTGGACACGATCCAGCCGCACGCGCCGCTCGATGGCCTGACCAATGGTGGATACAAGCTGGTCTACACGTCCAAGCCGACCTCTTTCATCACGGCGAGCGAAGCTGCCCGACATGCCACGGACCTGTCCTTCTCCCTCGGTCTGACCGTGAACGGCGCCGGACATGTGGGACGTGAACACTGGATGAGCCCGGCCTTCAAGGCAGGTGTGATTCCGGGCATGACGATCCTGGCTGTCAATGACATGAGCTTCACGCCGCAGCGTCTGCTCCATGCCGTCACGAACGCGCAGAAGGATCCGAAGCAGGTTATCCGTCTGATTGTGAAGTCCGGCGACCATGTCAGCACCGTCTCTATTCCCTATCACGACGGTCTGCGTTACCCGCATCTGGAGCGCATCGAAGGTACGCCGGATCGCCTGAGCGCAATTTACGCACCGCGTCCGTAAGAAGCGGATCGGGCTGATCTGATCCTGAGAAGGATCAGGTCAGCCTGTCTGGGGCTCTGCCCCAGACCCGGCAAAGGGACGCAGTCCCTTTGATCCCGATTCCAATTAAACGGTTTCCAAATGCCGAAGCCTTTGGCGAGTTTCAGGGCAGAGCCCTGATCCTCACCACGGAACCAGAGACTTGCCGAGCGCCTTCTGCGCCGCCGGTGTCATACCCATATCATTGCGGTTCCACCAACCACCACCCAGAGCCTGGAACAGCCCCACGCTGTCGGAGAACCGCGCGCCTTCGGCCTGCACATAGGCCAACTGGGCTTGCGCATTAGTCTGTTGGGCCTGAAGCAGGACCAGTTCGCTGACATCACCCAGCCTAAGCTGCCCTTGAGCAATTTTCAGGCTCTGCGACGTTGCCTGTAGCGTATTCTCATTGGATTTCAGGGCATCAGCGTCGAACGTGACTGCATGCAGGCTGTCCGCCACGTCCTGAATGGCGGACAGAACGGTGGCTTTATAGGTCTCGTTGGCCTGAAGCAGGTTGTCGCGCGCTTGACGTTCGGCATGCAGGAGAGAACCACCCTGGAAGATCGGCTGCATGACGGTCGCAGCAATCGTCCAGTTGCCATAGCCTGGCTTGAAGAAATCACTCATGGCGCCGACGGCCTGTGCCGGCGTGGCGCTGAGCTGCACGTTCGGCAGACGGTTGGCGATGGCAACACCAATCTGGGCGCTGGCAGACTGGATCTGTGCCTGCGCTGCGCGGATGTCTGGACGCTGGTTCAACAGGTCGGCCGGCAGCGAGACCGGGAGGGTTTTCGGCAGGGTGAACTGCTCCAGTCGGAACTCAGGCAACGGCGAATTGGGGGTCACTCCAACCAGCACGGCCATCTGGTCCCGTGTCTGGGCCAGTTGCAGATTCAGATCCGGCAACGTCGCCTCAAGCTGGGCTACAGATGCCATCTGCTGGGCCATGTCCTGCCGCGATGCATTGCCGAGGCTCTGCTCGGCCGTAACGGTCTTCAGCACGGCACGCTGGCTGCGGATGAGCTCGTTCGTGGCGTCGATCTCGGCACGGATCGTGGCTTCCTCGATCGTCGCATTCACCAGATCGGAAATCATGGTCAGTGCGGTGGCTTCGAGCTGGAATTTCTGCAGGTCCGCCTGCGCTCCAGCGGCCTCGATCGCTCGGCGCGTTCCGCCCCACAGATCCGGCACATAACCGATATTCAGCTGCGCAGTGTGGACATTATAGAGCCACACATTCGAGTTCGGAACGGGAGAATAGACCTTGGACGTCTTGTTTCGCGTCGGGTTGAACGAAGCGGAGAGCGTTGGATACAGACCTGCACCCTCGATCCGCCGCTGTTCCCAGGCAGATTTGAGGCCCTGCTGCATGGCACGCAGCGATTGGTTGTTGGCAAGAGCCTGATTGACGAGCGCATTCAGGGACGGATTGCCGAACACCGTCCACCACTGGCCCGGAATATCCGCGCCAGACAGGAACTGCTGAGGAACAGTTGCACCTGTAACACCATGCCCGGCGGTCGCGGTCAGGGGCTCGCTCTCGTAGGCCGCGTGTTTTGGCAGATCAGGGCGATGGAAATCCGGACCGACCGCACAGGCGGAAAGCGCCGTCAGACATAGCAGAAACGACGCACGACGGAACATCAGAGAGCGCATCTTCATGATCCGGCTCCGTCTGTGGCAGATTGCGGATGCTTCTTCGCATCCCGGCGTTCAACCCACATTTCAAGCTCGCTGAAATAGACCGGCAGGGCGAACAGCGTCAGCAGCGTGGCGATCCCCAGACCGCCCACCACGACCGTTGCCAGACCGCGCTGCACGTCCGTGCCCACGCCCGTGGCAAGGGCAGCGGGGAACATGCCCGCCGTCGCGACCGTGGCAGTCATAAGAACCGGTCGGAACCGTTCGGCTGCACCAGCGATGGTCGCATCGCGCACGCCCAGACCTTCCGCGCGATGGCGGTTGATACTGGCGATCATGATGATACCGTTCTGCACAGCCACCCCGAACAAGGCGATGAAGCCCACGGCGGTGGCGATGTTCAGCGTCTCGCCCCGGACATGCAGCGCGATCAGGCCACCCAGCGTCGCCAGCGGCACGACACTGAGGATCAACAGGGCCTGACGGATCTTGCGGAACTCCGCGAACAGCAGCACCAGCATGACAGCGAACATCACGCCCAGCGCAATCATCAGGCGCTTTTGGGCCCGCTCTTCCTGCTGGAAAGAGCCGGCCCATTCGAGCGTGTATTTTTCCTTGTCGTAGTGCAGCTGCTGATCGATGCGACCCTGCGCATCTGCCAGATACTGCGAGAGCGGTCGTTTGCCGTTATCCACACGGATGGTGATCTGGCGATGGCTCATTTCATGGGCGATGTTGCTTTCACCCATATGCAGCCCGACATGCGCGACCTGTGACAGCGGGATATAAGCCCCTTCCGCATCCAGAAGCGGAATCTGCGACAGGGCCTGCATGTCCTGCAAATCCTTGCGGCGGATATGCAGCGTCGCATTGTAGAAGCGATCATCTACATAGACGGTCGTGATGGGAGCATCGCCGATGGCATTCGATACCACGTCGGAAATATCCGAGATGTTGATACCATACCGGGCCGCAGCCAAACGGTCGGCCACTACGTCGATCTGTGGGATGCGCGGCTCCTGAAAGATCGACGCTTCGGCCGTCCCCGGAACCTGATGAAGAATGTCCACAATCTGTTGGCCAATACGGCGCAGTTCCTGGAAATCATTGCCATAAACACGCAGGACGAGTGGGCTGTGCGCTCCGCCGACCAGATCGCTCATATTGTCCTGGATCGGCTGGCTGATGCCGAAATCGATCCCCGGAATCCTGGACAAACGGGCGCGTAGACGTTCGACGAACTGCGATTTTGTCTCGCCGGACGGCCACTGGTCATACGGCTTGAGCCCAACCGGCATTTCGATATGAGACGGCGTCCAGGGGTCGGTACCGTCATCAGAGCGGCCAAGCTGAGTGATGGCGTAGGACGTCTCGGGGAACTCGCGGATCGCATGCCGTAGTTCGTTGGCAATGGATTCGCCCTTTTCCAGCGAAATACCCGTCGGCATCTGCACCTGAAGCCAGAGCGACCCCTCGTCCAGATCGGGCAGGAATTCACGTCCGATCGTCGCGCCCAGGATCACGACCGCGACCATGGCGGCAGCACCGGCACCATAGGCGATCAGTGGACGGTCGATGAAATGGCCGAGCCAGTGCGTATAACGCGCATGCAGCCATTCCAGCGGTCGGTTGTGCCAGATGTGTCTGGGCTTGTGCAGAGCCAGATAGGTCAGGGACGGAATGAGCGTCAGGGCGCAGAGCAACGCACCCAGCAGCGCGAAGCTGACGGTATAGGCCATCGGACGAAACAGCTTGCCCTCACTGCCCTCGAAGGCAAAGAGCGGGCTGTAGGCCACGATGATGACGAGCGTTGACGAGAAGATCGCCCTTCCTGCGCGCTGGGCGACGGATAGGACTTCGGACGGCACGAGCGCTTCGGTCGGGCGCTCCTCGCGGATACGGAGGATCGTCTCGGTGATGACGATCGCACCATCCACGATCACGCCGAAATCGATGGCGCCGAGCGAAAACAGGTTCGCCGACATGCCAAAGCTGTGCATCAGCACGAACACGACCGACAGCGCGAGCGGTATTGTCACGGCGGTGACGATGGCACTGCGGGGGCTGCCAAGGAACAGGGTCAGGATCACGCCGACGAGGAGAATACCCTCGATCATCGTTTCCGTGACCTTGTGGGTCGTGGACAGGACCAGATGATCACGGTCCATATAAGGCACGATGCGGACATGGCTCGGCGCGAGCTGCTGCTGGAGCTTGGCCACCGTGCTGTGGAGCCCGTCGAGCACGAGTGAGGGGTTTTCCCCGCTCAGCATCGTCACCACACCTTCGATGGTGTCGGGATTCTTGTCTTTACCCAGAATGCCCTGACGGACCTGATGCCCGAACTGGACCTGCCCCAGATCTTTGACGAAGACCGGGACACCGCCATGGCTGGCAACGACGATGTTGCCCATGTCATCCAGCGTATGGATCATGCCGATCCCGCGAATGATGTAAGACTGCTCGCCCCGGCTGACGCGGCCGCCGCCGGCATTGGCGTTGCTGTTGCGGATGGCCGTCAGTACGTCCTCAAGACCGACATGATAGCGTATCATGGAGGCCGGATCGAGAACGAGCTGGTACTCGCGAGTCAGACCGCCGAAATTGTCCACGTTGACGACGCCAGGCACATGCTGGATCGCCGGAATGACGGTCCAGCGCTGAAGATCGGACAACTCCAGAAGGTTCTTGTCGTCGGATTCCAGCGTATAGCGATAAATCTCGCCGCTCGGGCCGGAAATTGGGCCGAGCGACGGCATGGCACCGTTGCTTAGTGGGTTGTTGGCAAGCTGCGTCTCCACAAGCTGGCGCGCCGCGTAGACATTTGTGCCTTCACGGAAGATCAGCGTGATCAGCGACAGGCCGAACGTACTGGTGGAGCGGCTGTCTGTCACGCCCGGAACGCTGGCCAGCGTCCGCTCGAGCGGGATCGTGACCTGCTGCTCCATTTCCTCGGCAGCCAGACCTTCCTGCTGCGTCGTGATCGACACACTGACCGCGCCCAGATCCGGATAGGCCTCGACCGGTAGGATCTTCCAGGAAAGACCACCGAGAAGCGCCAGGATGAGGGCGGAAAAGAAAACGATGTTCCGGTGGTTGAAGCACCAGGAGATGAAACGTTCGATCATCAGCTCAGGGCCACCGGATCAGTCATCATTCAAAAGAATGGCACCGCTCGTCACGACGCGTTCGCCGGCGGAAAGCCCTTTGAGCACACGGACACTGTCGCCCTCGTCATAGCTGATGACGATGTCGCGACGCTGGAATATCCGCGGCGCAACTTCGACGAAAACGGACACCTGATCGTTGTTCATCAGGAGTGCGGTCTTGGGGATGATGATATCATTGCCCTGCGGGACATTCAGCGTCGCATCCACGAACATGCCTGGGCGCAGGGCACCATCGGTGTTCGGGCAGGCGATATAGGCATTCACCCGACGCGTATCGGTATGGAGTGCAGGATCGAAGCTGACGACACGTCCGGAGCAGGTTCGCCCCGGGAATTCATCGAAGCGAACCGAGAGCACATTGTCGTTGTTGATCTGCGCCAGGTTGTCCTGCGGAATGGCGGCTGCAATCCAGACTTCGGACAGGTCGAGAACCGTCATCTGTATCGCAGTCGGGTCGGTGATGTTCTCGCCTGGTGCCATGGTCGTCATGGACACAACACCATCTACCGGCGAGATGAGCGGGGCCTGTCCCTGGGACGAATAGCCCGGACGTGCGCCCAAAACCTGAAGCCTGCGCTGTGTTCGCTCGGCTTCCGCCTGAGCCTGTGCCAGATCATTGCGAGCAGATTCCAGATCCTTGACGGCATTGCCGCCGATCGCCTGAACGCCCTGGGCGCGGGTATAAGCCCGGCGTGCGAAATCAAGGGTCGCGCGGGCACGGGTATCATCGGCCCAGGCCTGATCCAGATCGCCGGCGGCAATCGTCGCGAGGACCTGTCCGCGATGGACCTTCTGGCCCAGATGGACCGAAACACCGGTGATCCGCCCGGTGACAGGCGCGTAGACATTCACCTGCCGGTCGGGTGCCGTCATGATCTGTGCAGGGAGCACGAGACCATGACCGCGGGAAACGCTGGCAACCTCCTGGATGATCAGGCGTTTCTCAAGCGGGCTACCTTCGCGCACGACAAAGTGCCCCTGCAACTGCGTCACCATGGGGGACTCGACCGCTGCAACGGGTGAATGCGGGGTTCGGAACCGCAGGACGATAAAGAAAAGGATGGCCAGGCATAGCAGGCCTATGGCCAGCGCGCCGACGCGTGGAACGCGCATGCTAATAGAAAACCCCGTAACTCTGTCAGAACAGACGACCCGTTTCGTCCGGAACGTCTGAAAAATGATATATCGGCCACCAGTCAGACATTTTCATGGCAGACGGCCTGACCATACCCATGGCAGCACGACAGATGTCACATAAGGAAATGACGGGACTTTTGCACTTCCCGAATGATCTCATTGCAAAAGTTTTATGAGACTGCCACAAAAATGAAAAAAAGCGGCCCCTCTTTAAGAGGGGCCGCTTTTCTCAATACCCGTATCCTGACCTGAGAATCAGAAGCGGTATTCGATACCAGCACCAACGACGGTCGGGTCAAGGGAATCATGAGCCGTAATCTTTGTGGTCTCGGCATTGTTCTGCGCCCAGGCATGGACCCGCATGAACATCTGCTTCACGTCAAAATTGAAGAACCAGTTGCCAACGACCTGGTAGTCGAAACCGACATTGACGGACGGGCCACCGGTTACGCCGAGGTTCAGTTTCTGGGTCAGAGGGCCGCCTGCGGGAGAAACGTTGTGGAACCAGGCCAACGTGGCGCCGACACCCACATACGGATTGAAACGCTTGTGCGGACGGAAATGCCAGGCGAACGTGACCGTCGGCGGCAGAACCCAGGCGCTGCCGACATCGACCTTACCCAGACCCGGAACGCCTTCAGCAGCGATTTCGTGACGGGTGCTGGCCGCAATTAGGTCCACAGATACATTGTCCGTGAAGAAATATTCAAACGTCAGTTCCGGCATGACCTGACGCGTCGTCTTCACACGGCCACCAAGATGGGCGCCGTTCAGAGACAGGCTGCTGTCACGGTCTTCCGGCAAGACGCCGAGAGCGGACAGACGGACGATGAAATCGCCCTTGCCGAGGCCGATACGTGTATTGGCGCAGGTCTGGAACAAACCGCAGTGCCCCGATGCAGGAGCATGGATGTTTACGGAAGGCACTGGAGCTGCTGTCATGGGGGCGCTGACCATGACTTGCGGCGCGGCAGGAGCGGCGGCGGGGGTCGTTTGGGCAAATGCCGGAGTGGCAACGGCACCAACTGCGGCAGCCAGCGCGAAAACGTTAAATTTCATCTGGATGTTCCATCAACATTTGTTGAGCCTCACAAAGCACTCCTCCCCACCCATCACCTTGACCTGAATCAAGTCTGGTAAATTATGTGGTAGTGTGGCTGAAAGTCTTCAGGCTGAGGTCAGCACAACGCAAACGGGGTTCATCATGTCAGCGTCACATAGTGCAGAGGATGTCCATGATCGATGCGCCCATTGCGTGGGGCGGCGTCTGAGTATCTGCAACAGCATTGATGACTGTGACCTGGCCATTCTTGCCAATGAATCTTCCCGCATGACAGTCGCGGACGGCCGTTCCTTTATCGAGGAAGGCGAACCGGCCAATGATTTCTTTGTCGTGACCGGCGGGCGGGTCAAGCTCTTTACCCTTCTTCCAGATGGCCGGCGCCAGATCACCGGCTTTGCGGAAGGCGGGGACTTCCTGGGACTTGCCGCTTCCACCAGCTATGCCTTCGGGGCCGAGGCTCTTGGCGGCGCCACGCTCTGCCGCTTCCCCCATGCAGGCATGCAGCGCCTGACCGAACGGTTCCCCAGCCTCGAACACCGCCTGCGCGAGGAAGCTTCCCGCGAACTGGCCCTGATGCAGGCCCGCATGACGCTTCTGGGACGCAAGACGGCCCGTGAGCGCGTGGCCACATTCCTGATCGAACGTTGCTCCCATCTGGACCGGCCGGACCCATCCCACACGATCGAACTCGATCTACCGATGCCACGCACTGATATTGCGGATTATCTTGGACTCACTATTGAGACAGTCAGCCGGATCCTAAGCGCATTCAAAAAAGAGAAACTCATCAATATTAGAAGCATCACCCATATCAAATTACTGGACCCAGAACGGATATCGATGATTGCCGAGGGTATGGAATAGGTCTTTTCAGAAACAGCCACATTCCCGCCATCAGGGCGTGCTCTATTTTATTGATCTGTTTACAGGAGATTTTATGAACTTCCCTCTCTTTTCCCGCTCGATGCTTGCTGTAGGACTAATTGCCAGCGCGGTTTCCCTCGCGCCGCAGGCTCATGCAGCAGAGAGCACGACCTCGAGCACCTGCCAGCAGAATGGTCAGACCGGTGTCCTCGGTCGTCTGGCACAGCGGGAAGACTGCCTGAACAGTAAGGTTCAGAACTATCAAAAGCAGTCCCAGGACGCGCAGGCCGCTCGTGAAAAGCGGATTCAGGACCTGAAGGACAAGTACACGAACGCCCCGGCCAACCAGAAGGCTCGCCTGCAGAAACAGATCAGCAGCGAACAGTCCAAGCTGACCAACTTGCGTGACCAGCAGACCCAGCGCCTGCAGCAACTCAAGAATGCGCCGCAGGAACAGCGCGACCGTGTCAACGCCCTCGGCAACAAGACGCGCAGCGACGTGAACAACTTCCTAAACGGCGGTCTCTAATCTGCTCGCTCCGGCCCTTCTGACGGGGCCGGATTTTCAGGGCCTTAAAGGGTCCTGAACGCCTGAAGGGCACGGTCCCGCCCGTCCTTCAGATCGACGATGGGGCGGGGATAGTTTCTCCCAAGAACGACGCCCCCCCTTCGCAGATCCTCGTCTCCCGTTGCCCAGGGCTCGAACAATGCCTTGCCGGAAAGACGGCGTAGCTCGGGAACCCACTGACGGATATAATCGCCGTCCGGGTCAAACTTCTCGGCCTGTCGCGTGGGATTGAAAACCCGGAAGAACGGCGTGGCTTCAATGCCCGTGCCGGCTACCCATTGCCAGTTCATGGCATTGTTCGCGAAATCCGCATCCACAAGCGTATCGCGGAACCAGGCTTCCCCTTCCTTCCAGTCGATCAGCAGATGCTTCGTCAGAAAAGACCCTACGATCATGCGCGCCCTGTTATGCATCCAGCCGGTCTGCCAGAGCTGACGCATTCCGGCATCCACGATGGGCACTCCCGTCTGCCCGCGCTGCCAGGCTTTCAGATCGGCCAAACTCTTCCGCCATTGCATTCCGGAAAACTTGGGGTTCAGGTTTTCAAACGGCAGTTTCGGCAGGTGATACAGCGTGTAACGGGCGAATTCCCTCCAGCCGAGTTCAGACAGGAAAATCCGCGGTCCCTCCGTATGTGCACCGTGCTTCTGAAGCGAGGCCCAAACCTGCCGAGGCGATACTGCACCGGAGGCGAGATAGGGCGACAGGCGGGACGTTCCTTCCTCCGCCACCCGGTCCCGGCCTTTAGGATAGCCCGCGACGGAATTCTTTAGAAAATCTTCAAGATGCTCCTGCCCTTCGGCCTCGCCCGTCTCCCAGGCTTTGCGAAAACCTACCGCCCAGTCCGGCGCCTGCGGACAGAGGCTTCCCTCGTTCAGTCGGGCATCGGACAGGACAGAGTCCGGCACGGCATGGAACGACAGACGGGACGGCGTTTCGAGCGGTTCGGAAACTGCATGGGTCTGAAGCGCTTTCCAGAACGACCCGCAGACCTTGTAGAATCCGCCCTGTTTCGTCTGCACGCTCTCCGGATCGACCAGAACCGTGCCCCATTGCGCGTGAACCTCAGATCCCTGCTCTTCCAGCGCCTGCCGGATGCGATCATCCAGCGCCCGCTCGCGTTCATGCAAACGATGATGCCAGTGAACAGAGGCCGCATCCGTCTGTTTCGCGAGCTGCGGAAGCAGCTTTTCAGCCGAGCCGGAAAGCGTCAGCAGCGTTCCGCCCTGTTTTTCCAGGTTCCGTCGCAAATCAGCCAGCGCTCCATGAAGCCACCAGCGTGCGGCCGCTCCGAGAGGGTGGAGAGGCGGCGTGACATCATCAAGAATGTAGAGACAGATCAGCGGCCGGCCGGAAGCAGCGGCTTCATGCAGGGCAGGATGGTCTGCCATGCGCAGATCATCTCGAAACCAGACAATGACAGGACGGTTCTGGGAGCTGGACATGGATCCTCACAGCAGAAGAAAAAAATTAGCAAAACGCGTAACGGCGCAGGTCGTTCAGAAAGAGCCCCGTCAGAAGGGTATCAAGTCATTTTCTCGGTCTGAACGGCTCATTACCTGAGAAAAAAATTCCTCTTCCTATTATGAACCATTGTCATTGGATGTCGTTTACAAGGCAAAACGCTCTTTTAGAGGATTTTTACCTATGTCCACCAAATCCATCGCGCGCGTTGCCCTATCCTTGGCTCTTCTGTCCGGTGCAGGTGTTTCGCTCTCGGCCTGCAATACCGTTCATGGCGCCGGTCAGGACGTGAGTTCGATCGGGCATGACGTTTCTCGCGGGGCCAATGCCACACAAAACGCCATTCAGCGTAACATCCCGGCTTCCCGAAATTGAGCCTCTTCTCCGGGTTATTGGACAGGCCGCCAGCTCTTCGGATCTGGCGGCTTTTTCGTATCGGCCCAACAGACCGGATCTGTCCTCACTGGAGTGCGAACGCATTTTTGCTTGTCATTCCCGTCCGGACGGTTCCATAGTTCTTCTTGAACACAGACGTTCTCAGGGCGGGGTGAAATTCCCCACCGGCGGTATTGGCGGTTTTCCCCGCCTCAGCCCGCGAGCGCCTTCCGGATTTCGGTCAGGAAGGGACAAGCAGATCCGGTGAGACTCCGGAGCCGACGGTTATAGTCCGGATGGAAGAGAACGCAGCACTTGTCCGGTCGCGGACAGGTTGGGTACTTGCAGCCCCGCCTGTTTTTCGCTCCGGCTGAGGGCGGCGTGCGCCTTGCGGACGTCCCGATCGTAACGGGACCAGAAGACGCAACTTGCCTGACCAGACCACCTTTTCCGACACAGTAGCACCGAGCGCCATTCGCGACGGATTTCGTGCGGCCATCTCGCAGGCTGTCGAGACCTTTGGTGCCACGGCACCCAACCCGTCCGTCGGATGTGCGCTGCTGGATGCCGAAGGTCGTGTCCTGACGGTCGGCGTTCATCCACGCGCGGGACAGCCCCACGCTGAAGCCATGGCTCTGGCGCAGGCCCGGGCGGCAGGCGTTCTGGATCAGGCACGGGTGGCTCTTGTCACGCTGGAGCCGTGCAATCACACCGGGCGCACCCCTCCATGCAGCGAAGCCCTTCGCAACAGCCCGGTTCAGGAAGTCTGGATTGGTGCGGCCGATCCAAACCCGCAGGCCTCCGGCGGAGCAGACCGGCTGCGCGAAGAGCCCGGCGCAAAGCGCGTGGTCATGCTGGCGGACCGGCCGCACATGGCAGATCTGGCGCGGGAATGCCGCGCTCTTCTGGCCCCTTTCGTAAGCCGCGTCGTCCGGCGCCGCCCGTGGATCAGCGTCAAGCAGGCGCTGGACGAACACGGCTCCATGGTGCCGCCGCCGGGGCAGAAAACCTTCACATCTCCGGACTCGCTCGTCCTCGCGCATCGCCTGCGCCGGGCGACGGATGCGATCATCACCGGGATCGGCACCGTTCTGGCAGACCGCCCGCGCTTCACGGTCCGGCATGTCCCGGACCATGAGGGCCGCAAGCCGCGCCTTCTGGTCGTCTGCGACCGCCACGGCCGCCTTCCGGCGGACTGGGTTGCGGAGATGACAGAAAATGGGTTCGAGGTCCTTACCAGTTCCGACCTGCTCTCCGTCCCGGCCCTGCTGGCGGAGCGCGGCGCAAACTGGGCGATGATCGAAGCCGGACCGGCCCTGCTGGCCTCCGTCGCCGAGGCCGGGCTGTGGGACGACTGGCTCACCATTCATAAAACTGCGGCCACTGACCGCATCGATCTGAAATCGCGGGACGAAAGCCCGCTGCGACTGCTGAGGGAAAACGCATGTTCTCTGGAATCATAGAGCGTCTGGGCACAGTCCGCGCCGCCTCCGTCCGCGACAAGGCCATGGACCTGACCGTAGAGACCGGATTCCCCGATCTGGAACTCGGCGAAAGCGTGGCGATCAATGGTGTGTGTCTGACGGTCGAGACTTTCGATTCAGCAGGCGTGGCGACGTTCCATCTCAGCGGCGAGACGCTGTCCCGAACACCGCTGGACCAGCTGAAAACCGGATCGCGCGTCAATCTGGAACGCGCCGTCGCCGCCAGCACGCGCCTTTCAGGCCATATCGTGCAGGGCCATGTGGATGGCGTGGCGACCCTCGCCAGTGTTGAAAAAGCGGGCGATTCCTATGCCCTGCGCGTGTTCGTCCCGCAGGCGCTGCGCCAGTATGTCGTGGAAAAGGGCTCCATCACCTTCGACGGCATCAGCCTGACGGTGAACGATCTGCATGATGACATCACGCGCGGCAATCAGCCCGGTTTTGAAGTCGGCCTGACGATCATCCCGCACACCTGGGAGCACACCAACCTCTCCACGCTGTCGGTCGGAGACCGGATGGATGTGGAAGTCGATGTGCTGTCCAAATATGTCGAGAACCTGCTGCGGTTCTCCCCCAGCCTTGGAAAGGTGGCCTCATGAAGCCGTCCCTGAAAGCCGCCATCGAGGCCATCCGCGCCGGTGGCATGGTCGTCATGGTCGATGACGAAAACCGGGAGAACGAGGGCGATCTGGTCATGGCGGCACAGTTCGCCACGCCGGAAGCCATCAACTTCATGGTCCGCGAGGCGCGCGGGCTGATCTGCCTGCCGCTGGAAGCCGAACAGGCCGACCGCCTGGCCCTGCCCCCGATGGTGGCACGCAACCGCGACCCGCGCGGCACGGCCTTCACGGTTTCGATCGAAGCGGCAACAGGTGTGACGACCGGCATTTCTGCCGCCGACCGCGCCCGCACGATCGTCATCGCCGCCAATCCGACTGCGACACCGGAAGACGTCGTATCACCCGGTCACATTTTCCCGCTTCGGGCACACCCTGAAGGCGTTCTGGGCCGCAACGGTCATACGGAAGGTTCGATCGACATCGCGCGTCTGGCCGGGCTGGAGCCCGCAGGCGTGATCTGCGAGATCATGGCCGATGACGGCAGCATGATGCGCCTGCCCGAACTGCGAAAATATGCAGCACGCCACAACATGCCCATCGTCAGCATCGCGGATCTTCAGGAGTGGTGCCGCGAGCATGGCCGTGGGCCCGTCGCAGACCATGACCTGATCTGCACACCTGTTCCAGCTGCGGGCGAAATGGTGGCCGAATCCGCCCTCCCCAGCATTTTCGGCGGCCACGATCTGCGCATTCATGCCTTCCGCGCTGTCGATGGCGTAGAACATGTCGCGCTGGTGAAGGGCGATCCATCCAAAGGCGTGCCGCTGGTGCGTCTGCATTCGGAATGTGTGACGGGCGATGCGCTCGGCTCCATGCGCTGCGACTGTGGCGCGCAGCTCCGCGAGGCTCTGGAGCGGATTTCGGCATCCGAATCCGGCGTGCTGGTCTATCTGCGGGGCCATGAAGGCCGTGGGATCGGACTGGCCAACAAGATCCGCGCTTACGAGCTTCAGGATCATGGGATGGATACAGTGGAAGCCAACGAGGCCCTCGGCCTGCCCGCCGATGCCCGCGAATGGGATGCGGCCGCCGACCTGCTGCGGCATCTGGGCGTGAGTTCGCTCCGCCTTCTGACGAACAATCCGGACAAGGAATCCAACCTCGTCCGCTTCGGCTTTGACGTGAAATCCAGCGAGCGGCTGGAAATCGAAGCCAATCCTTTCAATCGGGCCTATCTTGCGACCAAACGCACGCGGATGGGCCATTTCCTTCAGGAACAGCCGGCATGAGCAAGCATATCCCCGTCGCCCCCGACCTGCGTCTTTCGCCTGCGCCGAAAATGGCCATCGTGGTCAGCCGCTTCAACACGAACATTACGGGCGGCCTGAAAAACGGTTCGCTCGAATGGCTGGAGGAGCGCGGCATCACGGATGTGGACGTCTATGACGCGCCTGGCGCTTTCGAACTGCCGCTTCTGGCCCAGCGTCTGGCGAAGTCCGGAAAATATGAAGGCGTGATCTGCCTTGGCTGCGTCATCAAGGGCGACACCGCGCATTTCGAGTTCATCTCGCTCGGCGCGACCATCGGCATCATGCAGGCCCAGCTTGCCACCGAAGTACCGATCGCTTTCGGAATCCTCACGACCTACACAGAACAGCAGGCCGTAGATCGCTCCCGCAAGGACGCTGAAAACAAAGGGCGCGAAGCCGCGGCTGCCTGCGTTGAAAGCGTCGCCTTCCTGCGTAACGTTCCCGGCCAGCTCTGACCATATCATGATTCCTGATGGTTTGCGGAATATCTTCCGTAACCATCAGGAACGATCCTCATCGGCTATGAAGGCG
>NZ_BJMK01000043.1 GCF_006539125.1 Gluconobacter sphaericus NBRC 12467
AACGAACGGAATATCTGATCAACGACCGCCTGAGCTTCATGCGCTTCCTCGGTCTGGGACTTTCAGATCGGGTGCCCGATGCCAAAAGGGTCTGACTGTTTCGCGAACGTCTGGCCGAGGCTGGCGCCGTCCAGAAGCTGTTCGAGCGCTTTGACACCACCCTGCGGAACGTCGGTTATCTGCCGATGTCCGGCCAAATCTTGGATGCAACACTGGTGGTAGCGCCAAAGCATCACAATACAACAGAGAGAAAGCCGATCTTCGGGCAGGACGGATCCCCTAAGGCTGGGAAGGCAAGCCGGTAAAGCTGTCCCACCAGGACAGGCACGCCCGCTGGCCACTGAAGTTCATGAAGGTAAAGCGGCAGGAGGACGGGACGCTTCCGGCCACGGACCTCGCCATTCCATTCTTTGGCTATAAATCGCATGTTTCCATCGACCGGAAGTTCCGACTGATCCGAAAATGGAAGATAACGGATGCTGCTGCCAGTGATGGTGTCAGACTGCGCGAGGGCCTTCTGGGTAAAACCAATACAGCCTCAACCGTTTGGGCAGACACCGCCTATCGCTCGAAAGCCGATGAGGGCTTCATGGGCAAAGAGGATTTCGTCTCGAAAGTTCACAAGAAAAAGCCGCATCTCAAGCCCATGCCCCGCCATATTCAGTGGTCCAATGCAGGAAAATCAGTGATCCGCTCGCGCGTCGAGCATGTCTTTGCTGATCAGAAATCGCAAACCAGGTTGTTCGTCCAGATAATCGGCGTCGCGTGAGCTACCATGAGGATCGGCTGGCCAATATCGTCTACAACATGCGCTGATCCTCTTCCTGAAGCGGATCAGAGAGATCAAGTATTGATCTTGCTCATGAGAACTCTATACTTGCGATAAACGGAGAGCGAAAACTATCTTCAGGAAGTGGGACGAAAAATTAAAAATCAGGATAAACAAGCTACTATAGAATCAATTGATATATAAAATTTCAAAAGGGTTAATTATATATGTCATTTTAAAAATATTGTATCCATTTTTCAGTAAAAATATTTACTAATATTTATGATCAGCAGCAAATTCTATGAAATTTGTGAGATACTGAACATCAGCATCAGTTTCACGACGCCCTAGAAAGATTTGCTTGGCAATTCCATTTTCGCCCAATCTGACAGAATGCAGGTCAAAGCGTGAGGCATATTCATCCACCAGCCATCGGGGAAGTGCCGCAACTCCCCGTCCATGTGCCACCATGACTAACATGATATCCGTCGTCTCGATCTGTTTTTGTTGACGAGGTGCAATACCGGCTGGTTGAAGAAACTGGGTATAGATGTCCAGCCGTTCCGAGGGCACAGGATAGGTGATGAGAGTTTCATCGGCAAGCTGCTCAGGCGTGACGCAATCGATGCCATACAATCTGTGACCACTTCCCACGACCAGAACCAGTTCATAATCAAAGACTGGCGTGAAGTTCAGGCCTGGCTTGTGAAGCGGGTCAGGCGTTACGAGAATATCAATCTCGTTGCTCAGGATCGCCCCGATACCGCCGAACTGAAATTTCTGCCGGACATCGACATCCACTTTCGGCCAGAGCTCGAGATAGGGCGAGACGACGTTGAGAAGCCACTGATAGCAGGGATGACATTCCATCCCGATCCTCAAAGTACCACGCTCACCATTCGCAAACTGCTCCAACCGCTCTTCAGCCAGAGAAAACTGCGGTAACAGCCGGTTCGCAAGAGATAACAACCACTGGCCAGCCTGCGTCAGGATCAGAGACCGGCCTTCGCGCCGCCAGATCTTCACGCCGAGTTGCATCTCGATCTTGCGAACGGCATGGCTGAGAGCAGGTTGGGTCAGATTCAATCTCAAGCTGGCCGCTGTTAGTGAGCCTTCCCGAGCAACTTCCTGAATAATCATCAGATGATTCCGTTGCAGAACGCTCATATCTCATCGCCTGTATGCATTAAATTAATATATTCATGAAAACATATCATTTATATTCATTATTATAAAGCTCTAGTTGAAATCATCTGAACGTCGGTCATCCCCCCTCACCGATCTGATGCAGTTGATTATGAATGCGAATTTGAAACACCTTTTTTCCGGGAAACTGGCGGAGCATCCGTTATTCTGTCATTCTGGCATGCCTGTTCCGGTTCTCTCTTTCGAAGTCGTTCCCTCAAGGACAAACGCGATGGAGCAGCGTTTGTGGCAGTGCGTCCGCCGTCTAGAGCCTCTCTCTCCTCGCTTTGTTTCGGTGACCTACGGGGCGGGTGGCACGATGCAGGCGCGAACACAGGAGACAGTCCTGCGCCTAAAACAGGAGACAACGCTCGCCCCTGCTGCCCATCTGACGTGTATTGGCGCAACCCGCGAAGAAATCGATGATATTGCCCGCACCTACTGGCAGGCCGGTGTTAGGCATCTCGTGGCTCTGCGTGGCGATGCGCCCGCGGGAACCGACTATACACAGCATCATGGTGGTTATGCCTATGCCAGCGATCTTGTTGCTGGCCTGCGTCGCATTGCTGACTTTGAAATCTCGGTTGCCGCCTACCCTGAAACACATCCTACGGCTCTGAGCCCACAAGCCGATTTAGACAATCTCAAGCGCAAGATCGATGCAGGCGCCAGTCGGGCCATTACCCAGTATTTCTTTGAGGCTTCAACCTATCTACGTTTTCTGGATCGCTGTCTGGCGGCCGGTATCACTGCTCCGATCGTTCCCGGTATTATGCCAGTGTCAAACTATAACCAGATTGTACGTTTCTCGGCACTGTGCGGGGTTACGGTACCGACCTGGGTTACGCACCTATTTGAAGGAACGGCGAAGAACCCGGAACTCTGTCGTATCGTGGCCTGTGTCATAGCGGCAGAACAGGTTCGCGCTCTACAGTCCCATGGAATCAACGAATTCCATTTCTCTACGCTGAACCGTCCTGATCTGACCTGCGCGATTGCGCATATTTTGGGGGTGCGCCCAGGCAGTTAGATAGCTTCATGAAGAAGAAAAATCGAAAATCACAGAGGGGGTAACAATGTTTAATGAAACGCAGGCTGGAGGGTCTTCTACCAGTGCCCTGCCCTCGACAGACGAAGCCGGGAATGAACAGGAAATGTCGTCCCTGACATGCTCAGCCCCAGAGATCACTGACTTTGATGGGGAAGATGAACCTGGATGTCCATGCTGTACGCTTCCCTGGTTCCGCTGAACCAGGGAAGCGCTAGGATCACGCAGAAAGTTCTTTGCGCACGATTTCTGCACCTGCACCCAGAGCATTCAGCTTTCCGCGTGCGATACGACGCGACAGAGGCGCCATGCCGCAGTTGGTAGAAGGATACAGCTTGTCAGCATCCACGAACTGCAGGGCCTTGCGGAGCGTGCTGGCGACGTCTTCTGGCGTTTCAATGGTATTGGTCGCCACATCAATGGCACCCACCATCACCTTTTTGCCGCGCACAAGCTCAATGAGATCCATTGGAACACGGGAATTCTGGCATTCCAATGAGATCAGATCGATGCTGGATTTCTGCAGCTTCGGAAAGATTTCCTCATACTGTCGCCATTCTGCTCCCAGCGCATTTTTCCAGTCGATATTGGCTTTAATGCCGTACCCGTAACAGATATGGACAGCCGTTTCGCATTTCAGCCCTTCAACGGCTTTCTCCAAAGTGGCAATACCCCAGTCATTGACCTCATCAAAGAAGACGTTAAAGGCCGGCTCATCAAACTGGATGATATCGACGCCGGCAGCCTCCAGTTCCCTGGCTTCCTGATTGAGGATCTTTGCGAATTCCCAGGCCAGCTTTTCACGGCTTTTGTAATGACCATCGTAGAGCGTATCAATCATCGTCATGGGGCCCGGGAGCGCCCATTTAATCGTTTTTTTCGTCAGTGCCCGCAGATACTTCGCATCTTCAACAAAGACGGGCTTTTCACGGGTCACGGCACCCACGACTGACGGTACACTCGCATCGTAACGATTGCGGATCTTGACCGTCTGACGGTTCTCGAAGTCAACGCCGCTAAGATGTTCAATGAATGTCGTGACGAAGTGCTGACGTGTCTGTTCGCCATCGCTGACGATATCAATACCGGCACGATCCTGGTCGTCCAGCGTCAGACGCAACGCATCCTGTTTGCCTTCGATCAGTTCCTCGCCCTGTAATTTCCAGGGGGACCATAGTGTTTCAGGCTTTGCCAGCCAGGATGGTTTGGGCAGGCTGCCGGCCGTTGAGGTGGGAAGCAATGTTTTCATGACAGATGACCTTGTGTTCTGGGGTGTTCAAACGGCGTACTGGGCAGACCACTGCTCAAGAACGTCCTGATACGGCTTGATAAAACTCTCTTCCGTAAACTTGCCCTGCGCGATCGCCAGCTGGCTGCGCTCCTCGCGGTCGTAGATAATCCGGGTTACCGAATGATCCTGATGCTTCAGGCTCGGCTGATAGCAGTCGGCCGCCGGAGAATTCGAATTGTAGATTTCAGGACGGTAAATCTTCTGAAAAGATTCCATCGTGCTGATGGTGCTGATGAGTTCCATATTGGAATAATCGGAGAGCAGATCGCCGAAGAAATAGAAGGCCAGAGGCGCGGACGCATTCTCAGGCATGAAATACCTGACCTTCATACCCATTTTCCCGAAGTACTGGTCTGTCAGCGAAAATTCCCGCTGCTCGTATTCGACGCCCAGCACCGGATGATGATTTCTGGTTCTATAATAAGTCCTGTTGCTTGAAACGCTCAGGCAAATTACGGGCATCTTTTTGAAATGAGCCTTGTAGCACTCTGAATTAATAAAGTGCTTGAACAGGTTACCATGTAGATCACCGAAACGCTCAGGCGTTCTGAATTCTGACAAATCTTTATTGTGATTTAACAGCAGGACACTAAAATCATAGTCGCGGACGTAGGATGAAAAATTGTTCCCGACAATTCCCGGGATGCGTTTGTCGTCTTTTCTGTCAAAGATAGAGGTGTTCAGTACCTCTATCAGAGGAAAGCTCTCATTTTCTCCCTCGGATTTGATAGTCATTTCAGCAGAAATGATATCAACCCCCACGGAATAACGGTCTCCGTTGGGGTTGTCCCAATGTGCCAGAGAATTGAAACGGTTATCAATCATGCGCAGAACGTTCTGCAGATTTCCCTGCCGGTGTTCCCCACGTGCAAGATTGGCAAAATTGGTCGTCAGGCGCGTGCTGTCTGAGGGTGTGTAATCTTCATTGAATGGGATTTTTTTGATATTGAATGTAAATTCAACCGACATGATAGATACTGCCTAAATTACTGAAGATCCCCAATTATTCCCTTTTTTATTCAGGAATGTTTCTTCAGTTTGCGTTTCAGAGCGATGCAAAATCTTATGCCTGAGAGGTTTGTTGAATAAAAATGATTTTATTTCATTTGAGTATGAATTTCATTCATGAATGAAACGGTACTTCGTGAGCAGACAGTGATATGACCGTGCGGCTCACACATGAACCGCAGGGCCTGTTCCCGCATTCCTTCAGGAAGTCATGAAGATTACCAGCTGTATCCTATGCTGGCCTGAGCGTTCCGGCGCTCTCCGTAGTAACAGTACTGCCCGTCTGCACCATAGGCAAAGCAGTTTGCAATATAGTTCCTGTCAAACAGGTTTCTGACACTGGCAGCAACCTTCCAGCCATGCAGGGAATGAGACATGTTGTTCAGGTCATAAGCGATTGAGGCGTCAAACAGGGCATATTGCGGGAGCCAGACGCTGCCATAGGTCGCTTCGCCACCATAGGTCTTATTAGAATACCGCATACCGCCGCCAAAACCGAACCCTTTGAATAGCCCGGACGGCATTGTGTAAAAGGCGAACAGGGACGCATTTCCCTTGCCGGACTGGATCAGCGGCTTACCGGTGGAGTCATCCTTGACCTTCTGGAAGCTGACCGCTGCCGTGACCATCAAATTGTGGAACGGCTGGGCATGTGCCTCAAACTCGAAGCCATCCGAATGAACCAGGCCGCTTTGCAGGCTGTATCCCGTATTGGCAACGGAAACGAGGACGTTGCTCTGCTCGATATGAAAACCCGCTGCTGTAAAAAGGACTGACGTCCCTGGGATCTGGTATTTCAGACCGCCTTCAAGCTGCTTACCAATGGACGGATGGGCCTGTCGCAGCGTTGCACCACCATCATTGGAGACCGTGCCCGATTGCGGCTGAAAGGATGTTGAGTAGCTGATATAGGGTGAGAGACCGAAATCGAAATGATATAGTCCTGAAGCGCGCCAGGTCACCTGACTTGCCGTTTGCCGGTCATTGGACTGCTCGAAATATTCGGTCTGATTGGAGCGATACCAGTCATTGCGGATGCTGCCTGTCAGAATCAGTCGCTTCCAGCGGATCTCGTCCTGTCCATAAGCGCCGATCTGATGGGATTTTGTGACGTAACGCAGATAGGGTGTCAGGTCGGGAATGGCCATGTGATAGTCGGGATGCAGCACATCCAGATCCGGCGCATCGCCATAGGCTTCCGTATCGTCCGCCTTCTGCTGCATGTAATCAAAACCAAACATCAGCGCGTGACGCAGCGGCCCCGTGCGGACCTTTCCCTTGAATTGGCTGTCAAATGCCAGATTATAGGTATGTTCCTGCGTGCCATAGGCGGAACGCGAGAGCATCTGGCCGCTGGTGCCGTCATCGCTGTCGTAATACCCGTTGTCATAGACACTCCGGTACACCGTTCGGATGTCGTCATAACGGCCACGCGTGCTGAAGCTCCAGTCGTCGTTGAAGCGGTGGTTCAGGATATAGGTAATAGCTCCCTGCTTGCGGTTGAATTTTTCCGCGGAGACATCGCCATCATAAAAATTGCGTGGCAGATAGCCGTAGGACGCACGCTTAAGAGAACCGATGAGCGGGACTCCACCATAGGAACCGTTCTCCGGATCATACTGGTAGTTCCCGAGCAGTGTCAGGGTTGTCGGACCGTCCCCGCCGAACGTGAAGGACGGACTAATGCTGAAACGCCGACTTCCGGTTCTACTCAACTGCGTGTGCTGCCCATTGATGGTGCCGTATACACGATAACGAACCATTCCATCATCCGTCGCAAAGCCCCCTACATCCGCATCGACACGATAGAGATCGAACAGACCGCCCGTCGCATTTACGCCACCATAGAACCGCTGGTCTGTTGGCAGCTTGCTGGACATGGCCGTAAGGCCACCAGGGCTGGACTGGCCGTAAAGCGCGGATGCCGGCCCCTTCAGAAGCTCGACGCGATCCAGGCGGAACGTGTCAGTCTGTGCCACTGCGAAACCTGTTGGACTGTCCTGAAATTTCAGACCATCCAGAAAAGTCGGAACTGTGAAGCCACGCAGATCGAAAAGATCGTAGCGCGTTCCTTCTCCGCCGCGTGTGTCTGCAGTTACGCCCGCGGCATACCGAACAGCCTGATTGAGGGTCAGCACACCGCGAGCATCCATTTCGTCACGGGTAATTACCGTTACCGACTGGGCCGTCTCGATCAGAGGCGTGTTCGACTTGGTTGCGGAGGACGCAACGGTCGAAGCCAGATGCCCGCGAACTCTGATCCGTTCGGCGTCTTTTGCATGTGTTTCCACGGATTTGTGTGCGACGTGACCAATTGCTGTTTTTCTAGCGTTTCGGTCCGTGTCAGCTTTTCTGTCCTGATCGGCAGAAAACGCTGTATCGCTCAGAACGATCGATAAAAGCGCCGTGTAGATGATCCTGTTACGCTGCATACCCCACCCATGTGTCGTTACCGGCTTCTGCACCCAGAGGGGCGGCGGTCCACCTTTGTATTGAGAATGACTCTTAGTTGCGCTCCTAAGCACATTCGCAGGGCTCATCAACCGACGCGACGAGCATTGGCCCGAACGCGAACAAAGTCTGCCTGATCGCCGAGAACGGAAGTCGCCGTGTTGTCGTCTGGATGGGGGATTGAGGCTGAGAAAAAACTGCCGGTTACAGCGATGGTGTCAGCGTACCTGAGCGCACCATGCGGGGTGAGACGCCAAAGGTCCGATGGAACATCGTGCTGAAGCTGCTGGCGTTCTCGTAACCGAGCTCGAATGCGACTTCAGAAATCGACTGCCCTGCGGCAATGCGGGAAGCTGCCTCAACCACCCGGACACGTCGGCGCCAGGCGGCGAACCCCATGCCCATTTCCTGCTGGAAAAGTCGGGTAAAGGTCCGCCGAGCCATGCCTGCTTCCCGCGCCCAGTGGTCGATGTCGTGGCAGTCTCCGGGCTGGGCGGCAATCGCTTCACACACGCGAAGCAGGCGTGGATCGGAAGGAAACAGCAAGCGATCCGCAATCGGAGGCGCACGCCTGATTTCACCGACAAGAAGCTGCGCAATGGACGTCATGCGCTCATCCATGGAGAACTCGTATCGCATCGCGATAATCTCATCCACGAGCCCCCGCATAAGGGATGAGGCATCGAACATTTTGCACGGAAGGTCTTCGGCCTCCGGCAGTTTCGGATCAACGTAAATGACCTGAAATATCAGGTCGGTCCGGCAGATTGCCTGATGAAGCGTGTTGGCAGGGATCCACATCCCCTGCCCTGGCCCAAGTATGAAACTGCGTCCCAGCGTACTGATGGTCACTGTTCCGCCCAGGAATAGCGAGAGCTGGGAGCGGTCATGCGTGTGATACTCGTCGACGAAACCGCCCAGATAACGGTCTGTAAACCCCACAACCGGCGGCGGACGGTCCGGCAGATCGGCCGTCCGCTTCATAGTGCGATGACCCCGTTCATGCTTCTTCAAAAGAGATCCCGCAAAATGATCCTGCCCTATGTTTCGTCTGCATCAAGACATCAGAATGATGCGTCATAGAACATTGGCGGATATTCCGCGTTCATTTTTTTGAAGAATCTAAGTGGGAATGCGGCCTTTCAGGCCGGGACGTTCTGAAGGACCATAAAGCCTTCAAAAACAGGGGATCCCACCATCAGCGTTCGTCCCTGCCCAGCGCCTGTATGTGCCTGCCGAAACTGTTCGGACTGGGTCCATCCTACGAAGGCATCATGGGAGTCCCAGACTGTGTGTGATGCATAAAGCGTCAGACCATCCTGCGTCGGGCCTTTCAGGAACTGGAAACTGACGAACCCGGGCACCGTCTTCAGGAGGATTTCCCGCTCCAGCCAGCGTTTTTCAAAGGATTCCGCGTTCTCCTGTGACACCCGGAAACGGTTCATCGCAATATACTGGTGCATCTGTCTTCTCTTTCATCAGTTGAAAATAATATCGTGCGGCAAGATGTAGGGCTTGCCCGTTCGTTCATGGATTTGGACGCGCCCCTCTTCCAGCCCGAACACCGTCCGGGCCAGAGTGTCTGTCAAAACGTCCTGTGGTAGTCCCTGCGCATGAATGGTGCCCTGCTGCACGACTACGATCCTGTCGGCACAGGCCACGGCCCAGTTGAGGTCATGCAGGACCAGCACGACCCCGCCTCCCTTCCCGGCATGCGCGCGGGCAAGATCAAGGACCAGATGCTGACGGGCCGGATCTTGCGCAGAAATTGGCTCGTCAAGCAGCAGAAATCCCGGTGCATCCCCCTTGTTCGACACCGCGGCCTCAAGCTGCATTAGGACCCGGGCCAGATGGGCGCGCTGGCGCTCGCCACCGGAAAGATCCATGACATCGCGATCCGCAAAGTGCTTCAGCCCGATACGACCGAGAAGGTCTTCCGCCAACACTGTGCGCTCCTGACCGGTCAGACGTGGCGCCGAGACACGCGCCCCCATCACAACGAGATCCCGCAATGTGAAACGTGCCCGCAGAACTGTCTCCTGTGTCAGCATGGACCGCATCGCAGCGAGGCGTTCCGGAGCAAGGTGGTTCAACTCCGTACCCTGCAACGTCACCGTTCCACTGGTCGGCGACAGTAATCCGCTGGCAATCCGGAGCAGCGTGCTTTTTCCCGCCCCGTTAGGCCCGACAATGGCCGTAACCTGCCCCGCTTCAAAGCGAAGCGACGTCCCGTGCAGGATCGTTTTACCACCCGCGTGCCAGACGACATCCTGAAGAGAAAGGCTCATGAGACCACCTCGCGTCTGTGGGAGCCAGACAGAAGCCAGACGAAGACCGGCGTTCCCAGAACCGCTGTCACGATCCCCACAGGAACGTCTGAAGGGGTGGCAATCACGCGCGCCAGCGTATCGGCCACGATCATGAGGCTTGCCCCTAAAAGCGCACTTCCAGGCAAAACGAGGCGATGATCCGGGCCCGTCACCAGCCTGACAAGATGTGGCACGATGACGCCCACGAACCCGATCGCTCCCACGAAGGATACGGTTGGACCGACAGCGCAGGCCACTGCCACCATGGCCAGACGCTTGATCCGCTCGACCGGATACCCGATCAGGCGGGCATCGCTCTCGCCCAGTAGCAGGGCATTGAGCGGCGTGGCCAGGCGTGTCGTCACCGCAGCCGCAACGCACAGGAACGGACATAACAGCCCGATGCGGGACCATGTCGCGCCGGCGAAGCTGCCCATGGTCCAGAATGTCAGGTCGCGCAGGGCAGTATCGTTGGCCCGGAAAATGAGAATGCCCGTCAACGCACCGGAGAATGCCCCGAGCGCCACGCCCGCCAGAAGGATGGTACTTACGGAGGTCACGCCACCGCGCGTCGCAAACAGATACAGCAGATAGGCCGCAGCAAAGCTGCCACACATCCCCGCAGCAGGAATGGCCCAGACACCCCATGAACCTGAAGCAAGCCATGCCCCCCCCAGCACGATCATGCAGGCCGTCGCTAGTGCCGCCCCGGATGACACGCCAATCAGCCCCGGATCGGCCAGGGGATTACGGAAAAGCCCCTGCATGATCGCTCCGGCAACTGCCAGCGCTGCCCCGGTCAGGCCCGACATCACCACCCGTGGCCCGCGGATGCGAAGCAGCACGATCCGGTCTGCCCGGATGTAAGGATCCGTCACTCCATGCCACAGAGCCGACAGATGCACGCCGGTGGCTCCGATATTCAGGGCCGTGATTATGGCCAGCAGTAGCAATGGCATGAGAGCGACCAAAAAGATCAGGGCCTGACGCCGGGATGATATCATGCGGGATGACCCGCCGTTTCAATCAGGCGCGCCAGATCAAGCGCAGCCTGCGGCGTGCGGGGCCCAAATCCAAGTAGACGCTCCCCCTCCATGGCAATGATCGCCCGCTTCTTACCTGCAGGCGTTAACTGGAACCCCGGATCAGCCAGAAGCTCATCCCGGATTGCATCCCCACTCTGTTGCATCGTCAGGATTACATCCGGGCAGAGTGCGACAAGGTTTTCCTGATCTACGATCTTATAGCCCTGCATGGCTGCTCCGGCATTGATCGCACCGGCAAGACCGATTACAGCATCTGCAGCCGTTCCCGCCCCTGCGGCCATGGGGCGGTTGTTTGTCATGCGCATCACGAACAGTACGCGCCGCCTCTGTGGATGGGCGTCACGCCATAAGGCCAGCTTTTGGAACTGGTCCGAAATCGTGGTGCAAAGATGCTCCCCTGCAGCTTCTGCTCCAACGATTTCGGCCAGAAAACGGGTGCGTCCCTCAATCGCTTCCGGCGAGTGCGTTGCATCCACGAACACAACCGGAACACCCGAAGCTGCAAGCTGATCCATCGCAGCGGCAGGGCCGGAATCATTCATGGCCAGGATCAGATCCGGCCTGAGAGACAGAACACCTTCAGCGGAAATCGCCCGCATATAGCCCAGATTTTTCTTTTCCCGCTGTGCCTGCTCTGGCCATGTAGACGTCAGATCAACGCCAATGATGTTCCGCGAGCGCCTAAACGCATAAAGCGTTTCCGTAATAGTACCGCCGATGCAGGCAATGCGCTGTGCCGCCGGGATCACAACACGACGACCGCGGCAGTCCGTTATCGTCCGCACAGAGGCTGCCTCTCCTGTTTTGGGCAGGAGACCTGCTGTCACGCTCATGGCGATCAGGGACAGCCCCAGCCATCGACGGGAAAGAGCAGAATCCTGCTTCATCACGCGGCCTGCTCCATCCCTTCGACCGTCCGGAGCACCTCATAGGCACTGCACTCCCGTCGCCCTATCGTCAGGGGTTCGCCCTTGCCAGCGTCCTTATGCGCGGTCTGGAACAGGTCCGATCCACGCCATACCTCGAAGGCCTCGCGCGACGTCCAGGACGCATGCGATGCGTAAGCTACATGGTCGAAATCAGCCTCGCCTTTCAGGAACTGGATCATGAGGAAGCCCGGGACAGTGTTGAGAAGCACCTCCCGATCTAACCAGCGGCGCCGGAAGTCGGCTTCACGGTCCAGCCGCACTTTGAAACGGTTCACAACAACGAACATCTGGCTCTCTTCGCGTCCGGAATTCCACAATTTTTCGGCGGATACAGAGGAATGGTCCCATCCGATATGACAGTGCTGCCATAAATGAAAATAAGAATCAATCGCATCTTATTGACAGGAGTTTTGCTTTCGCATTTTGTTGCGACAGATTCTCAACAAGGACGTACTCACATGCCTTCTCGCCAGCGCAAAATTTCCTGCCGACGTCAGCTTCTCCTCACCTCTGCTCTTGTCCTGATAGGCTCTGGAGGCCCCGGACGTTTATATGCACAGGATATGACACCCCAGACTGTGCTCCCCGACACACAAGAAAAGAAATCTGTGGCTGTCACGTCCCGAACGTCGTCTGCCCTGCAGAACGCTCCCATCGCTCTGGCCCCTGTCCGCGTACATGGGCAGACCGGAAAGGGAGATCTCCTTGAGTCCATGAAAATCGATCCCGATGCCGACTACAGTAATGTCGGAAAGGCACGCGTCTTCACCCAGACGACGACACTTAAAACCCTTCAAACCCGCATGATCGACAATATTTCGGACTACAGTCGACGCGTAGATGCGGCCGTCAATTTCAATTCCAACAATTTCAGCATCAATATGCGCGGCCTCGACCAGAACCGCATTCTCACCACCATCGATGGTATCCGAACGACCTGGACCGATAACGGTGCCCGTGGCCTGGATGGCGGCGTTTCGGCCTATGATTTCAACGCCCTCGGCGGTATCGATGTCATCAAGAACGCTAATTCCAGCTTCTTTGGGACGGGCGCCCTAGGCGGTGTTCTTGCCCTGCGTACCCTGAACCCCGAAGACATTCTGAAAGAAAACCGGACATTCGGCGGATTGTCGAAAGCCACTTATGACGGCTCAAGCGAAAGTGCCTACCTCAACCAGGCTCTGGCCGCGCGTTACGGCAACACCATGATTCTCGTCCAGGGCGGCTATCAGAATGGCAGCGAAACGGGCAACCACGGTGATATCGGCGGAACAGGGACGACACGTTCCAAAAAGGATCCTGCATCCTATACGCAAGGCAATTTCCTTGGAAAAATCCATCATTACTTTGCAGGCGGTCATCGCGTGACGTTGACCGGGGAGGTTTTCGACCGCAACTATAATGAAAACACCCTTTCCAGCATTAATAGTACCTACAGCCGCTATCACACGCTGGAAGAGACAAAACGTTCCCGGGTCTCCGCAGGATACGACTACAAGGCCGCTAATCCCGTAGCCTTCATTAGCGAGGCGCATCTGACCGCCTACTGGCAGAACGTAGACACGATCAACGATACGGCCGCCAATCGTCTGACAGCTCCGATCGGTGAGTATGACCGTAATGATATCCTCTCCACCCAGTCCTATGGTGCTGTTGGCTCCATCACATCCAACGTCTTCACCGGTCCCCTACATCACGCGATTACGCTGGGAGGCGAAGCCTATCTGACTGATTCAAGCGAATACGCCGCAGGCAAGGACAACTGCACGGCTACGACTTATACCTGCTATTTCCTGCATAACAATCAGTCCGACATGCCTGATGTACACGGAACAGATCTTGGTGCCATCGTTCAGGATCGCATCGGCTATGGTGAGCACGAATGGCTGCATATCACGCCGGGCTTCCGGTTCGACTGGTATAAACGCAGCCCGAAATATACCCCGAGCTATGTTGCCAATGCGATCTACAGCGGCACACCGCGTGGAGCAAGTGGATCACATTATTCCCCGAAGATCCTCGTCGAGGCGCGTCTTCTGAAGGATTTCACAGTCTATGCGCAATATGCCGAGGCATTCCGTGCCCCTTCGGCCAATGAAATGTATCTTACATATGGTGGAACCGGAACATATGCGTCCATTGGAAACCAGAACCTGAAGCCCGAAACCAGCAGAGGCTGGGAAATCGGCGCACGTTATGGAAACTCCAAAAAGGGTGCGAGCATTTCTTTTTACGATAATTATTATCACAACTTCATCGATAGCGTGACAGGAACAGCAGAAGAAGCTGGTATACTTGGAAACTTCCCCTATGGCGTCTACAAATACATCAATCGCCAGAGTGTTCGTATTTACGGTGTCGAAGCCCGTGCAAACTGGACTTTCGCCGATCACTGGCAAGTCTGGACTTCCCTCGCCTATTCAGATGGACAGGACAGGCAGGAACATGTCCACCTCAACTCCGTTGCTCCGTTCCGCGGGATCGTCGGTTTTGGTTACGTCACAGATCGTTGGGGAACGAACCTTTCTACAACCTTTGCCGCAGCCCGTAACAAGGTTCAGGACATGTCATCAAACGTTAACAAGACACCCGGTTATGCAATATTCGACTTTACGGGCTGGTACTCCCCAAGGTTCTATCACAATATGCGACTTCAGGTGGGTATGTATAATATATTTGACAAAAAATATTATAGCGCTTTGGATATCCCCGACAACATTACAGTCCCGAAAGCGTACTACACTCAGCCGGGTCGCAGCTTTAAGGTAACGTTATTGGCTAACTTCTGATTCTGCAGAGCGAGAGGATTAGTCTTTTCGTCCGTTCTTGAGGGTGGCGCTCATATCACAGATG
>NZ_BJMK01000044.1 GCF_006539125.1 Gluconobacter sphaericus NBRC 12467
ATCCAGCAGATCTACGCCCTTAACAGGATGCTTACATAAGGCTAGTACCAGATATGGCGTGCCGGGATATTGAGAATTTGCGCATTGTCTGGGAAGGAGCTCTGGCCCCCAAAAGATTGCTATGTGCCGAAGACGCCGCTCAACTTCGACTGATTGGAGTGGATGGAATGGTCGTCTCCACACATGGAGGGCACACCTTCAATTCAGCGCCGGCTGCCGTTGATACCCTACCGTCTCTTGCAGATGACGCCGGATATGACAATGATCGCCGATAGCAGCATTAGTCAGCGAAGCGACATTTTTAAAATGCTGGCCCTTGGCGCCGATGCAGTCATGATCGGACGCCTGCCACTTTATGGTCTTGCGGTTATGGAGGCTACCGGAGTGGAGCATATTCTCCACATGCTGCTTGAGGAGTGACGCATCACCATGATGCCTCAGTGGAAAAAAAGAATTCAACGCTTTTTGACAACAAGAAAAGGTGCGATGGCTTTAATGAGAGTTACCTGCGGGGACGCGTGAAGCCACAGCAAGCCAATATGGCGGTGTGGCGGCGTCACGGAAACAGGGATCTTGCGGAGTTTAAGGCCCTCCGGCCAAGGCTTCTTCCAGTCAGGAAGTAACGAAACGCCAATTCCTTCACTGACCATCAGCGCAATGGCTTCAAGTGAGTCCAGTTCGAGCTGATCGCGAGGGAATATTTCATTTTCCTTAAGAAAAGTGTCTGCGATACGACCTCCCCATTGATTCCGGTCATATCGCAGAAACATATTTTCCTTAAGAATCGTCAGTGGGTTTGTCTCCGTACAGCTTAGAGGAACCAACATGACGAGTGGTTCGGAAAGAAGCCTTTTCTAGCCACATGTCTTGGGAATGGAAAATGGGGGTTCTACGATCAGGGCACAGTCCAGACGCCCGTCCAACACCTCATGATACAGCTTCACAGACTGCCCTGGACTAACGTGCAGATCAATCTGGGGATAAGCTAGAAAAAAGCGGCGCAGCATGAACGGGAGAATTCCGGTTAGAGCGGTCGAAATAGCGCCCACTCTTAGTTCTCCGGCAAATTCGTTCTGCGACGCCAAAGCTTTAAGTTCTTCTACTCCCCGAATGAGGTGACGGCTCTTTTCTATGATGGCAAGGCCCGCTGTCGTGGGGGTGACGGTTCGGCCTGCACGAACGAGCAGGGGCTGCTTGATCTGGTCTTCAAGGGCTTTGATACGTTGCGAAACGGCTGCGGGTGTCAGCCCAAGCAAACGAGCCGCTTCAGCTATTGAACCTCGTTCCGAAACAAGAACAAAACTTTCCAGAAACCGTATATCCAAGGCAAAGCGCTCACTTGTTTCGAGAGGGCACGATCCTACTTAAGCTTCGGAAGCGACAACATCAGTTCACAGAATATCATATCAAAACGCAATATTTTCTTTCCTCTAAAAACATATATTCGTTTTAGCTGGATGTTTGTCGAGCATGGTAAGCCAAGATGCCCTTAATCATTTATGGTGCTTGCATGCCCAATCCGTTCCACCTTGCCTTTCCCGTAGACGATCTAGACGCCGCAAGAAGTTTTTACGGAACTGTTCTGGGTTGCCCCGAAGGTCGCAGCACGCAGAGCTGGATCGACTTTGACTTTTTCGGACATCAGATTGTCACGCATCTCGTACCTCGTGCAAAACCGTCAGCTACAGCTGGCGCTGTTGATGGCCATAAAGTACCCATTCCTCATTTTGGTATCGTTCTCGACATGCCGGACTGGAAAGCCCTGGCCGAGCGTGCGCGCAAGCATGGAATTTCTTTCGGCATGGAACCTCAGATCCGTTTCGAAGGCCGCCCTGGAGAGCAGGCCACAATGTTCTTCTGCGATCCGGCAGGCAATGCGCTGGAATTCAAGGCATTTTCTGACATGAAGCAACTGTTTGCCCTACAGGATGAATGATACTCTGAGCCTCAAGACTCATTGGTTTGATTTCGGAAAGCTGATTCAGGCTCTACAAGGAGACTGAAGATGAGCGATCTGTTTTGGCTGACGGATAAGCACTTGGAGAAATCGAAGAACTCTTGATTGATACGCTTGGCCTGTAATTTCTGGCATCTGGCGTATTGATTGACGGTTCTTTTGGGGCGTTTCTGATCTGCGTTTTGATGTGCCGGACCTACCGTGCCTCGATCAGCACCTGTGGGACGCGATCGAGGCACGGCAGGTCAGCGCCAGCCAAGACACACGCGACTTCATCGCCCGCTCATTTCAGCGAGAAGCGCCGTCCCCGCTACCCGTTCTCTAATCTTAGGCTCAGGACTCATAGCCAAAAGATAACGGTTGCGGCGAGGCAGATGGCTGAGAAGAAGACGGTCGGGCATCTGTCGTAGCGTGTTGCGACACACCGCCAGTCCTTGAGTCTTTCGAACATGATCTCGATGCGATTGCGGCGTTTATATTTTCTCTTATCGTATTTGACCGGTTTTCCGCGAGATTTTCGTCCTGGAATGCAGGGCTTTATCCCCTTCTCTTCCAGGGCGTCCCTGAACCAGTTGGCGTCATATCCGCGATAGCCCAGCATCCATTGTGCCGCAGGAAGACTGTCCAGCAGGGCAGCGGCACCTGTATAATCGCTGATCTGTGCCGTAGTCATGAAGAAGCTCAGCGGTCGTCCATTTTGATCGGTGACCGCATGGAGCTTGGCATTCATACCGCCTTTGGTGCGACCGATCAGGCGGCCTGGGTCCCCTTTTTTAACCGCAGACTTGAAGCCGTGCAGTTCACAAAAATGATGCTGCTCTGCACACGGCGGTCATCGACGCGCGGTTTGTCGTGGCTCCTGGGAAAGAACGCCCGTAGACGCTCCACTTGTTCGTCCGTCAGCCAAAACAGGTCACTCATCTCCAGTCTCCTTGCAGAGCCTGAATCAGATTTCTACAATCAAATCAATGGGTCCTGATCTTAAGAATGGTTATTCTATTTTATATCAATTCTACATAATATTTATGTATGGGCGTGAATTATTTTTTGGAATACACTGTAAGAGCAGACTTTTTCTTCACCACACTTATTCGAAATTACTGTCATCGACACTGGGCCGTGCTTTTGAAGCTGCTCAGGCATACGCGCATCGTCCAGAGCCGGCGCGCTGTAACGGAACCGTACGCCCAACTGGTGCTGCCCCTCATCCAGAAGATCAAAGATCAGGGCTCCTGCTGGAAGCGGCATATCGGCCGGCAAGCCGGCTGCATGCCAATGAAGGTCAAGTTCTCCAGCCAACGCATTGAGTGTATCGTCATGCCCAACAATGAGCGTTACGTGCCGCTTTCCGTTCACTGACTGAGCAAAAGCATCATTGATCAATCTACCAATGACCGCAGTTTCCGGCTCCGCCACTCCGGAGACCCGACGGGTCAGGCGGGCATAAAGAGTGTTGAGCGACAACAGTCGCTCAACACTCGCTTCGTTTAGCTTTCCCCATCCTGTGGTCATGCCCTCCTCGTATTCCATCATGAACGTGTCCGTAACCTGAAATGCGGCCAGAAGTGGCCCTCGCAGTACCGGCCATTCATTGCCGACAACACTCACTTTTCCCGGCGCAACATTCCAGTCCGGGTTTTCCATAACTTCACCGAACTCCTTCATGGTTCTCACTATGACCGGATCCGGATGAAAGCCTTCCAGCGCCCGTGACATTGCAACTGTGGCTGTCCGGAGTGTTTCTGTAGTCTCGACAGGCCTGAACGGATTTTCCGGCAGCGCTGTAGCAGGCGTCACTGGAATATTACAGGTCGGAAAAGACGCCCCCACAAATTCCTGTGCCGTGTCGAGCGTGCGCTGATCGGTATCAGCAATAGCCGTAAAAGCTTCCGATACAGGACAATCAGCGGGCATAAGCCCCATCCGACGCCATGCCATGGCCTGAAAATGTCCTACAATATTCACAATCTGACGCCCGTGATGTGTCAGTTGTCCCGGAGAGTTTTCCCATCGTACCCAGGGGCGCTGCGTCAGAGAAGGCGTGGAGACGCTTGGTAGGATCGGTGCTCTGATACCATGCCGCATGATCACGACCTCGGCCAAAATCCTCTCCTGTGCGTGAGCCAATAGGGGAATACCAACAGCGTACAGGGCAAGAAGAATAGAGGAAAACCCGAGAAGACATCGTGCCATGACAAAATCCGCTCAAAAACCGGTCGTAAAACCAAGAACGCCGGCAAAGCCACTGCCTACGAAATAGTTCGGCGCACTTCCGGCGACCTTGGCGCCTCCGATTGCAGTCGCGGTCTTGGCGTTGGTCGTTACACCGGACACACCCGAGAGATAACCACCATTGCCCATATTGATGAGATTGATCTGGAGCTGCGGATGCTTCGTGAAGCCGAGATCCGGCAGACGATAACCCAGAGACAGGTTCGCCGTGAAATAGGACGGCACCTTCTCGTCATTCATGAACGTCGAATACTGCGATCCGACATAATTCATGGTGTATGTCCCAAAGAAATGTCCGTCATCATATGAGAGGCCAAGCGCACCGGTAAAAGTGGGGCTTTTCACGGCCGTCTTGCCGGCCGTCGGCAACATGACTGTTCCGTTCCAGAAGTTGTTGTCCATCGTGGCATGCAGATACTGCCCGGAAATATAGGGACTGAAATGATGCCATGGCCGCAGCGAAGCCTCAAACTGGGCACCACGAACCGTCTGACCGCCTGCATTGATGGAAGCGGATGTGGCGACACCATTGATGAATACCGTCGAGGAAATCTGCCGGTTCGTCATGTTGTAGTTGAAAAGCGCGGCCGAGACACTGACCAGCCCGGTATGGCGATAGCCCAGTTCCTCGCCAATGGAATATTCGGCGGCCAGATTGCTGCTGTGGGAACGATTCATCTTGCCCGTCGCGGCATTGAACGTATCCACATAAGTCAGAATAGCCGAAGGATCACGGAAAGCCGTATAAGCATCGAAGAACACCTGATCATGCGGCGTGACCTTGAAGCTCATCGAAAGTTGAGGCAGTGGTTCGGCCTTGTTGTCGCCGGTGTTATAGGTCGCGCCCGGGATAAGCTGCGTCACCTTGCGCGACACCATGGCTTCCTTGAACCCCGCATTCAGGGTGAGTCGGTCATTGAACGCCTTGTAGGTATCGCTCACATACAGCGCGTTGACCTGTTGAAGGAAATGGATATCCCACTGCTCAAGCTTCTGCCCGTAAGCCGTATAGACCGGGCTCTTCCCCGTCGGGCTGGCAATGTTTCCGTTGAAGTCCGCGATCTGAAACCCCGATCCCTCGACCGCATTCATGTAGGAATACATGTCACCGAACTGCAGCGTATTATGCAGGATTTTCCACTCACCATAAGTGTTCAGGCCCCCCATATCCTGTTGATAGGTATCGATCGTCGCCGCCGTCGCAACACCGTTCTGCGAGTATGGAAGATTCAACTGACCTGCATACTGGTTCCCCTGATAAAGCGAGGACTCATCCAACGTCGTGCCACCATTGCCAAACCCCCAGTAATGACTAAAGAACGGCGTAACATGCAGACTTAGACCATGTTGGAACTTAATATCCTGGGGTGCGGTAGCAATAACCGAATTACGTTGGTGGAGCACCAGCCCGTAATATGATGTGTCTCCGAACTTATAGGTATCAGTATAATTGAAATTAACGCCTTGGGTCTTCCACTGCGCCATGGTGGGCGGGCGGAGATAGGTGGAAGTTGGCCGCGTGAAGGTAACGACCAGTCCGGACTTACTGCCGTTCTCCCAGTCCTTCACGAATTTCGCATCAACATGATAGCGCTTCATCCCGCCCGGCCCACGCCAGTTATGCGCAGTCTGATAAGAGAACGACAGGAAGCCACGTACACCGGAATTACCGATATCGCCCGTTTCCAGACGGATGAACTCACGCCGCAGGCTGCTGGTACCATATGCCAGATCCAACAGACCACCGCGCTTATGTGACGGATCACGCAGGCCTTCCGTAATCTGGCCGCCGACCGCATTGTAAAGCGGCGCACTCAGATCCGGGGCCCCTTGTGCCACATTTATATAACCAATGTTTTCCGTATCAGCGACAGTGGATGACAGGGGGACATAACTGATTGGATCGGCAGCCGGCATACCCTCAAAGGTAAATCCGATTTCCGATTGATCCATGCCCCGGATGGATAAACCCATCTGATCCGATGCACCAAATGGATCCACGCCGGATGACACCACACCCGGAAGGTTCTGAATCAGTGTGAGCGGATTGGCTGTTGGGCTCTGCTTGGCAATGTAATCCCGCGTGACGCCACTCTGGACCTTTGGAACAGTCTGTATCGCCATGAGGCCGCCACCAGGCGTCGTATTGCTCACTCCCGTGCTACTGCCGATCCCTGCATGAACACTGACGGTTTCTGCGGTTTTGGACTGCACAACCCCTGGCTGCGCGACCTTGGCAGCAGCATGGGCGCTCAACGTTTTTTTCGTTGCGGCACTAACCTCATGCAGGGGGAAAAGGAGAGTAACGGAACCAAGGAGAAGCAAGCGTGTGTGGGACATGCGATTGATCCGTAGCCTTCTGAAAATGAGACCGTCACCCGGGAGAGGGTACGAACAGACGCAGGTTAGGCTCGATTCCGAATTGATATCAATACGGAACAACCACAATAGTTCTTTATTGTGACGTTATCTGATTGTTTTTGGTGTGTTTTATGTCTGAAAAATACGAAAACGCCGCTTTCCTGAGAGGAAAGCGGCGTTTTCAGAGCATATCAGTTACAAAAAATGGGAGAAAACACGACAGCCCCGAAGAGAAAACTACTCCTGATGCAACAGAAACCAGATATTGTTTTCAGGAAGCGGCCGAATGGCTGGCTAACACAATGGTATGACCATGCTCCCGAAGCGCCAGAACCTGGGCATCATCGAGTTCAGTGTCCGTAAAGACACATGAGACCTGATCCAGATGCCCAACTCTGTAGGTGGAGCGCCGACCGAATTTCGTACTGTCGGTCAACAGAAAACACTCTTCCGTTCGGCGCATCATGGCCGCATTAAGGGTCGCTTCTTCGCTGTCCGGCGTTGAGATCGTACCATCGGTTTGTACCGCGCTCGTCCCGAGAAATACCTGGTCGAACCATAGGTTTTCAATCGCCTGCTCGGCAAGAATCCCCACCAGACTGCGATTTGCATGACGCAGACGACCACCCAGCAGAATCATCTCCACTCCATCGATCCCGCTCAGTGTTTCGGAAACCGTGATGTTATTGGAAAATACCGTCACTGGTATGGGGTCAATGCGCAGACGTCGTGCCAATTGAAGCACGGTTGTCCCCGCGTCGAAAAAGACGGCCGATCCCCGCTTCAGCCGTTGAAAGGCTGCATCCGCAATCGCCCGCTTGTGGTCTAGCGCCTGATTCTCACGGGTCTCGAATGCCACTTCGCGGTCTACGGAATCCGCCAGCGCAGCACCTCCATGGGTCCGACTAATAATTCCCTGTTTTTCAAGGCGTTGCAGATCCCGGCGAATGGTCGCCAGAGACGCATCGACCTCCCTCGCAAGATCATGAACGCCAGTCATTCCATTCAGATAAAGATAATGGCGAATCTGCATCAAACGGTCGGATGCCAAGATCATTCTCCCTCACTGGCCTTACCTCAAACACTGTAATCGCGCCGGTTTTCTTTGAAAAGCGAGCTAGGGATGATTGAAATACGTCATTTACAATCATAAATATGAGTTGACATGATCGCACTGCCGTTTTTTAAAGCTGGTACAGAACTCCACGCCCTAAAAAAGCGTCACCTCCATCGTGCTCCGTATGTCTCATAGGTTCCTGGACGTACTTCCTACGAAGCAGGTCTGCTGCTGTGTGCCTTCCGTCTGAAAGACAATTTCTCATGAATGCTACCGAACGCGGCATCCGCGAACAATTTTCCCTCTGGAACAAGGTGGATATGCGGGACGTCCATCCTGATCCGGAAGCCGTTACGGTCGTGGTGGGATGCGGCACTTCAGTTCATATTGCGGACTCCATCGCAGCCAGCCTGAATGCTAATAGCGCCTTCTCGCGTGCCGTCGCCGGGAACGAATGGACACGCCGTCCGCAGGATTATGTGCCGCCCAGCATCCGCCCGAATATCCTCGCCCTTTCACGCAGTGGGGAATCCACCGAGACCGTCGCTGCCGCGATCGAGAGCCGCAGGAAGGGTTTGTACGTTACGGCGTTCACCTGCGCAGAAGGCGCGAGCCTCGAAAAGAATGCCGACGAAACTGTTCTGGCTGAAACCCATGCGGAAGAAGGGATCGTCATGACGGCCTCTGCCAGTCTGATGCTCCTGATGGGCCTGCGCTATGCCGGAATTTCCGTCACCCCGGAAACAACTGCCGCGGCTGAAACACTCCTCGCCGAAGCAGACACGCAGCTTACGCCCCTGCTCGAAGGCCGCTCCCATTTCGTGTTTCTGGGCGCCGGAGCCCTGTATGGCGTCGCCCGTGAAGGCTCCCTAAAACTTCAGGAAATGAGCCTGAGCCAGACGGAAGCACATCATCCGCTGGAATATCGCCATGGCCCGATCAGCCTGATCGATGACCGCTCTCTTGTTGTCTTCCTCTACCATCCTGACACCCTGGAAGAGGAAAGCATTCTGGCCAAAGACCTGATGGCCAAAGGCGCGCGGGTTCTCGGGATCGGCGGCCCGGGCACGGTCTCCCTGTCCGTCAGCGAAGGTGCGGATGTCCGTCCGCTGGTGGTTCTGCCGGTCCTTCAACTGTTTGGCGAATACGTTGCCCGCTCCAAAGGACTGGACACCCTTGCGCCACGCCATCTCACCAAAGTCGTGACGATCGCCTGACCATGAGCATCTCCCCGTTCCTGACCCTCGTTCATCAGGCTCACGACCCAGCCGTCCCGGCTGCACAGCGCAAAGGGCTGGCCTCAGTCTGCTCCGCGCATCCGCTGGTTCTGGAAGCCGCCCTGCAAAGGGCCGCCCGAACCGGCCAGCCTGTTCTGATCGAAGCAACCTGCAATCAGGTCAATCAGGACGGGGGCTATACTGGCATGACCCCCGCGGATTTCCGGGATCTTGTTCTGGGCATCGCCTCCAGAGTCAGTTGCCCGGAGCATCTCGTTCTACTGGGGGGAGATCATCTTGGCCCCAATCCATGGAAATCCTTGCCTCCACAGGAAGCCATGGACAAGGCCCTGTGCATGATCGAAGCCTTTGCCCAAGCGGGTTTCGTCAAGCTGCATCTCGACGCCAGCATGGGCTGTGCAGGAGAGCCTGCCGCATTGCCTGACGAAACCGTGGCCGAACGGGCCTGCGCCCTCGCCCAGCGTGCAGAAAGTGTCGCGCCCGGTCAGGCAGTCTACATCATCGGAACGGAAGTCCCGGTTCCGGGCGGGGCCGCGGAAGTTCTTGATCATCTCAAACCAACGACGCCACAGGCTGCCGCCGCCACACTCCAGATCCACGAAACGCTTTTCCGTCGCACTCTGGGAGACGCCACCTGGACCCGCGTCATCGGCCTGGTCGTCCAGCCGGGCGTTGAGTTCGGCGTGGAAGACATGGTGGTGTATGACCGGCCACTGGCAAAAGCCCTTTCAGCAAAGCTGAACCAGATGCCAGGCCAGATCTTTGAAGCGCATTCCACGGATTACCAGCCGCTTCCCGCCCTCCGGGCGCTTGTGGAAGACGGCTTCCTGCTTCTGAAAGTCGGGCCGGGTCTGACCTTTGCGCTGCGTGAGGCTCTGTATGGACTGGACAGCATCCGTTCCGTCCTCATTCCGCATCAGGAAAGCCTGCGGAGCGTCATGGAGCGGATCATGACGGAACACCCTGCACAATGGCGCGGCCATTACGAGGGACCGCAGGACAAACTCGCCATCCTCCGCCACTATGGCTACAGTGACCGCATCCGCTATTACTGGCCACAACCTGATGCGGAAGATGCTGTCGCGACCCTTTTGTCCCAGCTTGAAGAAACGGGCCTGCCCGATCCTCTCCTGAGCCAGTTTCTTCCTGTCCAGTATGAGAGAATCCAAGCGGGTCTGCTCCCGCGACATCCGCGGGATATTATTCTTTCCGCGGTGGATGCCGTTCTGGATATTTACGAGCAGGCCTGTGGCACTTTGTCAAAACTTTATGTACATCCAGATAAAATTCATTCCGTTATCTGATCCGCGGGTTTCGAAGGTATTTTCATGAGTCAGCCCTGTATTGCGGCAATGGACGGCGGTGGAAGCAAAACCCTGCTGGTCGTCCTGCGCCAAGACGGCACCATTTCCGATATCGGCCGTGCCGAAGGCTCTAATCCCTTTGACCAGCCCCTGTGGCGCGAAACCCTCAGCGGCCTGTTTTCCCGCCTTCCAGACAATACCGTGGGCGCCGGCCTTGGCCTTGCCGGCTTTGGCGAGAGTGCCACGCTCAATCAGCGCCAGCGCAATCTGATCCATTCAATTTTCGAGCATATCCCCCACTTCCTGACCAATGACGTGGACATGGCCTGTAACGGCGCCTTTGCCGGAGAGGAGGGCGTCCTTCTTCTTTCGGGCACCGGGTCCATGGCATGGGCCACAGACGGCAAAGGCACAACCTGTCGCGTCGGAGGCTGGGGCAGTCTGCTGGGCGACGAGGGCAGCGCCTTCTGGATCGGCCGCAAAGCCCTCGGGGTCATCACAGCCATTCTTGATGGCCGCAACACGACTGATACCGCATTTCTCGCGCCGTTTCAGAAAGAACTGAACCTTCCTGCCAATCCTGCCGAATGCGCCGCTGCTCTGCTGGACTGGTACGGCACCCTGACGCATGAACGCTCCGCAGCAGCAGCCCTGACCCGCGTCGTCGCCCAGCAGGCCGAACAGGGTTGCCCTACCGCCAGCCGTCTGATGCACGATGCCGCAGCGGAACTGGTCCTTCATGTCCACACGGCCCGCCGCAAGCTCTCCCGCACCGATCTTCCATGGAGCTACGCGGGTGGAACACTTCAGAGCCCGTTCCTGCGCAATGCGATCGCCGAGACCTGTGGCGCGCCCACATGCCCGCGCCTTTCCCCTATCGGTGGCGGCCTTCTCACGGCCGCCAGACTTGCCGGATGGCCCGTGGATGACCGCTGGATCAGCACCCTTGCCCAAACCCTGCAGGACGCAGGGCTTGGACATTGAGAATCTTTATTTCCCGACCTTTCCCCTGACCATGCCCCCGCTTCCAGGCTGACGGATTTCTTCTGACATGGCTCTTCCCAAGTCTCTCTCGCACAGCAGCCTGACAGCCCCTTATGGGCTGGGTCCTCTTGGTGTCGCCGCCGGCATCTTCTTCATGATGGGTTTCGTGACCTGGCTGAACGGGCCGCTAATCTCGTTTGTCCGTGTTGCCTTTTCTCTGGGGGACGTCGCGGCCTTCATGGTGCCGATGGTCTTCTATATTTCCTACTTCATTTTCTCGATCCCGGCATCATTTCTGGCGCGGTCGCTGGGCCTGAGAAAGGGTCTGTCCGTGGCCCTGCTTCTCTGCGCCCTCGGCGTGGCCACATTCGGACAGTTCGTCTCCATGCGCATTTACGGCGGGGCGCTGACAGGCCTTCTGATCCTTGGCGCGGGGCTGTCGCTGATGCAGGTCGTGGTCAATCCCCTCGTCAGCCTGCTTGGTCCGTCAGACCGTGCCGCCCAGCGGATTGCCGTCATGGGGGTGTGCAACAAATTCGCCGGCATTCTGGCCCCGATCGTACTCGCAACCGTCGTCATGGGTGACATTGATCACGTCGCCCAGAGCGCCAGTGCCGCGCCCGATGCCGCCGCCCGCAATGCCGTTCTCAATACCTTCGTCCATGCGATCTACACCCCATATATGGGGATGGCGCTCCTTTTGCTTGTCGCCGCCGTCACGGTCGTATTCTGCCCCCTGCCCAATCTCCAGGCCCCACTCATCCCAGGAATGCCGGACAGCGGGACCCGAATTTTCCGGCCCCACCTGGTCTTTGGTATTCTCACCATGTTCCTCTATGTCGGCGTTGAGGTCATGGCTGGCGATGCCATTGGGACTTACGGGCAGCAGTTCGGCTTTCCACTCAGCCAGACGAAATTCTTCACCTCTTTCACGCTCGGCGCCATGCTATTCGGCTACCTGCTAGGCTTCGCCATCATCCCCCGCATCATTACGCAGGAACGCTTCCTCGAACTGTCCTGCATTGCCGGCATTATTCTGACTCTCATGGCCTTCCTGACAACGGGGTATGTCTCCGTTGCCTGCGTCGCCCTGCTGGGTGCCGCCAACGCCATGATGATGCCGACGATTTTCCCTATCGCCATCCGTGGCGCCGGCCCGTGGACGCCCCTCGCCTCGGCACTACTGGTCATGACCTATAGCGGCGGGGCCATCATCCCGCAGATTTACGTCGCCCTGAAGCCTCTCATCGGGTTTCAGGCCATGTTCGCCCTGCTGGTCATCCCATCCTATTTCGCGGTCTTTTTCTACGCCCGCCGCTACGGGCAGACCGGCCTTCTTCCCCTGGACCAGACCCCATGACCCTGCATCTCGACGGCAATCTCGTTCTTCCTGACCGTATCCTTCCCGGGCAGATCACCTTCGACAGCCATATCCGCGCGATTGACCCCGTCGCCCAGCCCGCGAACCGCTATATCCTACCCGGCTTCGTGGACGGACACGTCCACGGTGGCGATGGCGCTGACACGATGGACGGTGCCGACGCCATACGGAAGCTCTCACGCTTCCACATGAACCACGGCACAACCACGATCCTTCCCACCACCATCACGGCCCCCTGGCATGACGTGATGCATGCTCTCCATGCCGTAGCCGAAGTCCGCAAGACCGGCATGGAAAAAGGCCCCCGCATCCACGGTGCCCATCTGGAAGGCCCTTTTGTCAGTCCGCACAAGCTCGGTGCCCAACCACCCTTTGCCATCGCTCCCAGCCCCGACAGGGTTGCAGAAGCCATCGACACAGGCTGTGTCCGCGTCGTAACGCTCGCCCCCGAACTGGATCATGCAGAAACCGCCATGCGCCAGTTCGCTGAAGCGGGCGTCCGGGTCAGCCTCGGGCACACCACCACCGACTATGAAGGCACTGAGCGCGCCATCTGCGTCGTATGTGCGGCCGGGGGAACAATCGGCGCCACACATCTCTTCAATGCCATGTCTCCGATCGAGGGACGCAAACCTGGCCCTGTCACGGCCCTCATGTGCAGCGATGTCGCCTACGCCGAAATGATCTTCGACACGCACCATGTCCATCCGGCCAGCTTCCGCCTCACCTCACGCCTGATGGACAGCCGCCTGCTTTTCGTCACGGACGCCATGCGCGGCACGGGTGGCCCCGAAGGCCCCAGTCAGCTTGGCGGGCAGGATGTCGTCATCAGCAATGGCACCGTCCGCCTCCCCGGCGGGTCTCTTGCCGGCAGCATTCTCACCCTCGATCAGGCCCTGCGCAACGCCATTCAGGCCGGCACATCCCTCCCAGATGCCGCCAAGCTCGTCAGCACCAACGCCGCACGCTATCTCGGCCTTCATGACCGTGGCGTTCTTGCTCCGGACCTTCTTGCCGACTTTACCGTCCTCGATGCCTCTCTGGCCGTAAGCGAAGTCTGGGTGAATGGACAGCGGACCGTCTGACATGGCCGCCTCATCCTCTTTCGCGTCCCAGTCTTCGGAAAATCAGATGAACATCATTACTGTCCCTACCCCAACCGAGGCTGTGGAAAGAGCCGCTGCAATCGTCGCCGACGAAATCCGCAGTCATGCAGCCCCCGTACTTGGATTTGCAACCGGACGCACCATGGAGAGCCTCTACGCTCTGCTTGTCGCGCGCTACAGAAAAGGCGCGCTGGATTTCTCGTCCATGACGTCCTTCAATCTGGACGAATACGTGGGCATCGCGACATCGGCTCCACAATCCTACCATACCTACATGCATGAACACCTATTTGATCAGGTCAACATGCCGGCAGGGCATGGCCATATCCCCGACGGAATGGCAGTGGACCTGAATGCCGAATGCGCGGCTTATGAAAACCGCATCAGGGCCTCGGGCGGCATCCATCTCCAGCTTCTTGGCATCGGGGATACCGGGCATATCGGCTTCAATGAACCGCCATCAGCCTTCGATACGCGCACCCGGCCCGTCGTACTGGACCCCGTCACCCGTCAGCAGAACGCCGGCATGTTCGGCAACAATCCCGATGCCGTTCCCGAACGTGCCCTGACGATGGGTGTCGGGACCATTCTGGATGCAAAACGCCTGCTGCTTCTGGCGGTCGGAAGTGGCAAGGCCGACATCATTAATGAAGCCCTGAATGGCCCCATCAGCGAGAAAGTAAGCGCAACCGCTATAAGACTTCACGATAACGCCACGCTCATTCTTGACGAAGCTGCAGCAAGCATTTGGAAGCTGACATCAAAATAAGGCATCTCTCCTCTTCTCCAACGTAGCAACTGTGTTTAAGCGGAGGAGGTAACGCCCCATGGCATTTCGGTTTTGAGGATAGCGTTGGCGATTGGAGGATTCGAAAACCCTCTTGGCGCTGACTTGTTCTGTGTGATTACATCTCCTGCATTGATCGGGGGTATGGATCATGAAT
>NZ_BJMK01000045.1 GCF_006539125.1 Gluconobacter sphaericus NBRC 12467
CCGCAGACCAGCCACCCTTGCTCAGGACGCTCCGGGCTTGACGGCCTGTCCCGTCGACCGTCTTGGCCGATGGCAGGATGGGCTCAGGAAAACGCCACTGTCGTTCCACTCTCGTCGCCGTCAGTGTGCTCGCCGCACGGGCAGGATGGGTCTAGGAAAACGACAGGTATTCATAAAGTAATCAAGAAATCTTTTTACTTGCCGCACAAAAATAAATCGCGCTTTATGGCGGTTTTCTGCGTTTTTTCTCTTGTGGGAAAAAGCCAAAAGGGCTATCTTTTACTTGTCGAGAGGGATTGGCCCTCAAGACAAAGCGCCCCGAACGGTGTGTCACCACCGAACGGGACTTCGCTAGACTAGAAAGGTTCAGTTTCATGTCCGACGCATCCAACACCATGTCCCAGAACGCTTCTCAGGGCAACTATTCCCCCGCCGCTGTTCGCCGCTTCAGTGAAGCACAGCGCCGCACCAAGGCTCTTGCCTCTCCGGGTCTCGCAGACATTCTCCGTCTCGTTCCTTCTGATGACCAGATGTCCAAGATCGTGCTCGCGTTCGGTGTCGAAGCCGGTGACGTTGACGAACTGACCGGGGCAGGGTCCAACATGGTGCGCGAGCAATACGACCTGATGTTTCCCATCCTCGTGACCCGCATCCGGGGCGAGCAGAATTTCAACGGTCTGCGGATGCACCTTGACCGCGTGGTGGATGGCCTCATCCGGTCCGCCTATGGCGCCGCAAACTTCTATGAGAACCGCCGCACAATCGCCAAGGATGCCGCAGACAGTTTCGCAAACGGCGACCGTGACGAAGACCGCATGGGCGTGGACGGTGGCGAAAACCGCGTAGACGGCTTGCGCCGCATCGCCGCCGAAAACGGCGCGAAGGCTTACGCGCTGTCCTGCGTCGCTTCCGGCGCATGTGCCGCCTATGAAGAACTCATTGGTCAGGCTTGGAAGCCCTACACCCGCGACAATGGCCGCAGCCTCTCCCGTGACGTCGCCGCCGTTCAGGCCGACGCCATGGGCTTCTAAGTCAAGCCCGCCGCGCCCACAGGGCGCGGCCTCTTCCTGTCCCTCTGCACATCGAAGAGCGACCGGCCCCGCCCGGTCGTGGAGCCTCTCCCATGTCTCACGAACTCGCCCAATATGTCCCGGACGCCAGCGCCAAGAGCCTTCCTCTCAGGAGGCTGGAGCACCTTGCGCGTGGTTTCGCCATCGCGGACGCCCTTATGACCTTTCTGGAAAATACCCGCTTTGATTCCAGCATCGAGAAGGCCGCAGAGGATGCGCGCGCCGCAGGTGCCACCCCCGAGGAGATCCGGGCCGCCTCGAACGGCCTCGCCTGATCGGCCTCGGCCAGGTCCACACACGCAAAAGGCGGTTCCCCTGGGAGCCGCCTTTTTTGTTGTTCGGTCAGACTGCGCCAAAATGGACACAACCGCGCAAGCGCGGCTGTGAAGTATATTGCGTCAGGGCTTCGCCCTGGCCCGGGTGTGCAAGAGTTCGCTCAGGACTTCGGCAGGATCGGCGGCGGGACAATCTGACACCATGACGCGCCCTTCGTGTCGAACGCTTGATGTTCCTCGCAATAACGGCCTACACGCGCAGCATAGCCGTCATATGTGTAACCGGATGCAAAGCCGAGCCCTATCAGCATCGCCCCAGCCAGTGTCATCCGCACATAGGCGCGCCATCGCGCTTCCTTGTAGAACTGGCGCTCATGCGTCGGAATTTCCGTCCGCAGCTGGTCGAAAACTTCCTTGCGCAGCTCCGAGGTCACGCCAGAGACGATCCGCCCGAGGGTAGCCTGCAATTCGCGGTCTCGAAACAGTTCCTGTTTCTCGACATTCCGCGCCGCGACTTCCCCCAGTTTCTCGACCTGCTTGCAACTCTCTATGAACTGGTCCCGCAAGGTGTTCTGTTCCTGCTTGGCCATCTCGATGATGTCGCGGGCTTCCCCTCTAAAATTCTGCATTTCTGAGGCACACGACAGAACAACCCTCGCAAAGGCGTCCATTCCCTTGCGTTGGGCTCTGATCCATCGCCCAAGAGGAGAATGCTCATCAATGCCATCAAGCCGGGCGGCTTCTTCCATCAGCCGACCCGCCTCGGCCAGTCCGTCAAGCGTTCCGTTGTCTGTGAGTTCACTCATGTCAGGACCTCGGTATCGTACAGGGTAACCTTCCGACGCCCCGCCCCGGTGCCTTGTTCGATAGCCCAACTGCGGACATGCGATGCCCGAATGACCAACTGCATGCACATAAACGGTGTGGCCTCATGAATCAGGTCATCGGCCAAGGACTGGAAAAGCTCCCAGTCTTTCGACGAGAACAAAGACACATCCTGAGGGAAGGCGAGTTCAGGATTGTTCTTGTAGAGCGGGGAGGGCATCGCTCCAAAATGGCTCATCAGCGCCGCCGCATCCTTCGGGCTCGCCTCGACGTCAAACGCCGTCAGAGCCTCGGGAGGAAGATCAGGCTGGTGGGTGTAATGGCTTTCATCGTCAAAAAAGAGTGGCGTGTCCGGTGGAGCGCAGTCATCCCGGAGATCGAACGTCAAAGAAACCGGATAGACTGTTGCCATGGGCCTGCCGTGTAGTTTCATGCGCGGACGGTAGTCTGCATAATGCAACATCCCGCGCTGCCCTGACTGATCCGCGATCACCAGAAATCCACAACGGGTCGGCACGCTGTTTTTTCGAAGCGGCGGAAGCCGCTCCGTTCCATTGGGCTCCCACTCCCAGAACGATACCCCCACCGGAAACCGGATGGTGGAGAGGGAGCGGATGGTGACACCGAGATCGGTCACATCAAGATGCTCAGCTTCCCCCACCGCATTGTAACAGACGAAGTGTTGCTCTCCGTCTGCAAGGAGGTCGAGAAATCTCCGGTTGCCAATCCCTCCAAAGGGATTGGCACCTGTTTTCAGCCGGTCGAGCAGATCCGGCTCGGATTTGCGGCTCCGTCTCATGGCAGCCAGTCTTCGATGCCAGCCTTGGCGATGTTTTCCTCGATCTTCTCCAGCCAGTTTTTGACAAGCCACTGCCGCATCGGGCCGAGGGGCGTTCCGTCGGGACCCGGCTTCCCTGCTGCAGCGTCATGAAAGGTCAGGCCGCTCGCTAGGACTTCCTTCATGCACGATAGCTTAGGAATCCGCAGGAATGCAGTTTCCATGCCTGAGACGTTGTTCAGACGCTTATCTCGCATAATTGGCTGGTACACTGTTTCTGGCTTATGCCCTGCTGGTACTGCCCATTCGTTGAGGACAATGATGCCGCGATGCGGACGTAGTTGCCCGCTGGCCCAAAGCTTCTCGAGATAGGCGATGTCACCGGGCTGGGAGCCGCACATGAACAGGCCCGTGACAGGCACGCCGACTGCGTCGGCAGCGCCGATAATGTCATCTTCGGCGGCACACTCCTCAAGTGTCCGGTCGCCACCACCGATATCGATTATCAGTGAAGAATTGCGCATGGCGGCTTCGTTGAAGCTGTTGGCAAACCACTCTTTCAGATGTCCGGCTTCGTCATTTAGGGGCCGTGGGATCCCATGGCTTTTGTATATCTCTTCAAACAGAGAGATGCCGGGATTACGAACGTCTCCGTCACCAAGAAGGATGGGGCGACCCTGAAAAATAGCGCGCTCCGCTAATGGAGCGAGGCAGGTCGTTCCCCCGAGATTTCCGCGTCCGGCTTTGATCAGGGAGCGCAGTTCAAGCGATTTTGTGATCGCCTCATGCAGTTCGGCAGTCGAGAGGCGTTTTGGCTTTTCGGTCACATTGGAGTCCTGACAATGATTGAGCCGCTTCCTGCGGCTCAATCATTGTCGCAGCACCAGATGTGAGTGCGGATATTCGCTGGGTTGGTCGCTACCCCACCTATCTGCGCACCTTCATGTCAAGCAGGCAAAACATCGCCTTGAGTGGCCCACTCCGCTCTCTGGGAGGGATGGCTTCGATCATGGGAAGACAGGCAAGAGCCCATTCACGTTCAGTCGCAAAAAACGAGAGACGTGGCAGGCCGGGCATCTGATTGAAATCATAGTTGCCGTCAGCATCTCTCCCCGAAGCGGAAAGCGGCATCAGAGCTTCCAGTGGCAGATCTTTCGGCATCCCCTTGGGACGAGGACCAACATAGGGCGGTGGCAGGGGAATGTCCTTATCCCGCCCGTAGCGTGGAGCCTGCTTTCTCATGACAACGAACTCGGCCACCTGCCCGATTTTCACGGCAGGAGCGGCCTCACGTTCTTCTGACGGGGCGGCTTCACTCCGTACCTGCGGGACCGTTTCAGGATACAGGACTGACCGGCTGCGATCGCGGGCGTCCTGTAACTGCTTTTCGCGCAGGTCCGCATCTGCCTCCGCCATGCGACGGTTCAGTGTGTCCTGTCCTTCAGCGTCATCCTGCTTTTGTGCCTGAGAGGCTGCCCGGGCTGCGGCACGAGAGGCCAAAGCTGTGTTGCGGGCTTCTTCTTTTTGCCTTTGCATCGCACCGACAGCCTTGCGGACACGGTACCACGTACTGCGGACAGTCGCAGGCTTTGGCGGCTCTCCATTCACATTCGTTAGACCAGCGGATTCCGCAGCCTCGCTCATCTTTTGCCAGCGGACCTTTTTGCCCGTGATGGCCTGTGACATCGCCTCATAGTTATTGGTCATCCACTGGAAAAGCGGAGAGTGCGCCCATGTTCCGCGCTGACAGCCCAGCAATGCGGTGAACATCGCACCATCGGTTCCCCCCACTGCCATCGCTGCACTCATGTCTGCGTCCTTCCTCGTTGAGCTACGCCTAGCATTACCCTCGCATCGTGTCAAAGATCGTGCCGTTATCGCTGCGCTGTCGTTCTAAGATCGAGGCAAGATCGTTGCAGGTTTTTTCTTTTTCCATACACAAATGCAAACTTTCAGTTTGCGCTTCGCGCCACCCTGCGGGTGTTGCATCCGGCGGGGCAGGGACGGGCCGAGGCCGAAAACATCTCGGCGCATTCTGCCCTGCCAAATATGTTGTTTTGCACTACAGAATTGCGCTACGTTAACGACGTTCTGAATGTATGGAGTGTGTCATGGCATCCCCCCTTTCGATCCGTCTGGACGAGCGGCTGCGCACTGACCTGGAGCAGGAAGCAACGGCGCGCGGTATCCCTCTGAGCCAGCTCATTCGTGATCTTCTGGAGACAGGGGCAAAGAGTGCGCGCCGAGACCGTATCCGCAGGGACAGTGCGCGTGTTGCCCGCTACGTCGCTGCAACGCCTTCCGCCCAAGCACTTTTTGAAGAGGCTGGCGGAACCCATGGCGCCTGATCGGCCGGTCGCTATGGCAGCGATTTTCTCGCCTGGAGAAATTGTGCTGGCGGACTGGCGCGGAGATGCCCTGCCGAAGGAGCCCAACAAGCGTCGGCCGGCTGTTGTTGTCGAAGACGACCTCTTTCCGCCTGAGTGGCCGAACGTGATGCTCGTGCCGCTGACCGACGATGAGAACCTCGTCATTCCGGATCTGGCGGTACGGATCGACCCAACAGCTGATAACGGCTGCACCAAACCCTGTTGGGCAGTCAGTGCTCTGCTTACCACCACATCCAAGCAACGTGTCACCGTGACAGGCAGCAAGGTGAGATCCGATCAGCTTGCTGCCATCAGACGTCAGATTGCGCTTCTGGTGGGATGCGACGGCTAGGCAGATAGTCTCCGAGACGATGTGGGCTCGGAGCGACAGTTTTTGTCGGCGAGCACTCACAACCACCTCGAGCAAAATGTCTCCTTTGCCCACGGAGACGATGCATGCCAGACGAAAACGTATTTGACCTCCCGCAACCGGTAGATCGCGAAGCGCCGTTTCAGCTCCTCGTTTTGCAACGGCTGGATCAGATCGGGGAGACGCTCGCCCAAATCCACCACATGGTCAGCCCTCCAGAGAAAGCAGAAGAAGGCGAGGGCCTGGTCGAGGTCGTCGCGCGCATGGCCCAGGCCATGGAACAGCAGGGTGCCGCCCTTGAGACAATCTCGGCGCAGCTTGGCCGGCTTGAAGCTTCCACCTTCTCTGCGCCGGTTGGAAGATGATCACTTACCGGAAGATTTCTGCGGCAGGTGCCGGCAAGCTGATCGTCGCCTATCTGAGAGAGAATCAGTCCGAGCCGGAGAAGGATGCCCGCTTTGAACGGGAACGGAGTGATCCGACCCGTGATACAGGTGATAGGCTGACAACCTACTATACCGGACGTGATGGGCGGGGAATGTGGTCGCCAGATATGGGCCCCCGGATCGCTGATGCGCTAGGCATTGACGTCATGAAGGTGCCGACAGACCAGGCGCTGGCAAATCTGTTCGAAGCGAAGCGCGCTGACACAGGTGAGAAATGGGCCAACACAGGCCGGAAGCGTGAGCACTCGGCCATCGACTTCACAGCGTCACCCGATAAATCAGTGACGCTTGCCGCTGAATTTGCGTCGACGGATGCCGAGCGGGCGCTCATCTGGAGCGCAATTCACAAGGCCAACGACAAGGCTATGGCGTTTATTGCCAAAGAGGTTGGCGTGGCGCGCAGAGGGTCAGGAAAGACAGCCACGCTGGAACGGGGGGAAGTCGCGTGGGTATCGTTCCGGCACTACACGGCACGACCGGTCATGAAGATTCAGGATGGCGCAAAAGGCCCCACGCGGCGGTGGAAGTTCCGGTGCCGGGGGATCCACAGGCGCATATTCACAATCTGCTTTTGAATGCCGTAGCGACCGAAAGCGGCCATTTGGGTTCGCTGGACAGTGCTCGCATTACCAGTGCGACGTCTTTCATGTTCGGGGCGTATTTCCAGGCGGAACTTGCAGGCGAACTTCGCAAGCTCGGTATCGCGGTGCATGTCGACGAGAGCGGCCGCGCAATCGCGATTGATAGTGTGCCGCGAGAAGCCTGTGAGCTTTTTTCAAAGCGGCATTCCCAGGCGGAAAAAATGGGAAAAGCCTATGCCAAACGGCAGGGCCTGGACTGGAACGATCTGTCGGCCGAGCGGAAGTTTTCAATCCTTCACAACGCAAATCTCGCTTACCGCTCAAAGAAGTACAATGGCAGCAACGACAGGGAGTTCTGGCTTGAGCAGGCTCACGACATCGGGTGGTATCACGATACTGTCCTGACCAATGAGAAGGTCCAGCCATTAGGGCGCGCTGAGCGCTACGAACTGGCTTATGCGATTGCGGCGAAGAAATTGGCTGAGGAGTTTCGGACAGCTGCTGTTCTCGACCGGGACACGTTCCGGACCCATGCCGCACGGGGTCTCATTGCGGCTGGCATTGAAGGCACGCAGGACGTCGAGCGGATCGCCGATCTGATCCAGGAGCGCGGCATCGAGATCGATGGCAAACAGGTCCGCTTTCTGGAGCGCGAGCAGGACGGCCGCCTCCGGGTCGCGACAAGTGCCCAGATCGCGCTCGAAAAGGATATGGCCCGTCTTGCCGGTCTGTCGGCGCGCACGCGGGACGGCGCGCTCAGTGACGAGCAGATCGCCGCAGCCGTCGCCCGGTCGGGTCTCGACTTCACGCGTGAGCCAGCACACGGCGCTGCGCAGCTTGCGGCCATCAATGCGCTTGGTCAGGCGAGCGGTCTGGGCTTTCTGATCGGTGTTGCTGGCTCCGGCAAAACGACACTTCTGAAGCCTCTGGTCGACGCCTGGCAGGAGGATGGTCGTACCGTCATTGGCGCGGCCATTGCCTGGCGTCAGGCCGATGCGCTGAAGGATGCGGGCATTTCCCAAACCTACGCGATGACACCGCTTTTGGACGGCCTGGCGCAGGGAAAGATCGACCTCGATCGCCAGTCTGTTCTTGTCCTTGATGAAGTCAGTCAGGTCTCCCCGCGTCAGCTGCTTGAGATCCTCCAGCTTCAGCAGGAAAAAGGTTTTGCCCTTCGGGTGGTGGGCGACCGGGAACAGGCCCAGGCGATCGAGGCCGGCGACGCTGTCGAACTGCTTTTGCGGGTTATGCCCAAAGAGGCGCGTCCGGAGCTGTTGAGCACGATCCGCCAGAAGTCCGCGCGTGGTCGGCAGATCGCCAGCATGTTCCGCAGTCCCGGCCGCGACCTGAGCCAGACCGAGGACGAACAGAAGAAAGCCGATATCGCCCGGGCGCGTGAAGCCATCGACATGAAGCGCAAGGACGGCACGATCCGACTTGTGGGGGGCGACCATGACCAGGTCGTTGAGCAGATCGCTGACCTGTATCTTCGACGTCGCGACATGCTGACCCAGGCCGGATCGGAGCGGGGTATCACCATGTCCGCGCCGACAAACGAAGACGTCATGGATCTCAGCCGTGCCGTTCGCGACCGGTTGCGCAAGCGTGGCGAGATCGGGCAGGCGGAGATCGTCAAGGCGGCCATCGATCAGCGTGGCGTCACCTATGAGCTGCCTCTCGCTGTTGGCGACCGGGTTCGGTTGTTTTCGAAAACCAGCGTCCGGATGGAGACCGCGCATGGGCGTCGCTGGCGTGATCTTGGTTCGAATGGCGACTTCACGACCGTCAAAGGCTGGTCCGATGAGGGGCTGGTGTTACAGAATGCGAAGGGACGGGAAGGGCTCGTACCCTGGACCCGGCTGGCCGACCCGAAGACCGGACGCGTCCGTCTGGGCTTTGGTCATGCCATGACGGTCGATGCGGCGCAGGGTGTGACGTCCGATGAGCATATCAACGCCATGCCGCGTGGATCTTCGGCCATGACCGGCTTTACGTCCTATGTCGCTGAAAGCCGGCATGTTCATCGTTGCTGGACGGCCGTGTCCGAAGGATCTCTCCGGGAAGCCGAGACGTTTTCGCGGGCTTTGGGTGATATCCGGCCGGTGACGGTCAACGATCTGTATGACCGTCTGGCATCTGACATGGGGCGACATCCCTACAAGTCGCTGGCCGTCGATCTGGCAAAAGCCCGCCTGGCGCACGAAGAAGCCAATACGCGCTGGATCCGGCAGAACCACGTCAATGAGCGCACCCGGCAGAAGGGGCAGTCACCGGGTGGTCAGGTGCGGCGACATATTGAGGAAGCCCCGATCCGGGATGTCCCGCGTGCGCAGTGGGATGATGTCAGTCGCAAACTGCGCAAGGCCGGCTATGCCGCGCAGGATGCCCTGAATGCAGCGCGGAGGGTTGAGGACCTGCAGGAACGGCGGCGGGCGCAGCAGGCCGAAGACCGGCTGCAGCAAGCTCGCGCGGCTGCACAGGCAGAAGAGCGGGAGCGCGATCGCACGCGGGTTCGTGGCACAGGACGCGGGATGTAGGTTCGAAGACGGAGGCGGCATGGGACATGCCGCCTCAGGTGCTATGCGAGTTCTTTGCCGCGCGCATAGAGATTCAGGGCGTGCGTGACTGCCTCGACGGCCGCACGCTCATCCAGTCCAAGGGCCGTCTCGAACGTCACCAGCTCGGCCAGGAGTGCTTTGTCCAGATCCGCATGAAGCGGTTCCGTTGTACGGGGCAACTGAGCGGACGGAGGAACGAGGGTCTCAAACAGCTTTGCGAACGGCTTTTCTTCTGCCGATGTCTCATTGGGGAAGAGCAGGTTCAGGAGTTCCTGGGCGTCCTGTAGGGGCGTGCCTTCCGTATTGAGAACGACGCCGAGCCGCTGATATAGCTCTCCCAAGACTCCGGTTAACGGCCGGAGATCACCCTTTTCGATCCGATCGCGCCCTTCCTGAAGACGCCGAGCCACGTCATCTGCTTCTGTAGCCGGTTCCTTCGATACAGGGGCTTCAAGAGCGGGAGCCGCCGAAACTGTGGGGAACACCCTGTTCACGCCCTCTGGCTTGATGCCGGCATAGAACAATCGCGTGTAGATGCGCTTTCCTCGTAAGAGAATGATGGCCTGCCCCTGTCGAAGGTTCTGCACATCGCTCCAGGAAATGCGCTTGACGTCCCGGAAGTCCACATCACCGATATTGCATCGGAAGATATGCCCCAGCGTGGAACTCATCTGGGTAAAGGTTTTGCCGAAACCCCCCACCACATAGGAATGCTGCTCGCGAACCTTGTCCTGGTCTCCCACGCTTTTGGTGTTCGAGAAGCCACCCGTCTCCGTCACGTAGTCGCGGACCGGGTTCAGCAGGGTCCGGTCAAATTCTGGCGGAAGCTCGACTGTTCTCGTCTCAGCTGCATCCGCATCATAGTAGGTGAAGATCTGATCCTGGTAGAGATCGCGCAGTGCCGCGATGTCAGAGAACATCGTGCGGATCGTCTCGGACATGATCGGAATGCCAAGGTTGTCCCGGACCCAGACGAAGACATAGGACATGCCGCGAATAAGCGCTTCGGCCCTGTCGCGGAAATGCGCGGAGTTCCCCCCGCCGCCTTTCTTGTCTTCCGGCAGAAAGAGCGTGAGCAGAAGCTCGGTCATGTCTGCATAGGCCAGAGCCTTCTCCAGATCAGGACGGAACACTTCAAAATCCACAGTCCGGAAAAACGCTCCGAGCTGAGCGCCAAGCCCGCTCAACCGGGCAAGTCGCTCTTCAACATCAAAGAAAGCAGCCTGCTTCATAACGCCATTCCCTCAGTCAGAATCGGACGAACGGAATCACAGAGCAGACCTCAAAACCAGGGGGTTTTTCGAACCCTTCAGCTTGATTTGTGTTGCAAAAAAACAACTAACTGGTCAAACAGGGTCAAAATGTGACTTTTTTAATTTTAGGCCCAGTCGTCATGTGACAGGATGTTTCTGATACGAAATATTGTGGGATCATACATGATCCGCGCCCCTAGTTTTGACGGAGTAACCTGTGGCTATGAAAAAGGCTCGATGGACGACATCGCTCATGGGGGCAACTGCACTTGCGACTGTGCTTCAATTGCCACAAAGCGCGCATGCTGCCTCTCCTAGTGATACGGCAACGTCCAAATTAAAAAAGACTGAAACGTCAAGCGTAACAATAAAAAATCATAATCCAGAACCAATATCTGCTGCAAAGCGAAATGCTTTAAAGCAGAGCGTCGAAGCTCCAAAATCTCGTAGTGAAAATGTTGTCGTAACGGGTACATTGTTTCGCGACCCCAATACGACAAGCTCATCCGAAATTACTCATATCACACGCAAAGACATGCAGCAGCGTGGTCTCAAAACGGTGAATGATCTCGTTCAACAACTTTCCTCAAACGGGGCAGGAAATTTAACGAGCCAGTGGGCTTCGGGAGGAGGGTTTGCTCCAGGCGGATCAGCTCCGTCGTTGCGTGGGCTCAGTACTGACTCTACTCTTGTGCTCATCGACGGACAGAGAGGTTCTTATTATCCGCTTGCGGACGATGGCGAACGTGATTTTGTCGATACGACCTGGATCCCAATGTCTATCCTTGAAGGTATGGATGTCCTGCAAGACGGAGGTTCTGCAACATACGGTGCAGATGCAGTTGCAGGCGTAATTAACTTCAGAACCCGAAACGAGATTAAGGGTTTTGAAGGCAATGCCGAGGGTGGTCTGACCCAGCGTGGAGACCAAGGTCATCAGCGCTTATATGCTACATTCGGGCATGGTGATCTTGCTAACGACGGTTACAATTTTTACATCAATTCCGAATACCAACAGGATGATTCTTTATATTATCGCCAACTTCAATCGCCATATAATAGTGGGGATCTGACATCGTTGGGCGGTTCCAACGGAAACACAAATACTCTTCTTCCGGGGACTAATCAGTTTAATACAAACTTTACTGGTGCAACAACTACAGCTCTTGTTCGCCCTGCTGTCAATGGAAGTGGTGTTGGTGGATATAATCTTCTGAATTCTTCTGCTGGATGCGGTAGTAATCAGACAGGCGTCTCAGGTTACGGCTTTTCCACAAATTATCCTAATTCTTTTACAAATGCATGCTCACAGAACGCAATGCGTTACAAGCAAGTCGCCCCTGATTTGCGTCGTATTAGCGCTACAGCACATTTGACGGCGAATGTCACAGATCAGTCGCAGTTGATTGCGATGTTTAACTGGTCTCAGGCGCGTACAATTACGACCGGGACGCCAGCATCCTATGGTTCGTATACACAGGATGAGTTGGCTGGTAATTCTCCCACCATTCTGCCGTGGGAGCTTTCGAATGGACAATTGAACCCGAACGATCCATACGCCGCACAACATCAAGATGCGCAAGTGGTTGGCTTGTTCAATCAAATTCCAGTAACTACCGATACCTCTAATAATTTCAGGGGATCAGTTCGTTATACTGGTTGGTCTCATTCGAATTGGGGTTCCGACTGGAATTATAATGCTGATTTTGTCGGCATGAATACGCTTCTTAATCAGGTGCAAACAGGACAGCCATACATCAGTCATTTAACAGCAGCGATTGCGGATGGGTCGTATAATTTTGTTGACCCGTCAAAAAACTCGCGTTCTGAAATGAATTATGTTTTGCCTGCGAACACTATTAACGCCCGTTCACAGGAATATTCAGGGCAGGTTGGTCTCAGTAAAGGGCTTTTCAAGCTTCCGGGCGGTATGGCTAAGCTCGCGATTGGAGCAAACTGGCGTTATGAATCCGTGAACGACCCAAACGCCAATCCAATTGACACAAGCAACTACGCGAATCAGTGGGCGAGTTACAATCCGGTCTCGCAGATCGGTCATCGTTGGGTTGAATCTGGTTTTTACGAGGCAAATTTGCCTGTTGTAAAACAGTTCGTTGTTGATACGTCAGGTCGTTACGATCACTATTCAGAAGGCTTCAGCCATTTCTCTCCGAAAGTTGGCTTCCAGTTCAAACCAGTCAAACAGTTCACGTTACGTGGCACATTTAACCGTGGCTTTCGTGTGCCTAGTTTTGCGGAGACGGGCGGCCAGACGGAAGGTTTTACTCCGGTGACCTACGACACGTCCAATCCTGCTGTGCAAGCATGGATGGCGTCTCATGGAAATAGTGCTTATGTTCAATCAGGTAATTATCTTGGGCTAATGAGTGTAGGAAATCCGCATCTTCGACCCGAGATATCGACAAGCTACACCGTCGGTCCCGTCATAAAGCCTACGAATTGGATGACACTGTCTTTTGAATACTATTACATTAAGAAGGACCACTATATTACGACAGGAATTCTTAACCCTAATCAGTATTTCAATTCTTGGATTGAGAATGGAGGATCAAATTCCGGGGAGCCTTCTGGAATTACAGTTGTTCCAGGGCCAAAAGACTCTAACTATCCCAACGCATTAGCCGCGCCGGGTTATGTTGAGGGCGAATATATTAATGCCAAAAGTATGATGACTGATGGCTTTGATATGTCTATTGATGCGCACGCACGTCTTCCCGGCTTTCTGCACAACATTATGTGGTATAGTAAAGGGCAAGCAACGTTTGTTAGACGCTTTAATCAGGTTAATCCTGACGGTACTACGTATCGCTATGCTGGGACGCTTGGTCCCTATCAAAGCGTTTCTTCTTCTGGTACGCCACGTTGGAGAGCGAACTGGGCCAACACTTTTTCGTATAAGGGTTTAGCAGTTACCCCAACTGTTTATTATACGAGCGGTTATAAAACGGTCGCAGATGATAGTGGTATTGCATCTGCAGGAAGTAATGGACTGTATAGTCATAGTTGCGCCTACTCCTTGGGCATGAACCAGGCTAATGGACCTAATTATCCCACACAGTGCCGGGTTAAGGGATTCTGGGATGTTGATCTGACTGTTAATTATCAGATGAATAAACGTTGGTCTATTTATGCGAACGTTTATAATCTACTTGGCTTCCGCTCTCCTTTGGATTATGCGACTTACGGTGGTTATTTGTATAACTCGTCATGGTCTCAGAAGGGTGTTATTATGCGTTCCTTTCAGTTTGGCGTGAACGTTTCTCTTTAAGGTGGAGTTCTCGAAGAACCCTTGATTGATACGCTTGGCCCGTAATTTCTGGCTTTCGGCGATTTGATTAATGGTTCTTTGGGCCGTTTTTGATCTGCGTTTTGAGCAGTTGGAGGGTTCGAAAAACCCTCTGGTTTTGAGGCCCCCTTTGTGATTCCATTTTTCCGGTTTTTATTGGAGGAGTGGCGACATGAAGCAGGCGGGTTTCTTTGATGTTGAAGAGCGGCTTGCTCGATTGAGCGGGCTTGGTGATCAGCTCGAAGCCTTTT
>NZ_BJMK01000046.1 GCF_006539125.1 Gluconobacter sphaericus NBRC 12467
CCTGAGGAAGCTGGAGCGTTTTTATGAAAGGGATGCGCCGGTATCGCCGGGTTCTGATGTCACTCGACTGCCTCAGATCATGCCGTTGCGAAAGAAGACGTTACCAAACTCTTCTCTATCTCCATAGGAAAAGCATGCAACTGCTGACGTCTTCATATTGATCATTTTCGTTCTTCAATAGGTTTCTACGCTACGAACATGACTCAAGATGCGGCTTGACCGCTGCTGTCCGCGTCAGCAAAGTCGGTTTTGCCTAAAAAGACAGCGATGCAGGTATGGTGATAACCTGTGGTCTCTCCGGAGACAGTCACGCTTGAGCGAATAAATCAGCTCTTGGCCATGGCCGGACACGACGAGGATTGGCCTTGTCCGTGGTCGGTCGTCGTTGTCCAGATTGCGACCGGCTCGTGTCCGTCTCACCAACGGAAAGACACAGTCATGAAGCTGAACCATATCAACCTTTACAGCCAAGATACTGAGGCTGATCGCGTAATGTTCGAACAGTATTTCGGCCTGCGCACTCTCGTTGTACGTGGGAGCACAATGGCCGTCCTACAGGACAATGATGGGCTGGTGCTGATCGTCAATCATTTCGACAACAAGCTAGAAGGCTTCGATTATCCCAGGCAATTCGACATCCTGCACATTGGCTTCATACAGAAGTCTCGCGAGGACGTTGATGCTCTCCATCAGCGTCTAAGCACTGATGGCTGGGAGGTGCAGGCTCCACGCAATGCACATGGCGCGTGGACCTTCTACTTCCAGGCGAAGGGAGGTTATTTTATCGAAGTGACGACATTAACGCCGGTTCGCCCCGAAGAAGCGTATCAGGAAAACTTATAATAATTCCCTGCATGAGCGGCTGAGTTATCTGAACTACCTGTCTGATTTGCGGTGCGGGATCAGACAGGCGGCAGTCGCCTGCAACGTGGACATGGGGCACGGCGACCTGTATTCCTATTAGCGGACGTGATTTAAATCGTAACACAGCACTCGGCTTGGGCCGGAACCGGACAGGTCGGTTTGCCGCAGTGAAATGCAGGAAGCAGACATAGAGTCTTCCAGTTGTAGACGATCTACATGGTTTGTGCGTTTCAGCCAAAGCAATCTGTCTTAGTGACGCTTGTAATTATTTCAACAACGCGAACCGTGATTGCAAAACAAGAACGAAGAGCTAGGCTGACCGCCATGAGACCCCTAATACTTACTCTGCTCCTGTGGGCTTCTGTTCCCGCCTCAGCGGCTACCATGGAGTGCACCGCTACAAACGGGCTTGCGGTCGATGCCGATGGCGCCCCTGACTCCTACCGCGTCGATGGACACGGCTTGTCAAGCACCTGCGACGGCGTGTTTGCCATCGTGAGCGGTCTGGCCCACACACAGAAAAACGACCAGGCGAATTGGCAGGGGCTCTGCAAACAGCAATGGGCAGAGGCCCAAGCCACCGACGATTATAGCAAGGTCAAAATCGTCGGTTTCCTGACCGATACAAAGAAGCGGCCGATCATCCAGTCTGCCGGTGACCCATTGCCGGGCAAGGCTTTCGTGACGATCAACACTTTGCCCATCCCCGGCACACCGCCCAGCTCCCAGCGCCACTACGCCAACGCCCGCGAAATACCCTATGTGGTCCTCTCCAACACTTACGCGGCCAAACACTCCCTCAAACCAGGGGATGTCGTCGCCGTCTACCGCCCGCGCACCGGCAAGCTCGCCTACGGCGTCTATGGTGACTGCTGTTCCCTAGGCGAAGCTTCCGTCCGCCTGCATCAGGACCTCGGGAACGATCCCTTGGTCACCGAGGCAGATGGCACGGTTCGTGCCAAGCGAGGCATTGGCGACCGGACCCTTTGGGTGGCACTTACCGGCGCTCACACTCACCCTACACTCGATTCAGCCGCCTGGCGCGCCGAGATCAAGATTGCGGGCGAAACCGCCCTGAACGCCTTGGGCGGCATTACTGCGCTCAAAGCCTGCAAGGCCCGCTGACACGTTTCCTGCTTCGGGCTCAGACCGGCTAATCTCCGCCTATAACTCCGCACTTAGGATAACCATCCGGGTCTCGCATGGCTGACGGCCGCTCCCGCCCTCATCCCTGACATTACGTCCCGCTGAACAGCTTTCTGCACAGCGGACGTAAGCAGCAAGGTGTCTCGTGATCGAATTGGACCGAAAGGAATGGCACGTTTAGAACACGATGCCTGCAAAGGAGAAGCTGGTCATGTAGCGGGCTTTCGCTCGGTCGAGACGAATTGCAGAAAATCCTTGATGCTGTCTTTTGGTGCGGTGGTTGATGCGTACGCGTCCAGTTTCAGTGAAGTGGCTGCAAGCAGGTCCATACACAACGACTCAAGCACACGTCGCCCGCCATGGTTGTCGGTAGCCAGGGTGTCAGCTGTGAGCGTCGATAAGGTGCCGTGAAGTATCCGAGATCGGCTTTCAACGATTGCTTTCACAACGTCTTCCACCTTCCAGTCGCTTCCAGACGGATAGGAACAATCAGGCGACAGACCATAAAAAGACGAAAATGCGTCTTTAAGACGAGAGCCACTATTTTTTGCACTTGCGGCCGAAAGAAGCACTTCTATTGCTGTTTCCAGCTTTGTAACTGCCACGGTGTCGAGAGGCTCCATAAGCCCTTCATGGAGCCAGTAGGCAGCATCGCTCCAACTCTGATCGAGCTTGGGCAACACAGCGTTGTCAGTGATGTAGGCTCTGACGCGATTGCCAATCGATACCAGTATAGGCATTGATTTCGTTAGAAATTGATCAAATGCGCCTGCAGAACAGCCAAGTCCAGGATCGCACCGTTGCGAACCAAAACGGACATTGCCACCAACCTTTGTGACGCTGCCGATTTTGCTTGGCAATGTCCGATCCGTAAGGCGAGCCATACTGCGAGAATAGTAGGAAGGGATCGCTATCTGGACAGCAGTGAGAGCAAGGTCGATGGCAATATTGGCCCGTTCCAATCCAGCTACATCATCGAAGCCATCGACAGTTACATCGGCAATCCAGTAGGCAGACTGACTTCTCATGAATTCTAATAGCGGCCCGTAGGACATTTCGTTAAGAGGATTCTCTTGGGAAATATTCTCGCGCTTGATCAAGTCTTCTTGGCTGTAAAATTTTACCGGTCCGACAGAGAATGAAGATGTGTGCTCAGGGATAATTCGGCATGGAATGCAATGCGTACAGGTGACGACTTTAGCCGCGAAGCGCTGCCTGACCTCCTTTTCAATAGCCATAACGTGATCTGGCGTCGGTACTGTGGTGAGGCAATTCTGGAAGGTAGCGACAATGGAATGTGCGACATGAACTGCGAGTCTTTCAGGCCTCGTACCGCGTCGATAAGTCGACTCTTCTGCCATCAGAATTGAAGTTAATTCGATGATTGCATTGACGCCTCTTTGCTTAAAGCCCCGCGCTTCTCCAGTATGAAGCCAATCTATTGCAAAGGAAATTTCGTGTTTTTGTAGCCACTGCTGCACTTGGTCATTGACAAGTATGGCATCAGGAACGGGCGTGATAACAAAATTTTGTAATGCACTTTTTGCCAGATCCTGCTTACGCACTTTGCTATATGACTTCATTATGTTTCTCGGATTGTGATAATTTACTAAAATTTGGTATGTATTCCTGATTGTAAACCTTATCTCCGCTCGCGAGGCACAGCGAATGTCCGCCTCCAAGTAGACGACATGAGCCATTCAATGACCGAATAGGCGCATGGCGCTTCCAAGCATCATACATGTGAATGGCAGCTTCTTACTTACCGCTTCCATCAGCAGACATACAGCAGTCGCCCGCATGTCAGACATTGAAATAGTGAAGGTGTCCGCCCAAAAGCTGACATTGTCAGGCGAACTGCCATAGGATCGCGTTTGGGACAAAAACCGCCGATCGCAAGCTGTGCTGGGAGCGGCTTGTCCTCATCCTACACCTGCCATTCATGAAACACTGATGTTCGATTCTCAGAATACGCTGGCCGGACCGGTAGGAGACTGTCAGGTTCGGAGAGACGAAGGTAAAATAGCTGACATTTAAATGGGTGGTGCGTACCGACTGGCGTTTCTCTGGCTAAACGATTTGCATTTGCCGGATTGGGGCAGGCAGCATAGAAAATGACGACGAAACATTCGTTTGTGGGGGCTGAATTGCAGATTAAAAATATCAGTGTTCGAGGGTATCGCACCATCAAAGATGAGCTCAGCTTTCCTTTGGACAGATTAATTACACTAGTAGGCCCCAACAATGCAGGGAAGACAAATACTCTGAAATCCATTCAGTTATTTTTTACTGGATATGAAAATAAATTAAATTATTCTTACGATCAAGACATATGCAGGGGTGAAAAATCTCTTCGTACTAACATACAGATTACAATTGGTGATTTTGAAGATAGTGATACTGTTGATCTAATTAAACAAATTAGATCAACTTTAGATGTTTCCGCTGGATCAGAAGCAGAAATAGTTTTGTATCTTACCTTTTCTGAAAATTCTAACCCAGTTTATCGTGTTTTTCCGAATGTAAGGCGACCAAAAGGAAGTGATGGCGCAGCTTATTCCAGGTTAGAAAAACGACTTTTTGAAAATATTCTTGCAAAATTCTCAATACACTACATTCCATCAGAGAAAAGTATTAGTGACCTTTATGAAGGTCTCGTCATGCCATACTTGTTTCAGCGGATGTACGACGTGCTAGCTCCAAATTTATCGGCGCTCGATATGGCCCTGATGCAGGCTTCCAAGGAAATCAATGAGGTTTTGGAAAGTGGCAGGCTTGGCTCTTTCAAAACATCCTTTGAGCTTCCTAAAGCGCCGAGCGATTTTTTTCGTAACGTCGAATTTAACTTGAAAGATGCAAATACGACTAGCGTGTTTCAGAAAGGTATGGGGATTCAGTCTGCAGTTTTGTTAAGCAGCTTTTGCTGGATTTCCCAACAGGAAAAATCAAATGGCAAACTTCCTTTATGGCTTCTTGAGGAGCCGGAATGTTATCTGCATCCAGAACTGGCGACTCAATGCCTGAGCCTTTTGAAAACCCTCTCCGCCCATTCACAAGTAATTGTGACGACCCACTCGCTTGGCTTTGTTCCTCAAGACCCAGAAAAAATCTTAGGCGTAAGTTTAGAGGCAGGTTGGACGAAGGCAAGTCCGTTCAAAACTTATCACGAGGCCACGAAGCAAATTCGAACATCCCTCGGGGTAAGGTTTTCAGATTATTATAATTTTTCAGAATTTAATATCCTTGTCGAAGGACAAACTGATCGAAAGTATCTAAATTTTGTTATCGAGGCCGTGAGATCAAATGAAGCCGAGTCAATAAATTTCCCTACACTCCTATCGAGTGGCCTCAGTATTCACGATTATGGCGGCGTTAAAGGAATCGAAGGATTTTTACGGGCAACATTCGAGTTTATCACAACTGAACGAGCTTCAATCTCTTTGCTCGATGGCGATGATGCCGGAGATAAAGCACGAAAGGATTTACAACAATTTTTTGGCCGAAAAGGTATCCCGTTTCAACCAAATGCAGACTTTGCAATCGTGAGAGATCGTTTCGCGATTGAAGGTCTATTGCCAGATGAGTGGATCAAAGAAGTAAGCGCTGCTCATCCAGGATGGTTAGAGGGATATGCAGAGGATGCAGCCGGAGCAATCCTTCCGTTTAAAGTAAAAGACAATAATAAAGAGCAATACTTCAATTGGTTTAAAAATAAGGCAGTTGATTCAGATATTAAAGAATGGTTTGACCGTTGGCGGCCAATACTGGATGTTTGCGAAAAATCCCTTAAAAAACAAGGCGAGAATCTTTATTAATAGCAGGTATTTTGAATGAATGGTGAGCAAACGCCGGTGTTTGGCTTGGTTAGCAGCGAATGTCTGCAACTGAGGTATCTATTTGCACTACTAAACAGCCAACTTGGGAGCGTAGCTGACCGGCATCTGCCGGACTTACGAGGGACCTGTTCTGGCGTGAACCGTCATTCCTAAACCTACTTGGAACGGCGTATTCCGGTCGTTTACTGTTGTGAACGCGGAAGCTGAAAATGGCAGAATTCAAGTAACTTCTTCCAATAACCGACATTCCGCTTCCCCCCCCCCATAGCCGCCGTCAGCTCTCCGGAATGTCCAGTTGGAATGTTGGGAATTCCAGCGCTTCGATAACGCTCTTCAGGTTCTGCACATCAATAGAACTGGTGTAGTTCATCGTCCCCTGACTGCGGTGTGAGGCCTCATGTCCCAGCACCCGGTCAATCCAGAGCTCGCGGAAGCTGGCGTTCTGATTGCGCAGCTTTGTGGAGACGGTGTGGCGGAAGCTGTGGAATGTAATTTCCGCTGGGAGGTCGAGCTTCGTTTTGAGTTTTGAGAACGCCTGCCCAAACGCAGCTCCTCGCACACCATCGCTTGATGTCGGCAGGTCCTGGAAGAGGAAGTACTGGTCGGGCTTAAGGAAGCTCATGACGCCAGCTTTGATTAGCTGTGAGTGAATGGGCACCAACCGGGTTCCCGCCGCAGATTTTGGAGACCATCCGTCCTCTTGATGTGGGCGGATATAGAAGCACGCCACGCCTTGCACATTCTCAATATCTTGGCTGCGCAGATTGCAGATTTCTCCCAGCCTCAGGCCTGTATAAAGGGCGACATTGACCATCCCCGCATAAGTCCTGCGGGAGATGCTACGATGCTCCCACTGTGCTGTTGTGAGCAGGGCCAGCTCTTCATCGCTCCAACAACGGCGTTCTGTCTTCTTCGTCGTATTGAAAGACCATTGCATCCATGGATTTTTGGGAACAATTTCGCGTTGCACAAGCGTGGACCAGAGGGACGATAAGCGAGAAAAATGGTTCTTCACGGTCTTACCGCTAACCGTTTCAAGCCCTTGCTCTTTCGCTGATTTTACCGCGTCCCGAATGGGAAGACGGTTCTTAGATTTTCCGTGCGTTGCGGGAAGGCCGAGGAGCAAATCGTGAAAGTCGCCTGCTGTTGTTCCCGTTACCTGATTAACGGGTAGGTCGCCAAAAGCTTCAATGAACAGGTCGAGCGTTGTTTTCGTACCCTTTATCGTGTCTGCGCTCTTGTTGGCGTCATTCAGGACAAAGCGTTGAGCCATCGCGCTGATAGTTTGGGACTTGGCGTTCTTACGGTTCACTTGAGCCGGAGATGGCAAAGCTTGAAGCGGTTCGCTTTCCGGCCCTTCTTCGACAGAGAGGGCAGGCGCAGACGTGATAGCGCTGCCTGAGGCTTTGATATCGACGACCAGTTTGCGAAGCCCCGCAATCTCATCACGCAGCATAGCCTCGCGGGTCTGCGTGACGGCCGTATGCAGTGCCTGTGTCTGCCTCAAAGCAGTGAGGAAAGCGTCGGTCTGTTCGAAGTGCCCTGCAATGACATCCAGAAAAATGTCGACCTGCTGCGTGTAAGCTTTCGTCTGGAGCGTCTGCTGGGCCAGTTCAAGGCGGTGCTTGGTCTGTTCTTCTTGCAGCCGGACATTGTGATAGTTTTCCCAATCCTTCACGAACTGCTCGTAAAAGCGGATGATATCAGTGGCGGTCAGGGCTTTTGATTTTGGCTCTGTTGTCATCCGCCGAATCTCCTCAAAGCACTCTCCGGTACGAGCATAGAGCAAGGCCGCCTTTTGTCGTGCCAGAAGCTTACTGGAGGTTTTTAGGGGATGCGAGACTTCGCCTCGACCCAGCCAAGGACGCAGGTCCAGAGGGACAGAACGCCTGAAATAATATTGCGATCCGACGATTCGCAGCATGCATCTAACTCTCCCAGAATGGGAAAGACTGTGGGACAAACGCCCATTTTAACGCCGAAGCGTGTTTTTCTCTGTCTTTTCAAGAGGTTAGTGGTGCGAGCTGCGGGACTCGAACCCGCACGCCCTTGCGGACTCGAGATTTTAAGTCTCGTGCGTCTACCATTCCGCCAAGCTCGCACACCCCTCATGCTGCGCGCAGCAGAGCGGTACCATTTTCTCTCAACCAGAGTTCCGCTGCAAGACGTCCTTTGCGGCCCTGTGGAATAAAACTGTCGACTAGGGCCCAGAAAGCAGGGCTGTGGTTGAAGTGTTTTAAATGGGCCAGTTCGTGGATGACCACATAATCGCGGATCTCCGGGGGAGCCATCAGCAATCGCCAGCTGAGCATGATGCGTCCCTGGCGTGTGCAACTGCCCCATCGGGTGCGGACATCACGTAGGTCGAGACGGGCAGGTTGCAGATTCATTTTCGTTGAATGGGTTTGGAGGGTCTGTGTCAGGCGTTCTTTTGCTATGGCCTGAAGAAAATCGCGGATGCGTCGTTCCGTGTGTGAGGCTTCTCCACTGACATGCAGTCCTTCTGCATCCAGCCAGCACCCGCGCCGGGCCATCGGTTCATGTAGGATAGGGATGTTTCTTCCTTCGATCATGACCTTTGAGCCGTCAGCGAGCGGCTGCTTTTCTGGCAAAGCGGCTAAAGCGCTGGTAATCCACTCCGTCTGCTGGTGGACGAACGCCAGTGCCCTGCCCCGGTCCATGCGCTCCGGAACCGTGATGATGACCTCGCCCCGGACGGGTTCGATCCGCAGCGTAATGCGCCTAGCCCGTGTCGAACGTTTCCAGATGAGCGGAACGGTCGGGGGGAGCATGGTCTCAGCCCTTGCGTTTCAGCACATGACAGAGCGGAGAGCGGTCTGGCCATTCCCCGGGCCAGTCTTCCAGATGGTCTTCCAGCGGTCCGGCGCGACGCTCGCTGATGCATCGGTCCTGGACCGAGGCACCAGAACTGTGAACGCCCTGTTCATGGCCCGTTCGCAGAGGATGCCAGTTCGGAAGGTCAAATCCGTCGCGTAGAAGACGATAGGAACAGCTGGGGGGTAGCCAGTCAATTTCGGCCAGAAGCTTCGGCGTGAGGGTCACGCAGTCGGGGACCTTGCGTTGGCGGTCGGCGTAGTCGGTACAACGGCAGGTGTGTGTGTCCAGCAGGCGACAGGCGACGTTTGTGTAAATGACCTCTTCAGTGTCTTCGTCGCGCAGCTTGTTGAGACAGCAGCGACCGCAGCCATCACACAGCGACTCCCACTGTTCGGAAGACATCTGGTCCAGAGAAAGGGTTTGCCAGAAAGGTACGGTGGGAGAAGTCATGGGTGGTCCAACAGGGCGCAGGCGGTGCAGAAAACAACCGCGAGCAGAATGGAAAGAAAAGCGGATGGTAGAAGGAGCGGAAACCAGATCAGGCGCAGACGTGTCGGTAGGTCGGCACCCAGTCCGACGGCGGCACGTGTTGTGCCTGGCGGCAGGGTCAGCAGGGTCGCCCCAGTTGGAAAGACGACTGCTGGCGCAATGAGCATGCCTTCCAGCCAGCCCAGATCGGAATGAATGTTGGCCAGCGCAAGGGCCAGTCCGGGGGCGGGCAAGAGCAGCAGCACTCCGAGACGTCGCACGACCGGAGCGGGCAGCGCACGCATGAGCAGCGCGATCACGGCGCAGGTCCCGAGAAGTCCTGTCAGGATTGCGGGCAGGTTGAGCCGTAATGCGAGCGATATCATGGTGTTTGTGGGGCGAAACGTGTTTCGAATTGTTGTTCGAGCGCTTCACCATGCTGGGACCAGAACGTGTCGCTGACAGTCAGGAACGTTGGCGTGTTTCCCGGCGGAACCGGTCCGGGCATATCTTCCAGATGGGGAGAATGCATTTTGAGCTGGACGAGTGTCCGGTGGGCACTGTCTTCTGGAACATTCGAGGGAATGGTCCAGAAGAGCGGCGTCCGCAGCACGTTTTGAGTGCCGGCAACGAAAAGCGAGCTCGCAGCCCCGGCCTGCACCCGGGAACTGACGCTAGTCACTTCCGTACTCGGTGCGCTTAGCATGAGGGCGCTGCTCTGTTCCATGATGCGTGCGGCATCGGCAGGCGTCGTCCACCACACGATATAAGGGCGAAGCAGGTCCAGCTTGCGGAAGGCGCGATCCACACCGGACTGCGTCGAAAGGGTAGGATAGATGTCCTGCGGTGCGACACCATCGGCCAGCAGGGCGATTTCCAGTGTTGTCCTGGCACCGAAATGCAGGCCCCGCCGCCCCGGATGGCGCGCCACGTCCCAGAAATCCTGCCAGCCTGGAGCTACTGCTATCCGTGAGCGGTCCCAGGTCAGGGCAAGGTCGCTGACGCCGCCCGGAATGCCGCAGGTGGAGCTGTCGTCCAGTGTGTGGACCCATCCACCCGCGCAGGCCTGCGTCAGCTGCGTTCCCGTGACGAGAATGGCCATCCATGCAGGTTTTGCGGTATGAGAGCCGATCTGGAGCGTTGTCGTCTGACCGTCCCATTCCACCAGACGCAGTGTGTTGTCACTGGAGGTGAGGGCATGCGCTGCAATCGTGCCTTCTGGAACGCCGAAGCCGGGTTCGGGGATAACGGGCGTAGCAGCGTGATGACGGACAGTTCTGCGACGGTGCCTGGAGTGTTCATGTCCATGTGCAAAAGCGGACCCCGGCATGAAGACGGAGGTGATGCCGTGTCCGACAGACGTGAAAAACGACTCGATGTCGGTGGCATCATGTGACGAGCGTGCGGATGCAGCCTGAGCAGCTGGTTGCAGGAACGACACAAGTAGCACGGCACAGAGACACAGTTGGCGAGGGCCACTCTTGCGGGGGACCTGACCGGATGTCTTGAAGACATGTCGCAAGGGGAAGGCGGATCGGGTCAGAACAGAAAGATCCTTGGAAGACGGGGTTTTCTGAAAAGGGAACGGTTTACGGTCGTCCGGACAGGACGGGCACACTTTAATACATCCCGGTACCGGGCGGAAAGGCTGTCGCATGGGCAGCGGGCCAGGCGAGCTGTACGGCGGTTCCCGGTACAGGGATTTTCTGGGCCTGAAGTGGCGGGCGGCGCAGCTCGATTTCCGTCCCTTCGGCGCAGCGGACCCGCATGCGGATATGATTCCCGAGATGGGTGCTGTCGGTCAGAATGCCGCGGACGGGCGCCTCCCCCTCTTCGTCCATGCCCAGGCCCTGGGCTCCGAAAAAAGGTGAAATCCGGTCGGGCCGGACACAGACAAGACATTCCTGTCCTTCAGTCAGATTTTCGGCAGCCACCGCGTCCACGATACCGCCACAGGCCAGATGAACACGGGCCACATCGTCGTCAATACCCAGAACCTGACCTGGCAGGGTGTTGGTCTCGCCAAAGAGAATCGCAACCTCAACGCAGTCCGGACGGTCATAAAGACGGGCGGCATCTGCACATTGTAAAAGCCGGTTGTCATGAAAGACGGCAATTTCTCCCCCGCCGCGCAGGGCATCCTCGCGGCGCGATACACTCTGGATCACGCTCAGATTCAGGGCGCGGGAGAGGGTGCCCAGTAGGATCGGGATGCGGCGTGCGGCATGGGGATCGAGCGTATGAAGCGGATCATCCAGAAGCAGTACGTCCGGAGACGTAACAAGGGCGCGGGCCAGCCTGGCACGCAGGGACTGTTCGGGGCTCAGCTCCGCAGGGCGTAGGCCGGCGATGCCGTCCAGTCCCAGAAGAGAGATCATGCGGCCTGCGGCGGCACGCGCTTCGGTTCTGTTCTGTCGACTGGCGCGCAGTCCGAAGGCGATGTTGTCGCGCAGGTCTAGATGAGGGAAAAGTGGATCCCGTGGGCTGACAATCCGCATCCGGCGCTCTGCCGGAGCGCGGGAAGTGACATCATTACCGCTGACCGTAATGATCCCTCCCAGTTGAGGCAGAAAACCGGCCAGAACATCCAGTAGACGCGACAGGGCCGCAGGTTGGTTGCCAAAGAAGGTCAGTGTCGTGCCTGGCTGGAGCGACAGGTCGACCGGTGGCGCATCAATGGCTGCGCGCAGGCCTGCTACTTCCAGCACCGGCTTGGGGCGGGGCTGGCGGGCGCTCCTCTGCTTGGGAGCCATGCGGGAAACGCCTGACAGGCCTGACATGCAACCTCTGGGAGAATGGATCGTTATAGGCGAAACAAAATCAGGCCAGGATATATCTGACCGGATATTCAAGAAGGGGTTTGAACATGAGCCGTAAAAGCGTCAAGGATAACATTGAAGTGGCAACCGAGACCACGCAGGCTCAGATCGACGGTCTGCGGCACCAGTTGCAGGAACTGCTGAACAACCGCATCAACCCCGCTCTGCTCGACGCAGCGGACCGCACGGACCATGCCGTTGCAAATGCCCGTAAAATCACGGATCATGAAATCGAAAATGTTTCGACGCGTGTGCGGGCGCGTCCGATTGCAGCCGTTTTGATTTCGGCTGTTGTCGGTTTCCTTGCCGGCCGTTTCTCCAAGTAACAGCCCGGTTCTTTCCAGGCAGGGGACGGGCGGCATCTCGTCCGGCCCCGTCCTGAAGAAGAGGCAAGCGACTTTCCATGAAGCCTATCGAACTCGGACAGGATGTCCTTTCAGCCCAGGGGCAGATCCTTTCCCGCTCTGCAATGCGAATCGGCCGCAGGGTGGCCTATGGTATTGTTGCTGCAGTTTTCCTGTTCTTTACGGCGATCTCTTTTCACGGGTTTCTTTGGGCGTTTTTCATTGATGTCGCCGGTTTGAGCTATGTGAAATCAGCCCTGTGTGTGATCGGCGTTGATCTTCTGTTCGTCGTGATTTTTGGACTTCTGGCAGCCCGCTCGATACCGGATCCGGTCGAGATTGAGGCGCGTATCCGCCGTGACCGCAAGTTGGTCGAGTTCAAGCAGTCTCTAGCTATGGCGGCGCTGACGGGGTTGGTCTTCGGACCAGCCGGCCGTTTCACGATTGCCCGTCTGTTTGCCATTGTGCGGAATTTGTTCGGTCTCAGAAAATAAGCCATTTTATTGCGGATATTGGTCAAAGCCATATAGTCAGTCTCCGTGTAATGGCGTAAGCACTTCGCCAGCTACCGACTCTTCTCTTATTT
>NZ_BJMK01000047.1 GCF_006539125.1 Gluconobacter sphaericus NBRC 12467
AGATTTCCACAATCAAATCAATGGGTCCTGAGCCTAATCATTTTTTTCGTGTAGCGATCAATACTCGGTCAGCACGCACCGGCGTTAACACAAGGATCGCACTGAACGATATCGTTACAACGTATAACAATGCAGCGGCATGCACGGCGTTGGAAGAAAACAAACGCCCCACAGGATTCTGAGCGGGCACCATGTATATCATTCACGTGCGAGCCGAAACGCCAGATATCCGTTCGTTCAGACGACGCCCGCTGGTAGGTGAACGGCTTCCCTTCCGTTTTATCGCCGATCATCATATGCGTATTTGCAGCCCAGTTGCTATGGTCGCCGCGGCGCTTGTATTGTGTGATGAACTCGGGACTTCATCTGAACGGATCGCCTGTGAATCGTTCGGCGGCGTTCTGTCGCACGGAGATAGCCTGCCGGACACCAAGGAATATCTGATCAGCTTCTCGCTATCGGGCACAACCTACACTGCAAAGGGAACGCAGAGCGTGCTCGGCATCGTCATTCAAAAGGGTGTCAGATTGGATACGGGTTGCGTGGCAGAGACTTAGGTGGACGCTTCAAAGTCAAGCTCATAAAAGGCACCATCACAGCCGGTTGCGAAGTCGGTCTATCGGCGGCAGACAAGAAGGCGGGCTACATCCTGGCGTGTCAGGCAAAACCTCGTGGGTCACTGCTCATGGTACGATAGTGTCCACTTAGCAGATGATCGCCAGATATGCGGTTCCAACTGGATTTTTTGGCGCCCGTGGTGTTCACCGAACCGACAAGCCGGAGGGCTCTAAAAAAACCTCCGGTTTTTCTAGGAGAATAAGGTCCCCATTCAGCCAAAATTGGTTCGTACCTCTTTAATTGCGTCCCTTGACGGGAGTTTTAAAGTTGATTGGCGATACGTCGATAGGAGTGTGCCAGACTAACATTCATCTCCGCGACGCTCTCAGAAAATGCCGTCGCATCCTGAGTGACCTGCGTAATCGTCAATAGATCTGTATTCGAATGAATTGTTGTCGTGGACGGAATATAAAACTGCTCCGGCAAGACGCAGTCTTCGACAACGGAATTATGCCTCACAACGCAGCCACGCTCGACGGTGCAGTTGAAGATCACGGAATTGAAGCCAATGAATACCTCGTCTCCAACAGCGCAAGGACCGTGAATGATCGAGCGATGTGCAATGGACGTGCGCGACCCGATCGTCACGGCCGCACCATCTTTTGAGTGGATGACAACACCATCCTGAATGTTTGATCCGCTCCCGATCAGGATGGGTTCGACATGGCCATTTTCATCGGCTTCATCGGCACGAATGACGGCATAAGGACCGATGAACACATTGTCCTCGACAATCACATGACCGCACAGGATCGCGGTCGGATCGACAAAGGCACTTTCAGAAATCACGGGAAAATCACCACGTGGATTAGGTCTCAGCATAGCCACGTTTCATCTCCTTAAAGATCATTCAGAATGACGCCAGGCAGGTTATTCGACAGGGTTTCGCCCGGCTGATAGTGCATGACAGAGCGAATGGCCTCTCCCCGATGCAGAAGGTCAAATGCCGTATTGATCCGATCATGAGTCATGTTGTGGGTGATGTAAGGGTCAACGCTAAACTTCCCCGCCAGCCATTCATCGACCATACCGGGTAACTGCGAACGCCCTTTTACCCCTCCAAAGGCCGTGCCCCGCCAGACCCGTCCCGTGATCAGCTGGAAAGGCCGCGTCGAGATCTCCTCGCCAGCCCCAGCGACACCGATGACTGTGCATTCACCCCAGCCTTTATGGCAACACTCAAGGGCCGCTCGCATGACATCGACCCGACCGATCGCCTCAAAGGAATAATCCACGCCGCCACCCGTCATCTCCACGATAACTTTCTGGATTGGATCGGTATGATCGGTCGGATTGACGAGATCGGTCGCCCCCAGATTTCGGGCCAGCAGGAACTTTGCCGGATTGGTGTCGATGCCGATGATCCTTGCAGCACCGGCCATGACAGCCCCCTGAATGACGGCCATGCCGATCGCACCGAGACCAAAGACGGCCACAGTCGATCCCGCTTCCACTTTCGCGGCGTTCCGCACGGCCCCCATACCTGTCGGGACGGCGCACCCCATGACGCTGGCTTTCGCAAGCGGTGCCTCTTTTGTGATCTTCGCCACGGCAATTTCGGGCAGCACGGTATATTCGCTGAACGTGCTGGTGCCCATGTAATGAAAGATCTGGCGGCCCTTGTATGAAAAACGGCTGGTGCCGTCTGGCATCAGACCGAGCGCCTGTGTCTTGCGGATAGTCGAGCAGAGATTGGTTTTGCCCGAACGGATCATCGGGCAGTTCGGGTCTTCGGGAATATAGAGCGGAATGACATGATCACCCGGAGCGACAGAGGTAACACCTTTACCCACATCCTCGACGATCCCCACCCCTTCGTGACCAAGAATACATGGAAAACGTCCTTCCGGATCATGTCCCGACAGGGTAAACATATCCGTATGACACAGGCTCGTGGTCACGATACGGACCAGAACCTCGCCGTCTTTCGGGCCTTCGAGATCAACCAGATCGATCTCAAGCGGCATGTTAGGTTCCCACGCAATTGCAGCTCGGGTTTTCATGAAAATATTCCTCAATAATAGCGTGTGGTAATTCGTTCAGGTCGACTCAAGGCTTTCCGACTGGCGACGCCAAAGCGGAAAGGGATCAGGGAGGCGTGCATAGCGTGACGGCTCAAAAGGGGTGTCTCCGAGATCTGGAACAAGACAGGCATCAAGTTCCTGCCGAAGTCCGGATTCATCCATATCTCCATTGCCGATGAAGACGATTTCCTGACGACGGTCGCCGAAGACCGGATCCCAGTTTCCCAATACGAAGTCCCGCCACTGATCAGTATCCGGCCACTGATTTTTCGGGATCGCCGCCCACCATAGCCCCATCGCCTCGCTTCGAACCAGAGCTCCAGCCTGACTCATTTCACCTACCCAATCCGGGCGCGTAGCTAACCAGAAATGGCCCTTGGCGCGTACGACGCCAGGCCAGTTCCGATCGAGGAAGGCTTGGAATTTCGCCGGTTCGAACGGACGGCGCGCACGATAGACAAAATTACGAATGCCATATTCGTCTGTTTCAGGAACATGACTGGAAAAGCCGTAAAGTTCCTTGAACCACAACGGATGCTGATGTGCCTTGTCGTAATCGAAACGGCCTGTATACAGGATCCGCTCAACAGGAACAGACCCCATGTCGGTCTCGATGATATCAGCGTCCGAATTCAACGCACGAATGATCTGCCTCGCCGCATCAACCTGATCCGATGTAGCGGTGGAGACTTTGTTGATCACCACGACATCCGCAAACTCGATCTGCTGGACGAGCAGATCGACCAGGGCACGCTCGTCGTCCTCCCCGGCCGTTTCACCCCGATCCTTCAGAAAATCGCTGGAAGAATAATCGCGCAGGAGATTGACCGCATCAACGACCGTCACCATCGTATCCAGCCGTGCGATATCGCTCAGGCTGACGCCATTCTCGTCACGAAACTCAAACGTTGCGGCTACGGGCAGCGGCTCCGCAATGCCGGTGGATTCAATGAGCAGATAATCGAATTTCCGCTCCTCTGCGAGCCTCCGCACTTCCTGCAACAAATCGTCGCGCAGCGTGCAGCAAATGCAGCCATTGGTCATTTCAACCAGCTTTTCATCGGTACGCGACAGATTGCTGCCGCCCTCGCGCACCAGAGCGGCGTCAATATTGACCTCGCTCATATCATTCACGATCACCGCGACCTTATAGCCCTGACGGTTATTCAATACATGATTGAGCAAGGTCGTCTTGCCCGCGCCAAGAAAGCCGGACAGCACGGTAACGGGAAGTTGGTCGTTCATGGGGATTTTTCCTCTAAAGCTTTGTCGGGTTTGGGGCGTCGCCATAGACGGCGAGCGGATCGAATATTTTGTGCGTTTCGCAAAAGAGGAGTGCTGCCGATGATGACGGAATGCCTTCCTCAGAAGTGAGATCAACACGCCGATAAAAACAGCTTCGATAACCCACATGGCAGTTCGCTCCTGTGCCCGCAGTGTGAACGCGCAGCCAGATCGCGTCCTGATCGTCGTCGATCCGCATTTCGAGGACATGCTGGACCAGCCCGCTCGTGGCGCCCTTTCGCCAGAGGCACTGGCGGCTTCGGCTCCAGTAATGTGCCTCATGGGTTGCGATCGTGCGTGCGAGCGCCTCTGCGTTCATGACGCCAACCATCATGACATCACCGCTTTCTGCGTCCGTTGTGACCACGGTCAGCAGTCCGCTGGCGTCGAAACGTGGGGCGAGATCACTCCCCTCCTCAACCTGCTCAATTGAGACGCGCGACCCAAACGCCGTTGACACAGAAGATACAGTTGTGCCCATCACATGCCTCCCATTCCCGCCATGGCGAAGAACTGGCGACGCAAGGGTTCCGACGTCTCGAACTCGCCCAGCAGGCGGCTGGTGACCATGCTCACACCCGGCTTATGCACCCCACGGGTGGTCATGCACTGATGAGCCGCATCGATCACGACCGCGACGCCCCGCGGTTGAAGCACGCTCTGGATTGTATCCGCGATCTGGGCCGTCAGTTTTTCCTGGATCTGTAGACGATGAGCGAAGACGTCCACGAGACGCGCCAGCTTACTAATGCCAACCACCCGCCTGTCGGGCAGATACGCCACATGCGCCTTACCGATCAGCGGAATGATATGATGCTCGCAATGGGATTCCAGACAGATATCGCGTAGCACCACCATCTCGTTGTAGTTACCGCTCTCCTCGAAGGTCCGCTCCAGAAGAGCGACCGGGTCGTCCTGATATCCCTCGAAAAACTCCTCATAGGCCCGCACCACGCGGTCAGGCGTACCGACAAGCCCCTCACGATCAGGATCATCACCGGTCCAGGCGAGCAGGGTTCGCACCGCCTCTTCCGCCTGAGCACGGGTCGGCCGGGTTCTCACTTGCCGTGGAATGTCCATCAGTGTGTCCATTGAGGTTTATCTGCTATTGACTATGTTATGTTATAACGTAACCATAAGGACGTTCGCCACCTATCGTCAAGCTCGGGAACCATGCCCCCTCCCTCACAGCAACATCCCGTCTCATCGGATATGACCGTACGCGCACCGCAAGAAAGCCTCGGCGCCGTGCTGTTCATGGAGAGCTGGCCCGCACCAACGATCGACCCACCGGAAAACAGCAGGATGGGCCGTCTTGCACCGCATGTGGTCGCCTGTGCCCACGCGACAGTCGTGATGGATCTGCAGCGACCGGATGTCGATATGGTCGTGTGGGGACGCAGGGTTCCAGCAACCTGGGAAGGAGCTCTCACAAGCTGCTCACAAGCCCCATCTGCTCTCACTCTCTCCGGCACACCTTCAGAAATCTCAGATTCCCTTGTAAACCCGGCTTTGCAGCAGGATTGGTCTCCGCTCATCCTGACTGATGTCAGGGACCTATCCGCACTGTTCGGTGCGCTGACAGGAGGCGTCCGGCAGCACATCCAGCTAATAACGCCATCCCGTGGGGAGACTGCGTTCGAGTTGCCCCCCGATGCACTTCGGCTGATCTGCGCCTATGGAAGCGCCGGACCAGAATGGTGCGGCAGTCAAAATCCAAAGAGTGGTATTGTCAGTGCCCTGACACCGTTCGCGGTAGCGTTCATTAAAGGTGCGGCTGAAGGCAAACTCGGATGCCTTCATCGTCTCCCGGAAAATGCCGCAAACGGCGCAAGACTGGGGCCGGTTCTCGTGATGGATACAGTTTCGCGATGAAAGAACGCGTCATGCCGCCGTCCGAAGGCGCGTCACAAGTTTGCGGTACCCGCAAAGACCATACCACGTCCTTACGAAATAATGTGCTTGACGCGTTGACAGAGGCAGATGTCCCACTCTCGGCTTACGACATCCTTCGGTGTGTCAGTCATCCGGATTGCGGGCGGATTGCTCCGACTACAATTTATCGGGCTCTCGGAAAGCTGATTGCCAGCGGGTTAGTGGGACGGCTCGAAAGCCGAAATGCCTTCGTCCGGATCCGGGCAAGCGACCCCTCTCGCCTTGTCTACTGTATCTGCGACCAGTGTGGTGCCGCGCAAGCAGTGGAAAATACACTATCCTGTCAATTTATAGACGCTGCGGCCGAGACCCTTGGATTTCAGATCCGGCATCGGGTCATCGAAATCCAGGGCGTCTGCGCACGATGCAGCGTCTGCCCGTCTTTCTTGCCGACACAACAAAAGCACAAGCTTCCGACACGCGCGCCCAAATGAACCGCGGCCCCTCGCCGCTCTTCTCCGTTAAGGCTCTCTCATGTTATCGACCACCATCTCTTCCCGTCCTTCATCCCATCAACCAAAGGATATGCTTGCCTGTCGTGTGGACGGAATTATCAACGATCTCTCCTCCACAGCTGGTGACCAACTGGCTGATCCTGTCTTCCGTTCAGACACCGAGGCGCTTTCCCTGATCCGCCATGACACAGCGCATGTCCTTGCGCAGGCCGTCAGTGAACTGTTTCCCAATACCGCGCTCGCGACAGGACCCGCCACGGAGCAGGGATTTTTCTACGATTTCGCGGCTGAGCACGCTTTTACTGATGACGACCTCATCCGGATCGAATCCCGCATGCACGAGATCATTGATCGTGATGAAACAATCGTCAGGGAAGAATGGGATCGCGAGAGAGCGCTGTCCTGGTGCAGGGAGAATGGACAGCCCTACAAGGCCGAGATCATCATGTCCCTGCCTGCTGATGCCACCCTGAGCTTTTATCGACAAGGCAACTTCGTCGATCTCTGCCGAGGGCCACATCTCGTCAGCACAGGACAGATCGGACACGCCTTTCGACTTCTCGGTACGGCTGGTGCCTACTGGAAAGGTGATCGCAGCAATCCAATGCTGCAGAGGATTCACGGAACGGCCTGTCGTGATGCCGACGAACTCGCCGCGTGGGAGCAACGTCAGGAAGCAGCAGCACGGCGTGATCATCGTCGTCTCGGGCGCGAGATGGATCTGTTCCATTTCCAGGCCGAAGCTCCAGGCGCGGTGTTCTGGCATCCGAACGGCTGGACACTGTTCCAGACCCTGCTCGCTTATCTGCGCGAACGTCAGAAGACCGAGAACTATGTGGAGATCAATACACCCGACATCATGGATCTGTCGCTCTGGCAGGCCTCCGGCCATTGGGAAAAATTCGGCGAGAACATGTTCACCACCGAAACCGAAGGCCGCATCTATGCCCTCAAACCCATGAACTGTCCTGGTGGCGTGCAGGTTTTCCGCCAAGGCCTGAAGAGCTATCGCGACCTGCCCCTGCGGATGGCCGAATTCGGCAAAGTCCATCGCTTTGAACCGTCAGGAGCGTTGCATGGCCTGATGCGCGTACGTGCATTCACGCAGGATGACGCACATATTTTCTGTACACCGGAACAGATGGAGGCCGAGACGCAGCGCATCTGTCATCTCGTGCTTTCGATCTATAAGACTTTTGGTTTCGATGACGTCCATATCAAATTCTCCGACCGGCCTGAAAAACGTATTGGATCGGACGAGATCTGGGATCGCTCGGAAGAAGCGTTACAGCGCGGGGTCGAAGCTTCAGGTCTCTCCTACACACGCAATCGAGGAGAAGGCGCCTTTTACGGTCCCAAGCTGGAGTTCGTACTACGTGATGCAATCGGCCGGGACTGGCAGTGCGGTACCGTTCAGGTCGATCTCAATCTACCTCAGCGTCTGGACGCGCATTATATCGGTGCGGATGGGGAAAAACATCCGCCCGTCATGCTGCACCGCGCCCTGTTCGGTTCGCTGGAACGCTTTATCGGCATTCTCCTTGAACACCATGCCGGCCACCTGCCTTTCTGGCTTGCACCCATTCAGGTCGTGGTGGCAACAATCACCGGCGCTGCGGACGATTACGCAGTCGATTTAATTAAAGCGCTCCGCCAACGTGGAGTCCGTGCAGAGCCCGATTTGCGCAATGAAAAAATCGCTTACAAAATCCGCGAACACAGCCTCGCGAAAGTACCCATGTTGCTGATCGTCGGGAAGAAGGAAGCACAAGGAGGGACCGTGTCCATCCGGGAATATGGAAGCTCAGAAACACCAATTTTGGACATGGAATCCGCTATCAATTTAATCTCCAAAGCATCAGAGTCTCGTTTGGCGCAAGTCTTTTAGCTTATCGATACGATTGCTTTGGTTGTGAGACATCACCGGGATAAATGATTATACGAACAGCATTTCCCATCATTTCTGCATCGCTAACTGCTTCCCGGCGTCGATTGCTGAAGCCTAATCGATACATAGAAACGCTTGCTTATTTCTGCGCGACTGAAGTCCGGGATCGAATACGTTAGTCTCATGCTTGACGAACATTGAGAGGTAGAATTATTTGTTATGTTATAACATAATTTAGGCTGCCAATATAAGGATTTTAGATACACGTTAATAAACTAACAGGAGCTATCTGAATGTAAAACGATCAAAGAGTTGTATTGCCGTGTCTTTTAATGTCCTTAGGTTGGATTTATTTATGAGAAAAAAATCAATTTTATTTGCGGTTATTCCTGCATTTATTGGATCCGCTCAGGCTGAAGAAGGCATGTGGACGTTTGATCATTTGCCTGTTCGTCAGATGAAGCAGCAATATGGGTTTGAACCCTCTGTAGAATGGATTAACCATGTCATTCAGTCGTCGGCACGCTTGGCAGAAGGCTGCTCTGCCTCGTTCGTATCAGGTGATGGTTTGGTAATGACAAATCATCATTGTGCCAATACGTGTCTCACGGATCTGTCTGACAAAAATCACGATTATTTTCATGATGGTTTCTCGGCTCCAGAGGTCTCAAAAGAGCCTCAGTGTCCGGGAATGGAACTGGATCGTCTGGATCAGGTGAAAGATGTAACGGGCCGTGTCGCAGAAATGACCGCAGGAAAACATGGAGCGGAATATGCCAAGGCTTTGCAGGTTGCCAATAGTGTCCTGACCAAGGAATGCGCGGTGGGTGATGCCTCACACTGGCGTTGCGATGTCGTGACACTCTATCATGGTGGACAGACGGCGCTTTATCGCTACCGCCGTTATCAAGATGTCCGTCTCGTGATGGCGCCGGATCAGGATATAGCATTCTTTGGTGGTGATCCCGATAACTTTACATTCCCGCGGTATGATATTGATCTATCGATGCTGCGGGTGTTTGAAGACGACAAGCCGGTTCATACGCCGTTTTTTAAATTCGATCCAAAGGGCCCCAAGGCTGGGGATCTGGTTTTCACATCCGGAAACCCGGGACGCACACAACGGTCCCTTCCGGCCAGCGCCTTGACATTTCAACGAGATGTCAGCCTGCCAACCATTATTGCTGCCTATTCGACCCTTGAAGGAGCGCTGTGGCAGTATTCCAGAGAAAGCAAGCCCCACCTAATTGACGCGCAAAATACGCTTTTCGGTGTTCAGAACGCACTGAAATCTCTGTCTGGTACAGCAAAGGCTTTGCGTGAACCTGATATAATAGAAAAGCGCAAGGCGGAAGATCAAGCCCTTCAGGCGTGGATTGACGCAGATGCAGAACGTCGCAAGACTTATGGTGAGCCTTACAAAAAAGTGGAAGCCGCTCTTGCTGTGCAGCGTCAGTATTATGTGCATGATTTTGCCATAACACGCACAGTCCATGGTCTGCTGGGGGACGCTGTTATGCTGGTGTCAGCGGCGCATGAACGAAAGAAGCCAGATACAGAGCGTCGGGCCGGTTACCATGATGCGGAATTAGCCGCACTTGAAACCGAGATCGCTGCGAAAGTGCCGGTGCATACTGAATTGGAAACTACGACTTTGGCGTTAGGTATGACGACCATGCGCCAGATACTGGGGGAGGATGATGCAGCGGTCCATCTGATTCTGGGAACAAAAAGCCCGGATGAGCGCGCCTTAGAACTGATTAAGGGCACGAAACTGGCGGATCCCGCAGAGCGTCTTGCGCTTTACAAAGGTGGCGTAAAAGCCATTGAAGCATCCAAAGATCCAATGATCGTTCTGGCACGTCACTTACAGCCGGTTCTGGACACGATCCGCAATCGCAGCCGTGACCAGATTGAAGCACCGATGCACGAGGCCCAGGGTACGATTGCACGGGCCCAGTTCGCGCGTGCTCAGGCAGAAGGAAAGGCCGATACACTTTATCCGGACGCCACGTTCTCGCCGCGACTGTCTTACGGCACAGTTAAAGGCTTCCAGGATGACCCAAAGGCCATTGCACCCTTCACGGATTTTGCAGGGATGTACAAACATGCAACGGGCAGTGATCCGTTCCGCCTGCCGCAAGTCTGGTTGGATGCGAAGCCACATCTAAACCTCTCTACGAAGCTTGATTATGTGTCGACCAATGACATTGTCGGCGGCAATTCAGGCTCCCCTGTTATTAACCGTCAAGGCGATGTCGTTGGCCTGATTTTTGACGGTAACCTCGATAGCCTGGCGGGCGATCTTTATTACGACATCGAGCGCAATCGTGCTGTTTCCACGGATACAAGTGCCATCATGGCTGCGTTGAGGACAGTGTATCACGCTGATGCTCTTGCGGATGAACTTGAGTCGGGGAAGCTAAAGTCGCGTCCGGAATAAAAGTAGAAAGATAATAACTTGAACAACTCTATACCCGTTCGGATTGCAATTCTCACCATTTCGGATAGTCGGAATTTAGAAACCGACATTTCCGGTAAGATCTTGGCCGACAGAGTCACAGAAGCAGGGCATGTTCTTGTGGATAGGTCCATTGAAATAGATGACATCGATAAGATTACTGATGCTCTCAATCTCATGATCGATAATAAGGATGTTGATGTCATGATTACTACAGGAGGAACTGGATTAACCAAACGAGATGTCACTCCAGAAGCATTCCATCTCGTCATAGACAAATGCATTCCCGGTTTTGGAGAGTTGTTTCGAATGTTGTCTTATAAAAAGATAGGGACCTCTACAATACAATCGAGAGCAATGGCGGGAGTTTCCCGTGGGAAATTACTATTTGCTCTTCCCGGATCACCAGGTGCAGTGAAAGATGGGTGGGATGATATTTTAAAAAACCAGCTAAATAGCAATCATAAGCCGTGTAGTTTTGTCGATATTATTTCAAGGATATGAGAAAAATTATGTGGGAGGATCGAAAAACCGTTAATTGATGTCCATGGTTTTGATTTGGTGCCTTGGGCGTGCTGATTAACGGTTTTCGTGGGCGCTTTTGATCTGTATTTTGAGCAGATCGAATGTTGTCCCCCTCTGGATGACTACACACTCGCGCTCGGATCTTTCGAGTAAGAGAAAACGGCGCATATTGTAGACGATATTGGCCAGGCCGATCCTCATGGTGTCCCGGGTGATACCGATAGTTCGGACGAACAGACCCATTTGCGATTTCTGACCGGCAAAGGCATGTTCGACACGCGAGCGGATGACCGACTTTCCAGCATTCGATTTCTGGATATGTTGGGGCATAGGCTTGAGATGCGGCTTTTTTCTGTGAACCTTTAAGACAAAACCCTGCTTTTCCATGAAGTCTTCGTTGGCTTTATCCAGCTGCCCCTCTCTCAATCGCGCGCCATCACTGGCGGCGGCACCTGTTGTTTTCCATTTCCCGGTGAACCGATACTTCCGATCGATGGAAACATGCGATCTATAGTCAAAGGACGGGATGGCGAGATCGCTGAATGGCATGGTTCCATCTTCCTGCCGCTTCGCTTTGGTGAACTTGCACGACGGTCCTTGTGCGACAGCTTTGACTGCTTGTCCTGCCACTCCTGTTGGATCCGTCCTTCCCGCAGATCGTTTTTCTCTGCGTTGGTGTTCCGCTGCTTTGGAGCAGCCACCAGTGTGGCATCCAGGACCTGGCCCGACATCGGCAGATAGCTCGCGTTCCGCAGAGTTGCATCAAAGCGCTCGAACAGCTTCTAAACGGCTCCAGCCTCGATCAGACGTTCGCGAAACAGCCAGACCGTTTTGGCATCAGGCACCCGGTCCGACAGTCCCAGACCGAGGAAACGCATGAAGGACAGGCGGTCGTTGATCAGATACTCTGTCTGTTCATCGGACAAATTGTTCAGCGTCTGGATCAGC
>NZ_BJMK01000048.1 GCF_006539125.1 Gluconobacter sphaericus NBRC 12467
ATGCGCCCCATCGCAACCCGCGATGACAAAACCGCTTTGTCATTCATGAACTTTCTCCATATCGCCACCGCAAGGCTCTGGATCAGATCTTTTATCAACGCATCCTAACAGCCCTTGATCTGCTCAAGACGCAGACCGACAACGCCCCAAAGAACCATTAATCAAATTGCCAAAACATGGAAATTACCGGCCAAATGGATCAATTAACGGTTCTTTGATCCCTCCACTTCCTGTGAATGTCTGCCACAGTTTCGGATACGACGGTATGGGAGGAGAGACTACTGCCCATTCGCCGATGTGTATTCCGGTCGGTAGAGTTTGGATTCAATCCAGTCCACGATGTCTTCGGGTTCAGGGACCTGAGCCAGGCCCGACTTGAAGATTTGACGCGCGATTTTGATGGCCGTGTTGATCTCCACACGCAAGACATCTTTTTGCGGCGGGAAAAGCAAACCGTGGGCACGTTGTTCTGCTGTGACTTGTTCAGCGGTTGCCTTGGCTGCCTCGAGAAAGACCTCGTCGGTGATGCGTCGTGCCTGTGTTGCCCAGACAGCCAGTGCCACGGCGGGGAAGATGTAAAAATTATTGGCCTGGCCGGGGGTTAGCGTCTTGCCATTCAAAGTGACATCATCGAACTGGACACCAGCAGCGAAGAGCGCGCGGCCGTCGGTCCAGCGATAGGCCTGTTCGGCAGTGCATTCCGCCTTGTCGGTGGGATTGGAAAGCGCGAAAATGACGGGCTTGTCGTTGATGCTTGCCATGGTGCGGACGACTTCTTCGGTGAAGCCACCCGCGTTGGTACTGACGCCGATCAGGACAGTGGGCTTAATAGATTTGACGGCTTCTGCAAGATCTTTTGTCGCTGCATGGGAGTGAGCGAATACTTTTTGCGAAGGATTAAGATCCTGCCGCGAGGGTTCGATCAGTCCGTTGATATCCATCATTGAGATACAGGCGCGGGCATCAGTTTCAGAAAGGCCTTCGTCCTGTAGCGCACTCACGATCATATTCGCGATGCCGATCCCAGCAGAACCTGCGCCGTAGAACAGGATACGTTGTTCTTTCAGCGCCTCACCCTTGATCGATAAGGCTGTGTCGAGGCCGGCGATCGTAATGGCCGCAGTCCCTTGAATGTCGTCATTATAGCAAAGGATCTTGTCACGATATCGCGCCAGTAGGCGGATGGCATCATCCCCTTTCCAGTCCTCAAAATGCAGGCAGCAATGAGGATAAAGCTCTTGAATGGCTGCGACGAGTTCATCAACGAATGCGTCGAGTTCGTCTGACGATGGGGGTGCCTGCCGCAAACCGAGATAGAGTGGATCGTCAATCAATTCCTGATTGGTCGTACCGATATCCAGCAACATCGGCATAAGGCCCTGAGGTGGAATTGCGGCGCAGGCTGTATAGAGTTGCAGCTTGCCCACCGGAATGCCCATGCCGTTGGCGCCAATATCTCCGAGCCCTAGAATGCGACCGCCGGAACTGACGCAGATGAAGCGCACATCTTTTTCAGGCCAGTTGGCGAGAATCTCTTTCACATGCCCTTTGTGACGTAACGAAAGATACATGCCTTGTGGTCTCTCAAAGAGACGATTGTACTGAAGGCAGGCATCAGCGATTGTCGGATCGTAAATAATCGGAAGAAAGCGTTTCGGATCGGACATCACAACCTTGAAGAACAGTGTCTCGTTACGCTGTGACAATCCATTCAGATGCAGAAAGCGCTCAAGATCGCTGCTCTTGCTGTCAAGCTGCCACAGGACGCGCTCCATCTGCCGATCAAGGGTTTCGACGGCGTCAGGCAGGAGGCCGAGCGTACCATTCTTGTGCCGCTCCTCATTTGTAAAGGCGGTTTCGCGGTTGTGAACCGCATCCAGAAGGGGAGGGAGTGAAGATGCAGTGCGATCGGACGTCATGTCTGTCTCCATTCATTGATGAACAGACAATGGATGTGCGTTGATGGTGCTGGTAGTCGCATAAAAGGCATTGTATCTATGTTTAAAATGCAAAGATGGCCCTCTCCATGCACGACGACGCCGGTGACCTGAGATTTTTCGTACTCCTCGTTGAAGCGGGAAATCTGACTGCTGTCGCGCGTCACCTCAACGTTTCGGCAGGAGCTTCCAGTCGAAGATTGGCTCGGTTGGAGGAGCGGCTTGGCGTACGTCTGGTAACAAGGACATCGAGGCGCTTCGACCTGACGGACGAGGGGCACATGTTTTATGAGCGGGCTGCAGAGATCATGATTGATATCGAGGCAGCTGAAGCAGAGATTTCTGCCAATCAGAAGGAGCTTCGTGGCGTCCTGCGTATCGGGGCGCCACTTGAACTGGGGCGTCGCCGTTTGGCTGATTTTGTCAGCGAATTCGCCGATCGTTTTCCGAAGCTGCGTGTGCATCTTCTTCTGTCAGACGAAGGACTGGATGTCGTTAATAGTCGGCTTGATCTGGCCATCCGGATTGGAATGCCGAATGAAGCGGGGATTGTTGCGACGAAAATAATGAGTAGTGAACGGGTCATCTGTGCTTCTCCGGCCTATCTTGAGAGGTTTGGCATGCCTGCCACTCCTGCCGAGCTCCATCAGCACCGTTGTATTTGTTTGATGCGTGGGCATGAACTTGGGATGCTCGACCGGTGGAGACTGTCTCGTGCGGGAGAAGATCAAATTATTGAGGTAACACCTCACCTCTCGACGACGAGCGGCGAAGTGGTGCATGATTGGGCTCTCAAGGGTAAAGGCATCGTGTTCAAAGTCTTGTGGGACGTTGGCGACGACCTGCAACGCGGCAGGCTGGTACGTCTGTTGCCCGAGTACCAAGGGGAGACGATCGGATTGTTTGCAACGATGCCAAGTCGACGCAACGTGCCTTTGCGCGTTCGAACTTTTCTCGACAATTTAAGGGATTTTTTGGCGCATCGACCGTCACGGCATTAGTGGAAATAATTGATATGTATGACTAAAATTCATGGGGAATTTCGGATAATACACTCAATATCATATTCTAATTACTGTTTCCTATAGCCAGAAGAATTTGTTGGAAATTGGCGCTTGGTCCAGTCAATTCCGTTTCAAGGGTGGCAAGCGAAATGCTGGCTCGAGGTGAGGGGCCGGAGATGGGATGGAATGTTGCGCCATCGGCATGAATTTGTCGCAGGTAAGCCGGAACGACTGCTACACCCAGTCCCGCCGCAACCATTGGAATTGTTGCGGCGATCTGAGGGGCTGCTTGTCCGAAACGCGGAGTAAAGCCGCCTTGTTGACAGGCTGAGATAATAGCATCGTAGAAACCGGGGCCGAGTGAGCGATCAAAAATAAGAAATGGTTCTTTGGCGACATCGATTAATTTGAGTGTGTGGCGCTTGGAAAGTGGATGGCCTTTTGGAATGGCGATCAGGGTTGGTTCATCAAAGAGAGGATGGAGTACGATGTCCGGATCTGGCGCTGGCGGGCGTACAATGGCGAGATCTACCCGGCGCTCTCGTAAAGCCTCACAGAGAGCGGGGGTGTTACTCTCTTCGAGTGTGATTACAATATCGGGCCACTGCTCTCGAAATGCCCGTATGGCTTTGGGTATTAGGGGTAACAGCGCTACGGCTCCAGCCATCCCTATTCTAAGACGTCCTTGCTCGCCAAGAGATAATCCTTTGGCCAGAAGGTGAAATTGATGTTCAAGGCGCAGAATTGTCTGGGCTTTTTCAAAAAGCTGCTCCCCAAAATCCGTCAAGGCGGCCCCGCGTTTAGACCGGATAAAGAGTTGCACTCCTAGCTCTGTTTCTAGGGATTTAATCTGCTGGCTGAGAGGGGGCTGCTCGATATGAAGCGCCTCCGCAGCTTTTGTGAAGCTGCCATGCTCTGCGATGGCCACGAAATAGCGTAGATGGCGAAGATCCATGGATCCATATTATCCACATATGACAATCAGTCAAAATATATATTGGACGTTTAAAAGAGGGGCATCCATCTTGGGGAAAGAATTTTTATTGGAGATACTGAGTTATGGATTTCACTGTTGGGCATTATCTCGCTGAACGGCTGACACAAATCGGTCTGAAGCATCATTTTGCTGTTGCTGGTGACTACAATCTGATTCTGCTTGATCAACTGATTGAGCATGGCGGTATGAAGCAGATCTATGACTGCAATGAGTTGAATTGCAGCTTCGCGGCGGAAGGTTATGCGCGCGAAAATGGTGCTGCTGCTGCTGTGGTGACGTTTAGTGTCGGTGCAATTTCAGCAATGAATGGCCTGGGTGGGGCTTATGCTGAAAATCTACCCGTCATTCTGATTTCTGGTGCGCCGAACTCTAATGATCATGGGTCGGGCCATGTCCTGCACCACACGATCGGCACGACAGACTATAATTATCAAATGGAGATGGTGAAGCACGTTACGTGTGCGGCTGAGAGCATCACCTCGGCAGACACTGCACCCGCAAAAATCGATCACGTCATTCGGACCGCGCTGCGCGAAAAAAAGCCCGCTTATTTAGAAATTTCTTGTAACGTTGCGAGCCAGCCATGTGTGCGCCCAGGTCCGGTTTCGTCGCTTCTGTCTCACCTGAAGGCAGACGAGGTCAGCCTCAAAGCTGCGCTCGAAGAAAGTCTCGCGTTTCTTGAGAAAGCCCAGAATGTTGTCATTCTTGTCGGGAGCAAGCTGCGCTCTTGTGAGGCACTGACTGAAACAGTGGCTCTTGCAGACAAGCTCGGTTGTGCCGTGACTGTTATGGCTGCGGCCAAGAGTTTCTTCTCTGAGGCGCATCCGGGTTTCCGCGGAGTTTATTGGGGGGAGGTCAGCAGCCCTGGTGTTGAAGATGTCATCAAGAGCGCTGACGCTGTTATCACTCTGGCCCCGGTCTGGAATGATTATTCGACTGTCGGTTGGCGGGATTCCGTGCGTGGCGAGCGTGTGCTTGAGGTGGACCCAGGCCGTGTCACAGTGAGCGGAAAGACTTTTGAAGGTTTCCGTTTGAAGGAATTCGTGGCTGCTCTGACGGAGCGGGTGTCCAGTAAGCCTGCCTCTCTGGTGAAACCGTATACTCCCGTTGTGTTGCCGGTTGCTGACGGTGCCAAGCCACTCACTAATGATGAAATGACCCGTCAGATCAATGCATTGGTTGACGGTAACACGACGTTATACGCCGAGACTGGGGATTCCTGGTTTAATGCAACACGTATGCATCTGCCTGAGGGTGCTAAAGTTGAGTCGGAAATGCAGTGGGGACATATCGGCTGGTCTGTACCGTCTATTTTCGGTAATGCCTTGGCTGCTCCTGAGCGTCAGCATGTTCTGATGGTTGGCGATGGCTCGTTTCAACTGACCGCGCAGGAAGTTGCGCAGATGGTCCGTTATGAACTGCCCGTCATCATATTCCTGATTAATAATTTTGGTTACGTCATTGAGATCAAAATTCATGATGGCCCCTATAATTATATCCAGAACTGGGACTATGCCGCTCTGATGCAGGTCTTCAACCAGGGCGTTCCGGGCGTGGAAAGTGGGAAATACGGACTGGGCTTGCACGCTACGACAGGTGCAGAACTTGCTGATGCCATTGAAAAGGCCAAGAAGAATACTCGTGGACCAACATTGATCGAATGTAAGCTGGATCAGACGGATTGCACCGAAACTCTCGTGCAGTGGGGTAAATTTGTTGCAGCCGCCAATTCCCGCAAGCCTGTCTGAGGGTAAGTAATTTTATTCGTGCATGTACCTTCCTTTAAAAATAGGAAGGTACATGCATAAACATGTCTATAAACATAAATAAAAGATCATTTTAAAATAAAAATTTATGAAGGAAATAAACTATTGAGCGTATATATTATCTAGAGTTGGGTAATTCTATTTTTTGAAGTGAGTGTTTCTTATGCGCATATCACGCTCTACCAGCCCTCGGATCGGGAGGCGCGAGTTACTTTTGGGTATGTCGTCTCTCAGTGCCCTCTTTTGTGTTCAAGCAACTCGTGCTGCCACACTGAGTGGCGGGGCGTTACGCTCCGGAGTGGTGCATCAGAAGTTCATGTCGGTTTCATCTCTTTTGGTGCCGCACAAGCTCAATGAAACTATTGGAATTAGAACGGCGGATGCAATGATCGCGACTGTTCCTGATTTTCCTGAACATTTAGAGCAGCTAGCATCGTTCATTGAGGCTAAAAAGCCCGCCGATGTTGAAGAGCTTATGGAAGCTCTACCAGATGTTTCTTTGAAAAATGCCGCTCAAAGCATCATTGAATCTTGGTATACTGGTGCAGTTCAGGGGGCATCTACTATTTCAGTCATTTCTTATGAAGAGGCTTTGATGTTCAAAGTCACGTCTGATGTAATGACGATACCCTCTTATGCTATTTCTGGGCCTAATGGCTGGACGGCGGACGCTCCGCCTCTTTCTCAACTTCCGATTTTTTGAAGCTGATATAGGAGCGCGCTGAAATGGTAAATGAGACAAAATATGATGTCGTCGTCGTCGGAACAGGTGTTGTTGGGTGTTTGATCGCTGAACAAGCTCTAGATGCTGGTTTGTCAGTGCTCATGTTGGAGGCTGGACCCAAGGTTGATCGACAGACCATCGTAGAAAATTTTCGAAACCTTCCTCCGTCGTTGCGACATCATTGGGATGCGCCATTTCCTCCCCCACCATGGGCACCAGTGCTCGAAACGCGCACGCCTGGCGAAGAAAATGCTTATCTGGATCTGACAGGGCCTAATGCCACGGCTTACCAGCAAGGTTATGTTCGGTATGCTGGCGGAGCGACGTGGCACTGGGCTGGCATTTGTTGGCGAATGACCCCTGAGGATTTGAAATTAAAAAGCCTCTATGGGGTTGGGCGCGATTGGGCTTTTGATTATGAGACTTTAGAGCCGTATTATGCTCGTGCAGAATATGCTCTGGGCGTTTGCGGTCCAACGGATGCCGCATTGCAATGGCCTCCAAAAACGCCTCGTTCCCGGCCTTATCCTATGGGTCCGTTACCTTTGGGGCCAGGAGAGCAGCGCTTCACCGACGTTATGGCACCACTCGGCTTGCAAAATTTGCCTGCACCGCAGGCGCGCAATAGTGGTGTTAGTTATGATGGACGTCCTGCGTGCTGTGGCAATAATAACTGTTTTCCGGTCTGCCCTATTGCTGCAAAATATGACGCAGCCACGGCACTGCCACGCATTGAGGCCAAAGGCGGAAAGCTTTTAACCAATGCTGTTGCCTATCGCATTGAAGCGGATGATCGCCATAAAATACAGGCTGTCCATTATTATGACCCTCATCGAACATCACATCGCGTAACAGGGCGTGCTTTCGTCATTGCCTGTAATGGCATTGAGACCCCCAAACTTCTGCTCTTGTCCAAAGATGATCGCCATCCAAATGGAATTGCCAACAGTTCCGATCAGGTAGGGCGTAACATGATGGATCAGCCGAAGTTGAAAGCGACTGTTGAAATGAGCGAGCCGCTTTGGACTGGGGTTGGACCTGTACAGGGCAGTAGCATTCTGAACACCAGTCAGGGCGACTTCCGTAGCGAATATGCTGGAGCCATGTTCCGTATGGAAAATATGGCCCGAGGCTCGATTGGTGCAGCAGAAGCGTTAAAAAAAGGTCTGTACGGACGTGCCCTCGATCAGGAAATTCGCCGCCTGTCTGCTTGTACCGGGCTGTTGGTTGTGGAGCATGAGCCTCTTCCGTCTTCCATTAATCGTCTGACGCTGTCGGATAAAAAAGACTGGTTAGGCCTTAATCGCCCGCGGATTTATTATGATGTTGGCGATTATGTGCGGCGTAGTGCGGAACAATATACGATTCCGACACTTAAAAAGATGGCAGCGGCTTTAGGGGCGACAAAGTTCGATCTGAATCCTGAGTTCTTGCATAGTGATCACATCATGGGAGGCTGCATTATGGGAAAAGACCCATCAGACTCAGTTGTCGATGTTGATTGCCGTTCTCACGATCATGAGAACCTCTTTCTTCCTGGCGGGGCAGCAATGACAACCGGCGGGAGTGGAAATAGCACGATTACAATGGCAGCGCTTGCTTTGAAGGCCGCCGATGCAATCGTGGCACAATTCAAGACGGCTTGATCTCATGATACAGCGATCCTTTTTCTACACAGTTACAGTCTGCTCTCTTGCTGTCATTGCTCTTTCTGCGACACATCCAGCAAAGGCTGATCCACTTGGAAACCCACAGCGTGGTCAGTATCTGGCAGTTGCTTCAGACTGCGTAGCCTGTCATACGGCGCCCCATGGACAGCCTTTCGCGGGTGGGTTGGCCATGCATACCCCCTTGGGAGTTATCTATTCGACAAACATCACTCCGTCTCTTTCAGCAGGTATTGGTCACTATTCTTTAGAAGATTTCGATAAGGCTGTTCGGCGTGGCGTCAGAAAAGATGGTGCCAACCTGTACCCCGCAATGCCGTACACAGCTTATTCCTATCTGACGGATCAGGACATTGCTGATTTATATGCTTACTTCCAGAAGGAGGTTGCTCCGGTAGATAAAAAAGGACCGGTTACAGCGCTGCCATTTCCGATGAATATCCGGTTCTCCATGTCTTTTTGGAACATGTTGTTCCTGAATGGAAAACCCTATCAGGCTGATGCGACAAAGTCGGCAGAGTGGAACAGGGGAGCTTATCTGGTACAGGGGGCGACGCATTGTGGAACCTGCCATACACATCGTGGGTTCCTGATGCAGGAAGATCTGGCGCACCCGCTGTCGGGAGCCAGTCTTGGAACATGGTACGCACCAAACATTACCCCTGACACAGTCAGTGGTATTGGGAGTTGGAGTGATCAGGATCTTACGGAATATCTCCGCACGGGACGCCTGCATGGCAAAGCTCAGGCCGGAGGCGGGATGGGTGAGGCTGTTGAACACAGCTTCTCCCGCATGTCTTCCGGCGATCTCAATGCCATTAGCGTTTATTTACGCAGCTTAAAGCCGGTTAGTGATCCGAATGATCACACGTCATCCAGATTTCAGCAGGGTCATGACGTAAGTCCGGCAGTTGAACTACGGGGGGCAACCCCGATTATGGATCATAACGACGACACCGCCAGTGGAGCAGCTCTCTTTATGGGGAACTGCGCCTCGTGTCATGGGGCCAGTGCTCAGGGGAGTAAAGACGGTTATTATCCATCTCTCTGGCATAATTCGGTGACAGGCGCGTCGCGTGGCGACAACCTGATATCGACCATTCTGTATGGTGTCTCTCGATCGGTAGAGGGGCGCCAAGCCTTCATGCCAGGTTTCGGCGGGAAATCGGGAGATGCTGTACAATTAGACGATAGTCAGATCGCCAGGTTGAGCAATTTTGTTTTCAAAACATATGGTCGATCAGACGTTCAGGTCACACCACAGGATGTCGCGCTTATCAGAAAGGGTGGGCCTGCCTCTCCATTATTGCTGTTGTCCCGAGTTGGCATGGCGGCGGGAGCAATACTGCTTCTGGTACTGTGTGCCGTAGTGTTCGCCACAAGGCGTCACAAAGCGCGAAATATTGTTTAAAACAAAAGGATATAAATATGTTTAAAAAAATGCGGAAATACACAAAAATTATGATGATTATGTCTTTTGCGGGAGCTGTGTCTATGTCTTCATTGTCATCTGTCCATGCTCAGGAAGTATCCATTCCGGAACTTCCAAAGCAGGTTGATCCAGACTTGAAAAAGAACATAGTCGGGGTTTGGGAGCTGGTCTCTTATAAGGTTCAGGATAAAGAAACCGGGAAGTTGATTGACGCTATGGGTGCCCATCCGCGTGGTCGCGTTATTTTCACCCCTGACGGTTGGGTTGCGTTTAATCTTGAAGGGAGTGATCGTCAGCCGGCAAAAAATGACGCAGATCGCGCGCATCTCATGAAGACACTCGTTGCCTATATTGGCCGCTATCGTGTGGAAGGTAACCAGTGGGTTACAAGTGTACAGACAGCATGGGCGCCAGAATGGGTTGGAACAGAGCAGCGTCGTAATATCGTCGTAAAAGGGAATGAAGCTGATGTTCTGACGCCTTGGCGGATTATGCCTAACTGGGATAACGGAAAAATGTCCCGCAGCATTATCCGTTTTAAACGGGTCAATTAATCTGGAAAAGCCGACGACCGTGCTCTGTGCTAAAAAAGGAGCAAGCACCTCGAGGTAGCCCCGTCCGTTCGGATAGTTTTTAGGTTTGAATAAGCTATACCCGTTTGTTGTTATGCCGCCATTCTGACGACGCTGCTGTTGGCCCTCTGGTCCGAGGTTAACCCCGGACCAGAGGGCGTCGGCGCGTCATGATACGCCTCATCGGGCGTGCGTCCAGCCAGTGCGGTATGCGGACGCCTTTCGTTTTAATGGGCGATCCATCTGCCAAGGACGGCCCTCAGTTCTGAGGCCGTCTCGCAATCGCGCACCATCACTGGCGACGGCATCTGTTGTCTTCCATTTCCGGATGAACCGGAACTTCCGGTCGATGGAAACATGCGATTTGTAGCCAAAGAACGGAATGGCAAGATCCGTTGTGGGGATCGTCCCGTCATCCCGCCGCGCTCTGCCTTCGTGAACTTCAGTGTCCATCGTGCATGGCGATCCTTGTGGGGCAATTTGGATGGCTTATCCTGCCAGTCTTCAGGAATACGCCCAGCCCGGAGGTCGGCTTTCTCAGCGTTCGTATTGCGCTGCTTTGGAGCCGCTACCAATGTCGCATCCAGGATCTGGCCTGACATTGGCAGATAACTGGCGTTCCGCAGAGTTGCATCAAACCGGTCAAACAGTCTTTCAATAGCTCCCGCCTGGGTCAGACGCTCGCGGAACAGCCAGAGTGTTTTGGCATCGGGTACCCGGTCCGACAGTCCCAGACCGAGGAAACGCATGAAGGACAGGCCGTCGTTGATCAGATATTCCGTCCGTTCATCAAACAAATTGTTCAACGTCTGAATCACCAGGATCCTGAACATCAGCACCGGATCAAATGGCGGTCGCCCGCCCTTGCTTCCATCTGAATAGGCCAGAGCCTGCTCCAGGTCAGGGCGGAACACCTCAAAATCCACAGTCCGGGAAAATGCTTCGAGCTGATCGCCAAGCCCGCTCAAGCGGGCAAGCCGCTCTTCAACATCAAAAAATCCCGCCTGCTTCATAGCACCATTCCCTCAGTCAGAACCGAAGGAAGGGAATCACAGAGCTGGTTTCAAAACCAGTGGGTTCTTCGAACCCTCCACTTTGCCCTTGCATGAGCGTCTGTCGAACACGCCTCTGAAAGACCTTTTCGGGGCTTTTTTGGTTCCCACCCCTATGTCCGATAATAAAAAGCGGACATAGATTTTTCTGCAGAAAACCGATGGTTTTGGAGATGGGATGATATTTGTCTGAACGCCCATCATGAGGCTTGAATCTTCCGATTCATATGTCATTGACGTATGTGCCAATGACATATATTTATTGTGAATGTCCAAGCTGCAGACCGTTATTGAA
>NZ_BJMK01000049.1 GCF_006539125.1 Gluconobacter sphaericus NBRC 12467
GCGACAATCGCTCCATCCCATGTCGCATCGGAGGCTTATGCCGAAACATTTGGGTTGCTTGCATTATTCCATGGTATTCTGCTGCTCGCGACGCGCTGCATCAAGTCTTCAGAGCGGAAACGTTAGTTCGGATCGAACTGAATCCGTCGCGCATGGATACTCGCCTGAGAAAATAAAAATGACCCAGGCAAGATTAGGCGGCGTCATCCGCTTTAAGATCAGTTGTTTGTATTTCGGATTGTCCGAGATGTAGGCGAGAGCAGCCCCATTCAAACCGTCCGTTCCGACCGTTAGTCTTCGGGGGACGCCATGCCAGCTTGTGCCATTCAGTCTGAGACAATCGCTGCAAGCTGAAGCGGGTTCATATAGTCGCGTATCCGAGTGACCTTCGCGTCACGCCTTTCGATGAACCAGACGTAGGACAAGCTCTTTGTGCTATCGTCGACAACGCGTTCATGATGGCCCGTTGCCTCAACAATCAGTTCGTTGCCCGCGCTACGGACGCGAATGTCGCTCAGCCCGCCGAACCGGATTATAGACGGCAGATGGGCCATATAGGCCGCAATGGCGTCCCGTCCGATCAGTTTACGCGGGGCACCTTCGGGCGCGAACGGAAATTCATGGCATGCGTCGGCTGCGTAGATCGCCATCCAGCCCGCGATATCACCTGCGCGAAGTGCGTCCAGCGCATTTTCGAGCCAGTCTGGCAGTTCGGATGTTGGTGACATGGTGCTTCCTTGATATGATTTCCGGACCATGAGTCCAGATTTACATTATATATCGGACCGCAAGTCCGAAAATCAAGTGGTTCGTCGCGGACGGCCGCCGACCGCCACGATCCGCATGCTTGAGGCCGCTGATATCCTCTTTGCACAGGCTGATGGGCCTGAACGTGTGACCATGGATGCCATTGCGGCGGCATGCAGTGTCGGGAAGGGAACACTGTTCCGCGCATTCGGTAGTCGCGCGGGATTGCTCGACGCTCTCTGGGCCACAAAGATCGAAGCTCTACGGGCAAGCGTGGAGAGTGGTGCGGCTCCTTTCCGGCAAGAAACTTTACCGCAACAGCGTCTTGCAGCGTTTCTTGACCTGATCTTGACGTTCAAGCTCGACAACCGCCACCTGATCCGGGCGCTCGAATTCGGTCCGGGCATTCTGCAATCGCCGCATTATCGCTGGATGCTTGGGGTGACCGCGAGGTTCATCGAGGAAGGGACGGGCTCGCCGCCGGAGGGTGCGGCCCTCTATAACGCCCACGCTCTTCTGGCAGCCCTGCATATCGACCTAATTGAGGACATGCTCGCAAACGGGCTGTCGCTGGACACGATCAGGGAAGCCCAGACCAAGCGCGCCTACATGGCAATGAACATTACAGAATCTGACTATAAAATACTCGTACGCACTTGATCGATCATGTCTGCTTTCCAAAAACTTAAACGCCCCTGTTTATGACCGAAATGAAGGCGACTGCCGCCTGTCTGTTCTGGTTCTTTTGAGCAGACAGGCGAATTAGGGGGCAAGCGGAATGTCTGCTATTGGAAACGTGATGGAGAAAGCAGACAGGTCGATGCTGGTGCACTCTCACGCCGCGCCAGCATTTATTTGAAAAACCTCCGCAGAGTATGAAGGTCTGACTCAGCTCAAATTGCAGAATGAAAATCACGTTTAGGAACCAGCAATCAACTCCCCAAAAACCTGAAATCAGGTAAAAGAGAAATCAATCACCGTTTCTTCGAACTCTCCACATCATTTGGTCAGCTGAAGAGGCTGCCTTGGAAGAAGTGTCGCCAAAGCGGCTCCGGCAACTAGAACGAACGCAGCCAAATAGAAAGCGCTGGAGAATGTCCCGGTCAAATGTACAAGGTACCCGGTTGTCACTGGAGCAAGAAACCCGACTCCATTGCCGAAAATCATTCCGAACCCAGTGACTGACCCAATTCGGGTACCGTCTACCAGAAGATCGGAGCCAAGTGCCGTGTTGGCGCCCAACGCGGCCATAATCAAACCGATCACTACTGAAACACAAAATAAAACCAACCATACCGAATTTAGAAACGGAAGGATGCCAATCACCGAAGATCCCAGAAGCAATACCGCCACAACAAGACGTCTGGGTGCCAGTATCTGTTTCGGCAAAAAGGCGAGGGAAATCTTTTCCGCTATTTTTCCGAGCACGACCGAAAAAACGGCTGCTACTCCGTAACAGATGCTTGCATCCAAGCCTGTTTCAAAGGTCTGTAAATGGAACGTTCGATGCAAATAGGTGGGGAACCATGACATCATCAGGAAATTTGCGTATTGTCCGGCCGCACCAGGAGACAAAAGTCCCCAGAAGGTGCGTTGAGTAAGAAGATTGAGCAGCGAGCGACCATCACTCCATTTCATTCTTTTGACGGCTTCAGCGGGAAAGACTGACCTCCAGCATACGGCTATGACGATACTGAGCGCACCATAGGCCAGAAACGCACTTCGCCAACCGGTCCAGCCAGCCAGCCATCCACTTCCCAGAAGTCCGAAAGCAAGCCCGATCTGGCTGGAGCAGACCAGAGCTGTCAGGATCATTCCCCTGTGTTGTTCCCCAGACCACTGGCGGACAATCCGGTTGGCCAGCGGGAATGTCGGCGTTTCACCGATACCCAATAGAACACGACTCATGAGGAAGACAAAAAGAGTAGCAGATAAGCCTCCCATGAACATGGCGAACGACCAGATCAGAAGAGCCGCCACTCCCATCGTCCGGGTCGGATAACGATCGACCAATAAGGAGGCGGGGAACGTGAGTATCACGTAGGACCAAAGAAAACTCGAAAGAACCCATCCGGTCTGGGCAGGCCCTAGATTAAACTCATGCGCAATGAGAGGCATGCTGACCGAGAGGACAGCACGATCGCCATAACTCAGCATAAACATTCCGATCGCCATCCCGCAGAGGGCGGATCGATGGAACGGGGACAGTACTCTGTCGGCCATAAGCCTGCGTCCTCTACAATTCAGAAGCGATACATTGCCTGAAGAAAGAAACTACGCGGCTGTCCCAGCGTGAGAGAAGACAGGCCGTTGATCGGGGTAATTGCCAGAGACTTGTAATGGCTATTCTGCAAATTCAGAACGGACGCATCAAACGAAAGATGATGATTGTTCTGGGGGAACCATGTCAGATGGGCATTCCAAAGCGCGTATTTTCTCTGGCTTAGCAAAGGATCTGATGTTTGGGAGGATACCGACGGATAAAAGTATTGTTTTGAGTAGTATTGGAAGTCGCTTCCCAGAATGAGGTCACCGTGAGGAAGCCGGATGTCGTAGTCGGCATATCCTGACAAGCTGACATGGGGTGAGCGCGGGATCTGTGCCCCCAGAATTCCGTCGCCGTATTCACTTTGCGATGTGTAGCGCGTGTCCAGCAGACCCAGATTGGCACCGAGCTTCAGGCCGACGACCGGGTGGAGCACTGTTTCCACCTCAGCGCCCTGAATACGGGCCGCGCCAGCATTGCGAAAAACAATGGTCGTAATGCCTCTCCCAATATTGGTCGGAACGTTCACCAATGCGTTCGCATAATTATAGCGAAATACATCGGCATTCAGGGTCAACCGATGGTCCCAGAATTGCGTCTTGGCACCCAATTCGAACGAATCGATGGTTTCCGGATTCACAGATGTTAATTGCTGAGCCGAAAACGATGTGCCCGGAACCCTGCTATACCCTGTAAAGCTGTAATTTCCCGGCATCTTCCCCGAAGCGAAACGAAAATAAGCCATTGCCTGTCGCGTTATATCGTATTGGATCGTAAAATCAGAGTTCCAGTTCCGGTAGGTATTATGCTCTTTCTGAGTCAATACTCTGGATGCGCCAGCAGGTAGTGAGGCAAGAGAATTTCCATAGACCCCCGCGCTTCCAGTCAGAGGGACTGCGTCATAGGCGTTCGTGATGCCGATCCGCTCAATGGACCACCGCAAGCCGCCGGTGATGTGAAAACGCGATGTTACGTTATAGGTAGCGCTAGCAAATGCTGAGCCGTTTTGCCAATTTTGATCATAATGATCCCGAGAATATGGCGGAACGGAAAAAGAAAGCGCCTGACCATTGGCAGTTACGGGTGTATGGTAATAGGCATTCGCGCCGATGCTGTCGAGATGCTCGAGCATTCCGAAAAGACCGGCTTGCCAGGTCCAGCGACGGGTACCATGAGAAGCAATGCGAATTTCCTGTGTTGCCTGCCAGTAGTCACCGGTATTGTAAGATGCGTTGTAAGGTGTCTGCCCGGTAGGCAACGCAATCATGGGGTATGCTTCGCTCTGGTTGCGACGGTTTCCTTCAGCAGCGGAGATTGAGGTCAGCGTGAAATGCGGCTGGGACCAGACCGCCTTGACGAACCCACCGGTTTCCTGAACGAATTGCTGAGCGCGATATGTATTGACCTCGTCATACGCCAGTTTCGGAACGGCTGATGGCGTGTTATAGCCCGGAATATACACGGTTGACGGATTGCCAAAACCGCTTTTCGACAAATCCGCTGCGTATTGTTGCGGATATACTGACCCGTCAAACCTTCTGTAATGGCCATTCAATGTAATATTGAGATCAGGCGTGGCCCGGATGAGCAACTGCCCCCGCGCCGCCGTGTCCAGGCCACCTCCAAGTTTTTTTCCGTCCGTGACATTTTTTTGCCACCCATCGCTGTTATCCCCATAGAAGGCAAAACGGCCGGCCACCTTTTCGGGGATGATCGTGCCACCGATTGCGACCTGTTCCTGAGAATGATTGAAGCTTCCATAGCCGAATTTGGCATATCCCTGGCGTTTGAATGTTGGTGCCTGAGAAATTAGGTTAATTGCACCGCCATTGGCGTTCTTACCCCACAACGTCCCCTGTGGACCCCGAAGAACCTCTGTCTGCGCCAGGTCGAATAGGGGGAAGCCCTGATTATAAACGTTGGCGATGTAGACTTCGTCGTAATAGACTCCGACCGGATTGACGGTATTCGCGTTGGTGCTGTTCGTACCAATTCCGCGCATGAACCACCGGGGGCGTTCAGGTCCTTCGGTCGCTGCGCCTTGAAGATTGGGTACGAGTTTTGCGATGTCGCTGGTGCGCTGCAACTGGGCATCGCGTAAAATCTGGTCACCGCCGATGACTGACAGAGAAACCGGCACTGTTTGCGGGTTTTGCCGTCTGCGCTGAGCAACAACAGTGAGCGTTTCATCGCGCGGTCGTGTGTTGCCGATAGCGGACGTAGCATGTTTCGGATCAGAATGTTGAACAGATGGTGACGAATGTTTTTTTTCCGCGAGTAGCGGAGAGGCGGCGCTCGCTTCCACCACAGGATATGCAAGCAGTGTGCTACCGAGAAGGGCAAAACGATGGGCGTGCGTCAGATAGCGATGAACGGGGAAGCGCGACTGAGACATGTGGGAAATCCTTGGGCGCCAGCTAAGCTCGGGTTTACGAACTCTGCTGATCACGATCGAAGAGAGACGACCAGGTGAGGTTCTGATTAATGGGAGTCGACGCCGCATTCTCGGTTGGTAGACGTGGCATAACCAGTTCGCCGAAGCGGTAGGCTTCTTCGAGCAGGGGCATGCCTGAAAGAATGAACGTTTCGATTCCGGCTTTTTGATATGCCTCCAGCGTACGCAGAACCGTATCTGGCGACCCTACGATCGCAGTGCCAGGTCCAGGGCGCACGAGACCAATGCCCGACCAGAGATTTGGTGCTATTTCAAGATCCCGAAGATTTTCGGGTTTTTTGCCTTGGTGCAACGCCGCCATGCGTTTTTGGCCAACAGAGTCGGTATTATTAATCATTCGCTGATTGGCCGCCACGCTGTCCGCATCCATATGAGCATATAAGTCATTGGCAGCGTCCCATGCCTCATTGTCGGTGCGGCGCACGATCACATAGAGACGAACTCCGAATGAGAGTTCCCGGCCATAACTCTTGGCCCGTTCTTGAACACGGGCATGCTTTTCCGCGAGTTGGTCTGGCGTTTCCCCCCACGACAGATAGGTATGGACATGGCGTGCGGCGACATCAATCGCAGCATCCGATGAGCCGCCGAAATACAGGGGCGGCGCAGGGATCGTCTTTCCGACTGGAAGGGCCAGCTTCGCGTTCTTGAGAGAGATGTAACGCCCTTCATACGTCACGGCCTCGCCTTCCATCAGCCTATGCCATATGGAAAGATATTCGTCCGCCATGGCATAGCGTTCGCCATGAGGGAGGTGAAGCCCATAAGTCTCCAGCATTTCTGTAGTGCCTGAGACAATGTTTAGCAGCACGCGCCCCTTCGTAAATTCCTGCAATGATGCCGCCATTTTTCCGAGCAGTGTTGGAGGGATTAGCCCTGGGTGAATGGCAATCAGAAATTTCAGACGGTCTGTGAAAGAGGCCAGCGCACTTCCCAGCGCCCAGACATCATGCGCGCCGGTCGCAAAAAGCGCGCCAGTATATCCAAGTTGATCGTAGGCTGACGCCAACTGACGATAATATCCAAGATCTACCTTGCGCGTTCCGTCCTGACGCCACGGGTAAACTCCGTCAGGCGCACACATATATCCAAATATTTTCATGTCACATTTTCTCCGTGGAAGAGGTTTAAGGCCCACTCAGAGCCGCATGGCGTCCAGGACAGCAATTTCCCGAGAGAGGTCACCATGACGCAGGAGGGTGTCCGCCTCTTCCTGCTGTTCATCGGCGATTTCCCGATCAGCTGCGTGTATGCTCCAATCCCGTGCAGCGATGGCTGTTGACCAAGTATTCAGATCGACATGTTCTGTGCGGGCATCCGTCAGAATGCGTGCTGCTCTTTCTGGATCAGCGCTAATTTCCCGCCCGAGAGTTATCAGGCGCGAAAGAACGTCTTCTTTCTGTGATGCGGAAAGCTTTCTATTCCTGATCGTCCAGAAAACAGAGCGATTGGGAATTTTGTCACCACACTCGGCAATGACCTTGACGAAATTTTTGGATATTGCCTTTTCGAGCAATGGAGACATTGCAATCCATGCATCCACTTTGCCGTCCAGAAGGTGAGTGAGGGATGCTGACGGCGAGAGTTCAACGCGTCGCACGTCTCGCAGAGTAAGTCCCACCCCATCCAGAAGACGTGCCAGTAGGTAGGTATGGAACGAGCCGTCAACCAACGCGATCCTCGCTTCCTGGAGATCTCGGATGTCCGCAATAGCTGATGTAGGTGTTGTCACCAGGGCACCATTGTGCGGCCGACGAGCTGATGCCGCGATATATTCAACTTCGGCACCGTTCGCCTGAGCAATGATCGGCGGCGTCGATCCGGTACCACAAATGTCAATTTCACCACGCGTCAGGAAGCGAGCGCTCTCACGGCCATCATCATAATGTACGAATTCGACTGCGATTCCATTAAACAGAGCGGGCCAATGGGACGCGAGAAACAGATGCAGGTTTGCATTATGTACCCCAATTTTTAGTGACACTTGAAGCCCTTTCACTATATCGATATGCATAATGATATAATGATAACAAAATACGCAAGGTGATTCGTTCTTAATTCTATAAACTATATATAAAAGTGGTATAATCTGATTTTTCTCTACCCTTTGTCTGAAACGCTGTATAAGGGGGACATGGTATTGTCCGTGCTCTGTCGAGATGTCGCTGCGGCAAGCAGTGTCCTGCGGGTTCTTGGTAATCCGACACGGTTGGCTATTGCTTGCCTGCTTGTTGAGGGGGAGCGATCGGTGTCCGAGATCGAACGATGTCTGGACATTCATCAGCCCACCCTTTCGCAACAGGTGGGTGTTCTTCGGAACGCTGGAATTATTAGAGGTAGAAGGCAGGCCAAGCACGTCGTCTACGGTGTCTCGGATCAGCGCGCGCGCGCTGTTATCCTTTCGCTCCGATCCATGTGGCCAGATCTGGTCCCTGCTTATGCGCGCCTCATCGATTCCCAAACTACAGCTCAGGAAGCAGCGAGCTTACATGTTGAAACTCAACTCTCTGATCTGGAGATAATGTAGCTCGATATCAATCGATGATTGTAATAATTTTTTTCAAGCCTACAGCGTGTCGTCAGTTAAGCAGGATGATGATTGAGGCAAGTCCCACGGCTGTGAGGAAGGTGAACTTCAGTTCATCGTAGCGGATTGCGATAGCGCCAAACTTCTTGGTTTTGTTGAATAATCTCTCAACAAGGTTCCGTTCGTAGTAGAGAGAAAAATCGATTTTTCTTTGTATCGTTCTGTTGCGTTTTGATGGGGTGACCGTGGTAATCTCTCGCTATATTAGCCGATCGACAAACCGGTCCGCGTCATACGCCTTGCCAGCAAGAAGAGTACCCGGGTCGATATTTTCCAGAGCAGTTTCTTTTGGGTGATAAACGTCACCTTCTCAGCCTAGAACAATCTCACGGCCATACCGCCAATCATCCGATCCATCGGCATCAAAAAATAGGCTCAAACAGATCAGTACCTTTAACAGTTGATATTATCACGACATATCTGTCCGCTTTCCGGAAGTCCAGAAGACACCAGTTATGTCCGACATCGATGTGGTGATGACAGTTTTCCGAAAGCCGACATTGTCAGGCGAGCCGCGATAGACTGCGTTTGGGACAAAGCGGTCATGTGCACGCGACATGAAGAGCGGCAGCCTCGGTCAGAAGAAGACGTTCAACCCACATCCAACCACGTCATAGACCGACAGGAACTGGGCCGGTTCCGGACTTGCGGCTCTCAGACGAGAAGACCGCTAAAGCTGACCTGTGGCCAGACTAAAAAGCTCGGCACCATATGGATGCATGGTGCCGAGCTGCCTGCTGCGATAGGAAGACAAGAAACAGCCACGGGATGTCTGAACAGACAATGACAACAGATCTGACGAACTGGACCGGTGTGCCCAGACCTGCCCGTCTTGTCATGGAGGGGCGCTATACGCGACTGGAGCCGCTCGATCCGGCGCTTCATGAGGCCGATCTGCTGCGCTCGGCGCAGGAACCGGGGGCCGATGACCGGTTCCGCTACCTGTTCGAGACGACACCCGCCGACGCCGCGAGCTTCCATGCCTGGATCGAGAAAGCGGCAACATCCGAAGATCCCCTGTTCTTCGCGGTGATCGACAAGGCGACCGGCCGCGCCGAGGGGCGCCAGGCCCTGATGCGGATCGATACGGCGCATGGCGTCATTGAGATCGGCAGCATTCTGTGGGGGCCGGCGATCGCACGCACCTGCGTCACCACGGAAGCGCTGTACCTGTTCGCATCCTATGTTTTCGACACGCTCGGCTATCGCCGGTTCGAGTGGAAATGCAACGATCTGAACGGGCCATCCAAGCGGGCAGCCGAACGGTTCGGCTTCCGGTTTGAAGGACTCTTTCGGAACCATATGGTGGCCAAGGGTCAGAATCGTGACACGGTCTGGTTCGCAATGACCGATACCGACTGGCCTGATATCAAAGCCGCACTTGAGGTGTGGCTCAGGCCAGGGAATTTCGATCCTGCCGGACAACAGATTGCAAAGCTGGTCGCGATCAAGACATAAGTGCGGGCCTGACAACAGGTTTTCGTAATGGGTGACGCCGATCGGGGACGTAACGAATGGCTTCCCACGGTCAGCCGGCACATTCGACCGTCACAACGTCATTTTCGGAAACAGGTCAGCGACCCAGTCGATGAACACACGCCCCCGTGGCGAGAGCTGTCGGTTGCGTGGGTAAAGCAATGAAACCGGCGTCGACGATGATGGACAATCGGGGAGAACAGTAATGGTCCTGGCTGGATGGCGCTGAAGGGGCAGCGCGTGGGTATTGTTGATACGTGGGACCCCGTGCGTGACGGAACAGATGCCCAGTTTGAGGTGCGAGCCTTTGTTGGAGACGGGCAGGTCTTCGTGGAGAAAGTCAGTGACGATATCTGGATCGGCGGGAATGTCGTGACCCGTATTTCCGGAACGATCACCGTATAAGCATTCGGAGCGCACAGGGTGGCCTGCCTCCTGTGACAGGGAAAGCGAAAAGGGGGTATTTCGCTTTCCCTGCTCTTATCCGATTAATAGCCGAACGCGCTCGCGGACCGCTTCAAGTTCGCCTTCAGAAACCCGGCCTTTATGCTTGGCCCGTCTGGCACGCCAGTCAAGACTGCGAACCTGATCAGAGAGAACAACGCTTGTTGGTTCTCCCGTCAGGGGTACTTCAAAAGGATACCCTTTGACTTTTGTCGTTGTCGGGCAACAGACGATCATTCCGGATTTTTTGTTATAGCTGGCGGGAGACAATACGACAGCGGGGCGATGTCCGGCCTGTTCACGCCCTGCCTGAGGATCAAACTCCAGCCAGACAATGTCTCCGCAGTCTGGTACCCACGCCGACACTTACCAGATCTCTCCACCGACTTCAGATCCAAAACTCACTTCACCATGGCGGTTATCATCCGTGATCGCAGCGGTCAGGGCTTCCAGAGAAAGGGCAGCAGATCGAACCGGTTGAATGACGATGCGTCCATCTTCTTCCCGGACATCAACGGCCTGGTTAACATGCAGGTGAGCCGCTTCAAGGATATTGGCCGGCAAACGAATGGCGGCGCTGTTCCCCCATTTACGAACGGTTCCAAGCATTGAATCTCTCCTACGTGTGTCTACATGGTAGATACCACGTCAGCAAGCTCCGTCTCAAGCCGAAAATGGCAAAATGTCCGCTTTGGGCGGATCAGACCTCCGGAGCGGACATTCCGTTTACCTCCCAAGTCAGCCGCGAGCCTCAGAATAGTTACAGACCTGCGTGAGTTGAAATGGCTATCGCGGAGAGTGGCAGAGATGATCAGACTGTCCCTCCGGGAGCAGACGTTGTCCTTGCATGGCGTGTGTCGAACACGCCTCGTAGAGACCTTTGCGGGCCTTTCTTGATGTCTCGGACCTATGTCCGATAATAAGAAAAAGCAGACATAGATTGGAGGGTTCGAAAAACCTCTGGTTCTGGGCCTATCTGTGTGATTCCATTTTTCCTGCGTTGATTGGAGATG
>NZ_BJMK01000050.1 GCF_006539125.1 Gluconobacter sphaericus NBRC 12467
AAAAGGCTTCGAGCTGATCACCAAGCCCGCTCAACCGGGCAAGCCGTTCTTCAACATCAAAGAAGCCAGACTGCTTCATAGCGCCATTCCCTCAATCAAAACCGAAGAAAGGGAATCACAGAACAAACCCCAAAACCAGAGGTTTTTCGATCCCTCCATCTCGTGTCAGTCCTCCAGTGGATACCCTTTGTCCACGAAACCTAGTTAAGCTGAATGCTCACGGAGAGTGATACTGACGCAGAGCATTCGTGAACCTTTCTAGACCTGTCGTGAGCTGTGTCATGTCAGAAGATAACCCCAATCTGACATGACCAGATGCCCCAAAGAATTCTCCAGGTGCCACAATAACGCGATCGCGTTCCGCAAGACGCTCGGAAAAATCCAGTGTATCCTCTATGCCCGGTAATAACGGGAAGCGGATGCAGCCGAAATTCGGCACCTGCCCCTCAACCATCCCTTCACGCTTCCATTCAACAAAAAAGCGTCTGAATACAGCCTCAAACGCGTCAGCCTGCGCTTGAACGACTGCATCAAAACGATCTGCCTGTTGAAGAACACATGCGGCAAGAGAATGCGTCAGGTTTGACATGCCGAAATCAAAAGTTGTCGCACGCTCCTCAACCTGAGCCATAAGGTCAGGAGCTCCGACGATCCAGCCGCACCTCAGCGTGCTCAGCCCCCAGTTTTTCGTCATGCTGCTTAAGCTAATCATTCTTGATGAAAGCGATGCAGCCGCCGGGGGCCTATTGGGACCGAACAGGTAATCCCGATAAACCTCATCTACAATCACATATAATCCATGTTTCTCGGCAATTTCCGCAACTGCTTTCAAACTGTTCCGAGATATTGGAAATCCAGAAGGATTATGAAGATTGCTTAGTATGATCAGTTTAGTCTTGGGGGTCAGAGCGTGACGTAGAAGGTCTGGATCAATGTCAAATCTGTCTCCGGAGCGCGCGAATGGAATGGACTGCGCCCCTCTATCTGCGACGAACAATGGAAACAAATCAAAGCAGGGCGTTTCCACAAGAACATCGTCCCCAGATTCGACAAGAACCTTGAGCAACATGACCAAAGCCGCGCTTGCGCCAGTCGTGCAGCAAACCTGATTCCAGGAAACGCCGTATCGGTCTGCCAACAGGGTCCGAACAAGAACATTCCCGCCCCCCATGGTCGTCAAATAATTTTCTGGCATACCGTTCTCAAAGGTATTCAGAACAATTTCACGCAACAATTGAGAGGGCTCAGACGGAGAACTGTTAAACAGCGTAATAATATTATCGCCAGAAGATCGGGATCGTCGAATCTGACGCGTGACCCACTTCGCGTAGCTCTCCGTTACGGCCTTTGAGTTTGTCACGCGCTTGTACCCTGCTCCAGTAAAATTCTTGGAGTAGAAGACAGCATATGCGCGAAAATTTCTTCGCTAATTAAACGGAGATACAGCGCCATTCTGCATCGATTTGGCAAGAATATGCCCTCAGCCGGGATAATTCATTCTGACATCGCGGACAAAGAGTCGATACCAGACTGCTCCCCCGATAAGCCAGGCACCCACCAGAGCGACCGGTCGCCAGTCTTCCCACACAGAAAACACGACCATGGCCGAAGCCATTATGATTGCAGACACTCCTGCGACCAGTACAGATGATGGGCTCAGCAAACCATCCGCTCCTGTGGGATCCATACGACTGGCGCGGATTGCCGATGCACAGCACGCCATGTACTTCAGTAATGTCGGCACATTGACCGCCAGAAGGAGAAATACGAGACTGCCTGGAAGCAGTAAGCCACTTAGCGATAGAAGAGCCGCGACCACTGTCGCGCGATAAGGTGTGCCGTATCGGGGGTGGAGGTGCGACAAATAAACTGGCAACACACCACCGCGACTCATTGCAAAAATCATTCTCGAGAACACCATTGCTGTCGCGTTCATGCTCTTGAGGAGCGAAATTACGGCGACACCTGCGATGACCGCGCCAGCGAAATGCCCCCAAATGCGGGCGCTTGCGTCTGCGAGCGGAGCTTGGCTTCGTCCCAGATCCTCAGGTCCGATGAGTGCTAGAGTTGTTGAAGCCACCGCCCCATAGACGATTGCCGTGAGAAGAATTGAAATAACAATTGCTTTGGGAATGGTATGACGCGCATCGCGAATTTCGTCCCCAAGCTCTACAGGCGCTTCGATCCCCATAAACAATGAGACCATGATCGCAACAGCAGCCAACACACCCATGGGACCGTGACCTGACGTCACAGCGAGTGTATTCCAATTCGCAACGGTAGAGCCACCAATCGTAAAGGCGAATAATACGACGAGCAGAAGAACCATTAGAATTGTCTGTATATACCCTGAAATTCTTACACCAACGGAATTTATAGCGAAAATAGACGAGATAACGACAAATATCGTCAGGCTGTGTGGTAATTTGACATATGGCGACAAGTAACCAACAAGAACTGACGCCAACACGATCATAGCACCTATGTTTGCGACTATACGCATCCAAGCGACTGAAAATCCTATTGCTGGATGCAAATAGCGGCGCGGCCACTCATACGATGCACCAGAAACCGGGTAACGACGCCCTAGATCAGCGTAACAGAGCGCAAACAACGCCATCGGACATGACGCTAGAACAAGCGACAATAATAGGCCCGTTCCAGCCACCCGGGCTGCGGGGCCCAGAACAGAAAAAATCGATACACCTATAGCCGAGCCAGCTCCGAGAGCCACCAGAGACATCAAGCCTAGACCAGATTTTTTCCGACCATCGTTCACTGTGCTTAAAATCCTTCTGATTTCGGCTCTATCCCGTGCTACCCACAGGATAGAGCCGAAATCAGATGTTTTTTTTCCTTTTCACCGCCAAAACAAACAATTTTTGCATAATTTGCGCGCAATGAGCGCTTTAGCGGCTCATTATTCCGCGTACGGGTATCGCGGTCGTATCCTTCAGAACCGAAAGCGCCGCTGTCGAACGAACATCCTGAACACCTGGGAGTCGCATTACTGTATCAAATATAAAGTTTTGATATTCTTTGAGGGACGAAGCCATAACTTTAATAATGAGGTCGTATTCACCCAGAACTGAGTAACACTCAATGATATGAGGAAGATTTTCGATCTTCCGATGGAACTCTTTTCTTTGTTCAGGCGAGAGCGCTGCGACTTTGACGAAAGCAAAAACAAGAAATTCCTGTCCAAATTTTTCGCGATTCAAAATTGCAACCTGCCGATCAATGTATCCTTCCTCTTTCAGGCGCTGAAGACGCCTCCAACATGGAGAGTGTGAGATACCGACCTTTTCCGCGAGATCCGCGGTAGAGAGTGAAGCATCATTCTGAATTACTTCGAGAATACGGATATCCACGGGAGTGAGCTCGTTTGCCATTAGATCTTCCGTTGTTTCATCGTCCGTCCCCTTGTCCAGGTAGACTGATAAATCATACCGCGATGTTCAGGGACGAGGAAAATTAATCCTGAATTTGATCGAATTAAAGGGATTCCTTTCCCATTCATCAAGGCAGAAGAAGCAATTAGACAAAATATTTTCAAGCGTTCTGGTTCAAACTCGAAACGATAACGCCATCACCCCGCTCATCAGGCAAGGCAGTCTTTCCCATGGTCTCAGTGCGCTCCCGCCTTATTAACACTTCCGCACTTCGCTCTGTCACACTGGCCGTTCCCGTGGCGGTGTTGTCCTACCCGATGGCACACGCTGCAACGAAGAATACAGCCGTGCCCCCTGCCATGCATCACGCATCAAAGGCAAAGACACCGGCTCGCTTATCAAAGCGGGGCGCAGGGTCCGTCGTCGGTCAGCCTGAAACCATCACAGTCATGGCACGCAAGCACGCGGAGTCATTGCAGAACGTTCCTATGGCGGTCAGCGTCGTTAGCGCGAACACCATGTTAAAACAAAATGCCATCTCGATCTTCGATTACTTTCGGCAGATCCCCGGCCTCTCGGTCAGTACGAATGGACGCGGCTTCGTAACCCCAGTCATTCGTGGAATCAGCAGCGGTGATGGAAACACGCCGACGACAGGCATCTATATCGACGACATGCCCATCACTTCCAGTTCCGCGCTCGCAGGCGGTGATCAACTGATGCCTGATCTGGATCCGTCAGAGCTGCAACAAGTGGAAGTACTCAAGGGGCCACAAGGCACGCTGTATGGCGCAAGCGCCATGGGGGGCATCATCAAATATGTAACGCATGACCCGAACATGAAAAAAATGAGTGGACAGGTTGCGGTTACAGGCAACAGCGTGGCTGGTGGCGATCAGGGTGGTGCCGTAAGAGCGAGTTTCTCAACGCCGCTGATCAAAGATAAACTGGCGATCACCGGCAGTTATTTCCATCGCGACGATCCCGGCTGGGTTCAGGACCCCTTGCAGGGCAAAGGCACTCACAACATGGCCCATGCATCAGGTGGCCGTGGAGCGCTTGTGTGGAAACCTACCGATTGGTACACGCTCCATCTATCCGCTCTCAGCAGTATTCGCACCGCAAACGGGTCATCACTCGTTGATTACAACACAACCAATAACCGACCCGTCTATGGAGCTCTGGAGCAACGCCGCATTCCTGGCACCGATACAAGCCAGGCACGGATCAATGCGTTCAATGCCACCAACTCGTTCGACCTTGGTGGCCTGAATCTGACATCATCAACCAGCTATGTTGAAAGCCAGTATACTGGCTTATGGGACGTCACGACGACATTTAAACCACTACTCACGTCTAATGTAGGACTTCCGTCTCACTATGGATATGCATTAGACCAACAAATGGGGACATCGAAGTTTTCGCAGGAAGTACGATTGGGTAGAGACGAATTCCATCATTTTCTAACCTGGCATGCAGGCTTCTTCTTCACACACGAACGGTCTTACGCCTATCAGCAGATTAATGCTGCGGATGGACCATCTCTCATTTCTACATCGCAACTTGATCTCGGTCAGGAAAGCACCAAGTCGCAGTATAACGAAGTCGCGGGCTTTGGTGATGTCACGCTCCATCTGACACATCGCCTCGACCTTCAAGGGGGTGTGCGTTACAGCGCCATCAGGCAGGACGCGACCATCAACGATGATGACGGAATCCTTTCGGACGGCGTTCAGGCGCGTATCAAAGATAATTTTAAAGTTCCGACTTTTCTTGTCACACCGAGCTATCACATCACGAGCAACCTGATGGCCTATGCGCGGATTGCCAGCGGTTATCGTTCCGGCGGCCCCAATATCGGGGTGTCTCAGGGAGCAACAACATTCGCGCCCGATAAGACGCTGGATTATGAAATCGGTGCGAAGGGCGACTTTGACCACCATCGCGGCACCGTAGATGTCTCGCTCTACTGGACTGACTGGAAGCATATCCAGCTTGTGGGCCTGAATAACGAAAGCGAAGGCATCACCGTCAACGGTGGAAGTGCCGTTTCCAACGGCCTTGAAGTAAGTGGTTCATACCGCGTTATCCGCGGGCTCACGATTGCCGCCTACTTCAATTATACGAACGCCCATATTACAACGCCATTTAATACCGGAACAGTGTACGGCCAGAGCGGCAATCTCCTGCCATATACTGCCAGGATCACAAGCAACGTTCGCGCCGACTACAACTTCAATATCAACGATTATTACGCAGCCCACGTCGGTGCCGAGTATTCATATGTCGGAAATCGTCTGGGAGGCTTCCAGTCGGCTGCTGATATCCCGCGCTACCGAATGCCTGCGTATTCTCAGGTCAACTTCAACATGGGTGTTCAAAGAGGGCGATACAGCCTGGACTTCGCTGCCCGCAATCTGACGAACTCGCGTGGAATTCTTGCCATGAGCGCACGTACGCTCTCCAAAACCGGCCTTGTCGGTGCAACACTCGTCCAGCCTGCCACTTTCTCACTTACTGCAAGCGCAAAATTTTGACCCAAAAGAAAAACATGCACCCCATGTGCCATGAACACCCCGCCATTCCAGTTCTGGATGGCGTGATTAACAAGCTGGCATTGCCCCTGTCTCTTGCCACAAAAGCAGCTGGTCTTGTCTTTGTTTCTGGATTGCCGCCCTTGGATGTCGCGACAGGGGACCTGATCACAGGAACTATTGAAGAGCAGACGAGTGCCTGTATGCGCGCGCTGAGCCACGTACTCCATCATTCTGGCTCCTCACTTGAGCGCGCTACAATGCTCAGGATCTATGCGACAAATACCGGCCACTACGAACGCATCAACAGGGTTTACCAAACATTCTTTCAGTCTGGTTTTCCGTCACGCACATTCGTACCGGTCGCAAGCTGGCCTATGCCGTTCGACCTTGAAATCGAATGTATAGCAACGTCAATATAGGACGCGCTCCCCGATGACCCGCATGACCTATCTTACACTTGCAGCCACGACCGCATTACTTACGATCAACGTCGCGGCAGCCACCCAGGCGTCAAGTCCCATTCCATTACGCATCGAGTTAACACCCAAAAATCTTGGGATGGGAAAAGGCACGCTGACTGTCAGCCTCACGTTTGCACGCATACCAGCCCAAACAGCCAAATCGGCGTTGCTATCCCTTCCGTTGATCGACAGTAATGTGGACAGCGCAGCGCCAGATATTCGTGACTTGACGGCCACGGATTCTCTTGGGCAAGTCCATCTTTTGGAATCCACTCGTGACATGCCCGAAATATCCGACCGGGATTCGGAAATCGGTGGACCATCCGTAGTGTGGTCGGCAGATCGTAAGATAGTTGGCCCACTCACCGTCTCCTACATTGTCCCAGCACACGCAACAAAGCCCCCACGGGGGCCCGCCCCACCGATCGGGCTCTATGAAGCTGACAGAGCGACATCAGGGGCGGCTTCCATGTTTCTTCCGCTTCCGCTCTATGACGGAAAATACAGTGTAACGATCCATTGGGCAGCATCAATCGGCTCGGAGAAATCGACAAACGTGACGTCACTGGACTCCGGGGCCAACACCATATCGACTATTATGGATCGGGCAGAAATCTACGCAACTTATATGATGTCTGGTGCCATCCAGGCATGGACGCCTTCCGGAGCAGATCAGGATTTTCGCGGTGCCTGGCAGGGACAGCCGAATTTCGATGCTGCTGCGTTGATGAGTTGGGCAAACACGCTTCATGGCCATTACAAACAATTCTTCAACCAAACGGCCTCGCAACCTTATACTGTATTTCTCCGATACAATCCCATCAATGCAGGCGGTGGGGTCGGACTTTATCACTCATTCGTAGAAACGTACGGTGCAGAAGCAGGTAGCGATCCCGATGAATTAAAGCTCACCTTGGCACACGAAATGTTCCATACGTTCTCGCCATATATAACCGATCCAACGGGCCTGCTATCTTCTTGGTTCGGTGAAGGACTGGCAGTTTTTTATCAGGCAGCACTGCCGTTTCGCTTCCACATGATTTCTGCCGATTTATTTCTGCATTCGATAAATTATTCGGCGGCCCGATACTACACTGATATTTTCGCCACCAGCCCTAATAGCGAAATTCCAGACATGTTCTGGAAGGACACGCGAATCAGGACTTTGCCTTACGACCGTAGCATGCTGTATTTCGCAACAGTCGATTATGCAATGCGCTCGAAAACACATAATAAAAAATCACTAGATACTCTAGTACTCGGCATGCTGGCACGAGAAAAAATGGGAAAATCTCTCTCAAATTCTGATTGGGAAAGCCTTCTGCGTGAGAATCTGGGAGAAGAAAGCGTCCAACACTTTCGTAGCTTTCTAGCGGGTGAAAAGCCAGTTCCCGCATCTGCTGCCTTTGGAGCGTGCTTCGAACGCTATACCACTAAGCTCCGGCGATATGAGCTTGGATTTGAACCCGCGGTTTTAGCCGAACCCAAAAGGGTTGTGCGAGGCTTGGTACCGAATTCCGCTGCAGCCGAAGCTGGATTGCATAATGGCGACATCATCGTCACTCCGGTCCCACAGGACCAAATACAAGGAGAACAAAACACAAAAATCAACTTGGATATTTTACGGAATGGCCAAAAATTAAAGATCACCTATCTTCCTCGCGGAGAATTTGTTGACGTATATCAATGGCGGAAAATAAAAATAAGCCGCTGATAGAAAATATTTATCGAATAAATTTTAAATAGTAATTCAACACCAATTCCCCCACCACTTGGAGGGGTCGAACAACCCCTTGTCTCTGACCTATTCTGCATTATTCCACTTCTTCCGCGTTGATTGGGAGGATGGATAATGAAGCAGCCGATTTTTTTGATGTTGAAGATCGTCTTGCCCACTTGAGTGGGCTGGGGATCAGCTTGAGGCCTCTTTCCGGATTGTGGATTTTGAGGCCTTCCGCCCTGATCTGGAGAAGGCTCTGGCGTATTCAGATGGAAGCAAAGGCGGTCGGCCGCCGTTTGATCCAGTGCAGATGTTCAAAATTCTGGTCATACGGACGCTGAACAATCTGTCCGACGAGCGGACAGAATACGTGATCAACGACCGTCTCTCCTTTATGCGATTTTTAGGTCTGGGGCTGTCGGACCGCGTGCCGGATGCAAAAACCGTCTGGCTGTTCCGAGAGCGCCTGCCTCGGGCGGGTGCGATTGATATTTTGCTCAACCGCTTTAACGCGGTGTTGCGCAACGCCGGTTATCTTCCAATTTTAGGCCAGATCCTGGACGCGACATTGGTAGCGCTCCGAAGCAGAGCAATACCAATGCGGAGAAAAAGGATCTGCGTGAAGGGCGTATTCCTGAAGACTGGCAGGACAAACCGACAAAGCTGTCCCGCAAGGACCGCCATGCACTCTGGCCCCTGAAGTTCACAAAAGCGAAGCGACAGGAGGACGGGAGTATGGTGGACTGACGGTCTCTCCATAAACCCCGTCAACAATTTCTATTTTGAGTATTTTGCTATCTTCGTGCTACACATCCATAAATAATGTAGCATGAAGATGACAAATGCCGACCCCGCATAGCCCGCCCGCTTCTGTCCGCCGCGCATTGCGCAAGCTGGGCAGCGATATCCACGACGCTCGTCGTCGCCGCAAATTGCCTATGGCCGTGGTGGCAGAGCGCGCCTTTACCTCGCGCTCGACCCTACAGAGGATCGAAGCTGGGGATGCCGGTGTCAGCATTGGCATCTATGCTACCGTCCTCCAGGCACTCGGGCTGCTCGACGGCCTGGGCCAGATTGCCGACATCAGCCATGACAGTGTCGGACAGGCATTGGCCAGCGCAGCTTTGCCGAAACATATCCATCTCAAACGGAGTACTGGACCGTCCCGCGATGGCTGACTTTGAAGTGCATATTGATCTGAACGGCCAGATACGGCCTGTCGGCGTTGCAAGGAGCAACCGAGTCCGAGGCACAGAGACGATCCTGTTCGAATATGACGACGCATGGCTCCAAGACGCAGGACGATTTTCGCTCGAACCGGCACTTACGCTGACGCGCGGGGCTTTCGCGCCCCCTGCCGGACTAACTATTTTCGGGTCCATCGGCGACTCTGCTCCGGACACATGGGGGCGTCGTCTCATGCAGCGAGCTGAACGTCGCCTTGCAGAACGTCAAGGTCGCGCCGTTCGCACTCTCACGGAAAGCGACTATCTGCTCGGAGTAGCTGATGAAACCCGGCTGGGAGCACTCCGCTTCCGTTGGATGGAAAAGAAGGTCTTTCAGGCCCCCATCCGGAACGGCGTCCCTGCTCTGATTGACCTTGGTCGCCTGCTTCAGATTACCGAGCGCATTCTTCGTGACGAAGAGACCGACGAAGACCTTCAGCTCATTTTCGCTCCCGGCTCTTCCCTTGGCGGCGCAAGGCCCAAAGCCTCGGTCATCGACCAGAACGGTCATCTCTCCATCGCCAAGTTTCCCAAAGAGACCGACGACTACAGCATGGAAACCTGGGAGGAGATCGCCTTGCGACTGGCCCGGCAGGCTGGCATTGCTACCCCACGACACAAACTGATCCATGTCGCCGGCAAAGCGGTTCTTCTCTCACGGCGCTTCGACCGTGACGGCGCCACCCGCATTCCGTTCCTGTCCGCAATGGCGATGATGGGCGCCAGAGACGGGGAACGTGGGAGTTACCCGGAAATCGTGGACGCCCTTGCAAGACACGGTGCTCAGGGAAAGACGGACGCCCACGCCCTTTATCGGCGCGTGGTTTTTAATGTTCTGATCTCGAATGTCGATGATCATCTGCGCAATCATGGTTTCCTGTGGCAGGGAAAGGCCGGATGGTCGCTTTCTCCAGCCTATGATCTCAACCCTGTTCCGACCGATCTCAAGGCACGGGTACTGACCACAAACATTGATCTTGATGAGGGCACATGCTCGGTCAATCTGCTCGAGGCGGCATCGGAATTCTTCGCTCTTACGCTGCCGCAAGCGCGCACTATCATCAAGGATGTGGCGACGGTCACCGCGACATGGCGGGAGACCGCCAGAGAAGTCGGCGCCCGGTCAGCGGAGATCCAGCGTATGGCGAGCGCATTCGAACATAACGATCTCAGACAGGCACTGGCCCTGTGATCAGATATCTCCCCTGCCGCTCCAGAGATGCAGCGTTGGATAACCAGTCAGGGCGGTAACTTTTTGGGCCCGTTTTGGGCCCACCCTGATGTGATATCCTGTTGTATCCAGTGACAGTCAGTGATATTAAATTCCCTGTTATCAACAATTTAAACGATAAAACCCAGCCATTTAACCTTTACTTATCGCCCTCTCACGGCGGCAACAGGGGTTCGAATCCCCTATGGGACGCCAATTTTATTTGGCAATGTTATCAGTAGTTTGCGGGTAAACCGCCCTATCCCATCCAAAAATTAAG
>NZ_BJMK01000051.1 GCF_006539125.1 Gluconobacter sphaericus NBRC 12467
GGTTTGCCGTGGCTCTTTGGGAAAAAGGGCCGCAGACGATCCATCTGTTCATCCGGCAGCCAAAACAGGTCGCTCATTGCCAGTCTCCTCGCAGAGCCTGAATCAGATTTCCATAATCAAATCAATGGGTCCTGAGCCTAAGCAGATCGGGTAAAACGTGGCACTGACATAGGACAATACTTCATTCATGAACGCTTCTCTCGTCCGGACAGCGCAGCTCTGAGCTGTCAATATGCACACCAGGTCCACACTTAAGAACTGGAGACGTCTGGACTGTGAGCGTGCTTCCAGAGGCACTTCCGCGAACATGACTAAGCTGAAGGCCTTTCCGGGCCGACAGGCGAATATTTCTCAAAATGAGCCTCCCAATCGGTGCCTCGGGCAAACCCAACACAACGCCAACCGTCTCCGCATTTGTCGCAGTCAGATCTGTTATGGTGACATCGTGAATATGTGGGGTTGTTGACGTTACCGGAGCAGCGGGGTCGGCCATTAACGCAGTCTGCTGCGTTCCCCCGGGCTGCCCTACATAATAATCACTGATCGACAGTGGAACCCGAACATGATCCATCATCACATGTTCCGCGCTAATCCGGCCAATATCCCCGCCGCGATCTCGCCCAGACTTAATCCGCAATCCGGACAGTGTGTTCTGAAACGAGACGTCAGAAATTCTAATATGATGAGCCCCATTGGCCAGCTCGCTACCAATGGACAGACCGTGTCCTACGCCAAAGCGGGACTGTGTAATGCTGATATCGCTTGCAGCCCGGCCCGGCTGTGTCAAACCGGACTTGATGGCGATGTTGTCATCCCCTGTTGCAATATCGAGATTGCTCATCGCGATATGATTTGAGGAGACGAGATCAATACCATCGGTATTCCGAGACGAGGCAGGGTTGCGGATCGTGAGATGATCGATCCCGATCTGACTGGACTCCCTTACAACGACTGTCCACATTGGAGAATTGCTCGCCGTAATGCCTGAGATTCCTCCATGTTGCACATGCGAGAACTCAATCAGCCAGGGGCGTGGCAGACCATTAGCAGCAGGAACCCCCGGATAATCTGGCCCGTAAGGTAAAGGGCCTGAGGTCTGCGTCTTGTGCGCCTGTACGGCTTGAGGCCACCAGACAGCGGCACCATTCCCATCAATATGACCCTGACCGGTTATAGCCACGTCCTGAACATCAATCGCAGAAACAAGGGCTTCACCGGGCTGCGCTGGATTCCCCAGAAAGGCCCAGTGGAAAAGATGAGTGTCCGAACTCCCCAGAAGGGTACTTCCCTTCGTCAGATTCAGCGTGACATGGTTTTTGAGAGATAAAGGCCCGCTCAACCATCTTCCTGACGTCAACGACACCACGCCACCACCTGCCTCGCTACAGGCTGCAATGGCACGTTGAATAGCCGGACCGTCATTTGTGTGTCCGTCATGCCGTGCACCATAAGCAACAGGATCGCAGTGAGACAACGCAGCGTGACAAAGCGCTGGGAAACTCAAAAAGCTTCCAAATAATATCCATAAGAAAGCAGAGTAAGATCTCATAAATTGCATCCAATTGACGCGATATAGTACAGAATGTCACGTTCCAACATGAAATCGACGAAGATGGTCAATCATAAGTCTTAACGGCTTAGGTATATAATGTTGCCGAGGGAAACAAATATGCCATCCGGGATATAACGGACAGTAAGAAGGGAATAACTCTACCAGTTCACCATTATCCAGATAAGGCTGCGCATCGGGAGAACTAACCATGCAGAGCCCAAAACCTGCGAGCGTCAGTTTAAGGCCCAGTTGCCTGTCCGTCAGAAGAACCGGTCCCTTAACATGGACAGAGAACCATTTCCTCCCATCATGAAACTCCCAATCATATGCATGTTCCTGCCCTGACCATCGCCAACGAACACAGGGGAAGTTAACCAGATCCTTGGGGTGCTCCGGTTGACCATATTGCTTCAGAAAAGCCGGCGTTCCAACAACAACCTGTCTTTTCTCAGGGCCTAAACGAACCGCAACCATTTCAGAACTAATTAACTCGCCAATTTTCAACGCAGCATCGTATTCTGCGGCGGGTAATTGAAGATCAGTATCTGCAACGGTGATATCGACATCGATATCGGGGTATTTTTTAGAGAACTCTGGTAAGGCAGGGAGCAGAATCTGCTCGACGGCAGAACGTGGTGAAAGCAGACGCAGTTTTCCCACCGGTCTATTCGCAGATAATTTCGCATTTTGCAGCGTCTCTGAGAGAGCATGGGCAACCGGACGGAGATCGGACAAAAGGAGTTGCCCTTTTTCTGTCAGGGCCACGGATCGCGTTGTTCGGACAAAAAGCTGCATTCCCAAGTCGTGTTCGAATTGCCGAATAGCCTGTCCTACAGCTGAACCCGAAATTGCCAGAACCCGTCCGGCGGCCGTGAAACTACCTTCGTCAGCGACTGCGATAAACGCAGCAATGTGCCCCAAATTACTTCGATACAATTTCGATATAATCCCAATTTATTATGAAGCTGATCTTCAGAGGTTAACAAGGAAATTCACCTTTTGAAAATGAATTCATTCCAATAGGCTGAGGAATGATCACGCAATCAATAAAACCTCAAAACTGATGGTCCATGATCCAGTGCCGATAAAGAATAACACTTACGTTCTTGGTATTATTATCGGCAGTTATCTTATAATTCTGGTTGATACGTCGATCATCATGACCGGCCTGCCTCACATCCAGGCCGAGATAGGATTGAGTCCGACTACGTTGTCCTGGGCGCAAAGCATTTACACACTGTTTTTTGGTGGTTTTCTTCTGATTGGCGCCAGAGCATGCGACGCCTTAGGTGCACGGAAAGCTCTTGAAGCGGGCTTATGGATTTTCATGACCGCATCGATCGCTATCGCAGGCGTGCAATCTCCTTCCTGGCTTCTCTTTGCCAGAGCATTTCGAGGGTTGGGTGCTGCCTTTGTTGCACCCGCAGCCCTTGCTCTTCTTGCTCTACATTTCAAAGAAGGCGAAGAGCGCAATCGTGCAGTTGCCTGGTACGGATCGACAGCGGGGATTGGGGCCAGCGTTGGAATGGTGTTGGGTGGATGGTTGGCCGATGTCCTTTCCTGGCGTGCCGGCTTTCTGTTGAACCTGCCGCTTAGCAGTTTGCTGATATTTGCAAGCAGACGCTATCTGCATGAGAATCCCCCGCAGAAAATACGTTTTGATTTTCCAGGAGCCATCCTCTCAACCTCAGGTTTTGGCTCTCTGATTTACGGTGTGTCACGTACAGCCGTGCATGGATGGCTTTCCACGGACGTCCTTACTTTCCTCATAGTGAGCGTTGCTCTGCTGGCCCTTCTGGTCTGGCATGAAAATCGTACCGCTTCGCCTCTAATTCCCCTCATGCTTTTCTCCAGCCGTCGCCGAGTTGGAGCATATCTTGCACGCTTTCTCTTTCTTGGACCTATGGTGGCATTCTTCTTTTTTGGTTCAGAATTCATGCAGGAAAGCCTCCATTTCAGCGCCTTGAAGGCAGGGTTGGCGTTTCTTCCCATGACGGTCTTTGCCTGCCTGTCTCCGGCCCTGGTGCCTGGTCTGATCCGCCGGTTTGGTGACAGCCCGGTTATGATCGGGGGATTACTCCTGATTTTTGTCGGTTTGCAGTGGCTTTCCCATATGCCTTATCCTGCAGAATTCTGGAGATCCATTGCTCTACCCATGATCCTTATCGGCGCAGGACAAGGATTTTGTCTGGCTCCGATGACTGCTGCAGGTATCAGCGAGATCGATGTCCGCCATGTGGGGGCGGCGTCAGGTGTTCTCAATATGGCTCATCAGGTCGGCGCCTCGTTTGGTCTGGGGCTGATCGCATCTGTCGCCACAGCAGCTGATGCAAACGATGTCTCTGATACGGCGTTGAATACTCTGACATCGAGTACCGCTGCATTCTCGTTCGGAAGCTGGATGGTACTGCTGGGGGCCATAATCGGCGGATTTCTGATGCGATCTCGCAGAACTCTCAACACAGCATTTCGTCCTGACGGCCCGTCCCTCTGACAATTCCGCTCATTCCGAATGATCTCCCTTTTCCCAAGGAGTGCCAGATAATGACTTCATATCCCCATATTACGCTGAATAATGGTGTGAAAATGCCTCTCCTCGGGTTTGGTGTTTACCAAATGACCGATGATTCTGAATGTGAGGCCTCGGTACTCGAGGCGCTCAATACGGGCTATCGTCTGATAGATACAGCGGCAGCGTATGAGAACGAGGCCGCTGTCGGCCGCGCCATCGCAGCAAGTGGCATTCCCCGTGACGAAATTTTTGTTACAACCAAATTATGGGTCCAGGACGAAGGATACGAGCCGACCAAAGCAGCATTTCATCGCTCGTTAAAACGCCTGCAGCTCGAATACCTTGATCTGTATCTGATCCATCAACCCTATGGGGATGTTCATGGTTCCTGGAGAGCAATGGAAGACTTACAGGATGCCGGGCTGATCCGGGCCATTGGTGTCAGTAATTTCCAGGAAGACCGGATCATGGACCTCATCGCCTTTAACCGCATTGCTCCTGCGGTTAATCAGGTTGAGACACACCCCTTCCATCAGCAACGTGACCTCCAGAAGTTTCTAACCGAAAACCATGTTCAGATTGAATCCTGGGGTCCTTTCGCCGAGGGAAGAAACAATCTGTTCAGCAATTCCATTCTGCAAGACATTGCTTCGCGATATGATCGCTCCGTTGCTCAGGTCGTCTTGCGCTGGCTGATACAACGCCAGGTTGTTACTATCCCCAAGTCCGTTAATCCGGAGCGGATCCGGCAAAATTTTGCTATTTTTGATTTCCAACTTACTGATCAGGACATGAACCTGATTGCCAGTCTTGATACAAGCGCAAGTCTGTTCACTGATCATCGCGACCCTGCGCGCATCAAGTGGATCGCAGAAAAGCGTTTCAAAACCTGAAATCTCATTCATGCATTCTGTTCATCAACTTTATGAATAGAATGCACATAGTTGTTTGAGTTCCGAACAGATATCGTTCTTTTCAAAAAGTCTGTTCTTGAGAGTGAAAGTCGAGACGATGGATCTCACCATAAACGGCGTAACGCATCAGCTTGAGATCGAGCCAGAAACTCCCCTGCTGTGGGCTCTGCGTGATGACCTTGCCATGACGGGTACGAAGTATGGTTGCGGCCTCGCGCAATGCGGGGCCTGCACGGTCCTCGTGAATGGTCAGGCTGTCCGGTCTTGTGTCACGCCCGTTGAAAGGGTGGCAGGCGCTGCGGTCACAACCATTGAAGCGATAGAACAGGACGAGCTCGGCAAACGCGTTGTCTCGGCATGGGTCAAACATCAGGTCCCTCAATGCGGGTACTGTCAGTCAGGTCAGGTGATGGCAGCCGTTTCTCTCCTCAAGCAGATTCCTCATCCGACAGATGATGATATCAACGCCGCCATGGTCAATCTCTGCCGGTGTGGAACCTATAATGCCATCCGCGCCGCGATCCATGACCTTGCGTCCTCTTCTGAAAACGGAGGTGCCTGAGCATGAGCAGAGGCCCGTTCGAAAATATCGCAGAAGCTGCGCAAGTACCCGTTAATCTGTCCCGTCGTGGTTTCCTGCAAGCATCAAGCGGTGCAGCAGCTGGAGCATTTGTTCTCGGGTTTGGGTTACCGACACGACAGGCTCGCGCCAGCGATGCGAAGTCTCCGAAATTTCGTGGGACACAGGTCCCTGCATTCCTTGAAATTCGCCCGGACAACACGGTCAGACTGCAAAGCCCTTTTATCGAAGGTGGTCAGGGAACGTTCACCGCAATGGCGCAAATCGTCGGTGAAGAGCTCGATGCTGATCCGGAAACATTTATCGTTGAGAATGCACCGGCAGGCGACGAATACACCGTCATGGATAGCGGCATGCGCATTACGGGCGGGAGCATGTCTGTACGGGATGGCTATGCTCCCATGCGTCGTCTTGGTGCCCTGGCGCGGGAAATGCTCCTGCAGGCTGGCGCCCAGCAGATGGGCGTTTCTGTGGCTGAACTGACCACACAACCCGGCTATGTCGTACATACAGGATCTGGACGAACTGTCCGTTATGGAGACCTCGCGCATATCGCTATGGATCTTCCGATCCCGGATCCTGCGACTGTGACACTAAAAGACCCCTCACAATTCCGGTGGATAGGAAAGCCCGTACAGAGGCTTGATATTTATGAAAAATCAACCGGAAAAGCGGAATATACGATTGATATGCATGTGGAGGGAATGCTCCATGCGGCTGTCCAGCATGCCCCCCGACTTGGAATGGTCATCGCGTCCATTCGCAATGAAGAGCAGGTCCGCAACATGCGGGGCATCCACTCTGTTCACCACCTGCCGGGCGCTGTCGCTGTGGTCTCTGAACGCTGGTGGCATGCCAAGCGGGGAGCTGAAGCCCTTCTCGTGGACTGGGCTGAAGCTACTCCCGATGCCGTAGAAACCATGCGTGTGATGCCGGCTGATTTTTCTTCAGAGTCATACAAAACACATCTTGAGACGGCATCCGGAAAGATAGACGACGCTGAGACTAAAGGCGATACAGAACAGGCTTTCAAAAAAGCTCATACTGTTCTTGAGGCAACCTATTCCAGTCAGTATGTCAATCACGCCCAGCTCGAGCCGCCTTCTGCGCTTGCCCGCTACAATGCTGACGGAACACTGGATATCTGGCTGCCCAATCAGGCCCCCGATATGTTCCGTGCCGATATGGCCAAGCGTACCGGTCTTGATGTCGAAAAAATCACTATTCATTCGCCACTGTTGGGTGGTTTTTTCGGTCGTCATTTCCTTTACGATCACGCCAACCCCTATCCGCAAGCGATCTTTTTGGCCAAAGCGACAGGGCGCCCCATCAAGTTGATCTGGAGCCGCGAAGAAGAATTCCTGCGCGATGCTCTGCGTCCGCTAGCGGTTGTCAAGTTCCGCGGTGGCCTTGATATAAGCGGCTACCCTGTGGCGCTTGAAGCGATCAGCGCGACTGAAGGGCCAACTGAAGGGTTAGGTCCCAAACGGGGCAAAAATCTGGATCCGTCAGCCCTCGAAGGCTTAACAGGCAAGGCCTACGACATTCCCAATCGTCGCATTGCCCAACGCTATGTCAAAAGCCCGACTGCGCTTGGATACTGGCGCTCGGTCGGCAACTCCATGAATGACTTTCTCTACGAAACTTTTCTGGATGAGCTGGCGGATCAGGGGGGCAAGGATCCGTATGAACTCCGTCGCCATCTGTTACGAGGGAATAATCGTCTTACCACCCTGCTCCAGGGCGTAGTGGACCTCTCTGGCGGCTGGAAGCGCGGCCCCTTCACTGCGGCAGATGGCTCCCGACGAGCCCGGGGGATCGGTATGGCATCTCCGTTTGGCTCTGAGGCCGCGGCAATAGCCGAAGTATCAATTGAGCAGGGACAGGTTCATGTGCACGAGATCTGGGAAGCTCTGGATCCAGGTTCCATCGTCAACCCGGCTATTGTAGAGGCTCAGATCAACGGAGCAGTTGCTCTGGGCCTGTCCCAGGTACTCCTGGAAGAAACTATATATGAGAATGGTATGCCACGGGCCCGGAACTATGATGGCTATCCTATTCTCACATTGGATCATATGCCGCGCGTTCATGTAAAAATCGTGGAAAGTGGTGAGAAAATGGGAGGCGTGGGTGAGCCTCCCTTACCCGCCATTCCCCCAGCCGTTGCCAATGCCGTGTCGACACTCGTCGGGCGTCGTATCCGCAGCATGCCGCTGTCACGTCATGATTTTCAGAGCTGATAAACTGGCGGTTACCAGACACCTCCCATGCGAGCCCATAACGATGCGGATTAACACATGAACAACCGTTTGAAAAAAGCTCTCACAGTTCTCGCGCCGACTGCTGTTGTTCTAACGGCTGGCGTTACCTGGTTTGTATCCCGCACGCCCGCGTCTCATTTTGATTCCGTGATTTCTCCTGATCTTTCGCCTGCGCTTGTATCTCGCGGTGAGTATATCTCACGTCTTTCAGACTGCGTGGCGTGTCATAGTGTACCAGACGGTGCAGCGTATACTGGTGGTTTGAAAATGGTCACTCCAATGGGTGCCATCTTTGCGACCAATATCACGCCAGATCAAACAACAGGTATTGGCACCTATACGCTTGCTGACTTTGATCGTGCCATTCGGTCCGGCGTCGCCAAGGATGGACGCCGCATGTATCCTGCAATGCCCTATCCATCATATGCAAAACTGTCCGATGAGGATGTCCGGGCTTTGTATGCCTATTTCATGAAAGGCGTGCCTGCCGTTCATCGGAAAAACAGAAAAAGTACAATTCCCTGGCCATTGAATATGCGCTGGCCACTGGCTTTCTGGAATGTGGTTTTTGCCCCGTCAGACGTTTATCGCTCGGACGCCTCCAAAGATGCTCAATGGAACCGAGGGGCCTATCTTGTTGAAGGAGCGGGGCACTGCGGGGCCTGTCATACGCCGCGAAGTCTGGCCTTCAACGAAAAGGGGACAGACAGCCATAGTGCGGTCTTTGTCTCCGGAGCGCTGATTGACGGGTGGTTTGCGCCCAGCCTGCGTAATGATCCCAACACGGGTCTAGGTCGGTGGAGCGAGGACGATGTCTTCCGTTTTCTCAAGACCGGCCGGAACGAACATGCTGTCGTTTTCGGCTCCATGACAGAGGCTTTCAACAACTCGACGCAGTTTTTCTTGGATGACGATCTGCGGGCTGTCGCGCATTATCTCAAGTCTCTGCAAGGCGATCAGCAAGGAGACGGAGCGCCGTGGCAGTATGAGCCGACACAGGCTGCGTCTCTCCAACCCGCAGCACGACAGAGCATCCCGGGTGCGCAGACCTACATGGCGAAATGCAGTTTCTGTCATGGGACGGATGGGCGCGGGCAGGGGGAATGGGTGCCGCCGCTGGCAGGAGCAGCTTCGTCTCTGCTGCCGGACAGTTCCTCCTCCATCAACGTCACACTTAACGGATCTGGCCGTGTCGTCGCGGCCGGAGTGCCAGATTCCTATCGGATGCCGTCATATCGCACGCAGCTTTCCGATGGCGAAATTGCGGACGTGCTGACCTTTGTTCGCTCGTCATGGGGAAACCGGCAATCTCCCGTCACGAAAGGAGATGTCAAAAAACTAAGGGAACGGACCGTTCCGGCCAGAAGCAGCCCAGTTGTTTTGAAAATCCGTTAACCCGGCAGAGGTCTGCCGGGTTAACGTCAAACGTCAACGTAAGCCATCGGAGGCAATGAGTGTTTCGCCTGTCAGCCAGCGAGCGTCATCAGAGGCGAGGAAAACGGCAAGTGGAGCAATGTCCTGAACTTGGTCGCTACGTCCCAATGGGGTCTGTGAGATAATGAACTGCTCCATTTCAGAACCCACAACATTGGCAGTTTTGGTGCCTTCTGTTTCAATCAGGCCAGGATTGATAGCATTGACCCGGATTTTTCTTGGCCCCAGTTCACGGGCAAGAGAACCTGTGATGGCGTCAACGGCTCCCTTTGTTCCCGTATAGACCGCAGAATTTGGTGGCGTAATACGAGATACAGCGGAGCTGATATTGATAACGCTACCGCCATCACCAAGATGTTTGGCTGCGGCCTGCGTCGTCAGTAGAGTGCCCAGCACATTGATATTGAAGAGACGATAGAAGTGCTCTTCGGTGATCTCGTCAATCGAAGCAAATTCATAAACCCCGGAATTATTGACGAGAATATCCAAGCGCCCGAATTGATTGACCGCCGCATCTACGATGGCCTGGCATCGGATTTATGGGAAACATCTCCCTGAACAGCAACGGCCTGACCGCCATTGCTCGCGATGGCAGAGACTACGGCGTCGGCTCCGGATTTGCTGGAGGCGTAATTGAGGACGACAGCAGCCCCCGCTTCGGCAAGTGCCTTGGCAATACTAGCAACTGTGTTTAAGCGGCGGAGCTAATGCGCCATGGCAGGGCGGTTTTGAGGACGACATTGGCGATTGTGACGAGACGCCGTGCGATAGCGACGATCACCAGTTTGTGTGGCTTACCCCGCTCTTTCATACGCTTGGCAACAGCTTTCAGAACCGGATTATGGCAGGCAGCAGCCAATCCTGCCTGGAACAGGACGTGGCGGAAAGATCTTCTTCCCCCTGAAATGACACGTTTCCCGCGCATCGCGCCACTATCATGAGCTATTGGTGCAAGTCCGGTCATGGCAGCGGCTTCTGTCGCTGTCATGCGGCCGAGCTCTGGCATTTCGGCGAGAAGCATGGCGACTGATACCAGGCCGATACCAGGAATGGAACGGAGAAGATCTGCTTTGGCAGAGAGTTCTTTGCCCTGTGCAATAACTCCTTCAATCCGTTGTTCGAGCTCGCTGATCTGGCTCTCAAGAAATGCTTTAAGACTGCTGTCCATC
>NZ_BJMK01000052.1 GCF_006539125.1 Gluconobacter sphaericus NBRC 12467
AGTCAAAATGGATATTAAAGATCGGATAGAAGCGCGGATCGGTCAGGGAGAATTCCTAACAAACATGCTGCTCGTCACGCAGAAGCAGTCCGATCAGACCCATACCGATTTTGTTCACACTCTTTCGGGGATAGCAGGAAGCGTCCGGGCGCTTCTGGAAAATAACGATCTATTGCGCCGCATCGACTATGCGCCCAATAACTACTGGCCAAAACTTCACGGCAAGGCTTTCGCTTTCGTTGATGGTGGGGTCGCCAATATTGAGCTGCCCTCGGCGGCGCCGATAGGTATTCGTGTCGGTTCCTATGTGGTACGGCCGGGGGACGCGTCGGAGAAACGGGAGCAGTTCAACGTCGAGCTGTCGCTAGTTGATGATCTATTCAGTGATTCTGGATTCCTCTTCGAAAGCGACTTCCTTGATGTGGCGAAGCTGCGAGATGCGGCCCGTATGGTGAGCGAGGTGGCAGCTGGCTATCGACTGGCGAAAGCAGTTGGTAAGGATAGGGTAGATGCCGTCATTTTGCATGGGCCACTCATCAATCCAGTCGCTCCCTACGGGTTGGAAGATTTCCCCGCCTTTGGGCGTAATGCCTGTAGGGTACTATTGGATGATGATGACTGGGACGGCGACACGCGCGAACGCCAGTTCGTCGCCCTTTATCTTAAAGTTTTAGAACGTCTACGCGAGACTGGAGTACCCGTGGTCGGCGCGGTGGAAAGATCGATAGGACGGGATCCTGTTTTTCTTCGTCGCCTTCTCGATCTGCTCCAGGACAGCAAGGTTCTTAAGGAAAAGGACGCGCGCGATCTGGAGCTGCAGATACTGTCCTACGGTCTTAATGATGCCTCGCTGCTCGACGTCGTTTTGGGGGACGGAGAGTATGTAGTGCCAATACCCGTCATGCGGCAGGGACCCGAGAGCAAGTGGCCTGAGGACTGGAAACGAACGATTCGTGATTATCCCAACGCGTTCACTACCTACATCAAACCATCCGCAATGGTGATGCCTTTCAGGGTTGAGGCTTTTGAGAACATCCAGATGTTTGATGACTTATTGGCGCTCGTTTTCCACACTAGTCGCCTTTTGCCGTCATACGGATTTCCGGTTGGTCTCGACATCGTAGACCGCTTTGCGAAGGTGCCGGCATGGCTCAGTAGAGGGGTTAAAGGTCAGCATCAAATCGTACTGCTGAGGCGGGCAATCGAGAGCGGCGATCCCAGTACGATTGCCTTCGCGAAAAGAGTGTTGGCCGCAAAGGGCCGAGATTGGCTGTTCCGGCCAAGTACATGAGAAAATCGAGGGAACAGATGGCAAGGGTGGAATCTCAGCAATTGGAGCAGGATGAATGGCCGCGTATTGGTACGGTCGTGGGAGAGGCGTCCACGGGGCGCTACACTTTCATCCTTCGAAATCTTAAGGGAAAGCTTGGCGATATCGTTGCTACTCGCGTCGAGGTGCCTATCTCATCAGCCGAGCGTCGCAAGGTCGCCACTGTGTGGGGCCGGATTACGTCAATTGACCGCTTCAACCCCTTCTTTCCCGCCGAAGCTGCTCAAGAGCTGGCGAATGAAAATATTCGCTTTCTCGATACGGTGCTTTCGGGGAGCCGGGATCACCTCGAAGCTGAGGTACTGATCCTTGGTACAACGTTTGATGATACTCCTGCTGCCACCCAACTCTGCCCTCTGACCTACCCGGTAAAGCCTTCCGCAGAGGTGCTGTATCCGCCGGCAGATGCCGTCTGTCGGCTGTTGACCGGCGAGGATGATCGAGCGGACCCGCCTTCTACCAAGTTGCTAGTTGGCAGCCTCATTGCCCGCGGCGATGTCGAGGTTAGTCTTTCGGCACGTGATATCGTGTCTAGACATTTGGCGATTCTTGCTATGACGGGCGGGGGCAAGACAGTAGCTGCGCGCCGGATCATTCGCGAACTGATTGAGCTGAGATATCCGCTCGTGATCTTCGATCCACATGGCGACTATCTAGGGTTCTATGAGAAGCGTGACCGTTTTCCGAACACTAAAGTCAGGGTGCTGTATCCGATTATTCGGGTTCGCCAGGACAATCTTGGCATCGTTTCCGAGCTGATCGATAAAATGGGAAAGAAGCTGACTGATCCACAGCAACAATTTTATCTGTACCTGCTCAATAGCACGAAAGCCCAGGATGGTGAGACGGCCGCTAATTTCCTGCGAAAAATGATTGACCATGCGGAGGCGGTCGCGGCAAAAAAGAGGAGCAAGGGAGGCAATGACCTGCCCGACGATCTCGCCGACACTCGTAGCGGCACGATCAACGTGGTCAAGAGATCGCTCGAATTTGTCCTGGCAAACCTGGAACAGATGGAGTCGAATAACGCGAGGCTGCGCAGCCAGTCTCGCTTTTCCAACTACGATTTTGAGGAAATGCCCGATCCGTCCGATGCTCCAGACGAGATCGTCGCGCCAGGAACCGTCTCGATCTTCTACCTCGCCGGATACGATCATCTCAACCAGTCGGCCATTGTCAGTATGGTCCTTGAGGCACTCTTCAATCATCGCTCAACGCTTTCCGGAGTTATTCCTCCGTTTCAAGCCGTGGTCGAGGAGGCTCACAACTTCATCCCAAGCCGTCAGGAGGGTACCGACGAAACACCATCGTTGCCCACGATCAGAAAGGTGATCACTGAGGGCCGTAAGTTTGGCACCGGCCTTATTCTTATCTCGCAGCGTCCATCTCGGCTGGACGAGACAACGCTCGCACAGTGCAATAGCTTCCTCGTGCTTCGTCTAGTTAATCCGCGCGACAAGAGCTTCGTGCGGTCAGTGATGGAGAACCTATCGGAAGCAGATGCTAACATTCTGCAGGCATTCGGTCGTGGGCAAGGAATCGTATCAGGACAGGCGGTGCGCTTCCCTTTGCTGGTACAAGTAAAATTCGATGCGGATCTCGTAAGCGAAGCGATTGGCGACGAGGACTTCATTCAGGAGGCACAGAGCTGGAAGCCGAATGCCCGCCGCGAAGCAAATACTAATGTAATCCGGAGGAACCTTCGTAAGGCGCCCGAGGCATCGGTGGACGGCGGTACTGTCGCATCCCCGTCCGATAAGCGTGCTGTGAGATCCAAACCAAGTCGACGTAGAAGAATAAAACCAGAATACTGAAAGTAAAATTTTTAGATGGTTACTCCAGCGTTGCGTGCAGCGTTTAAAACTCGGTAGCCTCGTACTGCCTGTTTAAGTGACGGTGGCTTGAGCCAGCCATTCATTGCATAGCCGCTCAACGTATGAACTACTTTGCGGTCGTAGTCGTCGACCTCCAGCGATGCTGCCGCCCATGCCATAATTCTGGCCCATGCGGCGGCATCAAGAGCTGTGCATTCTGCGACGAGGTTGTCTTCCGTTACATCATCGTGCCCGTCGTTGGTAATGGTCCTAAGGGTAGATGTGGCCTCGCGGAATTCAGGCGGCAGATCCGCTGGGAGGGGAAGATTGAGAGCGCCGATCTCAACCCAGCAATCATCCTTTTTGCACCATTCGGTGACGTTGCGGTTGTCGGCACTTGCCACGATTTCCGCGTGAATCAGAGGTGCCCACGTTGCAAACAGCGCTTCCATTTCATTTGAAACCTGCTGTTGATCCCAGAGGCGCTTGAGGTCGATCTCGTTGCCATGATGAGCGGCTAGGAGTGCAATCATGTACGCGACTACATTTGCGCCATAGGACTGAAGGCGAGCCTTGCGTACTACGGTCTGAGCGGCCCTGAAGAGAAGCGCTTGGGCGATCGTGAGACGAAAGAATTCCCTGTTGGGGCTCCAGTCCTTACCAAACCGTTCGCGCAAGCCGAACATGAATGTCGCATAGTTCTTCTGTGCGCCGCGGCTCACGACCTGAGGACTGCCCCACCAAGCCATCAGATATTTGGCGAGATCGGTCTTTCCGAAATGCTGACTACTCGGACAGGTTCTATCGAATTCGCGGCGACGGGCCGGCGTCGATCCATACCTGTTTCGCGCCATTTGATAGGAGCCGCGCGCGCGCTCGTAAAACCAGCGACTTTCCTCGCCGGGAGGCCAGACCGATTCCGATAGAGTTTCGAACTGCTGGTGGAAGCGATCGCTGGCGGAGAGATCTGCTACCTGAATCGGATTTTGCGTATTAGCAAAGCGGGCAATCAGCGGAACAAATTCTTCGAGCTTGTCGGGAGGCACGAGGGTTAGCTTCATGGAAACTGCCACTTGGTCCAGCGGAAGCTTGTCGACTTTCAGGGCTCGATAGATTGAGGCTGTCGTCTGAGCCCCATTGACAATCTGGAGTCCGCGCAGACGTGTGATAACGGTCTCGCCATGCCAAGACGAGATCTCGATCTCGTCGGCGGTGGCTGTCAACCCGTTGTTGTAGGCGAGGAAGCGGCTAGGCTCTTCTTTGATTGTGCGTTGGATTCCGCGGTTTACAGCGCCTCTTGCCTGTAGGAAGGATCGTACGTTGAACTCGAAAAGGCGCGGCCCATATTGATTAAAGAGTTCGTAAATCAACTTTCCCGGCAGGATGACCATATAAGTCTTGTATTCCACTGGGCATGGTTTCATTTCTAAGCATGCCAACGGACGATCTAATAGTTTCACAAAATCGATTTCGATTCGGTCTCGTGTTACATCTTCCCCTGTTGCGCGGTAGAGACGGTCGATATCCCAGATGTCAGTCTCGACGCAACGGTTCTGCACGATGATATCATCGACCGAACGATCCTTTACGCGGACATCGGTGATCACATTGATTCGGACTTCCTCGATACGCGAAAGTTGATCTCGAATTAGGATAGCGGCTTCGAGTGCGGCAGGGTTGTTTTCGAAACGTGCATGATCGCCCTTCGCCGCATACTCGAAGAACCGTGCCGCCCATCCGGAGAGGCGCGCAATGTCTCGTCGCGTGAGCACTGGGCCTGTCGTGAATAGTTCTAGTCTGACGGAATCTTCCGGCAGGGAGTAGGCGATCACCCGGCAGGGCCGGCGAAGCCCGATATCTTCATGCGGACAGAGATCATGGCCGGTTATTGAGCCGGCCTCCTCCAGATAGCCGAGGATTACCTCAGCCAGCGCGGCATCCGATGTCAGCGGCAATCCCGCCGGCCACTCGTTTAGCCTTTCCCTGGCCTCGTCTCTGAGTCCCGTGGTGAACTCTGCTATGAGTTGCTCTTCTAGCACCCTTTAACCTTCGCATAGTCTCTGTCTGCATAATATGTGCGGATCCATAGTATAGCAATTGCGTGTAAGATGATTGGCCAGGAAAGATATCTGGAACCGGGACAGCAGCTATTAGGCTTTTAGTCAGGTAGGAAGAACGACCGATTTAGGATGATGATTGGCCTAAGGTGGTGAGTTAAATGAAAAATTGCCTAGTGCAGCCTATTACCCCAAAATAGTTGGCCTGTTTTCTATGAGAAACGGAATTTCCCTTATATGTATGGAGAAGCCCTTAAGGGTATAAACAGGCTTTAGGGAAAAGAGGTGTGAGCGGGGATCGGGGTACAGGTCTAGACGGTCTGAAATCGCATAGCGTTTGCAGAGCTTTGCGGAACTGCCCCTGCCGTTTCAGATCCCTAATCGCAAAGCGGATCTCTTCGGGAAGCTGGCGTGGAAGCCGGGCCAGTTGCTCAAGCCGGGCAACGGTCTGCTGCGCCTGATCACAGTCCTGCACACGGTCCGCATGCCATTGTGCAATAACATGCGCCCGCCTGTGCTCGGCCTCCCGACAGCGATCCTTGATCCAGACGCGACGGGTTTTCTCATCCAGCAGGGTCTGGAGCAACTCGCGTCGGTCTTGCAGATAGTCCTGCCATGTCACTTCCCGTTCTGTGGGAACAGGAATCTGGATCGGGTCAGGTTTCTGGCTGCTCAGTCCCAGATGATACAGAATGAACTGCACGAGATAGCGCAAGATCTCGGCCAGCTGGGCCAGCGCCTGGCGGTACTGTTCCTCCGCCTCAGATATCCTGCTCTTCCGAAAGAATGGGCTTTTCCGGGCTTCCAGTTCATCCAGTCTCTGTCGCGCCTGAGCAATGGTCTGGTTGGCCTGCTTCAGTTTGACCCAGCCTTCTCTCATCATCTGCAGGATGCACGCCGTCTGGATATCCAAAGGACTTTCCGGCCCGTAGCGTCGTTCCAGCGGATGTCGGGCGTTCAGGACAGCTCGTGCAGCCTGCATCTCCCGTTTCCAGTCTTTCAGATAGATCTGGAACCCTTCACTGAACTGTTCCGGGTATCGAGGTGAGCCGATGGACGGCAGGCGCTTTCGGATCATGTCCACTTCTTTTCGTCCATGCTCCTGGAGCCTCTGTCGGTCCAGTACAGACAGTGGATCTGGTGGGGCCCAGATCAGGTCTTCGTTTTTCCGTTTCCGCTCCTCCCGTTGCTGGTGCCGGGTTTCGCGTCGTTCCAAGCGTTTAACAACGGGTCGAAGATCCACAGGTGATGGTCTTGCCGCCTCTTCTTCCAGCAGAAGACGGAAATCTTTCATGCGTACTTTGGTCAGTCGTGTGAATGACCCGATCAGCATGCCATCGTCTGTCTCGATGACATGGGCGTCCCGTCGCCGGTCCGTGCGATCTCCCGGTCGCATGTGCCAGTTCTTTGTTTTCAGGAAGCGCCGGAACGTCTTCAGGTCATTTCCGGACTTCTCCCAAAACGCCATGATCTCGCGTCTGGCCGCAGCCAGATCGAAGTCCTGCCGTTCGGTTATCCGCCGGGCTTGCGACGTGTAAGCCGAGACCGGACGATCAGCATGTTCTTCAGGAACTAGGACAGCAATTCTGTCCGCCGCCTCAGAGTTCCCGGCCTCTCTCAGGGTCTTCGCGATCGCTTTATCGTGCCGTCCGGGAATGAGGTCATGACCCAGTCGCAGTTCTTCCAGCCGGGCAATCTTTTCCAGGCGCTGCCATGTAAATCTACTGCTGAGGACATGGTCGTCTTGCCATTCCGGCAGCAGGAGATGGCCGTGTGTGCTGCCATCCTTTTGATGGATGACAAGTGTCAGGCGGTCGGGGTCAGCACCCAGTTCCTGACAGATCTGGTTGGCGAAATGGGTAAGTTGCCCATCACTCATGTGTTCAGATGGATTGAAGGCAATATGACGCAGGCCGTAGCGAATGCCTTCGCGTTTCGCCTCTTTCATCCAGTCTTTCAGAAGGTAATCGCTCCCGGAAAGAATGCGAATGGCTTCATTCTTCGGGCCGGACAGGACATGCCTTGAGACAGCCTGATATCCGCTCCTAGTCTTGATCCGGCTTTCTTGCACAATCATGGCGTCGCACCTGCGAAGACCTGATCGCCGGTTCAGTGCATGACAGCAACGGAAGCAGATCGAAGCCGACGGGGCCGACCGGAACGCAGGCTGCGCAGAAGGATGTCGGTTTGGTCTGTGAGGCGGTCGATGTCCTGCAACGTGTCACCGCAGGCAACGGCCTCCCCGAGATGGGCCGCATGAGCGAGCTGGTTCAGGTTGTTGCCGATGCGTCCCAGCTCGCCTCGTAACTTCCGGATCTCGATACCGACGGCTCCGCCATAACGATGCGACAGGACTGCGTCCTGCAACAATGTCCGGACCCAGTCAGCAGTCGTCGCATGCCCGAGGATTTGGGCGGTTCTGCTCCAGCATTCCAGCTCGTCAGGCGAGGCTCGGACAGACAGACGAGAAGATCGGGTACGGGATAAGGATGGGATCTCAGGCATGGCAGGACGTCCTGGTCTGGGGGTCAACGGGGGAAGCATTCCCCCTTGCCAGCTGTCGAATGGTTACCCTTGGGTAGCCGTTCGACACTGCTGGCTCAGGACAAGAAGGCCTCACAGAACAGGATAGCAATTCAAAAACCGGATTTCAGAATAGAACAAAAGAAAAGTGTATTTATTAAGGTTATTTATTTAATCTTTTTATTGTTCCTTTCGGAGGTGATGGAAACGCACTTCGGCCACTTCCCACGGAATGCTGCTCTCTGTTAGGACGCAAATTTTCTGGAGACTGTATTGTTGTCTCTTCTGATAATAATGTCCGCAGCCTTGTGCCAACCATCCACCGATGCCCTGCGCTGCGAGAGCATGAGTTACTCTGGAAATCTCTTCGTCGGTGGGATTGCTGTAACGTCCCAGCACGACGTGTCGGCCATCTTCCGCGAGAATGAGCCAATCTTGAAATTCCGGTTTTGATGGAGAAGATTTCATGGTGGGCAACCCGGCTGCGTTGTGGAGAAACGGCATCAGATGTGTCCTACAGGAGACGGCAAGCTGAAAGCCGGGTACTGAATGGCTTCGACGGTTCTTTGCAGATTGGTGAGATCAATGCCGCTCAGATATGTCGTGGCGCCCTGACTCTTGTGGCTGGATTCATGACCCAGAAGGGCATCAATCCAGAGTTCCCGGATATCGCTATCCTGATTCCTCAGAAGCGTCGAGACGGTATGACGGAAGCCGTGAAACGTGACGGCAGGGGGAAGGCCCATCGTCATCTTGTAACGGGAGAATGCCCGGCTGAAATCGGCTCCGCGCGAACCGTCCTGTGAAGCCTTTAGGTCAGAGAATAAGTATTTCCCGTCCGCTTTCAGGAGCGCCAGAAGGCCCCACTTCAGTAAAGCGGAGTGAATGGGAACAAGACGCTCTCCTGCTTCAGTTTTGGGTGACCAGTTGTCTTCGGGATGCGCACAGATACGGAAGCAGGGAACGCCCTCGATGTCCTGAATATCGTCATTGCGCAGGTTGCAGATTTCTCCAAGACGCATGCCGCTATAGGCGGCGACCATCGTGATGCCCATGAATGTCTCTGCCGGAATGCTGCAAGCAGGCCATGGCGTCTTGGCGAGTTTGTTCATTTCTGCCTGCGTCCATGCCCGTCGGGGGGTGCGCTTGCTCAGGTTGAAATCCCAGCCACGCCAGGGGTTCTCTTTTACCATGTTCCGACGAAGAAGGTCATTCCACAGGGATGAAACGCACATGAAGTGGTTCTTGACGGTTTTCGCGCTGAGTGTCGGAAGATCCTGTGAGGCGGCCCTGTCGATTTCTTCCTGAAGAGACAGGGTCCTGTTTTTGCCATGGGACGCCGGGAGCGAAAACAGGACATCCCGGAAATTGCCTGCGACCTCGCCATCGATTTGGCAGAGAGGGAGATCTCCAAAAGCGTCCATGAAAAGGGTGACTGTTCGCGAAGTGGTCCGCTGTGTCTCTGAGCTCTTAGCCGGTTTGCTGTTCAGGAAACGTTTCAGGGCAGCTGACAGCAGGACGGGTGATTTTGTATTTGGCGGTGTAGCAGGAACGGTTCCGGATATTTCGGAGGGCGTCACCTCCGGTTGAGGTGATGGGATAACGGGAGCCGACCGGGCGGTCGTGCTCTCGATGGCCTTGGTCAGGGTGCTGACAAGCGTGTCGTGGAGTCGTCTGATTTCGCCCTCCAGAATCTTTTTCTCAACCTGCGTGGTCTGCGATTCCTGTACCGCCCTCTTCGCCAGCGCTGTCAGCTTCGTCTGCTGATCCAGCGCAACCGCGATGACCTTTTCGAGTGTCTCCTGATACATGGCGGTGTCGCGGGCATGGTTCAGAACGCTCCCGTAATACTGGGCCTTACCAGCCAGTTCGGCCGCTTCGACGTCGGTTTGCCGGATGCGCTCCTGCTGGGCGAGCAAGTCACGGTGATCATCCAGCAGTGCATTGGAAAGATCTTCGGCCGTCCGCAGGCCGCGTTCGCGCATATAAGTTATCAGGCGTTTGTTTGTATCGGACCTGTCCGGAGAAGGAGTGGCATCAGGAGACGTCTGTGAAGGGCTCACGCTGCGAAGGCTCCGGAAAAGGTCGGTGGTCTGGGCATGCAGCTCTGCCGCACGGCGTCTGGCCTCTATCTTGCCTGCGGTTCCCAGTGAAATCCAGATCTCGCTTTTGCCGAGCACGGGCCGGAGCGGCGAGGGAATAATGCGGCGGAAGTGATAGCGTGAACCGACCAGTCTGAGCATGAACCTTCTCCGATTCTGGAGAAGAGCTTTGGAGAACCAACCCGCATTCTGCGGGTCATAGCCTTATGTTCCCAATGAAATCAGAGAGTTATATGGTGCGAGCTGCGGGACTCGAACCTAGTGTTGCGGGACGCGTCCCGCAGTCAAACCCTTGAAAATACGTCGAAAACGTCGACGTCAGTCTTTCCGTTGCCATATACTCATCGAGAGTCTGGCAGACATTCTGGTAACGTCAAGACGCCATAAAGCCCTCTGCGCGAGGGCTTTATCAGGAGTGTAGGCCGTGAAGCGGCCTGCTGGCCGTCATTAAGACGGCGCAAAACCCTGTACG
>NZ_BJMK01000053.1 GCF_006539125.1 Gluconobacter sphaericus NBRC 12467
CACCAACTCCGCTGGATGCGACGATGTTGGACGTTACACCACCCGCGTATACGGCTACAGTATTGCCGGAGACAAATGTCCCGCCAGACAGGCTACCTCCGCTGCTTACTGCAACAATTGCGGCTCCAGAAACCGGACTTTCACTAAGCGCAACCCCGCTTTCAATGACGAGTGTTCCACCCGCACTTGTCCAATCAACTGTCGACAAATCCCGATAAGCTAGAATTGTACCACCCGACAGAACGTAAGTCGCATAATATTGCTCAGCTCCAGCATCAACTGTAAGAGTTCCGCCACTAAGGAGAGTAATCGTTGCTCCACTGTACCCTACAAGAGAGCCTCTCTGGACCTCAATAGATCCACCCGAAGAAACAGTGATATTTTCATCAAGCTTACCGCCACTGCTTACTACTATACTCCCACCGGAAGTTATGGTCCCGCTGCCGTATAACTCCCCCCCCGACAAGACAACAACTGCCGAATCTGAAGAGCCATAGAAATCACCTGGAGCGTCTGCCCCATTAACGGAATCATCGACGTACAGTATTCCTTCAGACACATAACTCATTTTATTATCCATTCATTAATTTTATCTTTCTTATTACCATATCGGAGGTAATAAGTTTTGTGCACTCAAACTGCCTTCCGGAGTTTTTGTGCCGCGGACACCACAAGAAATCGTGGTGATCAAAACGCTCCTTCGGATCATTCCAGCATGAATTACAGGTGTGCCAGTTGATTACGCGACCGGGCGTTTCAAATTCATTATTGGGGTGTGTAAATCCTGAAATCATGATCACAGGACAACCTGAAGACCATGCAAGCCAGGCTAAGCCTGAACTGCCCCCGATAAAAAAAGCTGCATGCTTAAGCCAGCGTGCCCGCTCTGCCAGAGGGCGATTTCCTGTCTGGTCTTCAGACCCATGGGGCAAGTGGTTCCACACCACGCCTGTTCCATGTTCGGCCTTCTGATCAATACAAACGACGCGATACCCTTGCTCTTTAAGCCACGTGATCAGTTCGCGCCAGCCTGTCGGGTTATTCCAATACTTACATTGGGAACTCGCCTGTACGGCGATACAAACGTAAGGCTCTTTTAGAGGACGGCTTTCGTCAGGCAGAGCAATCTTTGCAGGCTCTTCTTCGGAGGAAACCCCGAGAATATAGGCGGCTGTTTTATGTAGCCCGACATATCGGAAATCCGTCGGTTGCCAGTCACATGACACGTCATCAAAAAAAAGTCCTAAACTGTAGGTCGCATAGAATGTGTCTGTGAGTTTTTGGGCAATAACTTCCTCATGCGTCAAAAAACGAATATGGGGATATGCTTGTTCAAACAGGGGACGGATGAGACCTGAAAGAGCGCAGGTGACATGGGCTCCATGTGTTTTCGCAAAGCGGTTTGCATAGGGCATCCAGGCTAATGTGTCGCCAAGTGTGCCCACCGGGAACTGGATTAGAATCTCTTTATTTTGTGGGTCGAAGTGATGACTGAAACCCTGTTTCTCTGATTGTATGCCGTCTTGAGGTGGACTCACGATCCAAGCATCTATGCCAAAGCGGACATACCAACGCTTACTGGAGTGAATGAGACCTGTAGGGATGCCAGTTTTCTCGAAAAGAATATTGCCCGTATCAAGGTCTTTAAGTCGGACGTGCCATGTCTTTCCGTCTTCCAGAGTTGGTAGTTGAACACGACACCCGAAATTGAAATCAAACCGAATGCCATGATCCGCTTCTTGAGTTGGGACTGACGCTGAAGGGGGGTAGACGGGTTTATTAGATGCCTTGAGAGTGGAGGTATGTGTACTGCTTGAGGCTATATCTTGATCGCTAGATGTTGATCTCTGAGTCATTCAATTCAATAGCCTCAAAATTGCGCACGATAGGAGCAGCATTAATAATTAGTTAATAAAATTAAAATGGGCAACTAAATGTTTTTCAAGGAATGACATTATTATGTTTCAGTTGCTGTTTGGCTCGCGGTTATGTGCACACATGCTGTATCGTTTTATTTATAGTCTAATTGGGACAATCTGGAGCCGCGGTGTCTCAAGGGTTGCATGGTAGTTTTTCCGGAAGGGTTCAAATGGGACAGCGCGCGGTCATCTATTGCCGGGTTTCCACGGCTGATCAGTCATGTCTGCGCCAGAAAGACGAGCTGAAGCGGTTTGCCGAACGCGCAGGCTATGAAGTGTCTGGCATCTTCATGGAGACAGGATCTGGCGTCCGGGTGGATCGGGCCGAGCGGCAAAAGGTCATGGCACTGGCCCAGGCCCGTGAAATTGACGCCATTCTGGTGACGGAGCTGTCCCGTTGGGGGCGCTCGACCATTGATCTCATCTCCACGCTTCAGGAGTTGGAGAGCTATCGTGTGTCCCTGATCGCCATAACGGGGATGACGTTTGACTTAGCTACGCCACATGGACGAATGCTGGCGACAGTTTTGGCCGGGATCGCGGAGTTTGAACGGGATCTGATCAGCGAGAGGGTGAAGTCCGGTCTGGCCGCTGCCAGGGCGCGGGGGAAAGTTCTCGGCCGACAGAAAGGAGAGAGGCCGAAGTCGGATCGTCTGGCTCCGAAGGTTCTGGCGCTGGTGGCTGAAAAGCGGAGTTATCGGTGGATCGCCCGCGATCTGGGTATCAGTAAGAACACTGTTGCTTCCATTGTACAAAGGGAAAGGTAATACGTTACTGTGTTTATATGTTAACATATAAACATGATTGCATTATATAGGTGCTAACGGCATTGCTCATGAGTCATGTTTGTTTCGATTGAAATGGCGTTTTTTTTGAAGAAGATATTGAATTATTAAAATAATATAGCAATTAGTTAATGTGTTAACACGGAAACATGGTGGCATGAAAACAATCGCGATCATTAGTCAGAAGGGAGGCGCCGGGAAGACGACGCTTGCCCTACACTTAGCTACTAGTGCCAGTGCCGCTGGATACGTTTCTCTGATCCTCGATACCGATCCGCAGGCGACTGCAAGTTCATGGAAAGCGTGGCGGGGAGATGTCGAGCCTGATGTAGTGGATTGTGCGGCTCACGCCTTGTTATCAAGAAAGCTGGAACAAGCGTCCGAACTGGGCGCAGAACTATCGATAATAGATACCCCCCCACATGCCGATATTATGGCGCGTGAGGCGTGTCGTGTCGCTGATTTCTTGTTAATTCCATGCAGACCACGTGCTTTCGATATGGACGCTGTTAGAACAACGGCGGAGCTTGTGCGAGCCAGCGGCAAGCCTGCCTTCGTGATTTTTACTGCGGGTCCTCCTCGTGCGCCCCAAGTTTATAAGGAGGCGGCTGAGGTTGTGGCGCAGTTTGGTATCCCTGTTGCTCCTGTTGTGTTGCCAGAGCGTGCAGTTTTTCATCATAGCGTTGGTTCCGGTCGGACCGCGCAGGAAGCAGAACCGGAAAGCAAGGCTGCTGCTGATATAGCACTGTTGTGGAATTGGGTGTGTGATCAAGTTAACATGCCATCACACAAACAAGATGACACAAAATCACGTTAGTAATTATCTAAGATAAGGACATAGGACATGAGTCGGTTTGCTGGTCTGAAGAAAACAGTCACGCCATCGGTTGTGGAACCGGCAGCGCAAACGGTGGTAGAGAAAGCCCGCCCACGTAATCCGAGAGAAGGTAAGCGGGCTGTGGTGGGGTATTTTTCCCCAGCAGTTAGTAAGGGATTACATCAACTTGCACTTGATGCCGATACAACTATTCAGGGTTTGATCGGGGAGGCCATTGATGACTTGATGCGTAAGCATGGCCGTCATCCTTTTGGAGAGCGCTGACTATCTATTTAGATAGATTATGCTTGTATATTTGTATAATCAGGGTTGACCACGCTTAGCAAACCATGTCTCGCAGAATTTGATGAAATGCCGCTCAGGGTTCTTCGGAGCGATCTCGTTATCACCCAGCCACATGCGCCATTCTCTTTCGATATGATGCACATCCCACCCTGGCGCGATGTTTCGAGCGTCCCCATAAATATCAGGATCGAGCGCACCCATCCAAGCCTCGGCTGCTGGCTCAGCAGCTTTCATTGTGCCGCGATTGATGAATGTTACCATGTCTTTCTGAAGATCGAATTCGACATGGTAATCCGGTAGATGATCGCTTGCAGCGAGGTTCTTTATCATCTGTCGGAACAATTTTTCTGGGCTTTGAGAGCCTGATTTTTTTAGTAGGATCTCAAGAGAGACTTTCCATGCCGCTTGGTGACCGCAATGTTTGCGGGCGAGTTCATAAACGCGTCGTTCTAGCGGTTTGCGTAGCCGGAAATAATCACGATGCAGTGTCAGAACATCATTGCTTTTAATTGCGTTAAAGACCCAATCAGACAGCTTGATCTCGCAATGCAATAGGCGACCGTCGAGGCCAAGTTTGCGGCGGATGGATGAAGCGTCGATCAGGCCAAAACCGTCCACCTGTTCTTCGTCGCCTGTGACAATGTTAGTGCGGATACGTGTGCCTTCAAGGCGATCGAGGGCTTCGATAAGGGCTTTGTAGTCCTTACCTGCCGTACCGCGATTGGTGAAGATGAGTAAGTCACGGCTGCTGATCCGCACCCGTTGCGATACTTTTTCTCCGGCCTTTAGTTTCGCCATGATCTGCGAAATACAGTAGATCAGAATATCTTTATCATAGATTGTAGCAAGGCCCTTCACGCTTGGCGTGATTTCCAGCCATTGTCCGTTATGTTCATAGCGACGAACGGACGTCTCGGGTTTTTTCGACAAGGAATAGAACGGATGCTCCATTTGAGGCATTACGTCCTTAAGTACGGCATCTGCCACGTCGCAGATGAATAAATCATGCTGCGGATGACGCTCCGGTAGGAGAGCTTCATGAACAACAGGTAGATTCGGGGTTTCAGATACCATGCTTTAAGTTCGGGGTTTTAAATACCCGTGTCAAGTGATTCGGGGTTTTAAATACCAAGATTCGGGGTTTTAAATACCAAGATTCGGGGTTTTAAATACCAAATCAAAAAAAAATCCATAATTTCTTATTTTATATCAATGTGTTAAATGAATTCTGAAATGGCTTAACACAGAATCTAACACCTATTTAACACCCTCTTTAATCATTTGATCTGTGGATAACTCACAAACCTTAAAAATTTCCCTCCAAATCTTTCTTGAGATGCCTCTTCATCCGTTACTTTTTCACTGCCTCTGACGTCGGTTCATTCAGCGACCAGCAGCGTGATGTCGGGACGTTCTGATCTGTTCCCGGCGTCGGGGCCGTCAGAACGCAGAGTACGGTCTGTTTTTGCCGGAACAACGTGAAAAGGGCTCCTGAGCCGCCATAATCCGCTGTAGTCGTAATCCGGTAGCCTTTACTCAACAGGCTCGCCAGAGAGTCCGGGACTGGCTTCAGCGTTGTTGGAACGGCCAAAGGGTTATAGGGCGATTTAACTCCTGACGGAGGCAGCCAGTCTTCTGCGTTCTGGGCAAAGCCTGAAGCCGGTAAAAGAAGGAGCGTCAGGGCCATAAAAATCGGCGACAGGTGTTTCATGATGATGTCTCCTGTTCAGATCCAAAACAGCCTGCGGGTCTCCATCAACGCGCGCAGTTTCTCACGTTTGCTTTCCGGCAGGAATGTTCAGTCGAGGCTGAACGGCTTCAAGAACTCCACAGGAGTTGTCTCAAGCGCTTGCGCCAGTTCATACAGTGTCACAACTGTCGGGTTACGGTGACCCCGCTCCAGACCGCTCAGATACTGCTGGCTGAACCCGGAGCGTTCTTCCACCTGCTCCTGGGTTAGCCCTTTCTCCTGCCGCAGGCGGGCAAAATTCTTCCCGACAAGTCGTTTCATGTCCATGCAGGGACCGTGACGACTTACACACTATAAGTTTATCAACTATAGTATGTAATCATTCATGCCTTTGCATTTCCTCTCTCTTGCCAGGAAGAAATCCATGCCGCAGCCGCGCCAGAAAACTGTCAATCTCAATGTGAAAGTGACTGAGACAACCATCCGGGCATTAAGCCGGACAGCCGCTCTTCGGGATACAACTCAAAAAGAGGTGCTGATGCGCGCCCTGCTGAAAGCCGGGATTGAAATTGACCCTCACGATCTCGGAGAGAAGCGCGCGGTTCCCTGGCACGAACGTCCCTGACGAAGAGTTTGTCCTCTCTTCAACCCTGTTCTGACAGATTGTTGGATTGCGTCTGCTGAGTAGCAGATGAGCGGCTCAGGACATTGGGGGAATGTCCTGAGCCCTGGGGTAAGCGGTTGTGGCCGCTCTGAAGTCACCCGCTGAGTAAGCTGTAGGCCTGAACAGAGAGTGTCTTGTTCGCGAGGCGTCTCTCTCTCTCCGTTTCCCAGTATGAAAATTTCTCTGGCCCAGGGTCAAGTCAGATGTGTGGGCGGCACATTCTTCCTCATTTGCGCGTGAGGAACTTCTTATTATAAAGTTGCGAAGCTCATTTTTTATCGACGTTTTTTTAATTTATATGATGTTGCGATAGCGTGAGTTATCATGCCTTATCGTACATATTCGAGCGTTTCCATGAGTTTCCAAGACGCCGCTGAAAACTGCGGTTTCCGGGATTGAGTGAAGGTGAGAGATGCAGATCCCGGTGCACAAGACATCCGTCATGCAGGCCATGCAAAGTGCTGTGGCCCGTGGATATACCTGGCATGTCTCCGGGGTTGTCTCGGCAGAGAAACTGCTGGCGCTCGAAGAGAAATTTGCCGAGCGCTATGACATAGGACTGTCCCGTTGGCAGCGCTGTCGTCAGCGGCAGAAGGGCGCAGCCGGTGTGCGTTTCTTCGCATACCCCGAACAGGGAACGACGCGTTTCCTGTGGTGGCTGCTCTTTACGGATGGAGAGAACGCAGCCTTTCAGCGGGAACATGGACGCCGACAGGTTTCAGACAAATACGGTCGCTTGTCCTGGGGAACGGAGTTCGAGCTGGCTCAGTTGCCGAGCCTGAAAGCAAAGCCCACCTGGTCCTGGCGGATGACCCGGGAGCGTGTGCAGGAATGGCAGGGTGAGATCAAGGCTGCGATCCGGACCACACGCAGTGATGATGCCATCAAGGCTGTTATGGCGCGTTTGGTGCGGTTGCCAGGGTTCAAGGGGGTGAGGCAGCAGGTCTTTGAACTGCACGGCTTTGCAAAAAAAGACTGGGGGCGGATCAGACGGAAGGCAAACTCCTGGAAACCACCGGCACGTCCGGGCTACGTGCGCTTCCGGTCTGATGAGGCTGTTTCAGCCGCTCGGGTCGTACAGCGGTTGCTGATGGGACAAGAGCCTTTCGGGACAGATCCCGTCATTTCAAAACAGGAGAGGCCTGAGGAAGAAAGAATGGCCGTTGTGAATGAAGATCGTAAGACAGGGTTACCCATTCCTCGGGGACGGGATGCCTGTCGGGTGCTCCTGATCCGGGAAACGGAGCAGATCCAGACATTCATTGCGGAGCGTTGGTCGTATGAATCAATCCGTCTTTGGCTTTTCGATCGTTATGGGAAAGCGTTCGATATTCCGCTGCCAGCCTTTCGGGAGCGGGTCCGGCGGGCTCTGCAGGTGAAAGCCGCACCTGTTCTGAAAGAGACATCCAAAACCACCATCCAGCCTGCTCCAATCGTTGAGCAGGCTGAAGAGAAGAAGAATGAACAGCCAGAGAAAAAGCGACATCTGACCTGGGAAGAAAAGCGGGCAGGGCGGTTTCCTGGAAATGGGACAACGGTCGTCCATAACAGCAAGCCTAATCGGGATGAGCTTTATTGACAGCAGGGAAAAAGTTCTGCGTCCTTGCATGTTAAAGAAAGTGGATTTTTTTGACGCGTTAGTTTGACGTGTTAGGAAAAATGCAGATTGCTGACTACGTCAGGATGTCATGTTAACGCCAACCTACCTTATTCGGTATTTGCCGCCTCAGACGGAGATAGAAACGGTTCCGGTTCTCAAGGCGCTGGTCGAGGCCAATAAGGCTCTGGCGGAACTGAAGGGGCGGGCGACAACCATTCCCAATCAGGGAATCCTGACGAAACCCTCTTTGTCCATGAAGTCCTAATTGGCTTTCGAGCGATAGGCGGTGTCTGCCCAAACGGTTAAGGCTGTATTGGTTTTATCCAGAAGGCCTTCGCGCAGTCTGGCACCATCACTGGCAGCAGCATCCATTGTCTTCCATTCTCGGATCAGTCGGAACTTCCGGTCGATGGAAACATGCGATTTATAGCCAAAGAACGGAATGGCGAGGTTCGTGGCCGGGAGCATCCCGTCCTCCTGCCGCTTTGCCTTCGTTAACTTCAGCGTCCAGCGGGCTTGTCTTCCCAGCCTTCGGGGATCCGTCCTGCCTGAAGATCGGCAGATACCCGGCTGCTTCATGAGCCATCCCCCAATCATCCCAGAAAAGGTGGAATCACACAGATAGGCGCCCAGAACCAGAGGTTTTTGGGATCCTCCACGTGAGCGAAGCCTGCGATCGCTGTATTGCTGCGCGCACGGCGTGCGTGGTCGTGACGTATCTGTCCCATAAGGCTTCCCTCCACTCTCGTGAAAATACCACACCATTAAAACACGGCACTAAAAACCTAGCGTTATATTTTATGTATTTCTTTGTCTTTCCATATATTTCTGGGCATTGATTTTTCTTTCAGGTGTAAGAGCTCTGTAAAGAGTGATCAGAGTATCTTCATCTGAAGAAATAAGACGTTTTACTGGTTTAGATGAGACCCCATCTAGAAATAAATTGATGGGAACACCAAAAATTTCAGCGAGTTTCGGAAGATATTTTTGAAGATCTCCCGTTCTTCCGGTTTCAAGTGCAGCGACAGCAGAACGACTGATATTGAGCGCTTCAGAAAGTGCAAGCTGGCTCATATTGGCGGACTTGCGGAGGGTAAAGAGCTTTTGTGCCAACTCGAGTGTTGGGGACACGCGGGTTTCATCAATTTCAGTAAGGGACGCCTGGGCACTTTTTATCCATTTTCGAAAAAGATAGTGAGCGCATCTTTTTATATCTGATTTATTGTTCAATATCTGAAATTCTATACTA
>NZ_BJMK01000054.1 GCF_006539125.1 Gluconobacter sphaericus NBRC 12467
GGGCGAAGATCCCGCGGAAAACCAGTCAAATACGATAAGAGAAAATACAAAAGACGCAACTGCATCGAGATCATGTTCGGAAGGCTCAAAGACTGGCGGCGGGTCGCAACACGCTATGACAGGTCTCCGACAGTCTTCTTCTCAGCCATCTGCCTCGCTGCAACCATCATGTTCTGGCTATGAGTCCTGAGCCTAGCTTGAATGGAAAATCGCCGACCCACAACTTCCAGCGCCATGACATTCGTCTACGAGGGGTTGCTTTGCAGCAGTCCCAGAGAATGATAACAAGCAAAAATGCTCAGATTGATGAAATAACTATGTCTGCGTTGAAGCAAGGTAACAATTCAGAAAAATTCCAGACATACGGTTTCTGCGTCGCGGCCGGCGTCATTGCGTTATTCATATTCTTGATAAACACAATGACACTGTTACGTGATGCATTCGCGGTGCTCTATGTATTGGTCATTCTTTTAGTAGCCAATTCTGCTAAGCTACGCATTATTGTTCTTACTGGAGCCACCTGCATCGGCTTGACCTGTATTTCCTTTCTGATCAAGCATTTTGGAGAACCACTTGATGGTGCCTATCTCAGGCTCGCAGTAAGTATAACGGCGATTGGAGTTGCAACGATGCTCTCTATGCGTGATCGACGTACCCGAGATGCGCTTTCTGAGCAAGTACGTATGCTCGCGTTCACACACGATACAGTCATTGTCCGGGATGCTACAGATACCATTATCGGCTGGAATGATGGTGCTACTAAACTCTATGGTTGGCGCCCCGAGGAGGCTATTGGCAGCAAAGGCACAGCGTTACTCCACGGGAAGAATATTTCCTCATCCGCAGCAGAAGAGCTTCAAGCTGCTGGCCAGTGGAGTGGGGAGATTACGAGAAGACGCCGCGATGGTCAGTGGATTGTCCTGAATGTCCGTTGGATTTCACGGATCGATAGTAGCGGCAAGGCCTGCGGTGTTATAGAATTTGGTGCAGATTTAACAGAACAAAAACAGGCAACAGCTGAACGCAAGCGTTCCGAGCAGCAATATAGCGCAATTTTTCAGGCTGTTGGGTTCGCTATTTATGAAGTTGACTGTTCGGTCATCAATATTTTGGCACATTCTGCATCCCAGTTATCTCGACAGACTTTTCAGGAGTTCATCGGACAACTCGCAGACAAGCCGTATATCCGTGACGCAAACCACGCAGGGGCACATCTAACGGGCCGCCCCAACCCACGTGATATGGCGGGGACGTCTATATCGCTCCTATTCTCTGACCCCAAAAGTTGGATCGATATTCTATGCAGTATCGCGAATGGTATTCTCGATTACACTGTTGAAACCACATTGACTGGTTTGGATGGGCGGAAGGTCGATGTGGTTTTACGTATCACTCGCCCAACGACTGATGTCGAATTCCGCAGGGTACTCGTAATGGCACTTGATGTAACAGAACGCAATGAAGCGCAGATAAAATTGCGCGCTGCTCATGCCGAACTGGCTCATGCCGATCGCATTACAACACTCGGACAACTAGCTGCTTCAATAGCGCACGAAGTTAACCAACCCTTGTCTGCTATTATGACGTTTGCAAATTCGGGGCAACGCTGGCTCACCCGAACTTCGCCAGATATTGTTGAAGCTATTTCTTCTTTTGACCAAATTGCAGCTAATAGTAGTCGGGCTGCAGAAGTCATTAAACGTGTACGTGCCCTGACCAGAAAGGAGACCAGCTATCACACAGCATTGAACCTCGGCGAGATCATAAACGAAGTGACGCTGCTTCTTCGTAAGGAGAGCGACGGGAAACAGGTCGAGATCAAGACACATCATAATCCGACTACCTCCCTAGTTTCGGGAGATCGGATACAACTCCAGCAGGTCATCATGAATATTATGATGAACGCTATTCAGGCGATGAGTGCTATTACGGATCGGGCGCGGATTCTCGAAATCCACATCAAACCAGCCATTTCGCCCTCAACGGGCGCCCTGATGAGTTTCGAGGATACAGGACCAGGCTTCAACAATCCTAATGCAGGTGATATTTTCCACCCCTTTGTTACAACAAAAGCACAAGGAATGGGCATGGGACTTTCGATCTGTCGCGAGATAGTTTGCGCGCATGATGGAACCATTAACGCGACCAATCGTACCCCTTATGGCGCCATTGTGACGATTACGCTTCCTATTCCTAAGAAAGTCGGCAGCAGGTAACAGCCCAACCAATGCAGTTCATTCCGAGTAAAAATGCGACAATTATCGTTGTAGATGATGATCCCGGCATCAGAGCATCACTCGATAGCCTGTTTCGGTCTTGGGATTTCTGTGTAGAGACTTACTCAGATCCGTCAGAGCTTCTGGATACAGGCCTGCCATCCGGTGACTGCTGCCTTATCCTCGACATACATCTTAAAACCATTGACGGCCTTGAATTTCAGGCCTCACTCGAGCAGTCAGGTATCAATATACCAGTCATTATCATTACAGGTCACGGTGACATCCCAATGGCTGTTAGAGGAATGAAAGCCGGAGCAATAGACTTTCTGACCAAACCATTCACTGACGAAGCTCTACTGAAGGGGATTAATACCGCCTTGAAAGCTTCGCATGACAGGCGACAAATCGCTCAAGAACGCACCAACATTGAGTGCCGCTATGAACAGCTTTCCGCTCGTGAGCGAGAAGTTATGGCTTTGGTTGCGAGTGGCTTATTGAACAAACAAATAGCGGCTCGCCTTGAGCTCAGCCTAATTACCATCAAGATTCATCGTGCAAATGCCATGAAAAAGATGCAGGCGGAATCCTTAGCTGAATTCGTAAGAATCGCCGAATTTCTGGGTATTCGAGATGAGACTATTACACGTTACCACCAGAATGGATGAAAGATTCATCTTCACTCGGGAGCAATAGGTGAACCTCAGACGATCCAATTAAACCAAAGTACAATATTCTTTTTTTGCGCAAACATCCATTGTCAGTGGGACTCAGAAAAGGAAGTGACAATGAGTTCCATGCAACGTCGCGGTTTTCTTTCTGCTGCTAGTGCGCTCGGGTTTACCGGAGTTGCTCACGCAGCAACATTTGGAAATCCAGACCGTCCTCCGCAGGGCGCAGTTAATGCTAAAACGCCTTCAAGCCTGACAAACCCTGGCCCCCAAAACCCAGCTCTTGCTTCGCAGTTTCCGAGCTTTCAATCGCCGCCGCCGACAGACGTGGATGGCATGCCACTCTTCTGGGCGTCATTTAATAATGCACATCGCCGTATCCAGAACGGTGGCTGGGCTCGCGAAGTGACGCAGGATGATTTTGCAATCTCGGAAGATATTTCCGGCGTCAATATGCGTTTGAGTGCTGGTGGTATCCGTGAAATGCACTGGCACCAGCAGGCTGAATGGGCAATCATGCTCTACGGCAAATGTCGCATTACAACGCTAGATGAACAGGGGCGTCCCAGTGTAGAGGACGTCGAAGCAGGCGACCTATGGTATTTCCCTCCAGGTCTTCCACATTCTCTTCAGGGTTTGGGACCAGATGGTGCTGAATTTCTTCTTGCTTTTGACAATGGGAAATCATCGGAATTCAATACACTTCTCGTAACCGACTGGATCGCTCATACACCGCCTGAAGTCCTTGCAAAGAATTTTGGCGTACCCGCAGAAGCATTCAAAGATATTCCACTCAACAACCTTTGGATCTTCCAAGGCGATGTTCCTCCCGATCTGGCAATGGATCAGAAGAAATCTCGCGTTGTCGCAGGAGCTGAAAAAATAATTTATCGCCTCTCCCGATCCAAACCTCTTGTACGGAGCCAGGGCGGACAAGCCCAGATTGCCGATAGCCGGAACTTTCCCATTTCGAAAACAGTCGCTGCCGCACTTGAGACAATTGAAGCGGGCGGAATGCGGGAAATGCATTGGCATCCAAATGCTGATGAATGGGCCTTTGTGATCAAAGGCAAAGTAAGGGTCACTGTATTCAATACAGGCCCCAAAGCACAGACGACTGATTTTAATCCAGGAGATGTCTGGTATATCAAAAAGAGCCTCGGGCATTACGTCGAAAATGTCGGTGATGAAGAAGCTCAGGTGATATCCGTCTTTAAGTCAGACAGATTCGCTGAAGTCTCTTTATCCGATTGGCTCACGCATGTTCCGCCGGAAATGGTTCGCCAGACCTTGAATATTTCTGCGGAAACGCTTTCCAAATTCCCCGTTAATCGGCCGGGCTTTACACCTGTGTGACCATTTCTCTCCCTTTAGATATATTTCTAAAGGGAGAGAAATATAGAAAAATTTAATGAGGAAATTCGTGGGCTCTCTCAGTATCTGGCATTGGCTAATCGTTTGTGTCCTTGTTCTTATTGTTTTTGGTGGCGGGAAACGTCTTTCGTCCACTATGGGAGATCTTGGAAGAGGTTTGAAGATATTTAGGAAAGAAGTCATCGAGATAGGATCGGACGACCATCCAGTCTCCATTGAGAGCAAACGCATGCCTCTTGATACACATTCCGAACAGGTCGTTCCTCTTTCTTTGAAAGAATCAGAAAATACCTCAATATGAAATATTTTGAATAATATATAATTAATATCTCCAAATCGTGTGTTGAATATTTTATTAATATAATAAAAATAATTATTTATGAGTAAGAGAAAAATTATTTTTCAAACCTATTTATCATTCACTACGATGATCGAAGGTAAATGCAATGTCTGAAAATCCTATGATTTTTGAATTCGAGCGGGATTTTGCAGGCTCTTTGCGATGTATTCCAATGATTGCACGGCAGAAGCTCGACCTTGTGAGAATCAAAATGACGCTCCGCCAGTGGAGCCGTTTGTTGCGCGAGGAAAGGAGCCGTCTGGTAGAAGCACCATGTGAGACGGCTCAGGAACAGGCCGCCTATCGCACTCTTGTCAAAGAGCTGATTGACGTTCGAGCAGATGAGCCTGTCAGTTTCCTCCCGTCGCAGACATTTGAAGACTGGCGGAAGAAGGATCGGATGCCGGAGGCAGTTTCGTCTCAGGCTGAGGCAGACGCCGTTCCACCACCTACACCGGAACAATGGGCTGCGTTAACTCCGCTTCAGCGTTTCGCATTGATCAAGCTCGCCAGATCGAAACATGAGAACGAAAATTTTGTGCCTGCGTTGAAGGAGTTTGGCGTCCTTCAAGGGGAGTGTTGATATCATGAGCAAAAACAAAGAGTCTGAGTTTAAGCCTTATCATCACCCTGCAGGCGGCTGGGGAGCGACCGGTGCAACGGCGAAGGTGCTGATGGAGCAGAGCGTTCTGGTCAAAGGATCACGCGGTCTGCTTGCCATGAATCAGCCGGGTGGTTTCAAATGCCCCAGTTGTGCGTTTCCCGACCCGGATCATCGAAAGAAACTTGAATTTTGTGAGAATGGCGCAAAGGCCCTCGCGCATGAGGCTACCAAAGCCCGAGTGACACGAGAGTTTTTTGCCCAGCATACCGTTACGGAACTCACGGAGTGTAGTGATTACTGGCTGGAAATGCAGGGGCGCCTGACCGAACCTATGCGCTATGATCCTGCGAGCGACAAATATGTGCCGATTGCCTGGGATGATGCTTATACCCTGATTGCAAAGCACCTTCGGGCGCTGGAAAGCCCTCATCAGGCAGAGTTCTATACGTCCGGTAGAACGGCTAATGAAACCGCTTTTCTTTATTCCATCTTTGTGCGCGAGTTCGGGACCAACAATTTTCCCGATTGTTCGAACATGTGTCATGAACCGACATCCCGCGGGCTGCCTTCGTCGATCGGGATTGGGAAAGGCACGATCGTCATGGCTGATTTTGACCATGCCGAGGCTATCTTTGTCATTGGCCAGAATACCGGAACCAATTCCCCCCGGATGATGACGAACCTAGTGGAGGCTCGCAAACGCGGCATTCCCATCGTTCTGATCAATCCGATGCCAGAACGGGCGCTGATCCGTTTTACGGAACCGCAGGATATCCTGCAGATGGGCACGTTTGGTTCAACAGCCATTTCCAGTGAATTCGTTCATGTGCGTATTGGTGGCGATCTGGCAGTCTTCAAGGGGATGATGCGCGCGCTGTTCGAGGCTGAAGATCGCGGCGAGCCAGTGCTGGATCATGCTTTTATTGCTAATCACACGGTAGGGCTGGAGGCTCTGCGCGCTGACGTCATGTCAGTTTCCTGGGCAGATATCACTCGTATTTCTGGCATATCGGAAGAGCAGATCCGTCGGATTGCCGGAATCTATGCTAAATCCAACGCGACGATCATGTGTTATGGGATGGGAATAACGCAGCATCAGGAAGGATCCCAACTTGTCCAGCAGGTTGCGAACCTTCTGTTGCTCAAGGGGAATTTCGGTAAAAAAGGTGCGGGCATTGCGCCGATCCGGGGACATTCCAACGTCCAGGGGGACCGCACGATCGGCATCGATGAAAAGCCAACACAGGCTTATCTTGATCGCGTAAGAGATGTTTTCGGTTTTGAGCCACCACGCGAGCACGGCCATCATGTGATTGAGGCTGTTGAAGCGATGGAAGCCGGGACTGCCAAGATTTTCTTTGGTATGGGCGGAAATTTTGTCCGCGCAATTCCTGATACCGAACGGTCTTATGCTGCCATGGCAAAGCTCGATCTTACAGTGGGGATCGCAACAAAGCTCAATCGCGGGCACCTGATCCATGGCAAGGAAGCCCTTATTCTGCCTGTTGTGGCCCGTTCTGAGATTATCCGTACGTCAGCGGGTGAACAGTTCGTGACCATTGAGGACACCATGTCGAACGTTACGCCTTCGCGTGGTGTTTTCGAGCCGGTTAGCTCCGATGTGCGGCCTGAGACGGAAATCGTCTGTCGGGTGGCTATGGCCACTCTCCCAGAGTCAAAAATTCCGTGGGCAGACTATATCGAAGATTATACTTTAATTCGGGACAAGATTGCTGAGGTTTATCCGGCGATTTACACGGGGTTCTCGGAAAAAATGAAAGACCCTCACGGGTTTCATCTCGATATTCCGCCTCGTCGTCGTGTCTGGATGACCCCGAATGGAAAAGCGAATTTTCTTGTTTTTCCGGGGCTAACGGTGGACGACGTGATTGATGATCCGGCAATGCTTCGGCTGGCCACAATCCGTTCGCACGATCAGTACAACACGACAATCTACAGCAACAACGACCGGTATCGGGGGGTCTATAACACGCGTATGGTTATCTTCATGAACAAAGAAGATCGTGAAGCGCGGGGATTGGAAAACGGGGCTGTCGTGGGGCTGGAAACCTACAGTGACGATGGATATCGGCGCTATGTCGATGGGCTGACCATTCTGGATTATCCAATGTCTCGTGGATCTATTGCGGGTTATTACCCAGAGTTAAATCCTCTTCTACCGCTGGATTTTTTCGATGAAATCAGCGGTACGCCAGCGGCCAAGGCTATTCCAGTTAAAGTTGTGCCAAGCGTGACGTCTGCAGCCCCAATCCGGATTGCGGGCTAAGTGGGAGCCGTATCGGCAAGAAAGAGCTATGAGAGCATATACAAGCTTTTTCTTGCCGGGAGCGGGCGTTGCACTCCTGACAGGCAGTATCAGTGAGAAAGGCGTATGACGCCATTATTTCAGAGTCGAACGGCAACCCTCCTTAGTCGCCCAGAGGAAGAGATCGTTCTGAATATTGCCGATGAAGTTCCGGTCAGGCTCGTTTTTAATGGCATTGTTCCGCACGGGGTGATGATGATGACCCCGGATCACCTGACGGACTTTGCTTATGGCTACTGCCTAACTGAACAAATCATTACGAATAAAAAGCAGATCCGCTCAGTCTCTGTTCTGGATGGTGAAGATGGTCTGACCTTGGACGTTACGATTTCAGGGGACCGTCTTTCAATCCTGCTACGACGCAGACCCCGTGCCCAAACCGGCCATTCAAGTTGTGGTCTTTGCGGGACTGATACTGTGTTGTCCGTTGATGCCCATGAAGAGGTGCCTTTTCCCATCAATGCCAAGATTGCGCCGACTGCGATCCTGCGTGCCCTGCATGATCTTGAAAAGTGGCAAACCCTGAATGCAGCGACACGCATGGTTCATGGAGCAGCCTGGGCCGACCAGAATGGGAAAATCCTTTTAATCCGTGAGGATATCGGCCGTCATAATGCGCTTGATAAGCTGATTGGTGCATGGATGTGCGATGATCGTCTTTTTGAAAATGGATTTTGTCTTCTGACCAGTCGCTATTCATACGAAATGGCACTTAAAACTGTGCGCGCGGGTATGGCGACGGTGGTTGCCGTTTCAGCACCAACGGATCGCGCTTTGCGGTTGGCTCAGAAAATGAATCAAACACTGATTGCAATTGCACGACAGGACAAGCAGTTCGTTTTCTGCGGTGAAGCGCGCTTAAGTGGCTCCCCGCCAATAGACTATTCTATCGCACGTGGAGGGACCAGCAGCATAGCTATTTAGCGGGGACAGACCTCGATCTGCTCAGAACGCAGAACGAAAACGACCTAAAAATCATGAATCAAATCGCCAAAAGCCCAAAATCAGAATCTAGGTTCAGGACTCATAGCCAGAACATGATGGTTGCGGCGAGGCAGACGGCTGAGAAGAAGACTGTCGGAGATCTGTCATAGCGTGTTGCGACCCGCCGCCAGTCCTTGAGCCTTCCGAACATAATCTCGATGCGGTTGCGGCGTTTGTATTTCCGCTTGTCGTATTTGGCTGGCTTTCCGCGGGATCTCCGTCCTGGAATACAGGGCTTTATGTCTTTCTCTTCTAGAGC
>NZ_BJMK01000055.1 GCF_006539125.1 Gluconobacter sphaericus NBRC 12467
CCCTCATCTCGGACATACAAAGCGCCGCAGAAAATTTCCAAAAGCAGACATGCTTTCTGTATGCCGTCTAACTACCTCTCATACGCCTGACTATGTATCCCATAATCTCTCAGGAATTCTTATCTGCCTCACCCAATGTCTGTGCCGCGACGATCGACCAGTCCTTTTCTCCATGCCCAGCATCAATGGCTTCTCCCATCTGTCCGAAGATCGCAGCCAGCATTGGCAGTTCACGACCGGTCGCAGCACCCGCTTCTGTCGCAAGCCTCAGATCCTTGAGGCCGAGAGCCGCACGGAAGCCGGGTTCGTAAACCCGGTTCGTGATATTCTTCGAGTAGACCTGATAAGATCGACTGCCGAACAGCGTATTTAGGATCAGATCAAAAAATACCTCGCGTGCGACACCATTAGCCTCTGTCAGCACAACTGCCTCCGCCATCGCCTCAATCGCCATGGTAATCATCATATTACACGCAATCTTGGCCGCATGAGCTCCCCAAGGTTTGTCCCCCATCGGCCAAATACGTTTGCTCAAAATCTCGAATACAGGCACGAGCCTGGCCAAATGTGTTGGATCGCCACCCGTCAGGATCTGCAACGCGCCGTCTGCCGCAACATCCGGCCTGCCAAGAACAGGGCTTGCCACAAATGCCACCCCGGCTTGGTTGTGCAGCGCCGTTAGCTCGCGCGAAAACGCGACCGAAATCGTGGACATCATCACATGGATCACACCTGATTTTGCGCGTGACAGCAAATCTGGATCGACGATTACGGAGCGAACAGCCGTATCATCCGACAATATTGTCAGTACGACATCGCCCTCGAAGGCCTTATCCGGTATTTCCAGCGTGGTCACACCTGCAAGCGTGCGGCCCGAGCGCGTCCAAGCGGAAACGTCATGGCCGTTGCGGACCAGATTGGTGGCCATGGCACGACCCATCGCACCGAGGCCGATAAAGGCTATCTTCATGCTAACGCCTCTGTGTTCGACGCAAGCCATGCCAGTACTGGAGCCAGTGCTTCGTCAGAGTTTTTCTCGTAAATCAAGCCATGTCCGTTGCCGTGCACGCCATAATCCGGCAGGTGCATCAACTCGGCTGAGGCCCCCGCATTATTCAAAAATGCAGCAGTGGGCAGGCTTGCGGCGGCAAAGTCGCTAGCCTCGGCGGTCACGATCAGGATCGGCAATCCGACCAGAGACGGCAGGCGATACGTACCTGGCTCTGCAGCTTGCAGGACCGTTGCATCGCTCACAGGCGGTTCGAACGCCAGTGGCGCGGCAGCAGCGCCCCACGTCATCGGTCCGATGTTGGGAATGGTCGCAAAAGGCGGCCCCATTGGCTCGATCGCAACGATACCCCGCACGAGATCAGGTCTCCGATCAGCGACCAGCCAGCCATCCGGGCCGGAGGCAGAATGCGTCAGCAGGATCGCAGGGCCAATTTTATCCAAAAGGGCTGCGGTCCGGTCGGCATCCATCGTCTGGGAGACGCACAAATCAGCGGGCAATGGCCCATAACCCGCGATAAAATCGTCCATTGCCGACTCGTTATCCGCAGCAAACGGCCATTGTGTATGGCGCGGATCGGTACCAGGGAAATAGATCTGACGGCCGCCTTCATAGGAAAACGGCGGTCCCATTGCCCCGGTGATGTCCGTATGCAGGGGCGAACGCCCGTGCCCCGGCCGGTCGATCACTAGCACTGCATAACCTGCTTCAACCAGACGCTGCGCCCATCCCGCTCGGCCATCGGGCGTATCGAACCATTCCGTCCCCTGAAACCCGCCCCCATGCATCAAAACGATCGGGTAAGGACGTGTAACGTGTTCGGGTGCCTCCCACTCCACATACATCGGTGCACGCTGATAGGTGCGGCCAGATTGGACCACGCGCTCGCCTGGTATCCAGAAATGGCCTCGGCGAATACTGCGTAGCGGTGCATTCGACCATGGGTGATGAAAATTCATATCAGAACCTCAGAGAGGCAATACGCGCAGGCGCAGTGGTTCAAGATCGGTAAAGCGAGGCACATCCGCCATGACGGCTGAAATCTCAGGACTACTGAAGGCGGCCTCTATGCTGGCTGAGGCGGTAAAGCGGCATTCGCAGATTGCGACAGTTTCGGAGGTGTCCAGCGCCGGATAGAATGCAGCCAGCGATATAAGCCCATAGGCAGCAAAGGCGCTCCTCACCAGCGGCAGGTGGTGCTCCTCGTAATATGCCCGATCGAAACGATCAGCTGGCGTGCCGCGATAGATCACATACAGGACCGGCTCACTCATACGCCGAACCCACCATCAATCGTATGCATGGCACCTGTGATCCCACTTGCATGCGGACCTGCGAGATAAACCACCAAATGTGCCACATCTTCTGCTGTACCGTGCCGTTTGAGCGCCATCTCGTCATGCATCGCCTGCATGAGGGGACCGTCATGAGGATTCATGTCGGTGTTCGTCGGACCCGGTTGCACCACGTTAACCGTGATATCACGCGCGCCAAAATCTCGTGCCAGACCACGCGCAAGGCCCTGCAATGCCGATTTACTCATTCCATAAGCCGTAAGACCTTCGAACGGCATTCTGTCTCCATGCACAGAACCTATCAGGATAATCCGGCCGCCCTCACTCATCTGACGCGCAGCTTCGACGGATGCGAAATAAGGGCCGCGAATATTGACGTCGATCAGATGGTCTACTGCATCCGGCTCCAGCGTTAGCGGGTCGCCTGGCAACAGAAGGGCGGAATTATAGACCAAAACATCAAGCGGCCCTATCTCGCGCAGAAGGGCAATCGTCGCATCGCGGTCTGAAGCGTCGCTGCGGATCGCGTGTGCGCCAGTACGAGCCGCGACTGCCTCCGCAGCTGTCTGCGATCCAGCCCAGGTGAATGACACGTCGTCGCCTTCTGCAGCAAAGCGCGCGACGATCGCCGCCCCAATTCCACGACTGCCGCCGATGACCAGAATTTTGCGTGTTGCCGAAGCCAACATTAGGAGCTCCTTGAATTTATTGATTGATCGCTACATAATTCATCCAGCACTAACGTCAAGGCTTTTTGAGTGACCGATCATTTATTATCAAAAGGAGCGCGTGGCCGCCCCCGCCGGTTCGATCCAAATGCCGCTCTCATCACCGGGCGCGCATTATTTCACACGCACGGTTATGAAGCGCTTGGTATTGCCGCCATTACCGAGGCACTCGGTATCCGGCCGGCCAGCTTCTATGCTGCGTTTGGGAGCAAGGCCGCCTATTTCGAGCGAATTGCAGAAGCGTATGTGGCCGAAGTTCTGCCGCTGGAGGCCTTCTTTCGTGATGACTGTCCGATTGTCGATAGTATTGCCGAGCTGCTGGGCGAAGCCGCACGCACATACACGACCTGCAGTGATCAGGCAGGGTGCCTGGTCCTTGAAGCGTTGCGGGCCGATCGTAGCGGCGAAGGAAGGCGCATCGCTATGCGCGTTGCTCAGATCCGTCGTGAAAAGCTGCAAGCCTTCATCGCCCGCGGGGCACCAGCGGTAGCATTAATCGCAACCGACGTCGTGACGGTGACAATGGCCGGCATGTCGGCTGCTGCGCGAGATGGTGTCAGCTGTGTATGTCTGGAGCAGGTCGCAGCGGTTGCTACGGTCGGCCTACGTTCACTTATCGAGGGAAGCGCGTAGGCAGTTGATCAGTAGTGATGATATGCAATCCCAACTCTATTAACTGATCGCAGGCTGACTACCCCCTAAACTGCTTGTCTGTTGAGTGGTGAGACCAGACAGGCAGCACACGCGTTCATCCTCGACATACAAGGCGCCATAAAGATTTCCAAAACCGGACATGTGCGCGTGGCAAGTCCGACATACTCGCGTATACCGTCACCGTTGTTCCTGTCTGCCAGTAATTTCCGCTCATGTGCCTCACGATACTGCGCATATTGGTAATTATACTGTAGAAAAATGAACCGACATTTCTGGACAAACACCTGAGTGAGCGCATGGTGAAGTGGTTCAATTTGATGGAATGATGCCCCGCATGCGCCGCTGATTGACGGCGCGCTTCATCACACCTCAACGCCAGTTCAGCCCTGCGCGGCACGACGATCAAATGCGGTGCGGGCCTGTTCAAGTGCGGGCCGGTTCTCACGTGCCCAACTTGCCAGGGTTGCCAGAGGTCCTGTCAGGCTTTGCCCCAATGGGGTCAGACAGTACTCAACCTTCGGCGGCACGGTGGCATAGGCTTTGCGAGCCACCAGTCCATCGCGTTCGAGCCCGCGCAGGGTGATGGTCAGCATCCGGTGCGAGATGCCGGGGATGCGGTGCTTCAACGCATTGAAACGATGGGTGCCTTCTGAGAGATGGCCACAGACCATAACCGTCCACTTGTCGCCAATGCGTGCAATCACCTCTGCCAGGCTGCGACATTCCGCTTCTACATTTTCCATTGCTACTCCTTGGGGCGACAGGAACCTGGGTGTTCTTGACGCATGAATTCATGCGTACTTGTTAGCTTATAGGAACAAATTTATCCTAAAGAACCATAAATAACCATGGAATCTGATGATGAAAATAGGTGTGAGCGGTGCCAGCGGTCAGCTCGGTAGCGCAGTTGTTCAGGCGTTGGCGGAAACGGTTTCGGCCAAAAATTTGGTGGCGATTTCGCGCACCCCCAAGACCGATCTATCCTACGCAGGTCGCTTGGGCGACTACGACCAATCTGAGACATTGGTGGCGGCCTATCAGGGCTTGGATCGCCTGCTGTTGATTCCAGGGGCTGATCTGCGGCCGGGGATTCGTTCGCGCCAGATGTTGGCGGCCGTGGATGCCGCTGCACATGCCCAAGTCGGTCACGTCTTCCTGTTGTCAGCAACCGGGACGCAGCGTGAGGGGGAGTCCGCCGTTGGCGCGGCGTATTGGCACAGTGAGCAGGCGTTGATCAAGAGCGCGATCCCCGCATGGACGATACTGCGTATGAGCTATTTTTCCGAGACGCTGGTCGAAGAGGTGCGGATGTCTTTGACGGCAGGCGGGCTTGCGGCGCTTGAGGACAGCCGCGTCAGTTTCGTTTCGCGCGGCGACGTGGCCAAAGCTGCCGCAGCCGCATTGACCAGCGAGGGGCACGAGGGCGCCATATATCAGCTGACAGGCCCTGAAACCCTGCGCGGTAAAGCGGTGTGCAGGCTGGTCGCGCAGCACATCGAGCGGCCGTTTGCCTTGAACGTGATGCGCGCCGAGGTGTTGCGAACCGGGTTGCTCAAAACGGGTCTGCCTGAGGTTGTGGCCGATGCCGTGGTATCGATGAAGACGCGGCAGGCGCGTGGCGCCTACGACATCGTCAGCGGTGACATCGTGCGTTTGACCGGAGGCACGCCATGTTCCCTGGCCGAGATTCTGGCGAGTACCGCCGGAGGACTGGGGCAGTCGTAGCCCCGCACTTGCTGGGTGCTTTGCTGCGCCAGTCGACGAGGGCCCCGCACCACCGGTGCAAGCCTAACGCGGCTCACTCCAGCGCGATGCGAGGGTTTACATCGTATGGGCGCGCGCATAGCGCGCAGGCGGCATCCCCGTCCGCCGTGCAAATGCCACGCTGAAGGCACTGGCCGAGCCATAGCCGACGCGTTGCGCCACCTGTTCGAGGCCGAGACCCGGCTGGCGCAGCAGTTGCTTAGCCAGCGCCATGCGCCAGATCAGCAGGTATTCCATCGGCGGCAGGCCAACGCTGCGGCTGAACCGCGTGAAAAACGCAGAGCGTGACAGGGCCGCCTCCTGCGCCAGCATCGCCATGGTCCAGGCCCGCTCCGGCTGCATATGCATGGCGCGCAGAGCCGCGGCCAAGCGTTCGTCGGCCAGGCCGCGGGCTAGGCTGGGCGCCGTGGCAATGGCCGATGCCGAGCGCATGGCCTCGATCAGCACCACCTCCAGCAGCCGCTCCAGCACGAGCTCGTGCGCTGCCCGTTGCGCCCGCGCTTCCTCGTCGATCAACTGTATCAGCGTGGTCAGCCGGGGCTGATCGCGGACAATGATCTGATCAGGCAGCAGCGAGACCAGCAGAGCAGCGTCGTGGGTGTCGAACCGGCAATGGCCGATGCGCATGCGCAGATCGGTCGGTCCGTCACGTCGGCCAACATGGAAAAGCCCCTCGCCGAGTTTTTCAGGTTGATTGGCGGGCAGGTCCGGTGGCGTATCAAGGCTTTCGATCCGCAGCGCGCGCATCGCAGGGGCAAGTACGAAGTCCCCGGTCAGCAGCACTACTGCCGGCCCGGTGCCGAACGCGATGCGACAGGAGCCTTCAAGGATAGCGCAGTAGAACGGCTCGCCGGTGCCATTGCGGTAGATGCGCCAAGGCGCGGTGCACGCCACCTGTTTGGAGAAGCGGGCCATCGGTTGCAGCAGGGTGACGATCTCGGCCAGGGGGTCGATGGTAGCCATCAGGACGGATTCAAATGAAATGGCGACTTTAGATTGTAGTTAGTCTCGAGCTGAGGGCCTAGCATGGCGCCGTTGATTTTTGAAAGGAGAAAATGATGTCTACAGTCTTGATTACCGGTTGCTCGTCGGGCTTCGGCCTGGAAAGCGCTAAACGCTTCCACGAAGCCGGCTGGGAGGTGATTGCAACCATGCGCACGCCGCAACAGGATCTGCTGCCGCCCTCGCTGCGCTTGCTTGCGCTAGACGTGACCGATGCCGCCAGCGTCGAGCGCGCCGTCGAGGCGGCCGGGCCTATCGACGTTCTGGTTAACAATGCTGGTTTCGGCGCCGTGGCGCCGGTGGAACTGACCGCGCCGGAGACGGCCCGGGCGTTGTTCGAAACCAATGTGCTCGGCACGCTGGCCATGGTACGTGCCGTCGCCCCGCACATGCGTCGCCGCCGCGCCGGCGTGATCGTCAATGTCAGCTCCACGGTGACGGTCAAGACCTTACCTCTAATCGGGGTGTACAGCGCCAGCAAGGCGGCGGTAAACGCCTTCACCGCTTCGCTGGCACTGGAAATGCAGCCTTTCGGCGTGCGCGCGCACCTGGTGCTGCCCGGACGTGCCCCGCAGACCCGCTTTGGCGACAATGCCATGCCGCATCTGCGCGGCATGGACGACCTGGATTACTCGCCGCAACTCCAGGGATTCGTGCAGAGCGTGCTGGAGGACCAGGGCCCGGTCCACCCACGCGACCGACGTCGCGCAGGCCGTCTGGCGCGCGGCCACCGACCCAGCCGCGCCCTTGCGTATCGCTGCTGGTGCCGACGCCGAGCTTTGGATGGCCGAGGCGGGGTTGGCGTGATGGTGGCGCGTGTTTACGTTGCGCCCAGGTTTCGATCCAAAAACGCCCGGATGACTGCGCCAATCTCAGCGCCATAGGGCTCCAGTGCCAGATGACCGGTATCGTAGAAGCACACCTCGGCGTGGGGGATGTCGCGCGTCGAGGCATCGGCCCCAGACGGTCATCAGCGGCGGCTGGTACTGGCGAAAGTAGGCCTGTGGGGGTTGTATGGCCACGTTGGAGGCGTAGTCCAGCTGATGTCGGCGTTGCCGAAGCGGCTAGCGACGGTGTTAATGCGCCACGGCTTGCCTGTTTTGAGGACGGCGTTAGCGATTGTGACAAGACGCTGTGCGATAGCAACGATCACCAATCTATGCGCTTTACCCCGCTGTTTCATACGTTTTGCCACAACTTTCAGGGCCGGGTTATGGCATGACGCTGCCAATCCGGCCTGAAACAGGACATGTCGAAGAGATCTTCGACCTCCTTAAATGACAGGTTTCGCTCGCGGCGCCGAGCGAAGAGTTCGGGATCAAGCCTGCGATCGCTGTATTGCTGCTCGCACGGCGTGCGTGGTCGTGGCGCTCCCATCACGTATTTGTCCCAGAAGGCTTGCGTCCACTCTCGTGAAAATATCACACCATCAAACCACGGGACCAAACGTCTAATGGAGGGTTCGAAAAACCCTCTGGTTTTGGGTCTCTCTGCGTGATTCCATCACTCCTGCATTGAGTGAGGGCATGGATGATGACGCAGTCTGGTTTCTTTGATGTTGAAGAGCGGCTCGCGCGATTGAGTGGGCTCGGCGATCAATTCGAAGCTTTTTCCCGAATTGTGGATTTTGAAGCGTTCCGTCCTGATCTGGAAAAGGCCCTGGCGTATTCCGATGGCAGCAAGGGCGGACGACCGCCATTTGATCCGGTACTGATGTTCAAGGTCCTGCTCATCCAGACGCTAAACAATTTGTCCGACGAACGGAGTATCTGATCAACGACCGTCTGTCGTTTATGCGCTTCCTTGGTATT
>NZ_BJMK01000056.1 GCF_006539125.1 Gluconobacter sphaericus NBRC 12467
ACAATCAAATCAATGGGGCCTGATCCTAGGGCGCTGATCTTCTTTTTTGTGATGTCCCGGATCGGCGTACCCTCTTCGCCAAATACCTCATAAAAAAGAAGATCAGCGCACCGCGCTTGGAGCACAGTATTTTTCTACGTACTGTCAGCCTAAAATGTAAAAAGCCCGCCCTTGCATTTGCAGGGACGGGCTTTTCAGTATGCGTTTAAATGAGATCAGCGTGCCCCTGGGCGGGGACCGCCACGACCAGGGGGACCACCACGGCCACCACCTGGACGACCACCCGAGGGCGGTCCCGAACGACGACGCCCACCACCGCCGCCACCACCACGACCACCGCCCAAAACTGGCGGACGCTGCGTGGACAGTCGGGCCTCTTCGGAATGGAAGGGGTGGTCCGTCACAACCGGAATGGGCTTACCGATCTTCTTCTCAATATCCTTGAGCCATGCGCGCTGTTCAGCGTCACACAGGGAGACTGCGCAACCTTCACGTCCTGCCCGGGCCGTCCGGCCGATACGATGGACATAAGATTCCGGCACATTCGGCAGATCGTAGTTGAAGACGTGACTGACCTCGTCCACGTCGATACCACGGGCCGCGATGTCGGTTGCGACCAGCGCCTTGATGGCGCCACTGCGAAAACCAGCCATAGCACGCTCACGAGCACCCTGAGACTTGTTACCGTGGATGGCTTCCGCCCGGATCCCGTTTTTGTTCAGGAACTCGGCAACCTTGTTGGCTTCATGCTTCATCAGCGTGAAAACCACAGCACGAGCAACGCTCGGGCTTTCCAACAGCATAAGAGCCGCATCTTTCTTACTGTCCGAATCAACGAACATGACAGCCTGATTGATGCGATCAACCGTGCTTGATTCAGGCGTGACCTGAACCGTTGCCGGGTTCTTCAGAAGCGAATGGGCCAGATCGCTGATAGACGGCGGCATGGTCGCCGAGAACAGGAGGGTCTGGCGCTGCTGGGGAAGCAGGGCCATGATGCGTTGAATATCGCGCACGAAGCCCATGTCCAGCATCCGGTCAGCCTCGTCAAGAACGAGGATTTCCAGAGTGGAGAGATCGATATGCTTCTGCCCGATCAGATCAAGAAGACGACCAGGTGCAGCCACGAGGACGTCCACCCCGCGACGGGTGGCCTCGATCTGACGTCCCTGCCCGACCCCACCGAACACGACGGCGTAAGAGAACTTCATGTGCCGCGCATAAGCGGCAAAGCTCTCACCAATCTGCGACGCCAGTTCACGCGTGGGCGCAAGAACCAGAGCACGGACGCCCTTCGGCGGCGCGGGACGACGGTTGGTGAAGATATGGTTCAGAATAGGGAGCGCGAATGCTGCCGTCTTGCCCGTGCCGGTCTGCGCCAGGCCGAGAAGATCGCGACCTTCGAGCAGATAAGGGATGGCACCTGCCTGAATTGGGGTCGGCGTGGTGTAGCCTTCTTCCGCGAGAGCCTTCTGAATTGGCTCGGCAAGCTTGAGTTCAGCAAAACTGGTCATGGACCCCTCCTTTGAGACGGCAAGGTCATGCTCAGGCAACCGCACCGTTATATCCCCTGCCTGGCCAACTGGCCGCAGGTATTTATGGCAAGCGACCCCATTTCCACCCTGCCTCACCTGTAACACCGGGCCTGAAACGGGCCCGGACAGCGCAGAACCGACGGGTTATGAAGTCATCATCGCACTTCAGCAGACTACCCCTGAAGTTGCCCGTGGGATGTAGGACAACACTTGTCCCATTGCAAGGAGACAAGAATTCTTATCTGAAAAAAGCCATTGGTATTTCTGGAGATTTTGCAATCAAGAGAAGCAGTCGTACTGAACCACTGCATCAAGAGGCAAAAACCCGCCACGAGGCTTTGGTGATGATGCCTCACGCCCAAGCGCGACGAACATCACAATTTCATGATCTGCGGGAAGATTGATGATCTCGCCCACCCGAGCGAAGTCGAAACCATCCATGGGGCAGGTCTGAAGGCCATGCGCAGATGCCGCCATCATGAGCGCATAGGCCGCAAGCCCACAGGAACGCATCCCCTCATCCCGCTGCACCTGTTCACGTCCTTCGTAATAGGAGCGGATCATGCCGACATAGCCCTCGCGCACGGCATCGGGCGCGTCTTTCCAGTAGCGGGCAGGATCTTTCTCCCAAGCCTTGATGTCAGCGCACATGACAATCAGCGCAGCACAGTCCTCAACCTGTGACTGATCCCAAGCTGCGGCGCGGATACGACGGCGCTGCTCCTGATCCCGCACAACCAGAAAGCGATAATTCTGGATATTGAAGGCAGTGGGAGCATGACGGGCGGCTTCAAGGATGGCCGTCAGTTCGGCCTCGGGGATCTGATATTCCGGATCAAAATGCTTGGTCGCGCGCCGGGATATGATGGCTTGAAGAATTTCGCTCATGAATCGGCAACTCCACTCTGACGGTTATTAACCCAGCACCTGCGGAAAGCAGACCCCGGATTCAAGGTTTGACTATACCGCAGAGCGAAGGCTGCAAAATATCAAAACGTCCCCTTCAAAACAGCGCAGTCAGTGCCCCGCACGCTTGAGCAGAAACATAGCCTGTTCACCGAACAGATTGGCCAGCCGTATGGAACGACGCCACGGGGCCCGGGCACCATCTTCATCAATCGCCAGCCATTGTTGAATGACATAACCCTCTTCCTCGCAGAGAAGGAGAAAGTCCCGGATCGTACAAGGATGAATATTTGGCGTAGAATACCAGGGTGTATTCCACACTGGCGTCATCGGCATCTGCCCGGTCGTCAGGAGCTGAAGCCTCAGCCGCCAGTGACCAAAATTCGGAAAAGATACAATGGCATGACGCCCGATCCTGAGCATCTGCCTCAGGACCTCACGCGGGCGCTCTACGGCCTGAAGCGTTCTTTGCAGCACAACGTAATCGAACGTATCATCAGGATAGTCCGCCAGATCATGATCCGCGTCTCCATGCATGACAGGCAGCCCGTGCGCGACGGACTGCGTCACGTTCTGCATGTCGATCTCGATCCCCCGCGCATCGCAGGATCGCGTGCGGTACAGATAATCGATCAGGGTGCCATCCCCGCTTCCGACATCGAGGACACGGGCGCGGGGCGCAATCATTTCAGCAATGAGCCGCTGGTCCACGCGCATCAGCGTTCTCCCGCTTTAAGGGCCGCATGTTCGGCTGCACCCGCGATAAAGCCCCGGATTGTCCGGTCGAAATCCGGCTCCTCCAACAGAAAAGCGTCATGCCCGCGGTCGCTCTCGATTTCCACAAAAGAAACGTTCGCACCTGCCCGGTTGAGTGCCCGTACCAGAAGACGGGACTGCGACGTCGGGAAGAGCCAGTCCGAACTAAACGACACGACACAGAAACGGGTATGTGATTTCCGAAACGGGTTGGCCAGATCACCGTCATGTTCTGCGGCCAAATCAAAATAATCCATCGCCCGGGTGATTGTCAGATACGAATTGGCATCAAAGCGCCGCACGAACGATGAGCCCTGGTGACGCAGATAGCTCTCGACTTCGAACATTTCCCCGAACAGCGACGGACTGCTGGACGCCGGAACCGCTGTTGCCGCGTCATGCCGGACCCGCCGCCCGAATTTGCGGCTGAGAGCTTCCTCGGACAGGTAGGTGATATGTGCCATCATGCGCGCCACCCCCAGTCCGCGGGCAGGAATGGCACCGAAATCCCTGTAATGGCCGTCATGCCAGTCTGGATCGGCAAAGATAGCCTGCCGGCTGACTTCATTGAATGCAATGTTCTGGGCCGAATGGAAGGGAGACGTTGCGATCGGCATGGCAGCGAACACGCGTTCCGGGAAGTCTGCAGCCCAGGTCAGCGCCTGCATTCCACCCATCGAGCCGCCGATAACCGCAAAAAGACGATCTATGCCCAGATGATCGATCAGCTTCACCTGCGCAGCCACGATGTCATGCATTGTGATTGGCGGAAACTCACTGTCCCACGCTTTTCCCGTCTCAGCACAGATCGACCGCGGCCCCGTCGTACCCATACAGCCGCCAAGGACATTGGAGCACACGACGAAATAACGATCCGTATCAATCGGAAGCCCCGGCCCGACCATCCGGCTCCACCAGCCAGGTTTGCCGGTCAGAGGATTGCGTTCCGCCAGATACTGGTCCCCCGTCAGGGCATGACAGACCAGGATCACATTATCCCGCGCAGCTGAGAGCGTGCCGTAAGTGCAGTAGGCGACCTCCAGCGGTGTCAGATGCACGCCACATTCCAGATCGAGACCGCTGTCCAGCCGTACGGTCTGATGTGTGTAGACCGGCCCATCCGCGATACTCGGTGACGCGCTGATGTCCATCCCAGATACACCCCTGATGCCACGACTGAGGCCTCATGCCTCCCGGGCGCCACGGTATGGCACTGCCGGCCGATACGATCAAATCCCCTTTTGGATTGACGATGAATTAACACCTTGAATAAAGTTAAAAAAACGTAAAAAAGTTATACATGCCGCATCCGTTCTCGCATTCCTCTGTTGAAGATTCACGGAGATCGCCGTTTCCGGCTGACGCATCTCCCCTGCAGATTCTCGGGCATTCCGGCATTTTTGATGCATTTTATTATCTGAAATCCAACCCCGACCTGCACACGCTCGGAACCGCCGTTCTTCGACATTACCATCAGCATGGATGGCGGGAGGGCCGTAAACCCAATCCCTTCTTTGATCCACACTGGTATCTCAACCAGAACCGCGACGTCATCGGCGATCCGTTGCTGCATTATGCCCTGCACGGGGAACGCGAGGGACGACGGCCGATCGCTTGGTTCGATCCACTGTGGTACGCGCAGACCTACCACCTTCCGGAACGGATGCTGGCCCTGGCCCATTACCTGAAGAACCGTCACAACACACCACTGCGCCCGATCCCCGAGTTCGATCCAGACTTTTATCTGCGCGCCTACCCCGATGTCGCCAAAGCTGGTATCGATGCGCTCGAGCACTACATGGTTCAGGGGTTTCGCGAGGCCCGCAAACCTTTCGACGGGTTTGATCCCCTTTATTACAGACGGAAATACCTCCGGCATTCTCCGGACAGCAATCCGCTGCTACATTATCTGGAAAATCGCGACCGGCCGGATATCCATCCCTGCAGTCCGGAAACCGAAGTATCGGTTTTTAGTGAAATAAAGCGCCGGAGCAAACCAGGGCCGCTTTTTGAAAAAACATGCCCCTTACCTCGAAGCGCCATCCGCCGCGCCCGTATTCTGGCCTATTACCTGCCACAGTTTCATACCATTCCCGAAAATGACGCCTGGTGGGGCGAAGGTTTCACGGAATGGACGAACCTCTCCCGAGGCATTCCACGCTTTTCAGACCACTACCAGCCTCGCATTCCACGGGACTTGGGTCATTACACCTTGAACACACCCGAAATCCTCGAACGACAGGCTGCGATGGCCCAGGCCGCGGGGATCGAAGGCTTCATTTTTTATTTCTACTGGTTCAACCGCAAACGCCTTCTGGACCAACCTCTGGAAATTCTACTGTCCAACCCGCAGATCGATCTTCCGTTCTGTCTCATGTGGGCCAACGAGAACTGGAGCCGTCGCTGGGATGGATCAGACGATGATCTGCTAATCGCGCAGGATTACCGTTCCGAGGACGATGAAGCCCTTGTGGACTGCTTTGCCCGGTATCTGCATGATCCACGCTATATCCATTTTGATGGCCGACCGGTGCTTATGGTCTATCGACCTGGGACCATCCCCGATGCTCCGACCGCCTTCGTCAGATGGCGTACTCTGTTCCGCACCCGCCATGGGCTGGATCCGCTTTTTGTCATGGGACAGGCTTTCGGTGACGAAAACCCCGATCTCTTCGGCCTGGACGGCGCCATCGAATTTCCACCCCACAAGGTTGTCTCGAACTGCAATCTGATCAATGACGAAATCAATCTGTTCGATAACGACTTCAGCGGTCAGGTCTATGACTACGGCACAGTCGTAGACAACGCCCTCGCCCAGCCGAGAACCCCATTCCCCCTGATCAGGACCGCAGCGCCTTCATGGGATAATGATGCACGCCGGCAGGGTAAAGGCCTCGTCCTTCATGGATCAACGCCGGAACTCTATGAGCGATGGCTCAGCGGCCTAGTCGAACAGGCCCAGTCCCGCACATTCTTCGGAGAACCGGTTGTCTGCATCAACGCCTGGAATGAATGGGCCGAGGGCGCTTATCTGGAGCCGGATCAGCATTTCGGAAGCGCCTATCTCAACGCAACGGCACGCGCCTGTACTGGCGTCGGGAAAAACCGCTCGCAATCAGGAATCCTTCTGATTGGACATGACGCGTTTCCCGCAGGTGCACAGCGACTGCTGCTCGAAACCGGTCGCACGCTAAGGCACTGAGATCCAGTTCCTCCTTCTCGACGGCGGCGCTCTCCTCGACGAATACCGTAGCGTGGCGACCACAGAGATCGTTGCGGTGGACTCAAAAACCACCACAGCGCGTCTGAAGTATCTCCGCAGCCAGGGATTCCAGTCTGCAATTCTTAACAGTGCAGCAAGTTCAGCCCTCGCACCCCACCTTGCAGAAGCAGATATCAGGTTCCTGTTCCTCATTCATGAGCTACCCGCACTCCTGCGCAATCGTAACCTGCACGCCCCCATGGAAAAAGCCTGTACACTGGCAAGCCATGTCATTGCACCAGCGGCAAATATAGCAAAAAAACTTGACCTGGAATCTCTCAACAAACTGCAAATCCTGCCGCAAGGCCTCTACACTGAATCGCCCTTTTCGCTACAGGCACGGCAGACAATCCGCAGGAAAATGGGCCTTAGGACAGATGACCGGATCATCATCGGCGCCGGCTATGCAGACCTGCGCAAAGGCTTTGACCTTTTCCTTCAGCTCTGGCGCAAAATGCGGGGCACAGTCCACTGTATCTGGCTGGGCGATATCGACCCATCCCTGAAAAACAACCTGCATGCCGAACTGACCAACGCCCTCTCCAGTGGCACATTCCATATGCCTGGCAGGGTCGAAAATGTGCCGGCATGGCTAGCTGCAGCAGACGTCTTTGTTCTCACTTCACGCGAAGATCCGTATCCCTCCGTCGTCCTAGAAGCTTTGGCAGCTGGACTGCCTTGTGTTGCGTTCGAGGAAAGCGGCGGAATTCAGGATCTCCTGCAACAGATCGATTCTGAAACAGACCATCGCAACAGCATTGTTCCTTTTACGGATATATCCGCGATGGCGAACGCGGCAAACAAACTGGCGGGATGGTCCACAGAACGCTCGAACCGTGAACGACAGAAAACTGCCTACGCCGCTGCACAACGTTTCAGCTTCAAACATTATGCCCAGAAACTTCTAAGCCTCGCCCTTCCCGCAATCCCGAAAATTTCCGTTGTCATCCCCTCACACAACTACGCTCATTATATGAGCCGCCGCCTTGCTTCAATTTTTGCGCAGACAGTACCGATCTTTGAAATCATCGTGCTCGACGACGCCTCAGACGATAACAGCTTAGAAATTGCTCGGCAGACGGCAAAAGACTGGGATCGGGAAATCATCTGCATCGAGAATACTGCCCCCTCAGGCTCGGTCTTCAAACAGTGGCACAAAGCCATCAGAAGCGCACGTGGCGACTGGGTCTGGATTGCCGAGGCGGACGATTTCTGTGAACCGGAATTTCTTGAATGTATTCTGGGTGGGATCAAGAACAAGCCCGCTGTCGTCATGGCATTTACTGATAGTCGGGCCGTTAACGAAGACGGCGCTTTAATTTTGCCATCCTATCGCTCCTATTACTCCAAGAGCGCAGGATTACTAATGGAAAATGACTGTCATTTTACAGGAGAAAATTTTCTCAGGAGATGCCTGTCGGAACGTAACCTTGTCCTCAACGTTAGCAGTGCCCTCTTTCGAACGAAACATTTATTGGCAGCGATCAATTGTTGTCAAACAGACCTAAAAAACCTGCGTGTTGCAGGCGACTGGCGCATTTATCTTGAACTACTCACACAGAAAAACGTCGAGATTATCTATCTGGCTCAACCTCTCAATGTGCACCGAAGACATGGAGATTCAGTCACCCATACACTCAGCCGACGTAATCACATCGACGAAATCGCCTACATGCATCGCCTTCTGGCAAGTCGACTTACACTTCCAGAAACGCATATCAGCCGCCAGAAAAACTACCGCACAATACTAGAGCAGCAATTCGGACT
>NZ_BJMK01000057.1 GCF_006539125.1 Gluconobacter sphaericus NBRC 12467
CTTTTGTCTTGTTGCGGGAGCCGACAGGGCGGCTTTTGGGTTTCTTTTTTGCGTTGGCTTTTTCTTTAGCCTTCGGTGGCGGTAGACTGGCAGCAAGCATGGCTTGTGTAATTTTAGTGGCCGTGACTTTACGGGGCTGTCTGGCACCCGGTGCGTCCAGAAGCGGGGCGAGGAAGCGGCCGGTATGGCTGCCCTTGCACGCGGCGATGTCTTCCGGTGTTCCTGCTGCGACAACCTGACCGCCGCCGTCTCCGCCTTCCGGGCCGATATCGATCAACCAGTCGGCCGTCTTGATGACTTCCACATTGTGCTCGATCACCAGCACCGTGTTGCCCTGATCGACGAGGGTATGCAGCACTTCAAGCAGCTTGCGGACGTCTTCGGTGTGCAGGCCTGTGGTGGGTTCGTCGAGAATATAGACCGTGCGGCCGGTGGCGCGTTTGGCCAGTTCCTTTGACAGCTTGACGCGCTGGGCCTCACCGCCCGAAAGCGTTGTGGCCTGCTGGCCTAGGGCAACATAGCCCAGCCCGACCTGTTGCAGGATGGCGAGACGGTCACGGATCTTCGGGGCAGCCTGGAAGAACGGCAGGGCTTCGTCCACGGTCATGGCGAGAATGTCCGCGATGGACTTGCCGCGGAATTTCACTTCCAATGTTTCGCGGTTGTATCGCGCGCCCTTACACGTGTCGCAGGTCACGTACACGTCCGGCAGGAAGTGCATTTCGATCTTGAGAACACCGTCGCCCTGACAGGCTTCGCAGCGGCCGCCCTTCACGTTGAAGGAGAAGCGGCCTGGCTTGTAGCCGCGTGCCTTGGCTTCCGGCAGTTCGGCGAACCAGTCGCGGATCGGGGCGAATAGGTCTGTATAGGTTGCGGGGTTGGAGCGCGGGGTGCGGCCGATCGGGGATTGGTCGATCTCGATGATCTTGTCGAGATTGTCCACGCCTTCCAGACGGTCATAGGGAAGCGGTGTCTGGCTCGATTTCATGAGCTGGCGGGACAGCGCCTTATACAGCGTGTCGATGACCAGTGTGGATTTTCCGCCACCCGAAACGCCCGTGACAGCGATGAAGGTGCCGAGCGGGAAATCGACTGTCAGATCTTTGAGGTTGTTTCCGCGTGCGCCGTGCAGGGTGAGCATGCCGCTGGGCTTGCGGCGTTCGGTCGGGACGGGAATGACCTTGCGGCCTGACAGATAGGCACCGGTGATGCTGTTGGGGTTTTTGGCGACCTCGGCCGGGGTGCCGACAGCAATGACTTCGCCGCCGAGCTTGCCCGCGCCTGGTCCCATATCGATCAGGTAGTCTGCGGCGCGGATGGCGTCTTCGTCATGTTCGACGACGATGACGGTGTTGCCGAGGCGCTTAAGGCGTTCGAGCGTGCCGAGCAGGCGCTCATTGTCGCGCTGATGCAGGCCGATGGAGGGCTCGTCCAGCACATACAGCACACCCGTCAGCCCCGAACCAATCTGCGACGCCAGACGGATGCGTTGGCTTTCGCCACCCGACAGGGTTGCGGAGCCGCGCGAGAGGGTGAGGTAATCCAACCCGACATCGTCGAGGAAGTGCAGACGGTCCGTGATTTCGCGCAGGATGCGGCGGGCGATTTCGGCGCGCTGGGGCGTGAGGGTGGCTTCCACGCCGGAGAACCAGTCGAGCGCCTTGCGGATCGGCATGTCGGAGGCCTCGGCGATGTTGAGGTCCTTGACCTGCACGCACAGTGCCTCGGGCTTGAGGCGTGCGCCGTGGCAGGCATGGCAGGGTTTTTCGGACTGATAGCGCGACAGTTCTTCGCGCACCCACATGCTGTCTGTCTGGGCCATGCGGCGGCGCAGGTTCTTCAGCACGCCTTCGAACGGCTTGGTGACGATGTGGACCTTCCCGCCGTCGGTATAGGGAATGTCGATCGGCTCTTTCGAGCCGTTGATGATGAGGCCGCGTGTGGCGGGCTGGAGGTCGGACCAGGGCGTGTGCATGTCATCGCCGCAATGGCGGGCGAGAGCGGCGAGCGTCTGGTCGTACCAGTCCGTGCTCGCACCCTTCCATGGAGCGATGGCGCCTTCGGCCAGGGTCAGGCTGTCATCCGGGACAATCAGGTTTTCGTCGAAATGGGTTTCGGTGCCGATACCGTCACAGACCGGGCAGGCGCCCATCGGGGCGTTGAAGGAGAACAGACGCGGCTCGATCTCCTCGATCGTGAAGCCGGAGACGGGGCAGGCAAAGCGCGACGAGAAGACGACATGCGTCGGGGCCTCCTTTTCGCCTGCACGTTTCACTTCCTCGGCGTAGGCCAGGCCGTCCGAGAGTTCGAGTGCGGTCTCGAAGCTGTCGGCGAGGCGGGATTCGAGCCCTTCCTTGACGACAATCCGGTCCACGACGACTTCGACGGTGTGGCGCGTCTTGCGGTTCAGCTCAGGGGCCTCGGCGATTTCGTAGAGTTCGCCGTCGATCTTCACGCGGGTGAAGCCCTTGCGGGTCAGTTCGGCGAGTTCGCGTTTGCAGTCGCCTTTGCGGTCTTTCACGACGGGCGCCAGCAGCATCAGGCGTATGCCGTCACCCATGGCCATGATGCGGTCCACCATCTGGCTGACGGTCTGCGCCTCGATCGGCAGGCCGGTCGCGGGGGAATAGGGGATTCCCACGCGCGCCCAGAGCAGCCGCATGTAGTCGTGGATTTCCGTGATCGTGCCGACGGTCGAGCGCGGGTTCTTGGAGGTGGTTTTCTGCTCGATCGAGATGGCCGGGGAGAGGCCCTCGATAGAGTCCACATCCGGCTTGCCCATCAGTTCAAGGAACTGGCGGGCATAGGCGGAAAGACTTTCCACATAGCGTCGCTGACCCTCAGCATAGATCGTGTCGAAAGCCAGCGAGGATTTTCCGGAGCCTGAGAGGCCCGTGATGATCGTCAGGGAATCCCGTGGGATCGTGGCGTCGATATTCTTGAGATTATGGGCGCGGGCCCCACGGACGCGGATCGAATGATTGTCTGGAAAGCTCACGGAGACCCCAAATTCAAAGAATAGCGATTGTGCAATGGGAACGTACGATAAGGGATGCTAGATCACTTTATAGATGGGTTTTTGCGACCTATATGAAAAGAACAATTCGAGAAAATTGGTTGGGACGGGAATGGCAGGTAGCGTCAATAAGGTGATTCTGGTCGGAAATCTGGGCAAGGATCCGGAAGTCCGCAACACGCAGTCAGGGTCTAAAATCGTCAACCTGACCGTTGCGACGTCGGACACCTGGAACGACCGTCAGTCCGGAGAGCGCAAGGAGCGCACCGAATGGCATCGCGTGGTGATCTTCAATGAGCGGACGGCGGATGTGGCTGAGCGGTTCCTGCGTAAGGGGCGCAAGGTTTATATCGAGGGTGAACTCCGCACTCGGAAGTGGACCGACCAGTCCGGTCAGGAAAAATACACGACCGAAGTCGTGATCGACCGGTTCCGTGGCGATCTGGTACTGATCGACAGCAATCGTGGCGGTGGCGACGATGGCGGTTTTGACAACGGCGGCGGCTATGGCGGGGGCGGCAATGGTGGCGGCTTCGGCGGTGGAAGCCGTAGTGGCGCCAGTGGCAGTTCGGGCGGCGGCTTTGGTGGCGGTTCCCGTGGTAGTGCCGGTGGTGGAAACCGCTCAGGTAGCAGCAATGGCGGCTGGGATGCTCCGCCGGATAACGATCTGGACGACGAAATCCCGTTCTGAGTCGTTTGGAAGAATAACGGTAGAAAACAGGAGTGGCGGATGTCAGTCGATATCCGTCATGGCCGGGTTATATTCAGAACCGAAAACTTGAAATTAGAAAAAATCACGATTCGGAATAATATTTTCATCCAGAATTATGGTCGCAGTATTGTTGAATAAATAATTTTTTCTATAAAATCCGTGAGTTTTTCTGAAAAATCAGATAATAGCGTTTTTAAAAAGCGAGAATAAAAAAGCCAGCGCATTGCTGCACTGGCTTTCGCAGTATTCCGCATTTCAGCGAAAATCAGGCTTCGACGTAAGCCTTGACGATGATGTCGGGGTCCTTAACCACGCCACCGGCGCCGGAACCGCGCTTCAGCTGATCCACATACTCCATGCCTTCAGTCACCTGACCGACGATCGTGTACTGACCGTTCAGATGCGGACTGGCAGCGAACATGATGAAGAACTGGCTGTTGGCAGAGTTCGGGGCCATCGTGCGGGCCATGCCGACCGTGCCACGCTCGAACTTAGCAGCATTCGTGAACTCGGCCTTGAGGTCCGGATAGGAGCTGCCGCTCGTGCCGGTTCCCGTCGGATCGCCGCCCTGCGCCATGAAGCCTTCGATCACGCGATGGAACTTCACGCCATCATAGAAGCCTTCAGTAGCCAGCAGCTTGAGGCGCTCGGCAGCCAAAGGCGCCAGATCGGGGCGCAGCTCGATGACCACCTTGCCAGTCTTGAGCTCGAAAACCAGCTTGTTGCCGTCGGGCACTGCAGTATCGGACATCTTGGAACCTTCCAGAAATCGTTGAAGGTTCCTATGTCGGCCCTCGGCCCAGTTTCGACAAGACGATATGTGCAACATCTTCGCTGACGAAGGGTGAAATATCGCCTCCCAGCCGCGCGATTTCCTTCACGATGCGACTGGCCGTGCTGCGATGTTCCTCAGACGACAGCAGGAAAACCGTCTCGATTTCCGGGGCCAGACGACGTAGCGCGCCGGAAAGCTGGCTCTCATAATCAAAATCGCCACCCGAACGCAGGCCGCGTACGACCGTGCCCGCCCCCGCCTGACGCACGGCATTCACCAGAAGCGTATCGAAGCCCACAACCTCGATCCGCTCCCCATGCGGCAGTTTGTCCACCTCATGCCGCAGAGCCGAGAGCCGCGCTTCCAGATCCAGAAGCGGCTGCTTGCCTTCATTGACCGCCACCCCGACCAGCAGCCGGTCGAACAGCGCGGAGGCCCGATGGATGATGTCCAGATGCCCGAACGTGACCGGATCAAACGTGCCGGGATAAAACCCGACACGCGGATCCGTCCGCGCCTCAGGCGTCAGGTGCAGCATTGTCACCAGCGGCAGGAGCCTCGGAAACCACAGTCTCGTCGGCATCGCCCTCTTCCGTGTCGTCTTCCAGAACCGGGAAGACACAGATGACGGTTTCGCTGTCATTCAAACGGAACAGCGTCACACCGCTGGCCTGACGCGCCATGACGCGGACCTGCGAGACCGGCAGACGGATCAGACGTCCTGTATCCGTGACCAGCATGACGTCCGTGCCATCAAGCGTCGGCAGAGTGCCCACCACTTCCTTACCGCGACGGTTTGCGGAGAAAGTCATGTTGGTGATGCCCTGACCGCCACGGCCCGACACACGATAATCATAGGCCGAGGAACGACGGCCAAAGCCGCCATCCGTCACGGTCAGGAGGATTTCTTCCTGCTGTTCCAGCTCCTCGAAGCGCTCCTGCGTCAGATCGCCCGTGATCTCGACAATTTCCTCGTCGCCGGACACGGTTTCGTCCTCGGCACTATCCTCCAGAGCCGCATTTTCAGCACGGCGCTTGGCATTAGCCATCCGCAGATAGGCCGAGCGTTCCTCGACACTGGCATCGACGTGATTGAGGATACACAGCGAAATCACCGCATCCCCGTCGCCCAGACGAATGCCCCGCACGCCCGTGCTGCCACGACCGGCAAACACACGCAGCGTCTCATCCGTGATCTGGAAGCGGATGCAGCGCGCGTTCTTCGTTGCGAGGAACACGTCCTGACCTTCACGACAGGTTGCCACACCGATGAGGGAATCTCCCTCGTCGAGCTTCATGGCAATCAGACCGGACGCACGAATATTGCGAAAATCGCTCAGACGGTTACGGCGCACATTGCCGCTAGCCGTCGCGAAGGCGAGGTGTAGATCGTCCCACAGCTCCTCGTCCTGCGGCAGCGGCAGAACGGCTGTGATGGAATCCGTTCCCAGTTCCGGCAGCAGGTTGACCAGCGCACGGCCCTTGGCGGTCGGCGCGGCTTCCGGAAGATGCCAGACCTTCATCCGGTAGGCCTTGCCGCCGGAGGAGAAGAACATCACCCACTGATGCGTATGCGCGTTGAAGCTGCGGATGATCACGTCATCGCCGCGACGCCCCGAAGCCGTCCGACCACGACCACCCCGGTTCTGCGACCGGAAAACCTCCAGCGGGGTCCGCTTGATGAAGCCGTCGCGCGTGATGGTCACGACCATCTGCCCCGGCTCGATCAGACTTTCATCCGTCTGGTCGCCAAGTGAATCGGAAATTTCCGTCGCACGCGGGGTCGCGACTTCCGCACGGGCGGCCAGAAGCTCCTCGCGCATAACTTCCATCCGGCGCGGACGGCTCTCGATGATCTGAAGCAGCTCACCGATCTTGACGGCCACCTCACCCAGTTCGCCCTGGATCTTCTCGCGCTCCAGACCCGTCAGGCGTTGCAGACGCAGCTCAAGAATACCGCGGGCTTGTGCTTCCGTCAGACGGACCTTGCCATCAATGATGACATTGCCTTCATCGTGGATCAGCTCCAGCAGCGGGATGACTTCCAAAGCATCCCATTCCCGCGCCATCAGCGATTCACGTGCCGTCGCAGCATCCGGGGCCGCCCGGATCAGCGCGATCACCGCATCAATATTGGCAACCGCAAGCACCAAACCGACCAGCAGATGCCCACGGTCACGCGCTTTGTTCAGATCGAAGCGGGCGCGGCGCAGGATGACTTCTTCGCGGAAGCGCAGGAAGGCTTCCAAAATGTCCTTGAGGCCCATCGTCCGCGGCTTGCCGTCATCAAGTGCCAGCATGTTGGCGCTGAAGGACGTCTGGAGCTGCGTGAAGCGGTAGAGCTGGTTCAGAACCACGTCCGGCGTCGCATCGCGCTTGAGCTCGATGACAACGCGCATCCCCGACCGGTCAGACTCGTCGCGGATGTCAGAAATCCCTTCGATTTCCTTGGCCCGAACCAGATCAGCGATCTTTTCCTGCAACGCGGCCTTGTTCACCTGATACGGGATCTCGGTGATGATGATGGCCTGACGGTCCTTGCGGATTTCCTCGATCTCAGCCCGCGCCCGCACCGGAATGGACCCGCGACCCGTCTCATAGGCACGGCGGATGCCGCTGCGCCCCATAATGATGCTGCCCGTCGGAAAATCCGGCCCCGGGATGATCTGCATCAGTTCGTCGAGTTCAATATCCGGGTTGGCAATCATCGCCAGCGTGGCGTCAATCACCTCACCCGGATTATGCGGCGGAATATTGGTCGCCATCCCAACGGCAATACCGGCCGCACCGTTGACAAGCAGGTTAGGGAAGACCGCCGGAAGAACCTTCGGCTCGTTCTCGCTTTCGTCGTAGTTCGGCTGGAAATCAACGGTGTCGCGATCGATATCGTCCAGCAGGAAGGACGACGCCTTCGCCAGACGGGCCTCGGTATAACGCATGGCGGCCGGGCTATCGCCATCAACCGAACCGAAATTGCCCTGGCCGTCGATCAATTTGACGCGCATCGACCAGTGCTGCGCCATCCGGACCATGGCATCATAGATCGAGCTGTCACCATGCGGATGGTATTTACCCATCACGTCACCGACGGCACGGGCCGACTTGCGATAGGGCTTGTCGGCGGTGAAGCCGCTTTCGCGCATAGCGTAGAGAATACGGCGATGAACCGGCTTCAGACCATCCCGCACATCCGGCAGAGCACGCGATACAATCACGGACATCGCATAAGCCAGATAGGAGGAGCGCATCTCCTCCTCGATCGTCACAGGAAGACGGCCGGAAGGGGGCAGATCAGTCGGCTCGGTCAGCTCGGTCAAGACAGGTCACCACGCTAGAATTCAGTTGCCTGATCATACCGCATGCGTCGCCGACACGCCACACCCGGCTCCCGCAGGAAGCGTCTGTATCGTGGATGTATCCTGTTCTTTCTCGCGTTAGGAAATGTCACTCGCACGAAAAGATTCACGAATTCGCACAGGATGTGGGTTTTGGTTTTTATATTACCAACTTTGCATTTATTTGAATGAGTTATTAATTTCAAAACATACTCCGACAGGGCTCTGTTGAAAATCTTTTTAGAAGATCTCATCATGGCCGATACGGCCAACGGAACTGATAGAGGTGGAGGGATCGAAGAACCGTT
>NZ_BJMK01000058.1 GCF_006539125.1 Gluconobacter sphaericus NBRC 12467
TTCAAAATCCACAATCCGGGAAAACGCTTCGAGCTGATCGCCGAGTTCGCTCAATCGCGCGAGCCGCTCTTCAACATCAAAGACACCAGCCTGCTTCATCGTCCATCATCCCCAATTAACTAAGGGAAAATGGAATCACAGAGGAACCCTTAAAACCAGAGGGTTTTTCGAACCCTCCATCTAGCCTCATACACACAATGGATAGTCCCCCAAGACAGAGGCCGGAACACGAATTGTTCCGGTGCACTCCAAACTCATTGAAGCGGTACTTCTCGATCTAAAAGACAGACCGGACGGCCCGTATCTCATTCCCGGCCTCAACACGTCGAAAGACGGTGTCAGGGGAACAGTCTTCGGGCGCTCGTTCTCGACGATGAAAACGCGTCTCGAGCTTCCTGCAGAAATTACGTTCCATTCGTTCCGCCACAGTGTCTCGACGCAACTGCGAAACGCTTCAGCCGACATTCCGGAAATCTGGATTGATAGGCTTTTGGGACATGAAGCAACGCATAAAAGCCAAGGCACCTCGACCTATCTCAGGGGCATTATAGCGGCTAACCTCCGACAGACCGTTGAAGCCATTTCATATCCCAACGGCATCCTCAGAAAAGGCTGGAGTTAGGCGAGAGCCAGTAGTACTCAATGGCTACCCAAAGGGTGCCATCAAGCAACTGGCAAGAGGATGTGCCTCTCCGTTTCCCCCCTAAACAAGAGAGAAAATCCGATCTCTAGCAACGGTATTTAGGCGAAGGGGGTAACGCGCGCCAGAAAGAGTTTTCGCAACCCAGCCGATTGAGGGCGTAGGGTCCTGCGGCCCTGATTTCGACAGCCATCACTGCGATACTGTTCGGATCTCTCCCGTCGAGCGGTAGCAGGGCGTCGCCGGTCGTCCAGCGGACATCTTCCCCTGAAAGGGCATTCCAGCCCTTCAAGTCAGGTTCGCCCAGATGAGATGTGACGATGCACGATTTCCTACTTTCAAACAGCATGATCTCGCCAACAGCCACGCCAAAATAACGGCGGTCGTCGACGAACGCCCCGATGACGTCACAAGGGCGGCTGGCACGCGAGACGATGCGGACTGCGTGCGCGCTCGCAGGAATCATGAATATGGCGCGGCCACCGTTCTGACGGGCCGGACGAATGATTGCGCCAGCGTCCGTGACGAGATGCAGATCGGCCTCATCCGTGAGTTCAGCCGGCGGCTCTTCCTGCGCGACTCCCGCTGCAACCGCACGCGCCTCGGCCTGCCGGAACAGAGGCTCTACGAAATCACGCGACACACAAAGAGGCGCCGCTGCATCGTCCCAGGTCAGATTTCTGGTGGTGGGGATAGCGACGACTGCGCCTTTTTGCCGAAAAGCTCTGCGATTGCCTGTATCGAGATAGCTCTCGGTGAGGGCTCCTTCCGCCATGATGACCGAGTGCGACGCTGTCTCGATATGATGGTAGGCGTAGGATGTGATGGACCTATCATAGAAGATCGAACGACCGTTCACCAGCATACGAGCCGGGACGAACCGCCCATCAAGAAGCAGACAGTGCTCGGACGTAACCAACAGATCTCTGAGCGGCACACCGTCGGAAAGCGCATCCTTACGAAAACGAATAGGATAGCCAGCCTGATCCAGCGGAAGATGCGGGCGAACGACGCAATGCGCCTTTCCGGCCCAGGTCACATGACGGATCTGTGGTGATCCGTCGATGAAGGTGACGACCTCATCCCCAACACCCAGCGTCTCGACCGCCGCATCTCCGCCGGGAGTTTTGATCATTGAGCCTGTTAGGAAGCAGGCTTCGAGGATAAATCCTCCATCATCGTCGGAGACGATCTCCTCCCCGTAAGAGCCGTCCTCCTCGTCCGTATAGGCGATATCGAGCGTGTAGGTGACCGCATCGCCGGCCTGATTAGTACCGCTAATGACTGTGGAACTGGACGTTGCACTGACGCTGTCGACGCTTTTCAGGTTTTTGAGATCAATCCTGCCGCCGTCGGAGAGACCGCTGACGACATTGGAGGGCATCGTGTCGGAATCGATGACAAGGGTGGCGCCTGAAGAAAGGTCGATAACAGCGTCGCCCTGAACGCTACCTTCAATCTCAAGAACGCCGCCCGATGTGACAGTGGTGACGCCCGAGAGTGTTGCGCCCCCGGTCGCCCCCCCATCCGGCGTAGATGAAACAAAAACCGTACCGCCGGAAATAGTCGTATCGGTCATTGTGCCGTAGGCGGATACGAAAAACTCTCCCCCCGATTCAACGGTTGTATCAACGACCTGCCCAAAGTAATCTACTGATCCGCTGCCGCCAGAACTGATCGTTATATTTGACAGATAGGCGCCTTCGTCCTTAAGCGTCCCGCCTGAGCTGACAGTGGTTGTTCCCGATACAGACGCACCAGTTAAGAAGGTGAGAACCCCGCCCGAATTGACAGTGGTATTTGTTAATGATCCATAAGCGCTTACAAATCCACCATCAATATTTGTGTCTGTCGCCGCACCACCGCCGGAAACGAAACCAGTCCCACCAGAGTCAATAGTTATGCCTGTTGTTTCTCCGCCAGAATAGATCGCGAGGACCTGCCCGGATGAGACGGTAATAGAATTGAAATCTGAGCCGGCACCACCGCTGATAACTTCACCGGTACTCTCGCTCGTTAGCATAAGGTTGGCAGAAATAATGGTTCCACCGCCGCTTGTTCCAATTGCCGATGCTCCTGGCAAAAGAAAGAGGGTTCCGCCTGAGCTGACGATGGTATCTGTCGCCGTGCCGTAAGCGGAGACAATGATTTCGCCGCCAGAGCTGACAGTTGTCTCCGCTGCCGATCCGAAAGCAGAAACGAAGATTTCGCCGCCAGAGCTGACGGTTGTGTTTGTTGCCGTGCCTCCAGCCAGAATTACCGAAGTATCACCATCACTGAGAGTGAGTCCGCTGCTCGTCTGTCCATGGTTAACTATAAATCCAGTCATGACCGTCCTAATTCCTTGTTCGTGCGGGTGACGTTACTGATTGTGAGGAGGCAGGCCTGAGCCGCCTGCATGACATGCGCGACGGTGATAAGCCGCGTGCCTTCGAAGTGACGCTCCGTGCTCTTGTGACTCGGACACCAGAGAACGTCGTGGGGATCAAACCGCTGTCTTGATTCGTTCCAGTATTTGCGTTGCGAGTACGCTTGGGCGAATATGTGAACGTAAGGTTCCGCGATGAGCCTACCATCGTCAGGCAGGCTGATCTTCGCCGGGCTTTCGTCCGGGTCCAAGATATAGACGACGGTTTTGTGCAAAACGGGCGGCGTAAGGCATCCAGGCCAGGGTGTCGCCGAGCGTGCCCACAGGAAACTGGATCAGTATGTTCTGATTTTCGGGCGTATAATGATGCCGGAACACCGTGAGCGGCGTCACTCCTTCGTTCTCCCTGAAAAAAACTCAATTACAAAACGAACGAACCATCGCTTGCTGGACTGTATGAGACCGGCCCCTATCAAGCCGCTCTCAAAAAGAGTGTTACCGGTCCCAATATCTTTGAGACGGACCATCCATGCGCCGGGAGATTTTTCTGCCAGAAGGACGCGGCATCCGTGATTGAAATCAAAGCAGATTCCGTCTCGGGCGACCTGCGTTAGTTCCGGCGCGGGTCTGACGTAGGGCGATTTTTGCGCCAGAGCATTCTCTGTGTCATCCGGCTTTCTCCCGGCGGGTGGCGGCCGGGCGGTGGAGGCCAGCGCATGTTTCGTATCGATAACGCATGCAGGCAGGTGATCGGAGGTGAGACTGGAAGAGACGTTATCACTGCCGGTCATTCGACACAGCATCTGGCCTTCACAGAGTCTTTTTGACAAGTTGCTATCCTGACGTGGGCTTTTTGTTCGGACAGCCGATTAATGGAAGCAGTCTGCCTTTTCCTCAGATACCTCGGCAAGTCCCTTAGAGAAATAAACCTAAACAATATACATTCACGTTTTGGTGTGAAGAAAATTTGAAGCAATGAGTCGGAAAAATTAATCTACGTATATGTTATGAATTTATAATGAAGAACCACAAAATAGAACCATGATTCAAATGATGCACATCAACGGAAGCACTATCTTTCCATACGCATAAAAATCCGACTTACGCCGTTTTTCGCTCCGTCAATACGACATTAGGTAATACACACAACTATAATTCTGGTTTGGAGAGGTCTCTGATCGCTGGCGCGTTTCAGAAACGACGCGTACACGGGAGAGCGCATGGAGAGTAACGCCCTGCGTGTGTATAAAAATCGATTTGGATACTGATAAATATTTTTCATGAAATGGAGGGCCGGGGCATCCGAGTGAACACTGTGTCCCCAGGTATGGTGCTGACGTCTGCAATGCAGACCTATCTCGAGAATAACGAGGGGGTTGGAGACTGGATGAAACAGACCATTGCGTTCGGGAGGCTGGCTCAAGCAGATGAGATTGCCAAGGCAGTCCTGTTTTTGGCGTCAGACGAAAACAGTTTTGTTGGCGGGGAGGAACTTCTCGTCGACGGCGGTTTTGTTGCGGTGTGACGGCAGCAGCGGCGTCGGACATCAAGGGCCAACTCCGTCGGCTATCCGACCTTCTGGTTGATCCGGCTATAAACAAGCAGCTTCTCAGATAATATTGGCTAACCAAAAATGCTACCCTTATTTATCTAAATACCGCCAATAACCGCAAAGAACCAAGTATCTTCATAATCATAAAATGGATATGACGATTCCATAGTTCTCATCTTCATCGGGCACTGCCGCTTGTTGAGATTTAAACCTCGAGAGGGTAGAATGCATGCGCAAGTCCGCTACCCGTCTTTGCCGGCATAGCGGCGGATGATTCATGTCGGCTTTCGGGACGCCGACCCAACTGCCTGAGTGTCCGAGATGTAGGCGTAGGCAGTAGGTCCGCTCACGCCGGACATCAACTGCGTTCAATGATCATCCGGAAAGCGGGCGTTAATAGAAACATTATGACAAGGTAGCACGTCGCCACAGGCTTGTTTGGAAGCCTGTCTCATTCAACAAAGAGGAATGAGCGAATTTTCTGTTCCGTCCACAACGCATATCCGACGTTTTCTGGCCTCTCCCGCAGGTGGGGCGTCTGTCCTCCTGCTGGCATCCCTGTTGGGTCTTGTCCTGGCGAATTCGTCATGGGCGTCGGGTTACGGCACCCTGATAACAACGCCCATGAAATTGTCCATCTTGGGAGAGCGGGGGCCAGAAAACATTGATGCATGGGTCTCTGACGGGCTCATGACCCTATTCTTTCTGGTGGTCATTCTCGAAATCAAAAAGGAAATTGTTTCCGGGCACCTCTCATCACTACGCAGCATCGCCCTTCCGCTTATCGGAGCGTTGGGGGGAATGATCGTGCCGGCCCTTACGTATCTGCTTGTAACATGCGGTCATCCGGAAGCGACACGCGGCTGGGCCGTTCCTGTTGCAACGGATGCCGCGTTTACGTTGCCAATCATCCTTGCTCTTGGAAGGCATGTCTCGCCGGGAGCCAGGGCCTGGCTGATGGCGCTTGCCATTTTCGACGATGTGCTGGGGATTGTGGTGATCGCCCTATTTTATGGGAGCGCTCTGTATTGGCCGGGGCTTATCGCGGTCGTGATCGTGACTGCAGCGTTGATCGGCGCGAACAGGATTGGGATCAGAACTCTCTGGAGCTACGGCATCGGGTGCGTCCTGTTATGGGTAGCGCTTCTGGATGCCGGTTTGCACCCGACGCTTGCTGGGGTCATCACCGGCCTATGCCTTCCAACAGTCACCTCAGGAATGGATGCCAGACAAGCTACGCCACTTGATCGGACATCTTCTGCGTTGACCCCTTTCGTTACCTGGGTCGTTCTACCGCTGTTCGGTTTCATGAACGTGGGTGTTTCACTGGCTGGCGTTCATCCGGACATGATGCTGGAGGCTGCTCCGCTCGGGGTTATGCTAGGACTGATTGTTGGCAAACCGGTCGGCATCTTTGGTGTAACAATGCTTTCGACCCGCCTGAAGATCGCCACGCTTCCGGCTGAAACGCCGACGGGGATGCTGTTTGGTCTTTCGCTGCTGTGCGGCATTGGGTTCACGATTAGTCTGTTTATCGCAAACTTGGCATTTTCCGGATCAGATCTTGTGACCCCGGCTAAGATGGGCATCTTTGTTGGCTCTGTTCTGTCTGCCCTGATGGGGTGGCTTTGGTTACGCTTCTTATCCCAACACGACCGGTTACCTTCCCAATAAAGGATGTCCGGTACGAGAGAGATGCCATTCAGAGCCGACATTCCGTTTACCCCCCTTAAGGGCCCTTCCCCACTGAGTATTTTCAGGAAGAAGGGCGATATCGTCCTCATGCGTTTTTAACTCAGAACCTTTTTTTGCAGTTCTCTGCAAGCTCCATTCAGCCTGCCGCATGGTGCGGACAAGTGCCCGTTGATGGACCGTAGATATTGGCCATTGATAATGAAGCAGATCTTCGACCAACAACCGTGAGGTGATATGACCTGTCTGAGAGGCGGCCCAGATTTCGAGCACTTAGGGCATCCGGGCGTCCAGCCGCTTCTCGAATGATAGAAGCTGCGGAGTAGGAGGAGGCGCCTGCTCCAGTTCTTCCCATGCAGGATAAAACTCCTCTACCACGACTGAAATACGCTCATCGGGCGTTTCAGGCGTTTCGCGCAGTGTCCCGAACACATGCTTGCCCAGAAATTCAGCATCCTCACGAAAGGTCAACTCTGCTTCCGGGTCAGCAATCGCCCCGGTCTCGATTTCCTCCCATGCTTTGCCCAACCCGATAGGATCCCAATAGCCGCGGGCGTAATGTGCCGCCAGGTTCTCCTGAGTGACCGCTATCCACCGGCCCTGTATCACGTTGAAAATTTCAATGCGTTCGGGAAGGCATTTCCGTCGCCGGCTTTCCCTTAACCATTCCCTGCATTCCTCCTCATTATGTACGGGAGTATCGCCGTGCTGCTGCGGATCATAAGACTGCCTGCTGGCCTTACTGCAGACGTCCGTCCCAGATGTCATCCGTATCCCCAAAGCCCCTTACACTCAGAGGACAAAGCTCCAGGATATTCTCCGAGGTGGCCGGACGCCATTCCCATGTAATAATATTCCAGACCATGAGACTTCCGGTCTGTGAATTATATCTGGTATTTCTTGTCAGCCAAGCCTCCCGGGCCGGGCGTGACAGCATTCTCACGGCATCATCATGCATGATGATATTCCTCATTAGTTTCTACGTTTCGCTCTGAAGGGATGCAGAAAGCAGTTG
>NZ_BJMK01000059.1 GCF_006539125.1 Gluconobacter sphaericus NBRC 12467
ACGACAATCGCTCCATCCCATGTCGCATCGGAGGCTTATGCCGAAACATTTGGATTTCTTGCGTTATTCCATGGCGCTCTGTTGCTCACCACGCGTTTCATCAAGTCTTCAGAGAGGAAACGTTAGTTCGGATCGAACTGAATCCGTCGTGCATGGATACTCGCCTGAGAAAATAAAAATGACCCAGGCAAGATTGGCCAGCGCCGTCCGCTATGCGGTCACTCGTTTGTGTTGCAGATTGTCAGAGATGAGGCGGAAGCTGTCGCTGTCATAGCGCCGGTTGGCCAGCATGGCTTTGGGATTTGGAACCGGCAGTGCCATTACGGCGTCTGTGGCTTTGTCGTCCGAAACTTTCTGTAACTTTCGGATGCTGAGGGAAATGCTGTGGTGCGGCTTCTTCCAACACAGCGTTACAAAGCGTCAGGTCTCGGACTGGAGGTCTGAGGCCTGCCAGTAGGGTCTGTTGTTTCAACCTCATCCGGTCCCTTCGCTGAACTGCACTCACAAACGCTGTCGTCATACTGCCGGGTATGACCGAGCACTCTCTTTCTCTTGGGCAGCCAGATCTGCCCGAATCAACACTTTCTCTCCCACTGTCTTCCTCTTGGATGCTTGGCAGCATGGTTCTTTCGGCGACCATGCTCCTCGGGTTCGGCTGGCTCTTTTTCCCGCTGGACGTCCGGATGGTCTGGACCATGCTTGCACAGGCGATCCTTTTCTCTCTGGCTATCTCCGTTCTTGTGATGGACGTCATGCGCGTGTGGAAGACGAAAGCCTTCATGCCGCGCTGGCATGTCCTTGTCTTCGTTCCGGTCTGGGTGGCTGTCGGCCTGTTCAACCTCCGGAACGCCTATGACTGCATGAAGGCGGCAGGCCAATGGTGACGTTGCGTGACTGCACTCACAACAGTCTCCGGCAGAATATCCCGACGGCTACAGACGACGGGGCATCACAGTGAAATTTGGCGGTCATCAACCGAAAGCGCGGGTCTTTCGCAAGCTCAAGGCAGAGATGCAGCGTGAAGTCTATCAGTCGGTTCTCCAGCACGTCCGGACCTGTCTGAACCGCGGGCCGTATAATGTCCTTGAACTCCGCGCGAACCTGACGCCCGAGCAGGCGGGTGCTCTGCCGATGGCTTTGACGACGCTCGCCCAGGCTGGCGAAATCGCGGCTTTGGGTCATAGTGTTTATGCCCGGGTGCCGTGGATGCCGGCCACGCGAACGGTGAAAACCTCGCCCATCGAGGATCTTGTCTTTGCGTCCCTGACCGAACATGAAACCGCCAGCGAAATCGCGACATGGCTCGGCCTCTCCGTCGGTGAGGTGCGTGAGTCACTTGCGGCTCTGGAGCGGGCGGGGCTGATCGAGGAGCGACTGGATCCGCGTCGCCCCAACCGTTACCGGATTGTCTCGCCTCATATGGCCAAACACATTCGCCGGGGTGCACAGGACCGGACCTTTACTGACATCGCCCGGCATGGCTGAGGCGTTGCGTTTTCGGGTTATCCCCCAAAGCAGTGGACAGCACTGTGGGCAACCGAAGGCAGGACATGTGGATTCACGGTCCGTTCGTCCAGGGCACAGGCGCGCGGCGCTGTCCATCGCAGGCGAGCTCTCCGCTATCGGCTGGGGCGTGCGTCAGGCGTCCCGCCGATCCGGCGTTTCAAAGGACCGGATCCTGCGCTGGCAATCGGGGCATAGCATTCCTGATCCGGACTTCCTCAGGTGGCTTGCGGCCCTTGGGATGTTGCATCGTCGACTGAGCCACCCACTGGCCCGGGCTGTGCCTCCCGCGGGCAACCGGCCTCCACTGAATGGTTACGCGATGACCAGTGCTCTCATGACCATTGGCTGGTCTGAACGCACGCTTGCAGAGCGCCTCGGCGAACACCGGACCGCCCTTCGCCGCCTTATCGAAGAACAGGGACATCTTCCGGAAAGGCAGTCCCGCTGGCTCGAAGCGCTGGCAGACGGTCATCGCGATCTGCCCCGCCCCCTTTCACCCATCTGTTACTCATCCGATCCCTGAAAGGTTGACCCATGTTGCAACGCGTTTCGCCTCCTGAGCACTCTCAGGACAATCAGGCTGTCGTCGCAGGCGGCATCGCCGCCGACCGGCTGCGCTCCATTATCGAGCGGGTCGAGCGCCTGGAAGAAGAGCGCAAGGCGCTGAGTGGTGACATCAAGGACATCTTTGCCGAAGCCAGGTCGGCCGGGTTTGACGTCAAGGTCATCCGAACGATCATCCGCCTGCGCAAGCAGGAGCCCGGAGAGCTCGAGGCTCAGGAAACCCTGTTGCAGATCTACCGCCGTGCCCTGGGAATGTGACCTGATGCAAGATGCCCCACCGCGCCGCCGCGTCGCCGAAGCCGCAGGAGAGATTCTGGTCTGCTGGCCAAGTGTGGGCCTGCTTCTGTTTGCCTTTGTGGTTCCCCGGCTTGGCGCTGTCATGGGACCCGTTTTTATGTTCGGTGGCTGCGTTGCAACCATGATGGGACCGGGTGTTCCCGATATCGGCGAGGATGGACGCGACTACGGGCTTGAGCGGAGGCGGGGAGTGGTCTTTGCCAGTCTCGGTCTGGTGCTCTGCCTGCTTTCTCTCTCCAGACTTTTGCTGGATCGGTTCTGATCGTGCCCGTACCGTTGTTTACGGACTGGACCCCAACGTGCGTCACCAGTGTCCGTTACATCTCCACTCTGGGACCGGCTCGCGCTGTTGGGACGGTGCCGCGTCGGGTCTGTGGCGCCAGGTGTCTGGCTGGGGTCAGTCTGTTTCTTCTGACGAATGCGGCGGATGGATTTCTCGGTCTGGACCAGTTTGCAGGGCAGGGGGACTGGCATCTGTCCGGACTGGGCCAGCCGGTCGTCACGCTGTCGCTCTGGCAATGGATGCTTCTGGCCTGCGTCACCCTGGGTCTTGTGAAACTCGCCGAAAGGACGGCCGGGATCCTGTCCGGACGTGGGCCGCGCCGCGCGACCGGGATCAAGTTCCTCTTCACCTGCGTCGCTCTGGCTCTTGGCGGCCTCGCCCGCGGTCTGATCCATCCGGGATAACCGGACTCACATTGGCCGCGCTTAGAGTGATCTTACACAACCGGTAGAGGAAAGATGCCTGAACTGCAGACACTCCTGAAAGAGGTGGTGAAACTGCCTGCGTCCTATCGGCGGCAGGGCCCGCCTCTTGTTTCTCTCCTGGCACAGATTGCCCAAGGAGATGACGGACACGGCCAGAGGGTCGGGCGCCTCGCCGGCCTGCTCGGCCATCTGACGGGGAGCGGATTATCGTCGAGCGCGCTTGAACTGGCGGGCCGATTGCACGATGCAGGCAAACTGCTCCTGCCCGACAGTCTCCTGAATTATCCGGGTCGGTTTAACGCCCGTCAGATGCTGGTGATGCGACAGCATCCGTCGCTTGGTCTCGGAGCGCTGTTTCATCTGTCAGCCGATATCCCGACCCTCGTTTATGAGGCCGTGCTTCTGCATCACGAACGCTATGACGGTGACGGCTATCCGTTCGGAATGAAGGGTCAGGCCATTCCCCTGGCCGCCCGCATCATCGGCCTCGCCGACGTGATCGACGCCTTGCTCTCCGCCCGGGCCTATAAAACAGGGCGGTCTCCGCGGCAGGTGAAAGCCTGTCTTCAGGAGCAGGCGGGTGGCGCGTTTGATCCTGACCTGGTGCGGCACGCGATCACCTATTTTGATGATCTGCTCGCCATTCGCCGCACCGTTGCGCAGCCGGTTCAGGGATATCAGCCCATGCCCGGCCGGTCACCCATGACATCCCGTAACCTTAATCTTCGGAACACTCTGCCATGATGCCTCTCCCGCTCCCGCCCGCAGCCCATGCCGCCCTGTCTGAGACTTCCCCTATGAAGCTTCTGGCCGACGTCGCAGACAGGCTTTTTACAGAAAACCGGAGAGAAGAGGGGCTGTGTGTGGTTGAGGCCCTTTATCTTCAGGCAGATGCTGCTCTTGGAGGCAGTGAGAGGCAAAAGGAGGGGGATGCGCGTGAGACAGGAGGAAGTCGGGTATAACCTCTCAAAAGGAGAGAGGCCCAACACGCGCGCCTGAAAACGTCTCCTCGCCACGCTTTTCGAGTAGCGCGTGGCTGGGGAAGGTCAATTTCTTCGTGCGGGGTGGCTGATCAGATATCATCAGGGCGGGAGGCCGCGTGGAGCTTGACCATCAGCGCTGTGGCCTCGAGAACAGTTCTGGATAACACTTTCATCTGGTCATGAAGCGCCTTTTGTCTGGCGAGTGTCCCTTCAAACATCGCCCCCATATCCTCGACATATGTCTGTATGAGTTCCAGAGTATCCTGCTGGGAGCGGGCCACACTCTCCCAGTCACTCGGGTTCTCGTTTTCGCACTTGAGGAATCCTGGGAAGACGAGGGGTGCAGACTGGTTGTCGAGCGGCAGTCGTGTGTCTTTGAGACCCATGGGCCAGTGCTCAAGGCAGAATGAGATCCCCGCCAGCAGAGAGGGTGGCAGGGACAGAAGCAGTTCGGTATCTGGAAGGTGAAGCTCTCCCGTTTCCGGAAAGCCGGTATAAAACATGTGCTCACGGTACCACGTCTCCCGGCCGCCCATGTTTTCGAGTGTTTCACGCCAGAGGCCCAAAGCGGCCTCCGCCTCCTGATATGCCGCCTGACTGCTGACCTCCGCCTCATAAACGTGGCTCCACAGATGATGGGTTCCAACCCCGGGAAGCCAGTCGTCCAGTCTGAAAGATTCCTCATCGAGAAGAGGTGTACTGCCAAGGACGAATGCGCCCTGAGACAGGATGCAGCAATAGGCAACAATACGGGTGCCGCGCCATTCTCCCCGCAAAGCGAGAGCCTGCTTCAGGACGGCAGGGAACAGCACTTTCCGGGTACGGGCGCTGTAACTGCTCCATTCGCGCTTCTGTAACGCCAGCGGCGCAAGCGGATCAACGATGGCTTCGGGGTCCCTCAGGGTTCGAAGGCGCACGCCGTGTCGGGACAGGTGGTAGGCCCAGAGAAAAACCATATCATTCGGGGGCGCATCCCCGATCGTGAAGGCGTGCAGGTCGTAACGCTGAAACGATCCTACGGAGCGGAAAAGGGTCCCCGTGCGCTTGAGGTAGGTTGGCAACGTGCGGACAAGGCTCTGTCCGACAAAGACCGTTCCATCTTCAAAAAGCAGGCAGACGATCAGCCGAAGCTCGTCGTGGGGATGACAGCCAGAACGGGCTGACTTGGAAATGCGATGGTGCATGGCTATCCCGGGTCATGACAATGGATCCCTGCACTCTGTCATCGCGCGATGTGAGAGCGGGCCGTGGGGTGGCCAGCATCTGCGCGCCTTCTAACAACCGCGCAGCAAGCCGGCACGAGAGAAGCCGGGGGCGGGTCGGGACGTGAAGAGTAGAGCGTGGGACAGGAGAGAGACAGGGTCAGCCACAGGCCGTCCGGCCGCCACAATGGTTCGGCCGCACGCGGCCCGCGCCCTGGAGGGCGCGCCATTGTCCCGTCCAGCCGTCTGCGCCCGCGGGAAAGCATCTGAAAAGAGAAAAGGATGTTTTCCGTGGCTACTTCCGTCACAACAGTCTTCACGCTCACCGGGCCGCAGGATCGTCTGCGCCAGATCGCCGAAGAGCGCGCTTACCGGACCTGCGCAGCGGATCAGATGACATGGGAAGACGACACCACACTGGTGATGACCCTCGAAAACGGCATCGGCACGCCCTTCCTTCATCATGGAGACGGACTGTCAGACGAGTATCCCGACGTCAGTATCCGGGGGATGGAATATTTCGACTGCTTCGATGATCCGAGCTTCGCCAAATGGCAGGGCGGCCAGCTTGTCTATGAGGCAGAACTCATCACCGTTTTCTCAATCCTGTTTCCAACGGATCCTTCGAGAGACTGGGCGGGCTGTAGCGCCAGCTTCTGGCACAGGTCTCCGCCTCTCTCGGCTGCCATAGCCGAGAACTGCCCCGACTTTGACCTGATGCCGTTACGGCAACTGGCAGGGCCAGCGCCCGGATGGGTTCAGACTTCGGATGGCTTCGCCACTCTTTTCCTCCGGCTGCCCTCAACACCCGATGCGCAGGATGGCCTCGGCGTGATCTTCTATCCGGGGATCGGACGGAGCACCCTGCTGACAGGTATCGACCGTTTCGGCGGCGTGGCCCGCTTCCGGCGTCAGGCTTATGGTCAGATCGGCTCACAGTGTCCCGAACTGCGTGCTGTCCTGCGGGAGTGCTGGAAGGCTGAGGAGAAGAAAAGGCGCAAGGCCCGTCAGGAACGCAGGGTTTTGAAAAGGAAGGCGAGCAAGGAGGGAAAGGCCAGTCTTTTCCATCTTTTCGATACTGACCCGTGGGTGGTTTGAAGGGCAGAAGAAAAGCAGGATCGGGGCGGCCCTGAAGGGTTCGTTCACCCTATCTCACGAGGCTCCTGCGTCGCCAAGTTCGACCGAGCCACAGGATCCAGCCGCCCTCAACCGGGCGTCTGGACCCTGCGTCTCGGCCCTTCCGGGTAACGGTTCACCCGCGTTCTTTTCCCTGAACGAACGGTCCTGGTCTGGGGGATCTGTTCGTGCGACGGCTTCTCAACCTCCCCGGCCAGTCCTGCGGACCGCCCGGGGAGGCACGTTACAGGGAGGCGGCCTCGCATCCAGCG
>NZ_BJMK01000060.1 GCF_006539125.1 Gluconobacter sphaericus NBRC 12467
AAAATTAAATCAATAGGTCCTGAGCCTAGAACACCCCATTTAACGTGACATCGCTGCCAGAGGTCAGTGCGCTGCCGTGCACGGCAGGTGCGCGATCGAAGATGAGTTCGTTGATGACCTGGTTTGTGATTTCAGGTCTCGTTAAATCATATATTTATTGCGAATTATTCTCATTTGCTATAATTGATTCACCCTTACACGGAGTTGGATCACGTCAGAAAGTGGACAGAACACGAATAAGCCGCCTGTTTTTGGGCCATAGACGAGAGTTGGCTGAGTATGTTGGACGGCAATTGAATGACCGCGATCTTGCTGCCGATTTTGTGCAGGAAACCTTCATTCGCTTCATGGAGCATGGGGACGCCCTTCCGGCCGATTCATGCCGGGCATTCCTCTATAGTACACTTCGCAATCTGGTAATCGACCATGTCAGGTCTGTCCGCCGACGTAAGACATCCAATACCCTTATCGAAGATCTAGCCTTCACGATCGACGACAGGCCTCATGCAGAAGACGTAGTGGCGGCGAGGCAAAAAATTCGCCAGATTGCAGCGCTTCTGGATGAATTGCCTCAAATAACTCAACGTATATTCGTGCTCAATCGCGTGAATGGACTGAATTATCGCACGGTAGCAAAGAAATTAGCCGTCTCTGAAAGCACTGTACAAAAGCATCTTGCAATAGCGCTTCGGCATCTTCTGTCGCGCCTGCCCCGCTAATTTTTATGTTTTTCTTTGTTGATCTCATGACAGATAATACGGACGACCAGCTGGACAGAATCAATATGGAAGCTGCGGAGTGGGTCATTCGCCACAGCGGTGGCCAATTGACGCTGGAAGAACAACAATCTTTCGAAATATGGCGATCCGTATCGCCTCTTCATGCGGCAGCATTCTGCCGAGCATCCAGCCTGTGGTCGGATCTTGATGTAGGAGGTAGCAAGAAGGGAACCCAGCATCGGAAAACAGCAAAACATGTCGCGGCAACAGGGATGTTCGTACTCGTGCTCGGGATCGGCGTGAGCTGGCTTGAGCCCGTCCGCTGGTTTGCCGATTACACAACGAGGACAGGAGAAATTCGTACTGTTCAGTTTAATGATGGCAGTCTTGCCGAGCTGGATACCCATGCTGCCCTCAGCTTGCGCTATACGGCAAACGAACGACGAGTTATCGTAGTCGGAGGGCAGGCCTATTTTACCGTTGCTCCTGTGAGTGGGACAGAACACCGGCCTTTTGTGGTTGATGCAGCTGGTGGCACAGTGACTGCACTGGGCACCCAATTCATGGTCGCACGTGACGGTTCGGACGTGGATACAATCGTGACTGAACATACTGTCCGTGTCGCGAAAGAGAATCATGAGGGTATTTTGCGGTCAGTTGTCGTTTCGAAAGGACAGAGCGTCCATTTCGACCGATCAGGCCTGCATGAACCACACGCGGTGTCTACCGCAACGTTAACCGCATGGCGAACCGGGCAGCTTGTCTTTGATAATGTGCCACTCTCAGACGTGATCGCGCGCCTGAATCGATACCGCCATGGCCGGATCGTTTTGGCAAAACGAAGTCTAGCCACTCTAAGAGTGAGCGGCGTCTTCGCCTGTGAGAATATTGGGGGCGCACTGACAACGATCAGTCAGGAACTGCACGTAAAAACAATTTCTGCGGGCACATTGGTAACAGTCATCTATTGATGCCTGCTTCAGGCCCAAGCGTGCAGATCTGTCACCAGGAAGCTCTCAGAAGAATTCTGTATATAAATATCTGTAAATAAACAAAATAATTCAAGAAAACAAAAAAATAAAAAAACCTTACTGATTCCCATAGGCTCAATCGTCCTAACTTTGTGAAAAAATGCAATTAATTCGCAGTTGCATAAATGGGTTTGGGAAATGGGAAGAGAATGAGTGCTCATAAGGCGCATCGTTGGGCAGGACGGTGCAAAAATTTTTATTGGTTGATGTCGGGAACGGCCCTGACTGTTACAGGCCTGCTGGTATCTGAAATGCCCGTACATGCGCAGGAGCAACTCTACCCAAGCGCCACAAGCCAGTCGATGATCTCGGTCAACATTCCTACGGGTGATCTTAACGCATCTCTGCTCACCCTTAGCCGAAAAGCCGGGCTGCGGGTGTTCTACGATATGAACAAGGTCGACGGGCTAAGAGGGAACGCCGTGTCTGGAACCATGACACCAGATGAGGCTTTCAGTCGTGTTCTGGCTGGAAGTGGTTATACGTTTTCACGTTCAGGCCAACGTATTTCCATCTTGCAAGTTTCCTCTCCCATTATGCTTGGCCCTGTACGGGTTGGAGGGCGTTACCGCATTGTAGTCCCCGCCACAGCAATGATTGGCAATCTGCCACCAACGTTGCCGGGTGGAGAGATCGCGCGTGGCGGACAGCTCGGGTTGCTTGGCAACCGGGATGTGATGGACACGCCGTTCAATATGACAAGCTATACAGAGGCATTCATCGAGGAGAGACAGATCCGGACAATCCGCGATGCCCTGAAGGACGATCCTTCGGTCAGAGGAATATTCTCGGAAGGAACGGCTGGCGTAGAGCGCCTGCAGATCCGTGGCTTTACACTGGATAATGTGGATATTTCCTATGGTGGAATGTACGGGATGATGCCATTCAGCGGCATCACCTCGGAACTTGCCGAACGGGTTGAAGTGCTGCGCGGTCCTGCGGCCTTGCTGAACGGCATGTCCCCTGGAGGTGCAATCGGGGGTGTCGTCAACGTCGTGCCCAAGCGGGCCCATGATACGCCGATTACGAAGATCGAAGCGGATTATACCTCCAACTCGCAGTTCGGGGGGCATGCTGATATCGGACGGCGTTATGGCAAGGAAAAGCAGCTCGGTATTCGTGTAAACGGCATGATCCGCTCAGGCTCGACCGCAATCCCCTATAGCGGAATGAAAACGGCGCTGGTTGGAGCGGGCGTTGATCTTCGACTACACCATGTCCGGCTATCGACTGACTTTGGCTACCAGGTTCGTAACATCGATGGGGTTCTTCCATACTACTCGCTGGCTGCAGGCGTGCCGGTCCCCGATGTCTCAAAGGTTAAAAGAAACTACAAGCTGCCCTGGAGTTACTTCAATGGAGAAGACATTTTCGGGGTATTTCGAGGAGAAGTAGATCTTTTCCGTAATTTTACTGCCTATGGCAGTGTTGGTGTTCATGACTACAAATACAGGGGCGCATATTCTCAGTATGTGGTTGTTAGCAATGCCCAGGGAGCGGGGTCTGGCTCTAGCCCGGTTGGGATTGTACAGAACGGTCGTTATCTGACTGCCGATTTAGGCGTTCGCGGAAAAGTCGATACCGGTCCCCTCAAGCACGATCTGGCGTTCTCAGCTAACCGTCTTGATCTTACGATGGGTCGGATTTTTGGTTCGAACACTGATATTCCTGCTTATGCTTTGAATATTTATAGCGGAAAAAATTATTATCCTCTGAACCGCAGTGTCTCTGTTCCCTATAGTTCTCCGAAGACTGGAACATCGACCCTGTCCAGTCTGGCGTTTGTCGACACGATTTCTACGTTGCACAATCGTATTCAAGTTACAGCCGGGCTGCGAGCTCAACGCGTACAAAGCGCGAGCTACAGCACCACAACAGGAGCAGCTTCTGGAATTTATGACAAAACGGCCATAAGTCCGGCTGTGCTCGCCGTGTTCAAACCGCTGAAGAATGTCTCGATCTATGGAAACTGGATCCAGGGACTACAGCAGGGAACGACGGTTGGCACAACTTATGCCAATGCAGGTGAAATCCTCGCTCCATACAAATCGACGCAATATGAAGTCGGCGTAAAAGCGGATTTCAGGAAGTTTATAGCTACATTCGATGTTTTCCAGATATCCCAACCCAACACTGTTTCCAACGCAGCAACCAATATACTTACAGTGAACGGAAATCAGCGTAATCGCGGTCTCGAATTGAATATTGCTGGTGAAGTTTTGCATGGTCTACGCGCTACGGGTGGTGTGATGCTTCTAGACCCTACTCTCACAAATACGCAGGGAGGCACTTACAACGGTCAGCGAGCACCGAACACCTCCCCTGTTAATTTTAACATGGGGTTAGATTACGACCTACCATTTATCAAAGACCTCTCGATAACATCTGACATCATGTATACGGGGTCAGAATACATTGAAAATTCGACATCCTACAGGAGAAGTATCCCCAGTTGGGTCAGGCTCGACTTGGGAGCCCGCTATGTCATGAAAAATCCAGCTGCAAAAAAAGGAAAGATAACGTTTTTCCTGAACGTGGATAATGTGACTAACGCCCGCTACTGGAATTCCAGCGGCGCCCGCTTCTTGTCGCTGAGTGCACCGCGCACAGTTCGCTTCTCGATCGCTGCTGACTTCTGATGAGACGCTCCGGATTAGGCGTCGTCGCAAGAGTTCTTCTGGCAACTGGCGGAGCCTATGTTGTCACCTCTTCGACGCTCGCGGCATTCTGCATTGTGCTGTTTGCTTCAGGTGTGCCGCGTGTGGACGCCGTAGCAATGGGAACGATACTGGGCTTCATCCTCTATCTGTGCCTGATTCTTTGGGTCTTCTCTTCCCGAAAGCCGTGGCGGATTCTCGCAATGTTTATTCTCGCGATTGCCTCTGAGAACTGCATGACTTTTGTCATTGGTCACGGACACTAACATGGAGCAGGATTTTAGACGTTCCATGGGCTGGCTACATACTTGGGCGGGGGTCGTGCTGGGAAGCATCCTGTTTGCAGTCTTCTGGATGGGCACGCTTTCAGTGTTCGATAGCGAGATAGATTCCTGGATGGAGCCGGCCACGCGACTGCCTACCGCGAGCAGCCCTTTACCACTTGAAACGTTCAGGCCTTCATTGAACGATGCGATTGCTGCGAAAGCTGCCTTCTGGAACGTGACCATGCCTGATGACCGTCAGGCCGTCGTTCATGTCCACTATCGCACCCGCCAGAAATTCATCACGCGTGAATTTAATCCGGTCACGGGCAAAGAACTGCCAAACAGCGGAACGCTTGGAGCGACAGGATTCATTTTCCCATTCCATTACACACTTGAAATCGGATTGATGAATCTTGGGGAATGGTTGGTCGGATTAGCGTCCATGGCTATGTTGGCCCTGTGCATCACGGGTGTTATCATCCACCGCAAGCTGTTTGCGGAGTTCTTCACCTTCAGGCCTACAAAAAAACCACGCCGAATGTTATTGGATTTGCACAACATGGCTGGTGTGCTTGGCCTGCCCTTTCATATCATTCTCACATTCTCCGGGCTCGTCATTTTGAGCACGACCTATTTCCCCGGAAGTGTGAAAGCAGTTTATCCAAGCCCGCGTGGTTACTTTTTCGAGGTCAACGGCCTGACATTCCTCCCAATAAAGCCCGGAAAGCCTGGTGCCTCCGTTGCTTCGCTGGATAAGGCTGCCTCTTACGTTCGAAATGTATGGAACGGAGCGGAACCTCATACGATACTTGTGATGAATCCCGGCACAACAACAAGTCGGATGGCGTTTTTCCGCCAAAGCGACAGACAGGTCACCGTTGACAGGGATGTCATCTCGTTCGAAAGTCCGACTGGAAAATATTTCTCTCGATCTCCAGCGCCGCATCCGATCATTCGGGCGGAACACTTTCTAAGTGGTGTGCATCTCATTCAATTTCATCACTGGGCCTTGCGCTGGTTCTACTTTATTCTCGGGCTAGGCAGCTGTGTTTTAATTGGAACAGGATTTCTGTTCTGGCTTGCAGCACGTCGAAAGACACAGGAAAGTACCTTCGGCTTCAGGATAGTCGAAGGGGTAGCTTCAGGATCAGTGACAGGGATCATTATTGCGACACTAGTCTTCTTCGTCGCCAATCGCCTACTGTTTCCAAATGCGCATATATTTAGCCAAGATCGCTCCACTCTTGAAATTTGGGCGTTCTATTTTTCGTGGCTGGCAACATTCCTGCATGGCTGGATTCGACCTCGACGAATGTGGATCGAACAAAGCGCTACAATTGGGGTTCTGGCGGCCCTCGCCGCCTTACTTAACTGGATCACAACAGGAGATCATCCACTGCGAACGCTCTTCCATCGCTATCTCTGGCCAGTGGCAGGAATGGATGCTGTATTAATGATCGGATCTGTACTAGCTTTAGTGGTAGCACAGCGTCTGTCTAGTAGAGCGCGATTATCTGTTCTCTTAAGCGTTCCGTTGAGGAAGCGTCTGTAATGATATCAATAATTATATATTTAATTTTTGATTCAATACTATTTGTGTCTTTTGCACTATTGGCGCTGACGCAATTTCCGCATCGTAGAGCCACAAAGACGTCAGAACTATCATCAGGTGCCATCTTTAAAGCTCGCCTGTTGGCAGGAGTTCTGCAGATTAGCATTTTGATTATGGCTGTTTTACAGGATGGAGAAGGGTTTGGATTTCTTCTCTGGGCCTGTCTGCTACCATTTTCTGCCTGTTCTGTATCGCTGTTTCTAGCGTGGCAGCCTAACCTTTTGGCGCCACTATCAAGACTAATGGTTTCACTGGAATATTGCTCCGTTAACACCTATCTGGACGGATCGAAAAATCGTTGATTAATGTGTCTTGGTTCTGATGTTGGGTTTTTGGATAACTTTCGCTCTATACTTTGAG
>NZ_BJMK01000061.1 GCF_006539125.1 Gluconobacter sphaericus NBRC 12467
CTCACCAGAAATACGTCAAAAACTCTCTAAAAAAGCTCTTTCTGAACTCAGAAACACCGAAATCGCTCCAAAAATACTTCGGAAATACGTCAAAAATACTCTTTTTTGACAAAAAACATGCAGACGGGCTCTCTGGATGATCTGACAGAAAGGAACAGTACCGCAATGGACCAGAAGAGCAAACCAAAGCCCACCAAACTCGTCGGGATCCTGCGCGGTCAGATTGAGCGGATCGAGACCCTGATCCGATCCGGCTATACACTGGAGACCATTCGTCAGATGCTCGAAGAAGAGCTGAACCTTCCGATCAAAATCCGGACGCTTGAGACCTGCCTGTACCGGGTTAGGAAAGAACGAAAGGTCGCAGCTCAGGACACCAGGCAGACCCACCGCCCCACGCGCACTGTCACGCCGTCTGCTGGACCCGCTCCAACGTCCTCGGCCCGCCATCCGTCTCTTGATCCAGACGAAGATGAGAAGGCTCCCGAGGTCAACACGCCCTGGAAACCGCAGAAAAAGATCAACCCCAATCTGCTGGCTCTAAAAGAACGCTTGATGCGAGCAGAACGGGAGAAAGGCTCCTGAGCCTCTGCCCCTTTCTAGGTTCTGAGAATGCCCATTCTCAGAACCTAGAAGAGACTTCCAAGCGCACGTTATGCATTTGCAAAACGAATTTCCACGTCTGATATTGCCGATGAGGATAGGCGGTGCAGGAGTGTTAGTTTTCTTTGTGATCTGACAGAGGCAAAAACAAGAAGAAAAAACTACAGACTGTTGCATCAATCCTAATTTATATAAGATATCTGAAAAATAATACAGCTGGAAAATTTATGTTTTATAGTAAAAAAGAAGAAAACAAAAACAATATAAAAATACAAAACAATAATAAAAATATTAGTTTTGATTCTTTAGAAGAAAATCTAAAATTAATTTTTAATGATTGCGAAGTTCTTGTTAGAGACGAATCTAATATTCTAATTAGAGTTTCCGATCTTAAAAATGATAATGCGATCAATCAAATAAAATTAGATTCATTATTATTTATTCAAAACAATGATGATAAATTAGGATCAAGAATAGAATTAAATACTTTATTTGGTATTAAATTTTTTACTGATAAAATTAAAGATTTTTACAAAGATTGTCTTTCAAAAAACAACGAAATTGAATTTTCTTTTATTTCAATAAAAGAAGATACTGACACCCTTAGTATAAAGAACTTAACCAACTCAAATGACATTAGATATATATTATACCTAATTGAAAATTATTATATTGAAGTTAATTCAATAATTGAAAATTTCGTTTCTTCTATAGAAGAAGAATAAAAGGGGATTTTTAAAAGTGATAACTTTAATATCCCTAATTTTTATTATCTTAGCGTTGCTATCGTTGTCAATTATAAATATAACATCAGATAGTAATAAATTCTTATCAAGATTTTGTTATTTTTTCATTGTATCGATAAATATATTTTTCCCTAAAATAAATTCCGAAAATAAAATGCTAATTAATGGTATATTCTCAATTATATCATCAATAATTATAAGCTTTGTATATGCATATTTTGCTAAATCTTTGTTTGATCAAAAATTGTTTTTTGCTATATTGATTATGATACCAAGCATATTTTCAACTATATCAATGAATTTTATTGATTTATCAATTAGTGTGAAAAGAAGATTTACTCTTTATATATCACAAAGTGAAGTAAATATTGCCGACACAGAAACAAAAAAAGAAAATATTAAGTCTCTAAAAAAGATGATTTCTGATTCTCAACGTAAAAATGCAATAGAATTGTAGGAGATATAAAATATATTATCTTCAGACTGCTGCCAATCGTCTGGCCTTGGCGGCCCGGTCTCCCGCGACATTGCGCGCCTATCGCACCGACTGGGCCGCCTTCGTCGCCTGGTGCCACGCCCAGAGCGTCACGGCGCTCCCCGCTCAGCCTGAAACCGTTTCCGCCTGGATCGCGTCGCGTTTAGAGCAGGGGCGAAAAGCCGCGACGCTGGCCCGTGGGGTGGCGGCCGTGTCCTGCGCGCATGAGCTGGCGGGGTTGGAGAGTTTCAGCCGCTCCCGCGTCGTCCAGGACGCGCTGCGGGGCATGCGGCGCACGCTTGGCACCGCCCCGACCCGGAAATCCCCCGCGACCGTGGATCTGCTGCGCCGGATGCTCGACATCCAGCCCGACACGCTGATCGGTCAACGCAACCGAGCTCTTCTGGCCCTGGGCTTTGCCGGGGCCTTGCGACGATCTGAACTGGTGGCGCTGGAGATCGGGGATCTCGTGTCCCAGGAAGGCGGTGCGCTGCTCACGCTCCGACGCAGCAAAACCGATCCGGACGGGGCCGGTCAGACGATCGGCATTCTGAACGGCTCTATCATCCGGACGCTGGAGCATATCTCGACCTGGTGCGAGGCGGCCGGGATCACGTCCGGTCGGCTGTTCCGGTCCGTAGACCGGCATGGCCGGATCGGCGGGTCACTCTCGGACCGATCGGTGGCGCGGATCATCAAGACAGCCGCCGAGGCCGTGGGGCTCGATCCGGAGCGCTTCTCGGGGCATTCGCTGCGGGCAGGGTTCATCACTTCCGGGGCAGAGGCCGGTGCCGATGCGCTGCTGATCGCCGAAACCTCGCGGCATCAGAGTCTCGATGTGCTGCGGAGCTATGTCCGGCGTGCCTCGCTGCTGAAGACCCATGCCGGACACCGTTTCCTGTAATCCCTAGCCAAACGGCCACCACCAGCTACGGCGAGCGTACCCCCCGTACGACCGGGTCTGTTCAGGGTGTACGTTCAGAGTGAACACTGGCCTTTGTACAGGGTGAACGTCCGGGGTGTGCGTAGGGTGTACGCGTTCACCATCAATCCGTGAGATCTGCTCCCTGAGCTGGGCATTCTGTTCCTTAAGAACGGCGTTTTCTTCTCGATAATCCGCGACCTCTTGGCGTCTTTCATTCAGTTCAGTTTGGAGAAGACCCATCATATCTCGCAGGGTGGACAAAGCCGTATTGTCCGGGGTGAACATCCCATCGTGTTCGGGTGTACGTACAGGGTGTACGTCTGGGTCTACGCGTTCAGTCTGTTCAGGGGTCTTGTTCAGGGCAAAAACGGGAACAGAAACACGGACAGTGCCATGATTGTCCGTGATTTTTAGCCAGCGGCCGCGACGAACGCGCGCGCGCGCAGCTTCAAGGGAAAGTCCAAGTCGGTCAGCTAACTGACGATAGGTCAAGTTTTCTGTTTGCTCGGCCATAGATCCTCTTCGTCTTAAACTTATATCCGGTCGAGCATGAAATGCGAGTAAGGCTTGTGCCTACGTAGGCACACATATCTTGCCTATTAGTTTTTTGTCCGAGATAGCCCGACTTGGCCCTGAATGGCCTCAAGAAGAATTTTTTAAGATTTCGGGCTGAGTGAGGCCGTCTCGGGCCATTCAGGGCCAAGTCGGGCCGAGATGAAGGGATAGTCTTTCGGAGAGCTCCTTCGTCTTGAGCCTCTTGAAAGTATGTCTGAGGGGAAATCCTTGCGTAGGAACATCAACCCGTCGATGGAGACGGGGACCAAGACGAGATCAGGTCGAGCCAGTCATTCTTTGAGCGTGGCTTTTCAAAGAAAATATCTCTTTGAAAATGAGATCCGCTGCCGTTTTGGCAGTTAGAAGAAAACCGGAGTTTCCGGCGAGTGAGAGCCTCTTTGAGACGTTGTGTCGCATGGAATGCGGCAGCCTTAGCCTGTTCCAGGCTGACCACGATCAACCGGTAGCGGTTGGGACCATTCACAACACGTCCTGAGCGCCGCATACGCTGGCGGGTCCGTTCCACCAAGCCAAGACTATAGGCTGTTTCCAACGCCCGAATGACGGTTCTGGTACTGCATCCGGCGCGGGCTGCAATGCTTTCGTGAGACGGGAAGAGGCCACGATGGCCTTCGAAGCTGGCAAGGGCCTGAAGGACGAGATGCGTTCTAGCGGTGATCTGGCGGGCTTGGGTCAGGGTCCAGATCTGGGAAACGAAAGAGGTCATGCCTGTGATCCTTCTCAGGCGAGACACTTCCCCGTACAGCTAATCAGACATTGAAACCAACATCGGCCACGTCTATTATCTATACATCGGATGCCTAAGCGGGCTGAATCGCTTCTGCATCTGCCTCGCCGGGCAACAGCGAGATTCGAAGGGGATGGCCTTGCAGGGCTATCCCCTTCATTATTTTCAAGCATATTGATTGCTTCCCGCCGCCTTGTCCAGAGAAGGCTTAAATTCAAAAATAAAAACAATATTCTCAAAACTAGAGATACAATTGGAAATTGTCATGCCATCAAAATCAAAGCAAACAAAAGACAAGCAAATTCTTAAAGAAGACAATAGATGTTACATATGCAATAATTTAGCCACAACTATAGATCACCTTCCTCCTAAAAGCTTTTTTTTTCACAGGCATACACCTCAAGAATTTATTTTTTCTTGTTGTGACGAATGCAATCAAAACTCAAAAAAAGAAGATCAAATAGCGTCGGTTATTTTAACACTTCCTGAAATAATAAAATTCCAAAGCATGTCATTTCTCGAAAAACGCCATTATGATGAAAAACTAAAACGAGCAATAACAAACTCAAAAAAGCCTTTTTTTAAAGAAAATGGCTCATATCTTAAAAACGGTTTTTTTTATAGAAATGGTATTATTTCGAAAATAAACGACGGAAGAAGTTTTGAATATAGAGACTATATATCTTCCATTGGAGCAAAAGAAATCTCCATAACAGAATATGGTTTTTTGTCTGTAAACAAAATTGCTATAAAATTAACATACGCTATATTTAAGAATATGAAAAATAAAATTGGTGAAAAAACCATAGGACCTCAATTTAAAGGAAGAGTTTTCTCAAAAATAGACTACTTAGATTCAGATAAATCATATTTATCTACTATATTTAACATGTGTCCTAATATAGCAAAAATAAATCATAGGCAAAAAAGTGAGACAAATTTTGGATTTAGGTATAACTATAGCGATGATAACGGGGTTTTAATATTTTCTTCGTATTTTGGTGGACAATTCATTTTAAATTGCATTGCATTTTCAGATAAGTTTCTAGAATTTTTATACCAACAAACAGAAAATCCATTTTTAGATGGTTTTCCTGAGAACATTGGCTTCAAAGAAATAAATAAAGATATTTTATCTGAATAAAATATCTAATTGCTCACGCGACCATTACCCGACGCACGGCATCGGGCTCCCGCCAGAGCACGCGAAGCAAAGTCCGTACTGCGGGATCCAGCCGAACACGGCCCTGCTCCCAGTTCCGCCAGGTAGCAACTGGCACGCCCGCAAGGGCCGCAATGTCCTTCTGGGTCAGCTTCAGGTGACGCCGCACGGTTGCCGGTGACGGAGCGGCCAGCCCCGGAAGATCCACATCCGTGCCATCTTCCTTGGCTTGGCGGTCAAGATCTCCATCCGTAGTAGCGTTCACTCGGGTCCAGTCGATCGTAGAGGAGCGGGCCTTAATCTCTGCCAGTGTCATTCTTGCCATTTGATCCACTCCTTCCGGTGCATTTTCCGGGCTGAGATGATCCGGAAGCAGTCCCCCCGAACCGTATAAACGACCATGAACGGGACGCCTTCAATTAAGCCTGCAGCCCTGATACGCGGTTCACCATAGTCTTTCCGGTTATCCGGCTTCTGAAGCAGAGGCCCCGCAAAGATGACCAGCACATCCGCAAAACTGAATCCACGCTCTTCGAGACAGGCATCGCTTTTCGCGTCATCCCATTCAAACGCGATCTGAGGTACGGTCATGCATCTCTATATACGCTGCTAGCGTAGTTTATACAAGAATTCTGTGGAAGAGAGCATCTGACATGTTTGACCGATTAACAGACGAAAGCCTTGGCTGATCGTCAGTTGTAGTACACGATTGCCTTGTCAGATCCCGTCTCCCAGCTTCAAACAGTATGGGTATTACCGAGGTAATACGATTGAGGCGCAGAAAACTGCCAAAGATTGCGGAAACGTATTACCAAGGTAATACGCCCCAAGAGCCATTTTCCTAAAAAGTTGTTATTTTTCAATGACTTGTCAGTCCTGAGGACTGCGTATTGTGTATAGTCCAGATTAAGGGAAAACCGGGCCCTTCATTTCGAGAAAAAT
>NZ_BJMK01000062.1 GCF_006539125.1 Gluconobacter sphaericus NBRC 12467
CATTGTCTGACGAGACCCAATCATCCCTGGACCAATGGTCAGGTTGAACGGATGAACCGGACAATCAAGGAAGTAACCGTCAAACGCTCCCATTACGACAGCCATGAGCAGTTAAAAACACACTTCAATGACTTCATGGCAGCCTATAACTTCTGGCGAAGACTCAAGACCCTGAACGGCCTTACCCCTTACGAATACGTCTGCAAAATCAGGACTTCAGAGCCTGAAAGATTCATCATCAATCCAACCCATCAAGTCCCGGGACTAAACACCTAATATCAATGGAGCCTGAGCCTAAGGTATTTCTATGTTTGGGATGCAGGAGAAGTCAGACTTATTCGTCTTCTTCTTGCCATGACTATCTTACACTTTGACTATGAATTGTGCTCTCACCGACCGATCATTCGCTTCTCGGGTACAGGTGGTGGAGACGGGTAGAGCAATATTCCTGTTTCTTGATCAACTTCAACATGTGCCTCTGGATAAACGGAAAGAGCGAGTTTGAGTGGAGCTATAATATCTCTCTTAAACCCTCGTAGCTGACTATACTCAGAACCAAATTGCCCTTTGAGTGCAGCCCATGAAATATTAACTGGGTCTTTGAGTACGTGAAGTCTATAAGCCAACCAAATATAAATATCAATTGCTTTTGATTTGCTGGATATCTGCCTTATAGCAATTTCTCTTAGCGGTAGTGGATGATCAATAAGACTTTCGTAAAAACTTTCATCCAGTCTGACAACTTCTCTCCATAGAGACGGTTGATTCAAGTCGTTATCTATGGGGAAAATTGCATCTCTAATGAATGCCCCATTGCTTACTAGTTCTTCTCTGCCATTGCTTCGAAAAAAAGTTAGTCGGCATCGACTAATACGCTTTGCTTGATCCCTAACTGCGTTATAGGTATTTCCACCAACAGCAATACCCATCGCCTTGAGCCAAGCATTCATTGATGCTCCAAGCTCTACTTCGCGTGACTTTGTTTTAACGGCTTGTGTCTGGAGATAAAGCAGAATCATACGAGCCATTGATCCATAGGGGATTCCAACGGCATCTTTATTTTTATCTAGTCCGCTCTCGATCAGAAGTTTTATATTACCGCCATCACGTTCCCAAACTGTCTCAGTGGTTTTTTTGTGAGGAAGTGCTGCCATTGCGAAGCCAGAATGGGTTATTCCGATCGACATTGCTTCATCGGCCAGCACTTCATGTGCGGCATCCACACAGTAGCGTTGCACCTTACTTTCCAAGGATGCTTGGCGTCTTGCCTCTTCTAAACCGTGCAGTTCGAGGAGATTGTGGATTCTTCCCATGAGCAGACCATCGGTGAGAGGATAAAATGTGTCAATTTGGACTCTACGCACATTGAGGCGCTTGGATTCTACACACGCCTAGTTTGGACTCTGCTCACGCTGTTCTAGAAAAAAATATTAGTAATTTTATTAGATGGTGTGCGTAGAATCCAAGGGATAACCCGGGTTCTGGTAAGTAGAGTCCAAACTAGGCGTGTGTAGAATCCAGAGGGCAACCGGGAAGGGCAATTTTCCGCCTGTGAATAAGTTTTTTTTCTGATGATACCGAGGTGCGTAGAGTCCAATACCGAATCAGGCACGGATATCTGTGAGCTGAAGTGTGTGTAGAGTCCAATTCCTAATTGCTTTCCCAGCCGTGTGTAGAGTCCAATGTGCCCTATATCCTGCTCAACAATGGTTCATGCTGTTTTTCCCGTTGACGATTTTAAGCTGCTCGTAGCAAGTTAGCTGGGTAAGCAGCAGTTCTCCTTCCCTTGCCAGCTCCAAAACTGCCGCAAGATGAACAGCCCATGCGGCCTTGCGGTGTGTCAGGCTTTGAGGGGTTTCCGTGGGAGAGAGACTCATCACGCCCTCGATGAGATCCCACGCGCTCTCCGAATGTTCGCAAAGCTTCTGCTGCCACCACGCGATGGCGTCTTGAACGGATAGACGGGGCAGAGCTGAGGGAAGAAAAATGCTTTCTTCAGGCATCAGCTGCGGCCGCCGACGGGAAACAGACAAAAGCGCGTCAAGCAGATCCCGGGTGAGGGTGAGAGATGCTGTCTCAGCGACAGAAGGCGAGAAGACCACGCTCCCGCGTCCGAAAACGTCTTCTCCTAGGACAGCACGGCGTTCGAATACCTCGACAGTCCTCTGAAGGGCGTCTTTTCGAAGCAGGACCCGTTGAATCTGTTCGGCCGCTGAAAGCGCGGCGCTGTGGTCGGTCGTGTCCCCCCGGAGCAGCAGGGTAGAGCGCATCTGCACCAGGGTCGCCGCCAGCACTAGGTCGTCCGCTGTCTGTTCGAGAGGGCGACGTCTGAGGCTCTCCTCTACACAGGCTAAAAACTGCTCAATCAGATCCGTCAGCGGTAGCGTCCGAAGATCCACGGCGTTCCGACGGATGGCGTGTAGCAGCGCGTTCAGCGGGCCCTGCCAGGCTCCCACCTCCAGAAGTGGCTCCTCAGACATCGTAAAGCGGGCGGACGGAAAAAATGAGGTCGGGCCAATGGGTCGCAATGGTTTGAAGAGCCGCCCAGGGTGTCCAGTCCGCCGACCAGAACGAGACGCTCCAGTGGGTTGTGTCCTCCTTCGAATGCCCGTCTATGCTCTCAACTTGCTGGAGCGGTCGTGAAGTGCCCCAGTGTTGCCACAGCCAGGCCTGTGTTGCAGGGGAGCCGGGCCCGAGGGAGAGAACATCCAGAGGCATGGGGCAAAGCGCGTTGAGATCAAACGGAACGGAGCCCGATCCAGCCTCCCGTGCGACAAGAAGCTTCTGACTTTGAACAATCTCGTTGATCAGAGCAGCCGTCCGGGCGCCCTGAACGGGAAAGATCCGGCTCAGGTCTTCAGGAGCAGTAACATCCGGTCCCCACAGTAATCGGCCAGTGCCCGCCGCTTCCGCCCGGAACCGGCCGAGCACAGCTTCTGGGCCAGTCACGGTCAGAACATGCGCCAGCCAGTCCGGCTGGGGACTGAAAAGAGGCGGAGCGGAAAGGGTCTCCGGTTCTGCAAGCCCTGATCCCAAGATTGGAAACGCCGTGCCGCTCGCCGGTGGCCTGGGGGCATGGCGGAGAAGCGTCGGACGGTTGGGAAGGCGAAAGCCGTTCTCCGGGTCCTCCTCGTCGGTCGAGACTGCTTCAATGTAGCTGTGGGCGACCGGTCGCGCTTCCAGCTCTTTCCGATAGGCCTCCAGGCGTGCGACCATCGCATCAACGTCGGCGATGATCTCAGCAATTGTCTCGGGCACCGGTTACAGATCCAGAAGATGGGCGGGTGAGTCCAGGTCCAAGCGGGCCCGACGGATATAACGGCGCATGCTGCGCAGATCCCGGTGGCGGGTGTGGGCCATGATCTGCTCGTCTCGCGCATTGGCCCGGAAGGCCTCGGTGACGAAGCCAGCACGCAGCCCATGCGGGCTGAGGCGTTCCCCGGAGGGAGCTTTAAGCCCGGCCACCCGGGAGCGCCGTAGCAGGATCTGCCGGACCGCATCCGGATGAAGGGCATCACGTCCGACCTGTTCCCAGCGATTGATGGACCGGAAGAGGGGACCGTCCGTAATCTCGGCTTTCTTCAGCCAGCGCTCTAAGGCCAGAACGGGGCAGGTCTCGCGATGTTTGCCGCGGGGAAGAAACACCTCTTCGCCGCGCTGTTCGGGGTCGGTTTTGCTGCGGGCGATATGTAGCTTCAGGCCGGTTCCGATAATCCGGACGGTCTCTGTTGTGAGGGCGACCAGCTCTGAACGCCTCAGCGCACCGGCAAAGCCGATGAGCAGAAGAGCCCGGTCGCGCAGATCCGCTAGCGTTTCTACTGTTTTGCCCTCTGTCGGGGCGACAAGTTTGCGGAGCTCCTGAGAGGTGAGGGCGGCGGCCTGTTTCTGAGGTGTGCCATAGAGACGCCCTGCCGCACGCAGTGTGGTACGAATGGCGGCGTGGCCAGAACTCCATTCCAGTCCGCGCATGCGGTACTGATAGCCGACGGCAGCGAGACGACGGTTGAGGGCCGAGCGGCTGAAACGTGGTGCCAGACTGTGCAGCCAGGCCGCGACGACAGGAGGAGCGGCTGCAAGAGGTGAGGTTCCGTGTTCGTCGCACCACTGACAGAAGGCCTGCCAGTCATGGGCATAGGCCCGCAAGGTTTCAGGGGCATAGGCGGCCGTTCGGGCACTGTCTTTTGCTGCGTCCAGGGCAGTTTGCAGCGCAGGGGAGGGGACTTCGGGGAAGCGCTCTGCAGGATCTGTCGTGGCTGCCATGCCGGTGATCTTCCCTCTGAAATATCCAATGAGTCTGCCGTAAGGCACCAATTAAGGCAACCTTGATCTAACACGCGGTAAGTGAACATTACCACGTGTTAGATCAACGATGAGTCGTCCAAAAAATCCTGCAGAAAGAGCCCATAACGGCTTATAGCGGGCCTCTCAAACCTTCGAGGAGCGGGTCCAGTTCGGTGAGAGACTTCAGGCCATAGGTGACAAGGAAGGTTTCGGTCGTGGCCCAGAGCTGGGGCTGGCCTGGGATGGGCTTTCGGCCAACACTCCGAATGAGGCCTTTCTCTTGCAGCAGGGTCAGGGTCTTCTGGGGCAGGGCAGCATCCCGGAAGCTTTCGATCTCGGGGCGTGTGACCGGCTGGCGCGCGGCAATGAGCAACAGCACCTCGAGTGCTGCACGAGGGAGTCGTTCGGGTGGTTTCTCCAGCACTGCCTTCAAGGCTTCAGCGAGATCGGGAGCGGTACGGAACATCCAGCCGTCGCCGACCGCGACCAGTTCAAATCCTCGTCCCTCGGTGCGTCTGTCCACCTCACTCATGATCAGGGCGATCTCCACGTCCTCTCCCAGAGCTCGCGCCAGGGACGTTCGGGATACGGGACCACCGCTCTGAAAGAGGAGAGCTTCGGCCAAACGAACGGGATCGGGAAAAGAGACTGACATCACTTGGAGCATAGGGGCGCTTCGACGCTTTCCACCAGAGCCATGGATATGTGTCAGTGAATTTACTTGGCGGCGTAAGGCCGTCAGAACCTAATTGTATGCTACTGATCTGGAATGCCGATCCGACCGGAACTGAAAGCGCTCTACCCTCCCAACTGGCCCGAGCTGAGCCGGCAGGGGGGTGTCTGTCAGCGCTGCGGCCGGCCGCATGGACATCGCCTTCAGGTCCTGCCGGGTGGCCGATGGAAGCATCCGGAGACGGGGCACTGGTTCAATGGCCAGGGCAGGCAGATCTCGCCTCCGGACCTGATCGAGCACCTGCAAATGCGACGGACGAAGGTGGTTCTGGCAGCGGCGCATCTGAATCATGATCCCACCAGCAACCGGCTGCGCAATCTGCGCGCGCTGTGTCAGCGCTGCCATCTGTTGCACGACCGGATGTATCACCTGGCTCAACGACGTCTGACCTTGCGACGGCGTCTGGCGATCGGAGATCTGTTCGAGGGGCGATATCGGGCCGGGGTCCCGCCTCTGGGACTGTAACGGGTCAGATGTTCGATGTGCGCGATGTGCTCGGCCCTGACGTCAACGTGCGTCTGCGCCTACCGCACGAATTTCCGGTTCAGCTCGCGAGCAAGCGTTTCGCCTTTCCTGATTGGCATAACATTGTAGGTTCTGATTGCCCACGAGATATCGCATCCCAGTCGGTCTGGCGGCTGCGCGATTGCGACTGCCATTGCACGACCATGCTCCATCGTGTTCATCAGCTTTTTCCGCTCAGAATGTCAGCTCCAAGTAGGCACC
>NZ_BJMK01000063.1 GCF_006539125.1 Gluconobacter sphaericus NBRC 12467
CTCTTCCAGGGCATCCCGAAACCAGTCAGCATCATAACCCCGGTCCTCCAGCATCCACTGTGCCATAGGAAGGCTGTCCAGCAGAGCAGCGGCGCCGATGTAATCACTGACCTGTACCGCCGTCATGAAGAAACTCAGCGGTCGTCCGTTCTGATCCGTGACCGCATGCAGCTTCGTATTCATGCCACCTTTGGTGCGACCGATCAGACGCCCTGGATCCCCTTTTTTAGGCGCAGGCTTGAAGCCGGGCGATGTGCTTTGAGATAGGTCGCATCAATCATAATGGTCTGAGGCTCTGCCTTTTCGGCAGACAGTCCATCCATCATCCGCATAAAAATGCACATGTCGCCCCAGCGCTTTCAGCGGTTGTAGAGCGTCTTGTGTGGACCGTACTCCCGGGGCGCATCACGCCAGCGCATGCCATTGCGGTTAACAAAAATGATCCCGCTCAACACACGGCGGTCATCGACACGCGGTTTGCCATGGCTCCTGGGAAAGAACGGCCGTAGACGCTCCATTTGTTCGTCCGTCAGCCAAAACAGATCGCTCATCTTCAGTCTCCTCGCAGAGCCTGAATCAGAGTTCCACAATCAAATCAATGGGGCCTGATCCTAGTCGCCTACGGTACGCCGGTTTCCCAAATAAGACTGTCAGACTCCCCGCTTGTACCGTTTCTCGACTTCCAGGTAAGGATGGAATGAAACACGAACAAGAGTGGTGCGGCATACCAAAAGCGGGGTCACAAACCTGTGGTTCGATGGGCCGACGACTTGGTTCAGGGATCAGGGGGAAAATGAGCGGGGACGAGCGTGGTGATCATTCGACATCTTACTCTGCTTTAAGCCTTTTCATTCACAGAAGACTCAACTGGCATCCGATGAGTACGGCGAACCTCAGTAAAGACTGCCACCCAAAAATCTCTTCGTTTTTCATTTCGTGCATACGAGGCCAATGTAGCTCGATCGCTCGCAACCATAACGGCCTTTTCTCCATAAATCTGAAGAAGTTCATGAACGGCAATTTTGATATCGTCTGTCGCGTCCAACATCGGCTGTCCTAATATTTTCTGGAATAAAGGTTGCGGAAGTTCCACTTGCTCAAGAGCGCCAGAAACGTGAAGCGGAGCTGAAAGAATATCTATATACTCACTATCAGAAAGAGGGAGAACCACTCCCAATCTTTCGGCTGCATCCCAGTCCACTTTGCTTGTCACGAATCTATCTCCGGTATCACGGATCCTAGATTGACCTACAAAATACTGAAAAAGAGTTAACCAGAGCGAATAAGAAGAACTTCTTATTCGTCATGACCGAGGCGCCGCGTAAGCCGGCACGTCGTTGCCCAATTTTTCGAAACTGGGCAACGACGTGCACGGCCAATCATGCACGGCGAGGAAACGATATCAGCACTCAGGGTTACACCTTGTTCGCAGACATGCGCGAAGAAGTGTTACCGTTGACCGCTGAGTATGCTGTCGAAAGATCAGACGAACACGGGGAATCGTCTGGAGGCAATGGCGATGCCTCTACGTCTTGGTTTAGGAGACAAACACCGAGGGTAATCTCGTGCTGTGCTAGATGTCTTCGTTTGAGGTGTAGGCGTGGAGTTTTAGGAGAGAGCGTTATGCGCCTCATCCTAGCATCGTGAGCCGCGGTAATTCTCGCAGGATGCATCCGTCACCCACACAATTCACAACCCCATGAAGCGGCAGCCTGTATGAATTATCAGATCATGGTGACCGCACCAATACCGCTAAACGCTATACAGCGGCTTCGGAAAAAATGTGCGGCCTCACGGTGATAAAGCGCTGTGGCTTACCAGCCCCAACCTGGACCAAATCCGTAACCCGGGCCGAAGCCTCCGCCCCAAGGACCCCACTCCCCCCAGTTCCATTGCGCGTCCTGATAATCCTGTGCAGCCATTTGCTGTTCGTCAGCGATATTCTGCTGCTGCTGATAGGCCTGGTATCGTCCATATGCTGTCTGATCCCCTACATACAGGCAGCCACAGACTGTTGGGTCAGCGTAAACGTAGCTCACCGTGTCGCCATGAATACGGCGAACGAAGTGGTGCGCTGGCAGCCTCTTAAGCATGGCAATCCGCTGTGGAGTTGAAGCAGGTTTCAGAGTAAACCCTGCAGCAGCGAGATGATCTTCCTTCTGGGCCACTATTTGCTGAGGGGATTCACACGCAGATAGAGCGCTTACGCAGAAGAGAGATGTTAGAAACGCTTTTTTCATATTGAGAACCTCCAATAAAAGCGTCGTGGCAATATGTGCCTGGGAGCAGGCTCACATGCTTTGTCAGCTCATTTCTATAAAAGAAATTGAAAAACCGTTTATGAGACAGGAAGCGCTCCGAGGGCGGTTCCTGTCTCATTTACAAAATTCTTCGCCGATCCTTTTATTTCAACGTTCGAAGGCCTGCGAGCATTTGTTGAGCCTATCTGAGAAGTCTGGGGTAGCCAAAGAGGATGCATACGACGCATCGCGCAAGAAAGATTACTGTGCACCCTATATCAATCCGGCCCCGCTCAGTATCAGTACATCGGCTCAGAATGCCGACGAGAAAGCCCAGGTCACACCCTGAACCGTCCCGGGATTGGCAGAGACCTATTCACCTGAGAAGAAGGTCTGATGAGCAATTCTGTGAAGAAGTTTTCTCCTGAAGTCCGCTCCCGTGCGGTTCGGCTGGTTCTGGAGCATGAAGATGAACACCCGTCGCGGTGGACGGCGATGGTGTCGATCGCCGGCAAGATCGGCTGCTCGGCGCATACGCTGAACGAGTGGGTTAAGAAGGCCGAGGTCGAGACTAGCAAGCGAGCTGGCGTTCCGGCCGAGACCGCCGATCGGCTCAAGGCGCTGGAACGTGAAGTGCGCCAGGCGGAGCTCGACCGCGTCAACCGGCAATCTTGTCCACCACCCGGATCGCGGGTCTCAATATGTCGCCATTCGCTACACCGAGCGCCTGGCCGAAGCCGGGATTGAGCCCTCGGTAGGCAGCGTCGGAGATAGTTACGACCATGCCCTGGACGAGACGATCAATGGGCTGTTCAAGGCCGAGGTGATCCACAGACGTGGTCCATGGCGCTCGTTTGACGCCGTGGAATACGCCACCCTCGAATGGCGCGACTGGTTCAACAACCGACGCATCCTCGAGCCCATCGGCAACATCACGCCGGCCGAGGCCGGTCAACAGTTTTACGCCGCTATAGACCTCGCCCCACTGGCAGCCTAACTTAGGAAAACCGCTCTCCGCCAATTCCGGGGCGGTTCACAGAGCCCGAATCAGATTTCCACAATCAACATATAGGAAATGAAATCACAGAGCAGGTCTCAAAACCAGAAGGGGTTTTCGAGCCCTCCATCTGAGGGCCCAAAATCACGCAAAAAACGCTTCAATCAACTGCCCTACGAACACTATTACAAATGATATCTCATGGCTTCTAGCAACGCTGCAAAAGCTGGCGAGTGTAATCGCCTGCTGGGATAATACAGATAAGGGCCTTCACACTCTAGGCTCCATTCAGAAAGCACTTCAACCAGTTGTCCCATTTCAATATATGGCTTTGCCAGATCGTAAGGAACGTAACCTAACCCAACCCCATCGATGGCGGCATTGAGGACTAGCATGGAGTTGCTAAAGGTTGTTTGCCCCGCAAAACGAAATGAAACTTCGCGCCCGTTCGGTTCACGAAATTCCCATTTCAGGTTCCCCCCAGCAGTCGTCATCCGCATATTAATACAGTTATGACGCCGCAAATCATGAGGTGTTGCAGGGCTCGAGTAATGGTGAAAGTAATCTGGGGATCCCACGACGCAAAAACGCCAGTCGGGGCCTACACGCGTTGCGGCCATGTCTTTCTCGATGGCTTCCCCAATACGGACCCCTGCATCGAAGCGCTCTGCAACAATATCGACAAAAGCGTAGTCCATGCTGAATTCAATATTGATGTCAGGGTATTTCTGAAGAAATGCGAGAAGTTTAGGTCGAAATATCAGTTCTATGGCCGCATCAGTGCAGGTGATACGAATGGATCCAGCAGGCTTGCTACCAAGAGACGTAATTAAGTCAAGCTCTGTAGAGACCTGTTCAAGAAGGGGGCCGACACGCTTCTGAAGCTGCTCTCCGGCATCGGTAGTTGCAACATTTCTGGTTGTTCTAGACAGTAGGCGCACCCCGAGCCGTTCCTCAAGTCCTCGCACCGTGTGGCTCAAGGCTGAGGGCGTGACACCGAGCTCGGCAGCGGCCCGCGTAAAGCTTCGTTCCCTGGCAACCGTGAGAAAAGCCGTCAACTCATTGATATGATCTCGTGGCATTGCTGAGCTTATTTGAAATATTCATGCACGTTATATGCTCTAATCGACTGCTGCAAGATCCCTTATCGTGTTCGGAACAAGGCCTCGTCCGGCCTCACAGCGAAACACAGGAAATTTTTATGGAAATCTTCCGCGTAGGTCACAAGTCGTCTTTCAAAGGACCCAGAGACTGGTTCACTGGCACCGTCCGGGTTGACATGCTTTTCAACCCGGCGGCCCCCGATCGTGTTCAGGGTGCAAATGTGACATTTGAACCGGGAGCACGGACAGCCTGGCATACTCATCCACTAGGTCAGACCATCATTGTGACATCAGGCGTTGGTCGCGTACAGCGATGGGATGGACCTGTCGAAGAAATCCGTCCTGGCGACGTGGTTTTCTTCGAGCCAGGTGAGAAACATTGGCATGGTGCCGCTCCAGAGACAGCCATGACCCATATCGCAATTCAGGAAGTTGAGAATGGGAAAGTCGTAGACTGGCTCGAGCATGTCTCTGATGCACAATACAGACAGTAATTCAAATATTTATACAAGAGAAACATCATGATTAAAGATAAAGTTGTTCTTATCACCGGTGCATCTTCAGGGATTGGGGAAGCAACAGCGCTGCTTCTTGCGCGACAAGGTGCAAAAGTTGTTCTGGGCGCACGCAGAGAAGAGCGTCTGAAGGAAATTGTAAGTGCTATCGAAGACGAGGGTGGCACAGCGGCCTACCTCGTGACCGATGTCACGAAACCGACCGATAACGAGGCTTTGGTCAACGTTGCCAAAGAAAAATATGGTCGTCTCGATGTGATTTTCCTTAACGCAGGCCTGATGCCAACAGCGCCCGTCTCCGCCTTGAAGACGGATGAATGGAATGCGGCCGTGGACATCAATATCAAAGGCGTACTGAATGGTGTTGCCGCCGCCATGCCTCATTTTCTCGCACAGAAATATGGGCAGGTCATTGCTGTTTCCTCAGTAGCCGGTCTCAAAGCCTACCCTGGTAGCGCGATCTACGGCGGCACCAAGTGGTTCGTTCGCGATTTCATGGAAGTGCTACGCATGGAGTCAGCTATGGAGGGCACCAATATTCGTACTTCCACCATCTACCCTGCCGCAGTGAAGACCGAATTGCTCGGTGACATTTCTGATCCTGGCGCAGCCGAAGCCATGAAAAAACTTTACGATCAGCACGCTATTCCACCCGACCGCATTGCCGATGTAGTTGCGTTTGCGATTTCTGCTCCGGCAGACACAACAATTAACGAATTTACAATTGGACCAGCCAGTCAGGCGTGGTGAGGAAGTTTCAATGCCGCATATCATCGTAAAGTTATGGCCTT
>NZ_BJMK01000064.1:0-2500 GCF_006539125.1 Gluconobacter sphaericus NBRC 12467
TTGGTTGCGGGGGCAGGATTTGAACCTGCGGCCTTCAGGTTATGAGCCTGACGAGCTACCGGGCTGCTCCACCCCGCGGTGGTGTATGATGATGTTGGGAGGTTTTGTGGTGTGTATGGGTAGGCTGGGGGACCTGGCGGCGACCGACTTTTCCGCACCTTAAGGTGCAGTATCATAGGCGCTGAGGGATTTCACGGCCGAGTTCGGGATGGGATCGGGTGTAGGGCCCTCGCAATGGCCACCAGGTCTTCCAGCCCACCCTGTCTTTTAAGAGAGGGTGGAGATTGGTGCGCTGTGAAGGAAGTGTGGCTGATTTCTGTGCATGTGTTTGTGTGAGAAGTATGAGCGATTAGGACCGGTTAGCTGCATGCATTACTGCACTTTCACACCCGGCCTATCAACGTGATGGTCTCTCACGGCTCTATGAGACCTAGTTTTGAGGTGGGTTTCCCGCTTAGATGCTTTCAGCGGTTATCCCGTCCATACTTAGCTACCCGGCTGTGCCACTGGCGTGACAACCGGTGCACCAGAGGTATGTTCATCCCGGTCCTCTCGTACTAGGGACAAATCCTCTCAAGTCTCTTACACCCACGGCAGATAGGGACCGAACTGTCTCACGACGTTCTAAACCCAGCTCACGTACCACTTTAATCGGCGAACAGCCGAACCCTTGGGACCTGCTCCAGCCCCAGGATGTGATGAGCCGACATCGAGGTGCCAAACCTCCCCGTCGATGTGGACTCTTGGGGGAGATCAGCCTGTTATCCCTAGAGTACCTTTTATCCGTTGAGCGATGGCCCGTCCACGTGGGACCACCGGATCACTATGGCCGACTTTCGTCTCTGATCGAGCTGTCACTCTCACAGTCAGGCGGGCTTATGCCATTGCACTCGACAGCCGGTTTCCGACCGGCCTGAGCCCACCATCGCGCGCCTCCGTTACACTTTGGGAGGCGACCGCCCCAGTCAAACTGCCCACCATGCAGGGTCCCGGACCAGGCTTACTGGTCTCGGTTAGACATCAGAAAAATTCAGGGTCGTATTTCAAGGATGGCTCCACCGGTGCTGGCGCCCCGGCTTCAAAGCCTCCGACCTATCCTACACAGAATGTCTCTGATGCCACTGCAAAGCTGCAGTAAAGGTTCATAGGGTCTTTCCGTCTGACCGCGGGTACCCCGCATCTTCACGGGGAATTCAATTTCGCTGAGTCGATGCTGGAGACAGTGGGGAAGTCGTTACGCCATTCGTGCAGGTCGGAACTTACCCGACAAGGAATTTCGCTACCTTAGGACCGTTATAGTTACGGCCGCCGTTTACCGGGGCTTCAATTCAGTGCTTGCACACCTCCTCTTAACCTTCCGGCACCGGGCAGGCGTCAGGCCCTATACGTCATCTCACGATTTCGCAGAGCCCTGTGTTTTTACTAAACAGTCGCTACCCCCTGGTCTGTGCCACCCGTCCATGGTTGCCCACGAGCGGGTCTCGTTTATCCCGAAGTTACACGAGCAATTTGCCTAGTTCCTTCAGCATCGTTCTCTCAAGCGCCTTGGTATTCTCTACCAGTCCACCTGTGTCGGTTTCGGGTACGGTCTATACGCCAGAGCTATTTCCTGGAATGATTGAAAAGCCTGTTCAATCCGTTAAGGACAGACAACATCTCTCATTCGTCACTTCTGGCAGGCCCAGTAATATTCAACTGGTTCCCATCGACTACGGCTCTCGCCCTCGCCTTAGGGGCCGGCTCACCCTGCGTGGATTAACCTTGCGCAGGAACCCTTGGACTTTCGGCGACAGTGTTTCTCGCACTGTTTGTCGCTACTCATGTCAGCATTCGCACTTCCGATATCTCCAGAGAGGGTCACCCCGTCTCCTTCGCAGACTTACGGAACGCTCCGCTACCGCGCATTCAAAGAATGCACCCACAGCTTCGGCACGTGGCTTGAGCCCCGTTACATTTTCGGCGCAGGGTTTCTAATAGACCAGTGAGCTATTACGCTTTCTTTAAAGGATGGCTGCTTCTAAGCCAACCTCCTGGTTGTTTTGGAATCCCCACATCCTTTCCCACTTAGCCACGATTTAGGGGCCTTAGCTGGTGGTCTGGGCTGTTTCCCTCTCGACAATGGACCTTAGCACCCACTGTCTGTCTGCCGGGCTATACTCCTGGGTATTCGGAGTTTGGTTAGGTTTGGTAAGGCTTTGGGCCCCCCTAGCCCATCCAGTGCTCTACCCCCCAGGGTAAACACCCGACGATCTACCTCAATAGATTTCGCGGAGAACCAGCTATCTCCGAGTTTGATTGGCCTTTCACCCCTAGCCACAGCTCATCCCCGACTTTTTCAACAGGCGTGGGTTCGGCCCTCCAGTGCGTGTTACCGCACCTTCAGCCTGGCCATGGCTAGATCACTCGGTTTCGGGTCTTCTGCCAGCAACTCATTCGCCCTATTCAGACTCGCTTTCGCTACGCCTACACCTAACGGCTTAAGCTCGCTGCAAACAGAAAC
>NZ_BJMK01000065.1 GCF_006539125.1 Gluconobacter sphaericus NBRC 12467
ACTGGCGACTTGCGCTCAGATAGTCTGGCCACCGGAGACCTCGATCCGTTGTGCATTGACCCAACGATTGTCCTCGGACAGCAGCGATGCGATCATCGGACCAATATCATCTGGCAGGCCTGGCCGCCCAAGTGCAGTTGCTTCCGCGACGTGCCGGGCCACGTCCGGATTGTCCCGTACGACACCCCCTGAAAAATCCGTCTGGATAGCGCCGGGTGCAACTGTATTGACGGCGATGCGTCGTGGGCCGAGTTCCTTGGCCATGTAATGTGTCATGACTTCTACAGCCCCTTTCATGGAGGCGTAGGCGATCCGGCCAGGGTAAGAGAAACGGGTTAACCCGGAAGAGATGTTCACGATCCGACCGCCATCCGCGATTAATGGCAGCAAAGTCTGTGTCAGGAAGAATGGACCTTTGACGTGAATACGGTAAGCAGTGTCAAAATCCTCTTCCGTCACCTCACCGAATAGGCCACTGTGCGAAGTCCCAGCCATGTTGACGAGATAGTCGAAACGCTCAGCGCCCCACTCGCCCAGCACGCTTCGCATTTCATTGGCGAAAGCCGGAAAGGCAGACGTCTCGCCTGTATCGAGTTGCAGGGCCACAGCGCGGGCCCCGCTGTGTTCGACACTCGCGACAACCGCGTCCGCAGCCGCTTTGTTGGCGTGATAGGTAAAGATCGATGAAACACCACGTCGGGCAAGCGCTTCGACGGTCGAACGCCCCAGGCCACGGCTTCCACCGGTGACGAGGGCAATTGTTTTGACTGCAGGCATGAGACTCTCCCCTTGATGAGACCCCATATTGCTCATTCCATCTCCCGTTCGATAAGATCGTACTTTCCGAAAGCATTGTTTTGCATCATGAAACAATCCCATGGACAGACTTGCTACGCTTGATCTTTTTATCCGCATTGTTGACCGTGGCAGCTTCAGTGCCGCGGCAGCCGCTTGTGGTGTTTCGCGGCCGGTCGCAACTGCTGCGATCAAGGCGTTGGAGGGCAGACTTGGCACCCGATTGCTACAACGTTCGACCCGTCACGTCAGGCCCACGGTGGAAGGGAGCGCCTATTATCGGCGATGCATTGCGATTCTGGCTGATCTCGAGGATGCGGATCGTGACGCGGCAGGCACTGTTTCCGGCATTTTGCGCGTGGATGCCGTCGGCTATCTCGCGCGTACCATCCTACTGCCGGCACTGCCTGAATTCCTGGCACGGCATCCTGCCCTGACCGTTCACCTCGGAGAGGGAGAACGGTTTGTTGATCTGGTCCGGGAGGGCGTGGATTGCGTTGTGCGGGCCGGCCATCTTACCGACAGCGATATGGTGGCTCGGCCCTTGGGGGTCATGGAAGAAGTCACCGTAGCCAGCCCAGACTATCTGGCGCGGCATGGAATACCCGCGACACCAGAGGACCTTGAAGGCCATCAAATGATCGGCTTCGTATCGTCGCGCACCGGCCAGCCCCTGCCGCTGGAGTTCACGCACGAAGACGAAGTGATCGAGATAATACTGCCGACGCCACTCCTGGTCAGCGGGGCTGAAACCAGTGCCGCGGCCGCGCGGCAAGGTTTTGGCCTTGTGCAGGCTCCACGTTACCGCTTCCTTGATGATCTGGCGAATGGCAGGTTGATTGAGGTTTTGCCCGATTTTCCCCCGACACCTACACCGCTCTCGGTGCTCTATCCGAGCAACAGACAACTTTCTCCCCGTGTGCGTGTCTTTGTCGACTGGCTGGTGGAAATTATTGATTCGCGCTCATTTCTCTAACGGCGTGAGGTGGAGGGATCGAAAAGACGTAGTTTGATGTGCTTGTGTCGTGATCTCAGGCTTTTTGTGACTTGATTGATGGTTTTTGAGGTCGCTTTCAATCTGCCTATTGAGCAGATTGAAGTTAGCATTTTCTGAATTGCTATGTCGCGACGATCATTCTCTATAGGAAGGGTCTATTGTAAACGACATTGATAAGCCCGATCATCATGGTGGCTCGCGCGATGCCGACTGTTTGGACGAACAGTCGGTCTGTGATTTCTGATCAGTTAAAGACACACGCGACCGGATCCAGAACTTTATAACTTTATAGTATTCGATTTTTGGATAGGCCGCTATGCCGATTTTATATGCGAATTCTTCTTGTGAACTTGAGGTTTTTTGAACCCGTCATTTGTGATTGGGGCGTTTATTAGAAGTTACCTGTCATAAATCGTTCCTTCATGGCGGTAAGAAACATTCGAACATTAACAGTCTGGCGCTCTCTAGAGGGAAACAGCATGAACACAGGTAATGCAGACGTAGGAATGTCTTCCAGAACCCTGCGAAGCTGTCCTTTTTCGATAAAATCATGGTTTTGATACGATAGCGCCCTGGTAATACCGAGGCCATCTTTGGCCGCCGCAAGGGCCGCGTCGACGCTATTGACGGAAAGGCGGGGTGAAATTCTTACTGAAGGGACATTTTTTCCGCCTATTCGCCATTCCGAATGTCCAGTTGCACATTCATCAATATCGATGAGGCTGTGTGCCGCGAGATCCTCGAGACTTTGTGGCTCTTTATGCTGTGCAAGATAAGCTGGGCTGGCAACAAAGACTTTCCGGACCTCACCAATTTTCTGCATTTTCAAGGCACTGTCCTGCGGCGGGGCAATCCGAATGGCGAGATCGATTTCTACCTCCACAAGATGAACAACCCGGTCAGTCAGGAAGAGACGTACAGTCAGTTTTGGCCAGGAGTTCAGAAGCCCCGTGACAACGGGAAGAACATGTAGACGCCCGAAAACAACTGGAGCGGTAATAGATAATACCCCTTGGGGCTCTGCGGCCCCCGCGCCTCGTGCTATGGCGACCGCATCATCTAGATCAGAAATCGCCGCGCGACACCGGGACAGAAACTCCGCGCCTTCCGTCGTTAGATGAACAGAGCGTGTTGTACGGTTGAACAGAAAGAGCCCGAGGGTCGTTTCTAGGCTTTGGATCGTCCGGGTCACCGTGGTGGCGGAAAGACCTAGTTTCCGGGAAGCGCCAACAAAGCTGACCTGATCGGCCACGGCCATGAAGATCCGTAATGTCTTAAGGTCGATCAGAGGTCTCTCCTAAGCTCCGGTAGATTGTGAGTGAAAACCACAATAGTGAACTGCTTTATTGATAGATTATCCCGCGCTGCGTTCCGTGGAAAGACAATGCATCGGTTCAGTCGTTCCTTCGGGAGTCCCTATGAAACTCTACTATCATCCCCTTTCAGGACATGCGCATCGAGCGCATCTCTTTCTCAATCTTGCTGGCCTGCCTCATGAATTGAAACCTGTTGACCTTGCCGCAGGTGAGCAGAAAACTGCAAAATTTCTGGAGCTGAATGCATTCGGGGAAATTCCCGTCCTGGAAGATGGTGGCATCATTATTCCGGACTCCAATGCCATCCTTGTATATGCGGCACGGAAAATCGGTCCGTCTCATTGGCTGCCGGAGGACACCGTGACAGAGGCCGAAGTTCAGCGCTGGTTGTCCGTGGCAGCGGGAAAGATTGCGTATGGATGTTGTGCTGCACGTTTGGTGACAGTCTTTGGAGCATCTTTTGATACGACAGAAGTCATTCAGCGCGCTCACGACACACTTAGAGTTATCGAGCACGCCCTGAAGGACAGAACCTGGATCGCAGGAACCCAGCAGCCCACGATCGCGGACATCGCTCTTTACAGCTATATCGCAAGAGCACCGGAGGGAAATGTTGATCTCTCTGGATATGATGCGATTGCTGTCTGGCTGCAACGTGTGGAGAACCTGAAAGGCTTTGTCCCACTTCAGAAAACTGTAGCTGGCCTGGAAACAGGATGTGGACAATGAATTTCGCGCACCTGACGTTCGATCATGTTGGTATTCGTGTGACAAGTCTTGACGTTTCTGAACGGTTCTATGCCAAATTCGGCTTCATCCGCGACCCGGAAGAGTTCGCTCCGGCCGTGAAAGCCTGTGGGCTACACCACCCATCCGGACTTCGTATCCATCTCATTTTCAATGGCGTGCCAGATCCAGCCGGGAATGTTCTTATGGACGTTCCCGTCAAACGTCCGGGATATACGCATGCGGCGTTCATTGTTGAGAGCATAGCGGATCTGGTGCACTGGCTGGAACGGGAACAGATCGCCATCACGGAAGGACCAGTCCAGATGGGGCACGACAGACGCATCGTCTGTTTCGTTCGCGATCCGGACGGAAACGTCCTAGAATTTAATGAAATTCTCAAGTAATACAATGGCCTACAAAATAGGATGACGTAGCAATAGGTGTAGTATACATTTTTTATTTTGGTCCTATATACATATCTAGCCAAAACATTGTTGGCAACGAAATAATTAACGGCTAGTTATGTTTTATAGCTACCGAAACCGTCAGTTTGTATCAGTTTTTCCAGCGCTTCCCGCACGAGGAGGCTGCACGGAAATATTTTGAACAAAACCGCTAGAATGACAAAGTTTCCTGCCCTCATTGCGGCAGCTTTTCGGTGGCCGAGGTCAAGAATCACAGGCCGATGCCCTATCGCTGCCGCGACTGCCGTCAGCATTTCAGTGTCCGCACTGGAACTGTCCTCGCCGAAAGTCGCTTGCCGCTGCACAAGTGGCTTATGGCAATTTACATGATGACCACGGCGCGCAAAGGCATTCCTTCAACACAAATGGCTCGCGAACTCGGTATCACGCAGAAGTCAGCTTGGTTCCTCGCGCAGCGTATACGTGAAGCATGGTTGTTCAAAAAGGATGGCGGCATAGGCAATCACGTCCAAGTGGATGAAACC
>NZ_BJMK01000066.1 GCF_006539125.1 Gluconobacter sphaericus NBRC 12467
ATCGATATTGCCGAGGTCCAGACTGCTGAAGGCAAGCTGTATCTCTTCGTCGCCATCGATCGGACCAGCAAATTCGCTGTCACACAACTGGTTGAGAAAGCCGATCGGAAGACTGCCTGGGAATTCCTCGAATATCTCCTGAGCATCATTCCTTATCGGATCCATACCATTCTGACCGATAACGGCATCCAGTTCGCTGATCAGCCCCGCAACCGCAATACGGCCTGGTCTCGCCCCATGCGCTTCGACATGATCTGCGAAGCTCACGGGATCGAACACCGTCTGACAAAACCCAACCATCCCTGGACGAACGGTCAGGTTGAACGGATGAACCGGACAATCAAGGAAGCAACCGTCAAACGCTTCCATTACGACAGCCACGAGCAGTTGAGGACACACCTCAATGACTTCATGGCAGCCTATAATTTCGGGCGAAGACTCAAGACTCTGAACGGCCTCACCCCTTACGAATACGTCTGCAAAATCTGGACTTCAGAGCCAGAAATATTCATCATCAATCCAACCCATCAAAACACGGGACTAAACACCTAGGGCGTGTCGGCTTTCGGGTAACTGTGACAACCGCTTCCATGTCTGGAGAGAGGCGATAGCAGCCTGTCTGCTCATGCATCACTGAGCGGACAGGCAGACCAGGGGGGGACAGCAGAAGGTCGGCTTTGCGACATAATCAAATGAAAACGGACGTCACCGCCAATCCCGGTGTGGTTCAGTTAATTCTCCAGCGCGGATGAAGAGAGAGACTGCAGCTCCTCTCGCCACTTACTGGCGACTCCCTCCGCGAGGAGAATGAAGCTCTCCAGCCGTTTCAATCGACCGTTCACTTGGCGACGCACTTTCTCAGTAGAGTCTGGTTTGACATCGAGATCTTCGGCTGATGATCCGAAGCGGATTACGATTTCGACCATATCGTCGTTACATTCAGCTGCCTCCGCCAGTTTGATCCATTCTTTTGATTTGTCGGTGGTCGTACGGGCTGCTTGGCTGAGACAATATCCAATCAGGATCTGGAGGCTTCGAAAAACCTCCTGGTTTTGAAGCCAGCTCTGTGATTCCATTCGTCCGGTTCTGACTGAGGGAATGGCGGAGGGAGACACGCCCTACCGCTCAAAAGCCAATGAGGACTTCATGGAAAAGCAGGGATTTGTCTCGAAAGTTCACAGGAAAAAGCCCCAAAGAACCATCAATCAACGGATCTTCGATCCCTCCAGATTTTCCAAACAGGCTCTCAAGCCGTCGATGTCCGTCCGAGCCTGATCTTATACGGCAAAATGAAATAAGCGCTTGAATATAAGTGAGCGTTCACTTACCTTACTTTCGTAAGGAGAACCCATGCCGACCTCACGCCGTTCCAGACTGTCCGCGACTGATCGCAAGCAGGCCATCTTGTCCGCTGCAGCTCCCATTTTCGCCCGGCTTGGGCGGGACGGTGCGACGACCAAGGAAATCGCCAGAGCCGCTGGTGTTTCCGAAGCTTTGCTTTATCGGCACTTTACCAGCAAGGACGTGCTTTATGCGGCGCTTGAAACCCACTGCGTTGAAGCGAATGCAGTTGGCAGCCGTATTCTCGCCGAGGCGACGCCTTCGACTGAAACATTGGTCATGGGTGTTGCCATACTCGTACACGCGGTGTTTCCCGGAATTGGCGATGCGCAATCTCACGAAGACACCAAACGCCTTGTGACGGCCAGCCTGCTTGGCGATGGCCAGTTCGCAAAGGCGTTCCTCGACCAGCATGTAAAGCCGTGGGTCAGCGCTTTTTCTCAATCATTCAGGGCGGCTCAAGACGCGGGAGACGTCGAATCTGGCATTCATATCGGTCATGCAGAGATATGGTTCGTCCATCATCTAGCGAATACTTTGCATCTCATCAGCCTGCCCGACATCACGGTCGTTGAATACGGCATCACACGAGACAAGCTGGTCGAAAACACTATCCGGTTTCTGTTGCGCGGGCTCGGGCTCCAGAACGCCGTCATAGACCGGCATTACGACCCGAAGAAACTCAAGATGATCATTATATCAATGGATCAGAAAATATGATGGAATCGATCAGGACTATAGGCGTCATCGGCGCAACGGGGCGGCTTGGCGCGCCAGTTGCAACGGAACTGGCGAAACATTTTCAGGTGAGGGCAATCGTCCGTTCGCCGGACAAGGCCCGGAGGATACTGCCGCCTAATGTCGAAATCGCCCAGGCAGATCTGCGGGACATTGCGGGGTTGCACAAGGCGCTCGACGGGGTGGATGCGCTCTATCTCAACCTTGCGACCGACACGGCGGATTTGACGCTTCCCTTCTACGAAGAGAGGGAGGGTGTGCGGAACTTGATGAGCGCCATCAAAGGGTTGAATATTAAGTATATTGCTAAAATCGGTGCTCTGGGGGCCTATCCTCCCGCGCTCAACACTATCAGACATAACATCGTGCCCAATATTATTCGGATGGAAGGGCACAAAATCATCGCGGATTCCGGTATTCGTCATACGTTTTTCGCGCCGACCCATTTCATGGACCTGCTCCCAAATATGATCAGCGGTCGAGCGCTCCAGTGGATCGGGAATACACACATCAAAATCTGGTGGATCAGCTCCGCCGATTATGCGCGCTGGGTGATTGAGGCGTTTCAGAATCCTGAGGCAATGCCTGTACATTGCCCCGTACAGGGGCCGGAAGCGATCTCCGTCAGACAGGCGCTGGAGCGGTTTGTCCGAAATTACGATCCGACACTCAAAATTCGCGTGGCTCCACTTTGGATCATGCGGATGATCGGTCTTTTTAATCCGAAAATGAAGTTCGTCGCGCATTTGTTTGCGTATTTCGGGGATCACGAAGATCCGTTCTATGCCGAAAAAACCTGGCAGGAACTGGGCAAGCCCACAACTACGCTCGAGATGTTCGCGCAGGAACTGCGGCAAAGTCGGCATTTACAACAGGGCGCGAAATGAGCGGGTCAGGGAATAAAGCGATGACCACACCTAAATGTCTGAAAGACGGCCAAACAGGACGGGTCATGCCGGTTGTAGACTTTAATCGCTGTGAGGGAAAAGACGCCTGCGTCGCCGTGTGTCCTTACGATGTGTTTGAAGTGCGCAAGATCGATCCGTCCGATTATCGCGATCTTTCACTTGTGGGCAAAATCAAGAGCTATGTCCACGGAGGGATGGTCGCCTATACCCCGCATGCTGATCAATGCCGTGCTTGTGGTTTGTGTGTGAAAGCATGTCCTGAGCGCGCAATCAAATTGGTGAAAATTTGACGTTCATACAAAGATGGCTGCCCATCTTTCTCTATAATCAGAATTTCTTCTGATGTAAGTCGTCATGAATCCTCGTGCTTTGGGGAAGCTATGACAGCCTATCTCTTTCTGGAGAGATTTATCTGTCTTAGCTATTTTGAGCATCTATTAAAAATCTGATCTTACATGACTATCCAATACTGATGCGACCGCATCGCGCAGCCATACTGCGGCAGGATCACGATCACTCCGGGCTGACCAGATGGAGGGTTCGAAAAACCCCCTGGTTTTGAGGCTCCCTTTGTGATTCCAATTCCCCGAGTTGATTGGGGTATGGATCATGAAGCAGGCTGGTTTCTTTGATGTTGAAGAGCGGCTGGCCCGGTTAAGCGGGCTTGGTGATCAGCTCGAAGCGTTTTCCCGGACTGTGGATTTTGAGGTGTTCCGCCCTGATCTGGAGAAGGCACTGGCCTATTCCGACGGAAGCAAGGGCGGGCGACCGCCATTTGATCCGGTGCTGATGTTCAAGATCCTGGTGATCCAGACGCTCAACAATCTGTCTGATGAGCGGACAGAATATCTGATCAACGACCGCCTCTCCTTTATGCGTTTCCTTGGCCTGGCGCTTTCAGATCGGGTGCCTGATGCCAAAACGGTCTGGCTGTTTCGTGAACGCCTGACCCAGGCGGGAGCGATCGAGGGCCTGTTCAACCGCTTTGATGCGACCCTGCGCAGCGCTGGTTATCTGCCGATGTCAGGCCAGATCCTGGATGCCACGCTGGTCGCTGCTCCAAAGCAGCGGAACACCAACGCAGAGAAAGCCGATCTCCGGGCAGGCTGTATTCCTGAAGACTGGCAGGACAAGCCATCCAAACTGTCACACAAGGACAGGCATGCACGATGGACGCTGAAGTTCACGAAGGCAAAGCGGCAGGATGATGGAACCATGCCATCCAGCGATCTCGCCATCCCGTTCTCTGGCTATAAATCGCACATTTCCATCGATCGGAAATTCCGGTTCATCCGAAAATGGAAGACAACGGATGCCGCCGCCAGTGATGGTGCGCGGTTGAGAGAAGGGCTACTGGATAAAACCAATACGGCCTCAACGGTATGGGCTGACACAGCCTACCGCTCCAAAGCCAACGAAGACTTTATGGAAAAGCAGGGCTTTGTCTCGAAGGTTCACAGAAAAAAGACGCATCTCAAACCTATGCCCCGGCATGTCCAGAAATCGAATGCTGGAAAGTCGGTCATCCGCTCGCGTGTCGAGCATGTCTTTGCCGATCAGAAGTCACAGACGGGGCTGTTCGTTCGAACCGTCGGCATAACGCGAGCCGCCATGAGGATCGGGCTGGCCAATATCGTCTACAACATGCGCCGCTTCCTCTTCCTGGAAAGATTGAGTGCGAGCGCGTAGCTATCAGCGGGTAACAGCA
>NZ_BJMK01000067.1 GCF_006539125.1 Gluconobacter sphaericus NBRC 12467
AGCGAACGGAATATCTGATCAACGACCGCTTGTCCTTCATGCGCTTCCTCGGTCTGGGACTGTCGGACCGTGTTCCCGATGCCAAAACGGTCTGGCTGTTCCGTGAGCGTCTGACCCAGGCGGGAGCTATTGAAAGACTGTTTGACCGGTTTGATGCAACTCTGCGGAACGCCGGTTATCTGCCAATGTCGGGCCAGATCCTGGATGCGACATTGGTAGTGGTTCCAAAGCAGCGCAATACCAACGGAGAGAAGGCCGATCTTCGGGCAGGACGGATCCCCGAAGGCTGGGAAGGCAAGCCGGTAAAGCTGTCCCACCAGAACAGGCACGCCCGCTGGCCGCTGAAGTTCACGAAGGCAAAGCGGCAGGAGGACGGGACGCTCCCGGCCACGGACCTCGCCATTCCATTCTTTGGCTATAAATCGCATGTTTCCATCGACCGGAAGTTTCGGTTCATCCGGAAATGGAAGGCGACGGATGCTGCTGCCAGTGATGGTGCCAGACTGCGCAAGGGCCTTCTGGATAAAACCAATACAGCCTCAACCGTTTGGGCAGACACCGCCTATCGCTCGAAAGCCGATGAGGACTTCATGGGCAAAGAGGGTTTCGTCTCGAAAGTTCACAGGAAAAAGCCGCATCTCAAGCCCATGCCCCGCCATATTCAGTGGTCCGCTCGCGCGTCGAGCATGTCTTTGCCGATCAGAAATCACAGACGGGACTGTTCATCCGAACTGTCGGTATCACCCGGGCCACCATGCGGATCAGTCTGGCCAATATTGTCTACAACATGCGCCGCTTCCTCTTCCTCGAGAGGTTAAACGCGAGCGCGTAGTCATCCCACTGGCGATAGCACGCGATCTGTTCAAAACGCAGAGCGAAAGTCACCCCGGAAACCGTCAATCGGCACGCCATAACCCTGAAATCAGGAGCCAGCCGCCGCCAATCAACGGTTCTTCGATCCCTCCAAATGGCGGTCGCCCGCCTTTGCTTCCATTTGAATAGGCCAGTGCCTTCTCCAGGTCAGGACGAAAGACTTCAAAATCCACAGTCCGGGAGAAGGCTTCGAGCTGATCACCGAGCCCGCTCAACCGGGCAAGCCGCTCTTCAACATCAAAGAAACCCGGCTGCTTCATGATCCATGCCCCCAATCAACTCAGGGGAAATGGAATCATAAAGACCGACCCAAAACCAGGGGGTTTTTCGACCCCTCCACCTAGTGCCCGCAAGGGACGCTGCTCAAGACGCTGATGCGGGTCGAGGAAGGTTTCGAAACTGCGAAGAACGAATTCGACCTCGATCATAACGAGACCCGCTCCTGGCACGGCTGGCACCGTCATGTCACGCTGGTCATGCTCGCCTACGCCATGGTGGCGGCAGTACGCTCGCAAGCTAATGCCCTCGCGCTCAAAAAAAGCCGACGGCCAACGCGCAAAAGCTCATCCGGTGGTCGATCCAGGAAATCCGACGCCTCGCCGTAAAAATCACCCAGGCTCAGATCCCTATCCCGCATATCCTCCGTTGGTCCGTGTTTCGACGAACCCATCAGGCCGCAGCATATCTCTCACGCCTTAAAACAAAAACGCAACTGTAGTGCTAGAACCCGATGCCGAAGATCATCTCTCAATGCTCGTGCCATCACCGTCTCCATCAATGAAAACGGTGAATCACAAGACGCCCTCAGTGTCACCTCTCGATTCAGAGTTCAGTGGAAACGCTCTAGCGTTCAACCTTTCGAAGAAGAGGAAGCGGCGCATGTTGTAGACGATATTGGCCAGCCCGATCCTCATGGTGGCTCGGGTGATGCCGACGGTTCGGACGAACAACCCTGTCTGTGATTTCTGATTCGCAAAGACGTGCTCCACACGAGATCGGATCACGGACTTTCCTGCATTGGATCTCTGGATATGCCGGAGCATAGGTTTGAGATGTGGCATTCGTCGTCTTCCATTTGCGGATCAGCCGATATTTCCGATCAATGGAGATGTGCGATTTATAGCCAAAGAACGGGATGGCCAGATCTGTTAGGGGCATACTCTCGTCTTCCTGTCGCTTCGCTTTCGTGAACTTCAGGATCCAGCGCGCATGCCTGTCCTTGTGGGACAGCTTTGACGGCTTGTCCTACCAGTCCTGTGGGATTTGCCCATCACGAAAATCCTCTGTCTCAGCGTTTGCATTGCGCTGCTTCGGAGCCGCTACGAGCGTGGCATCCAGGATCTGGCCTGACATCGGCAGATAACCAGCACTGCGCAGGGTCGCATCAAAACGCTCAAACAGTCTTTCAATGGCCCTCGCCTGTATCAGGCGCTTACGGAACAGCCAGACTGTTTTGGCATCAGGCATCCGATCTGAAAGTCCCAGACCAAGGAAGCGCATAAAGGAGAGGCAATCGTTGATGAGATACTCTGTCCACTCATCAGACAAACTGTTGAGCATCTGGATCACCAGGATCCTGAACATCAGCACCGGATCAAATGGCGGTCGTCCACATTTTCTTCCGTCCGCATAAGCCAAAGCTTTATCCGGTTCCGAGCGGAATACTTCAAAATCTACAGCCCGGGAAAACGCTTCGAGCCGGTCACCAAGCCCACTCAACCGGGCAAGCCGTTCTTCAACGCCAAAACATCTCGCCTGCTTCATGATCCATACTCCAATCAACGCAAGGAAAATGGAATCATAGAGGAACCCTCAAAACCAGAGGGTTTTTCAAACCCTACACGGCATAAACAAAATCCCATAAATTAGATTTTTTAAGTCAGGACAATTAATATAAACATCAGTAGTTCATTTATAATATTGACAAATATGGAGAAACATTCATTATGAAATAACACGATCAATCTAGATATATCAGAGTATTATAATAATGATTAAGAAATTCATTAATACTTTAAAATACATTTCTTTATCATTTGCGTTTATTGCATTTAATGCACGGTCCGATACTATAAAATCTAGAGAAGTTATTATTGATACTGATGTAGGCACAGATATTGATGATGCATTCGCATTAGCATTAGCAGCAGCTTCGCCGGATTTAAAAATTGATTTAATAATGGCGAGTTCAGGTGATACAGATGCTCGGGCAAAATTGGCACGCCGTTTTCTAGATATGGCAGGCCGCACGGATATCCCGGTCACTCGTGGTCCTTCAACACTACATGCTGAGGCATTATCCCAAAAATCGTGGGCTCAAGGTCAAGAGAATTACCACAAATATTTTCCAGATGCTGTGGAGAAAGCACTTCAGCTTTTACGAACTCAACCCAATCATACTATTACGCTTATAGGACTTGCTCCACCATCGACCATTGCCGCCATGATTTCGCGTGATTCAATCGCCTTCCGACGTTTGCGCGCTATTGTGCTGATGGCGGGTTCTATTCATCACGGTTATGGAAAAATAGCTGGCACAAATTCTTCTACACCGTCATTAGAGACAAACGCCTCTCTAGACCCGAGTGCTCTACGTGCCATTTTGACTTCGGGCGTTCCTATACAGCTTATGCCGTTGGATGCCACAGAGGTAGCGTTAAGCAAATTTGCTGCCGAACAAATATTTCACGCGCATACGCCAGTTACAGATTCTCTTCAAGAATTGACCCAGCAGTGGGCTGCGAAATCAGCATACGGGCCTATTCCCACTCTGTTTGATGTGGTGCCTGTAGCTTATTTAATTCAGCCAAATATATGCACGTTAGTCCCCATGCATCTCTCTGTTTCAGAGCGTGGAGATACTGTGCAGTCATCTGGGCCAGAGAATGTCTCGGCGTGTTTATCTGTTAATAGCAAGGCCGTAGTTAATCTACTTGTTCAGCGCATTAAGTAATATATCTGTCTGAGTAGGCTCAGGGCTCATAGCCAGAAGATGACGGCTGCGGCGAGGCAGATGGCTGAGAAGAAGGCGGTCGGGGATCTGCCCCGCCGTCATGAAAGA
>NZ_BJMK01000068.1 GCF_006539125.1 Gluconobacter sphaericus NBRC 12467
AAGCCTCCGGATGAAACAACACGCTTAGCGAGCGCACACCCTGCGCACCATGCACGAGCACGCCTTCAATATCTGCCGTCGCTGACGGACCACTCTGGAACACAGCATAATGCGCCTGCGTCCATTCCGGGCGCTGGTAAGCATTGTGCAAATTATACACGATCTGAGACGGGTCCAGCAGGATCACTAAGTGCTGAGGCAAAAAGCCCGTCGTGTTCACAAGAAGCTGCTTTTCCGTAAAACAAAGCGATCCCGTCTCCGCCACTCCGAACGCCGCGCGCAGAACGGCATATTCGACCGGGGCAATATCCGTAGGCTTCGTCTGGGGTGTGATCCTCATATCTCCCTCGAACTCCGGCACGCAAGACAGGACCGGCCCCAGCTTAACGATAGCCTGACACACGGGCGCCATCGGATCGACCGCATAAGGAGTGAGCATCTTGCCGCCCATGCGCTCAAGAGTCTTTTGAAACAGCGCCCTCATGTCTGCTGGGGCTGCCTGATCGAACAGCGGCACGACAGGCCGGGGACGTTCGCCCTGAATATGATTTTTCCGGATTGTGTCCAGAATGGCTTCGCGTGAACCGCTCATGACTTTTTCCCTTCGTCCTGCTGCTTCCGGTTCTTGCGATACCATTCATTGAACGTCTGTTTGGGTGTCTCAGGAATGTCGCGCTTGCGGCCCCAAGTATTGAGCTTGTTGTACAGCATAAAATGCGGCAGATGTCGTAGCGCGCTACGCCCCAGAGGCAGACTTGCCCGATAGACTACAGGCGATGCCAAAACCTCGCCCGCCGCCTTCATCATGACCTTCTTGACCGAGGAAATTTCTCCCGCACCCGCCAGCGTCTTGCGCCAGTCGGCGATCTGTTCGTGAATGTTAATTTTTACCGGACAGACATTAGTGCAACTGCCGTTCATCGTCGAGGAATACGGTAGGTTTCGATATTTATGCGCGTTGAAGGTCGGGTCAATAATCAGCCCGATCGGCCCGGCATAGGTTGCGCCATAACTCAAACCACCGCTGCGCCGGAACACCGGGCAGGTGATCATGCAGGCACCACAACGGATACATTTCAGCCCCGACCAGAATTTCTCCATTCCCAGACGCTCGGAACGCCCGTTATCCACGAGCACGACATGCATCTCGCTGCCCTCACGCGGACCACGGAAGTGCGATGTATACTGCGTAATCGGAGAACCCAGGGCACTGCGTGACAGCAGGCGAATAAAGACGGGCAGTTCGTTCAGTCCGGGAATCAGCTTCTCGATCCCGATGGACGCGATATGCAGCGGCGGCGTATTGGCAGACAGATCCGCATTGCCCTCATTGGTGCAGACAACGAAGGTTCCCGTCTCCGCCACCACAAAATTCCCGCCCGTCATACCGGCCTGAGCCGACAGGATCAGCGGACGCGTGGCTTCGCGCTGACATTCTGTCAGGTAATGCGCATCCGCATTATCTGGATCGGAACCAATTGTCTTTGCAAACACGCTGGCCACATCGGTGCGCAGCTTGTGCACGGCAGGCACGACGACGTGGCTAGGTGCTTCGTCATCAAGTTGCTGGATGCGCTCACCAAGGTCGGTTTCGATGACCTCGACGTTGTTGTGGGCCATGAACTCCCGGAAGCCGCATTCTTCCGTCAGCATGGATTTGCTCTTGATCAGCCGTTCGACGCCCCTGCTCCGCAGAATTTCCAGAACAATGGCGTTATGCTCGGCCCCATCCTTCGCCCAGTGAACCTTGATTCCGTTGGCCGTCGCATTTTTCTCGAACAGTTCGAGATAGTAATCGAGCTTCGAAAGCGTGTGTTCCTTGATGCCAGAGGCAAGGTTGCGAAGCTCCTCCCATTCCTCGATCCCATGCATTTCCTTGTCGCGCTTCTGACGCAAATCCCACAGGCGCGCGTCATGCATGGTTTCATGTTCGGTCGCGGCCATGAAGCGGTTCGCAGCTTCGGACTGGTCAACGGGCCGGTTGCCACGGATTTTCGCACCCCGCGGCTGGGGTTCCGAAATCCGGGACTTCAGAGGCCGGGACGAGGCGGCGCCATGATCGAGCTGTTCGCCATGCGGGTCCGTCAGCTCTTCATGCAATTCGGCGGTCATGCGCGTGCTCCGTTCAGGATCTGGGCGATGTGAATGTATTTGAGATTGGCACCCATCCGTCGCGCACAGCCTTCCTGATGCATCATGCAGGAACTATCGGAGGACGTGACATATTCCGCGCCGGACTTGAGTTGATCCGTCACCTTGTCCTGACCCATCTTGGCCGACACACCTTCCTCGAACACCGAGAACGTCCCGCCAAAGCCGCAGCATTCGTCAGGGCGCGTCAGATCGGCGAATTCAATGCCCTTGACCATCCCCAGCAGCGCCTTCGGCTTGGAAAACGGCTCTTCCCGACGTTCGCTCATGCTGGCGATCCGCAGGTTCCGCAGCGTGTTACAGTTGTTGTGCAAGGCAACACGATGCGGAAACTCGGCCCAGGGGAACACATCGACCTTGAGAACGTCATGCAGGAATTCGACCAGTTCATAGGTGCGGCTGCGAACGTGTTTGACGGCATCAGTCTGTTCGATGGCCGTCATGTTGTTGCGCACCTGATTGGTGCAGCTTCCGGACGGCGTGACGATGTAGTCGTATTTCCCGAAATTGCGGACGAACAGTTCTTCCGTCTTGGCCGCCTCGCGCTCGCAGCCAGTATTGGTCATGGGCTGACCGCAGCATGTCTGATCGACAGGATATTCAACGGATAACCCAAAGCGCTCCAGCAGTTCCAGAGTCGCAATTGCTGTCTCGGGGTGAAACATGTCCACATAACATGGAACGAACAGACCGACCTTCATGAAGCATACCTTTATCTTCAACCATCTTGTGATGACGATAGTCTCATGAAAGCAGCACAGAAACAAAAGACAATTTTACAGGATAATAGAATTAATCATAACCATAGTATTTTATACATAACGAAAAAACCGAATATAATAATAAATTATGGAAAATTTACATTGGATTTCTCCAACCCCGCAAATTACTTCCTCG
>NZ_BJMK01000069.1 GCF_006539125.1 Gluconobacter sphaericus NBRC 12467
AATTTCTCACAATAATTCAGAGAAATCATTACCTATATTCTGAATAACACCAAAATAACCAAAAAAAAATGCAAATAACCTCTATTAATGCGGATGAAATTTTCAGAAATTGTGATTTTTATTATATAATACAAATAAAATACTTCCTAATGAACGTCTTCATGAGAGGGTTACCATGAACATTACATGAAGACATCCAATCGCAACACTCCTTCCCACCAGGAAGGAGTGCCTTGCTTCTACGGCAGCTAATCTTTCGCATTCGGTCATATTAATAATAGCCGAGCAAATAATCTCTGCATCGAAAGAAAACGCCTTTCTTTCGATGGAAGATTATCATGATACTGTAAAACAGGAGTTTCCAATGCTGGTTGATGGACAATGGGTCGAAAACTGGCAGCCGGTTCAGGCCAAGGATGCGAAAGGCGGCTTTGTCCGCCAGACCTCGTCTTTCCGCAACTGGATCACCCCTGACGGTAGTCCCGGCCCCACAGGAGAAGGTGGTTTTACAGCCACAAAAGAACGCTATCATCTTTACGTCGCCCTGATCTGTCCTTGGGCGTCACGTACGCTCATTGCCCGTACCCTGAAAGGGCTGGAAGATATCGTGTCGGTATCGGTCGTCGAACCCACCCTCACCGATCAGGGCTGGCGTTTTGGTGATTATCTGGGAGCAAACGTCGATACGCTCAATGGCGCAACGTGGATGCATGAACTCTATACCCGCGCCGATCCGCATTATACGGGTCGCGCCACAGTTCCGATCCTGTGGGACAAGGAAAGAGGGACGATCGTAAACAACGAATCTGCCGATATCGTGCGGATGTTCAACTCTGGGTTTGGCACGCTGGCGTCGTCGAATTACGACCTTTATCCTGAAGCCCTGCGCAGTGAAATCGATGTCCTGAACGACGGACTGTATGCGCAGCTCAACAACGGCGTCTATCGCGCCGGATTTGCAACAACCCAGCAGGCTTATGACGAAGCCTTCGAGGGTGTTTTCAGCATGCTGGACACGTTGGAAGCGCGTCTGTCCGCAGACATCTCATGGCTGGTCGGAGACCAGTTGACCGAGAGTGACATCCGCCTGTTCGTAACGCTGGTCCGTTTCGATGCCGCCTATCATGGGCTGTTCAAGTGCAATCGCCGCCGCCTCGCGGACTACCCGAACCTGAACCGCTATCTGGAGCGGATGCTGGAGGTCAGAGGCGTCGCGGGAACCGTCAGCCTCGATCATATCAAGCGCGGCTATTATTCGATCAAGGCTCTGAACCCCAATGGCATCGTGCCTCGTGGACCCGACCTTGCATGGGCGGCACGTCTACCTGCAACACCTCGCCCATCGGGGGTGGAGACATGAGCGCCGGCCTGATTATCTTCCTGCATGGGGTCGGCAGCCAGGGCGCTTCCTTTGCGTCGTTAATGGCTCAATGGGGGGCAGATCTACCCACGCTAGCCCTTGCCGCTCCCGATGCGCCATTCACGTTCGACCTTGCGCCAAACGGACGACAATGGTTCAGCATCAAGGGCGTGACGGAAGCCAACCGGACGGAACGGATCGTCGCTGCGCGGCAGGCTTTTGACGACACGCTCCAGTCCTGCATCTCGGAGGCCGGCTTTGAAAACAGGCTGGACCAGGTGGTGCTTGTGGGCTTTTCTCAAGGATCGATAATGGCGCTAGATGCCGTGGTCTCCGGCCGCTGGCCCGTGGCTGGCGTGGCCGCCTTTTCCGGGCGACTTGCCTCGCCCCCCTTTTATGCTCCGTCCACGGGAACACGAATTCTGCTGATTCATGGCGATGCGGACCCCATCATGCCTGTGCAGGAAGCCCACGTGGCCGCACAGATCATGACAACGATCGGCATGACCGTCACATGTGACATTCTGCCCGACGTCGGCCATACTCTGACGACTTCGGGAATAACGCGGGCGCAGGAATTCATACGGCCCCTTCTGCTTTCCGGTTCGTTTGCGTCCTAAGGACCTGTGATTTGGATCGTCTAAGCCTTGACCGCCTGTTCGTCGCCGTTCTGGAAACAGGAAGTTTTATCGCGGCATCCGGGCGAATGGGAGTCAGCAGCGGCCAGGCCTCCAAGATGATGTCCCGCCTGGAAGCCGACCTGGGCGTGCAATTGATCAAGCGGACAACACGCGCCCTCTCCGCCACCGAAATTGGCCAGGTCTATTATGAGCGTGTCAAGGTTCTGCTCGAAGAGCGGGAGGCACTCGATGCATCTATCCGCCAGACATCGGGCGCACCCTCGGGCAGACTGCGGATCACGGCCCCGATGTCGTTCGGTGCCGTCCAACTGGTGCCCGCGCTGCTAGCCTTTGCTGAGCAATATCCCGGCATTAGCCTAGATGTCAGTTTTTCAGACCGGCTGGCGGACCTAGTTGAGGAGGGCTTCGATCTTGCCGTTCGCATCGGGCGCCTGTCCGACAGCAGCCTGATTGTCCGCAAACTGTGCGATGCCCGGATCGTCACTGTCGCCGCCCCGACCTACATCACAGACCGTGGCGCCCCCCAGCGTCCGGAAGAACTGTCGCAGCATACATGCATCATCGACACCAATTTCCGCACACCCCACAATTGGTCTTTCCACGACAAGTCATCACGACAAGACATTCAGGTTCCCGTGATCGGACGCATCGCCTTTTCAAACGGAGAAGCGTGCCTGACAGCAGCTGAAAGAGGCCTAGGAATAGCCTATCTGCCCAGCTTCATTGCAGGCCCCAAAATACGGGAAGGTAAGCTGACAACCCTACTACACAACTTCGAACCGGCAGTTCTGGGAATACACGCCCTTTACCCACCCGCACGGCATCTTGCTGCAAAGGTACGGGCCCTCTCCGATTTTTTCTCGGATTACTTCAGGAACCGGGCAGAATGGGACGAAGGCTGGTAATTTTCTTTCAGGGCGCAGCCGATACCTAGAGGAATCTAAAAACTTTTAATTAACTACTCTTTTCCCTGATTTTTGGTTTTTGACGTGTTGACTTCTGTTTCTTGGAGTTGGTTTTCGCTCTGCGTTTTGCGCAGATG
>NZ_BJMK01000070.1 GCF_006539125.1 Gluconobacter sphaericus NBRC 12467
TACCCACGTCAGGGCACGCGCAGGACGCAAAGAAGCCACCTTGCCGCTCTGGTGGAATACTTTGTGGTTCTCTGTATCCAGGAAAGATTCAGAAAGCGCCCCGTCAGCGATCAGCACTGAGTGTTGAGCAGTCTCGACGTGATAGACATCGAACGTCGTCAGGTCGCGATCGTAGAAAATTGAGCGACCGTTGACGAGCATCCGGGCAGGAACGAACTTTCCTTCAAAGAACAGGCAGTGTTCCGCCGTGATAAGCATGTCCTTGTAAGGAACGCCGTCAGAAAGAGCATCCTTAAGGATACGAACGGGGTAGTTGGACAGATCATCTGCAAGATGCGGCTGGACAACGATTTTTCGCGTACCAACCCAGACGATAGCCTCGACCTTTTCAGACGCGGAGGCCGGATCCCAAACAACCAGCTCATCACCAATTGCCAGTGTTTCAACAGCCTTCTCGCCCTCAGGCGTGCGAATCATCGAACCAGGGAGATAGCAGGGAGTCGTACCAACGTAAGACACAACTCCAGCGCTGTCGGAGAAGGTTCCTGTGTAGCCCTTGCCAACATCATAAGTATAAGTGTTGGAGCCACTCGTGATCGTCAGGATGCCTGTAGTCTTGTCGTAGCTCGTTGTTCCAGTGACGTTCAGGTCGAGCTTATCACCCTGACTGAAACCACGAATCACACCAGTAAATGTCTGGCCGTTAGCAACGTCGAGCGTATTGTCTCCACCAGAGAAGTTGAACGTCTGGCCAGCACCGGAATTCGTGCCATTCAGCGTAACGTCTGCGCCGTTTGCGAGGTTAACGGTTCCGCTCGTTCCCTTAAGGGCTTGGCTAAAGGTCAGATTGGCATCGGTAACATTGATGGTGCCATTGTTGGTGTAGCCCGCCGTTCCTGCGCCCAGAAACTGGATGTTTCCAGCGCCGGTTCCATGCGAAGTAATCGACCAGGTCCCGTTATTAGTAAAGCCGCCGCTTCCAACCTGAAAGAGTGCTGTCGAAGCGGCAGGTACGTTAATCGAGAACGTACCGCCAGTCTGGTTCGTAATCTGCTTGAAATTCAGATTCGTCGTCGATCCTGAAGTTCCCGCAGAATCGTCGAAGGAAAAGCTGCCGCTATTGTTGAGTGTGCCAGTACCATTACCCCAGTTCGAGGTCAGACCGGTGCCGCTGGTGTCGACGACCTTGATCGTTCCCGCATTGGTTAGGTTGGCGACATAAGGCGCTGAAATAGTGGAGGCACCTGCCGCTTCCAGATCGATCGTACTGGTCGCGTCGTTATTGATAGTGCCATATTGGAGATAGACGGACGCGCCAGATGTCCCGTTAAGCTGTGAGAAACTCAACGTACCGCCAGTTTGCGTCAGTGTATCGCTTGACCCTCCAAGAACAGCGGTCGATCCGGTTCCAGATGTGGAAGGTTTAAATGAAACCGTACCGCTATTGGTCAAACTTCCATAGAAGTAATTGGCCGTCGCCGCGGCAGAATTAAAATTAATCGATCCAGTATTAATGAACGCGTTGCCAGCACTGCCAATTGTGGTGGGTGTAGTGTAAGTTACATCGGTTGAATTCGTATACGTTGTCACGGCACGAACCTTTCACTGTGGAATCAAAGGTTAGCTATCAACAAAATGTTTTTTCAATTAAAAAACCACTCTCATGTTTATATATTTTTCACCTCTCCGTGAGATAAAATGAGTAATTACTATTTTCAAAACCTATAACAAAAAAAATATGGATCTTTTTCCACAATATTCTGAGAATATTCTCGATGATAAGTGTCTATAAATATTGGGTTATTTCTTCGATATCTCTGTTAAATCGCCGTTATCTTCCGATCCATGCGAATATCCATTCTACAATCCAGCGCTTTGGTGCTGTTTATCGGTCTGGCCTGACGGGCCTGTGACCTTACAGCCGCTTTTCTCCGAAACGATTCCGGCAGGTCTTCAGGGCGCCTCGGACCGTCTGGCCCTGGCCGCCCGGTCTCCGGCCACACTGCGCGCCTATCGCACCGACTGGTCCGCCTTCGTCGACTGGTGCCACGCCCAGGACGTCACGGCGCTCCCAGCCCAGCCCGAAACCGTTTCCGCCTGGATCGCGTCGCGTCTGGAGCAGGGCCGCAAAGCCGCGACGCTGATCCGGGGCATGCGGCGGATGCTGAACGTCCAGCCCAACACCCTGATCGGTCTGCGCAACCGGGCACTGCTGGCCCTGGGCTTCGCCGGGGCCTTGCGGCGGTCTGAACTGGTGACGCTGGAGGTTACGGATCTCGTACCGCAGGAGGGCGGTGCGCTTCTCACGCTTCGACGGAGCAAGACCGATCCATACGAGGCGGGTCAGACGATCCGCATTCTGAACGTTTCCACCATTCGGGCGCTAGATTATATCGCGACCTGGTGCGAGGCGGCCGGGATCACGTCCGGTCGGCTGTTCCGGTCCGTGGAGCGGCATGGCCGGATCGGCAGATCACTCTCGGATCGCTCGGTAGTCCGGATCATCAAAGGTTCGGCCGAAGCCGTAGGGTTCGATCCGGAGCGTTTCTCGGGGCATTCGCTGCGGGCAGGGTTCGTCACCTCCGGCGCCGATGCGCTGCTGATCGCAGAGACCTCGCGACATCAGAGCCTCGACATGCTGCGTACCTATGTCCGGCGCGCCTCGCTGCTGAAGACTCACACCGGACACCGCTTCCTGTAATTCCTAACCAAAGGCCACCACCAGCGACAAAAGGGATACAGTTGTTTCCATCCGTTCCGTATCCTTGGGTACGAGAACACGGACAACCCCATCATTGCCCCGTCCACGCTTCTATCCGGCGCGCCGAACCCGCTGCTTGGCGGCAGGAACCGTAATATCCCATTCTTCGGCAAGCTCCTGATT
>NZ_BJMK01000071.1 GCF_006539125.1 Gluconobacter sphaericus NBRC 12467
GAAGGGAGTTGATGTTGCTGAGCGAGGAGCGTTGTGTACGAATTGTCTTACAGTCAGGCGGGTGACGGTCTGGTGGTTGACGGTGGGGTCGGTACCTGATGCTGGCTGAAGTTAACCTGTTTGGCGTTTTCGTTGCACCGCTTTCCATTTACGCCGTAGCGGCGGTCTTTGTGACGTTACTGCTTCGAAGCATCCTGTGGCGCACTGGTGCGCTCGGATGGTTCTGGCACGTCGCTCTCTTTGAAATAGCGCTTTATGTCTGTGTTCTCTGTCTGCTCATCCTTTACGTCTAGGGAGGGTCAGCGATGAACTGGACCCGTAGTGTGATCCGTGTCCTGCTGACCCTGATCGTCCTGGCGCTGGCCATCGGCCTGGGGCGGACGATGTGGGACATCTATGTCCTCGCTCCCTGGACCCGTGACGGCCGCGTGCGTGTTTACGTCGTGGATGCCGCGCCTGAAGTTTCGGGTACGGTTGTGGCCGTGCCGGTCGTGGACAACCAGTTCGTCCACAAGGGCGATCCGCTTTTCGTGCTTGATCCGGTACGCTTCCGCCTCGACATAGACGCCGCCCGCGCCCGGGTGGCGGGTGCCGAGGAAGACCTGAAGCTCCGCACGTCCGACGCCAAACGTCGCATGGGGCTGGGTGGCATCGTCTCGGCGGAAGAGCAGGAAGACTTCAACTCCAATGTTGAAACCCAGCGCGCCAAGGTCAACGCGGCCAAGGCCGAACTGAACACCGCGCTGCTGAACCTCCAGCGCTCGACGGTTTATTCACCGGTGGATGGCTACATCACCAACCTCAACCTGCGGGTGGGTGACTATGCCCATGCCGGTGTGTCGGGGCTGGCGGTGATCGATGCGCACAGCTTCTGGATCAACGGCTATTTCGAAGAAACCAAGATGCACGGCGTGCGTGTGGGTGATGAGGCCCGGATCAAGCTGATGGGCTACAAACAGATCCTTATGGCGCATGTCGTCAGCATCGGCCGCGGCATCAATGACCAGAACGGCGTGTCCGACAAGCTGGGCCTGCCGGACGTCAACCCGATCTTCACCTGGGTGCGCCTGGCGCAGCGTATTCCGGTGCGTCTGGAGTTCGATAACGTGCCGCCGGACATTACGCTGGCGGCTGGCATGACGGCCACCGTGACGATCGGGCGTGAGACGCCGGGTGCGCGCGGACGTCTGACCACCTGGCTGCAGAACCACCTCTGACATGTCACGCATCCCCCTTTCCCGATCGCTCGCGCGGCCTTTCACCAGGGCCGTAGCCCTTCGCAGCGTGGCTCTCGCCCTGAGCACCTGCCTGTCACTGACGGCGTGCACGGTGGGGCCGAACTTCAAGCCGGACCGGATCAAGGTGCCCGATGCCTTTGTCGAGCAGCCTCATCCTGCCACCGCCGATGCGCTGGCGCAGTCGGCTGCCGACATGAAGGACTGGTGGTCGCAGTTCCACGACCCCATGCTCAACGAACTGGTGGAGCAGGCGATCAAGGGCAATTATGACCTGCAGATCGCATCGCAGCACATCGTCGCCGAGCGCGCTGTTCGCCGTCAGGCCCAGTCAGCCTGGTATCCTCAGTTGGATGCGGCAATGGGTGGTGGCGATGATCGCTATTCCATCAATGTCGACAACTGGCCTATCCGCCCGGGCAATCCGGCCAACCGCCCGGACGCCTCGGTTCTGACCTATGGCGCGCGGGCGAGCTGGGAAGTCGATCTGTTCGGGCATATTTCCCGGCAGGTGGAAGAGCGCAAGCGGATCGTCGAGGAATCGATCGAGAACCGGCGCGGCGTGCTGCTGGCGCTGCTGGCCGAAATGGCGACGGATTACGTGACGTTGCGCTCGGTACAGGAGCGTCTGGGCGTTACCGAACGCGCCATCGACGTGGCCAGACGCTCACGCGAACTGACCGAGAAGCTCTACACGCATGGTCTGGGCAACACGCTGGCCGTGGCGCAGGCCCAGACTGAAGAACATCTCGAACGCGCCCGTCTGGCCCCGTTGCATGAGCAGGAAGAGCGGCTGATGCACGCCATCGCCATTCTCGTCGGCGACATGCCGGGGCAGCTTGAGGAAGAGCTGGAAAAGCGCCGTCCGATCCCCGATCTGCCGCGCTTCCCCGACAGCCTGCCCTCGATCGTGCTCGCCAACCGGCCCGACATCCGCGTGGCCGAGGCCGAATACGCCGCCGATACGGCGCGCGTGGGCATTGCGGTGTCGAACCTCTATCCGAAATTCATGATCCCGCTGACCTTCAACCCGAACGCGTCGGCCGCCTATCAGGCGTTTCAGGCGGGTGGCATGGCGTGGAGCTTCATGATGATGGCAACGCTGCCAGTCATTCATGGCGGCCGCTACACCGCCGCCATTGCGCAGGCCCGCGCCGAGGCCGAGGGCAGCCGTCTGAACTATCGCAAGACGGTTCTCAAGGCGTTTGCGGATGTCGAGGACGCGATGGGCGACTGGCGACATAATGCCGAGCTGGTCGAAGAACTGAACCAGGCCTCCGTCGATGCTGGTCTGGCCCGCGACCGCGCCCAGAAGCTGTTTAAGGCCGGTCTGACCGGATACCTGAACGTACTGACGACCGAACAGACCGCCCTGTCCGCACAGGATCAGGCCGTCGTCGGCCGTCTCGCCCGCGTCCGAAACGCAGTCGCGCTGTACATCGCACTCGGCGCCGGATGGCAGGGCAAAGCCCTCACCGACACAAGACTCCCTGTCGAAGTCAAACAGCAAAACGCCTTCGTCAGAGCATTCACCAGATAACGTAAAAGCGC
>NZ_BJMK01000072.1 GCF_006539125.1 Gluconobacter sphaericus NBRC 12467
AGGTGTAGCGTTGTCGATTCATATGGTGATCCAGTTCCAAGAAATACACTTAAACGATACAGGCATATCCCTAGCGTAGCTACGCTGTATCTCTTTTCAACGACAGCAGGACATCAACCCTGCTTTTGGAGCACTTCGTGAGCAATCGTTTGGCCGTATTGTCTGCCCTGTGCCCTCTTCTCTTTCCGATCTGCGCTTTTTCACAAACCTCCCCGGACTGGCTGCCAGAGTCTGGTGTCAAATCCCCCTACAGCCCGCTTGCCGTTCCGACGACACTTCACCCGGTCACGGCCTCTCTGAGCAGTCTGCTCAAAACAGGCTACCAGATCACCACAACCACAAACTACGCCGGATCCGAGGCGCTCTTTACGCTGGAAAAACGTGGTCAAACCATTCTCTGTGTCCTGACTCCTCCCAATCCTCAAACGGACCAGAATGTCCCAACCTCACGCTGCTGGGATTTATGAAAACCAGAAACGGCTTTTCATCTCGATAGCCCTTAGGGCTGTAAAATTTTTTGCATTCGTATCAATGGAACATTCGCACCGTTCCCTATGGCTTCAACTCTTTCTAGGGGATGGTATCCGGATGCTATGTAGAGAGGCTCTCCACTGAGAGTAGCCATGAGCTCTGCGGTTTTAAAACCATTGTCTGCTGCGGCTTGTTCGCACTGCTGCAACAGCAGTCGGCCAATGCCTTTTCGCGTGAAATCAGGATCAGTGTACATGGCCCGGATCCTCGCAGGGTCTCGCTCAGGATCCAGAAGAAGAGGATCACGAAGGTCGCGGCTGTGATCGCCTCCGTAGAGCGTCGCGCGCTTACTCCATCCCCCGCATCCAGCCAAAACCCCATCATATTCGGCGACGAGATAAGATCCGTCTTCAACCAACTGGGTGTCCAGACCCATGACAGCATGACTGGCGATGATTTGCTCAGGAGAGAGAAATCCAACCTGTAAGGCGTCGATGGATCTGTTGATGAGGGTTTTCAGCGCTGGAAGATCGTCGAGCGTGGCCCAACGGGTCTGGATCTTTCCGGAGGCGTAAGTCGTCATGATGGTCCTAAATGGCTCACAATCGAGACCTTATGTCTGCAACCCGACCAAAAATCCATTTGTCGGACGCGATGCCAGAGCAACGTGGATGGCTCAAAGCGCCAGCCTGATTGTGCTGAAAATCAGCGCACCTTTCTGTTACATGTAACGGGAAGAGAAATGCCATGACCTCTGTTGCCATCCGCGTCCAGAAGCGCCGTGATACCCTTCGAAAGGCCGGACTGCGTCTCATCCAGATCTGGGTGACCGATACACGCACACCAGGCTTTGATGCGGAATGCCAGCGCTAGGCGCGTCTGGTGGCCGAGGCCGAGCGGTACGATCCCGCGCTGATGTCCTTCCTGGACAGTGCGGCCAGCGATCTCGACGGATGGGAGGCATGAACTGGGGAGACTTCGTGACCGTTGCTCTCCAGGGTGATCTGGGTAAACCTAGGTCCGCTCTGATCGTCCAGGCGGACCGTTTCGAGACGACCGCCTCCGTGTCCATTCTCCCTGTCACCAGTGCCCTCATAGACGCGGTTTTGCTCCGCCTGTCGGTAACCCCAGACGAGCGGAGCGGGCTGCGCAAAACGTCTCAGCTGATGATCGACAAGCCCAGTACGGTCTCCCGCGACAAGATTGGCCCCACCGTTGGGATCGCCAGCGATACCGTCATGCTTTCTGTCAATCGCCCTGTGATGCTCTTTCTGGGTCTGGCCTGAACGGTCAGTGACCCGCAACTGTCAGGTCGTTCAGGGGCAAGTTGAGCCGAGATGAAAGGATAGTCCTTCAAATAGCTCCTACGTCTTGAGCCTTTTGAACGTGCGTTTAAGGGGAAATCTTGACGCGATAATGTCAACTTGAGGACCAAGACCCGATCAGATCGAACTAGTCATTCTTGGAACTCCATTTTCAAAGAAAATATCTCTTTGAAAATGGAGTTCACTGTCGTTTTGGCAGTTAGAAGAAAAACGGAGTTTACGGCGGGAAAGAGCCTCTTTGAGGCGCTGTGTCGCATGAACTGCGGCAACCTTGGCCTGTTCCAGACTGGCTAGACTCAGGACCCATTGATTTTTGTGAGGAATTTTGATTCAGGCTCTGTAAGGAGACTGGAGATGAGCGATCTGTTTTGGCTGACGGACGAACAAATGGAGCGTCTG
>NZ_BJMK01000073.1 GCF_006539125.1 Gluconobacter sphaericus NBRC 12467
CCGATGAACGGACAGAGTATCTCATCAACGACCGCCTGTCGTTCATGCGTTTCCTTGGTCTGGGACTTTCAGATCGCGTGCCTGATGCCAAAACAGTCTGGTTGTTCCGTGAACGCCTGACACAGGCAGGGGCCATTGAAAGGCTGTTTGACCGGTTTGACGCGACCCTGCGGAACGCGGGCGATCTGCCGATGTCCGGCCAGATCCTGGATGCAACGCGGGTCGCGCCAAAGCAGCGCAATACCAACGCTGAGAAAGCAGATCTCCAGGAAGGACGGATACCACAGGACTGGCATGACAAGCCGTTAAAACTGTCGCACAAGGATCGTCATGCGCGTTGGACACTGAAATTCACGAAGGCGAAGCGCAGGAGGATGGAACCATGCCATTCAGGCTCCCGTCGATGCGGAGCATTGACGGGATAATGGCGGAGGGTGACACGGCCTACCGCTTGAAAGCCAATGAGGACTTCATGGAAAAGCAAGGCTTTATCTCAAAGGTTCACAGGAAAAAGACGCACCTCAAGCCCATGTCCCGCCATATCTTGCGATCCAATGCAGAAAAATCGGTGATCCGATCTCGTGTTGAGCACGTCTTTGCCGATCAGAAATCGCACACGGGGCTCTTCATCCGGACTGTCGGCATCAGCCGAGCCACCATGAGGATCAGGCTCGCCAATATCGTCTACAACATGCGCCGTTTCTTCTTCGAAAAAGTGAACGCGAGCGCGTAGTCATCCAGCGGGGGACAACCCCCAATCTGCTCAAAACGCAGGTCGAAAGCGCCCCAAAGAACCGTCAATCAAATCACTAAAACCTAGAAATTAAGGGTTTTCCGATCCCCCCATCTTCCTAGCTGCAACCATCATCTTCTGGTTACGTGTCCTAAGCCTAAAAAACCCGAAAAGTACCGTGGCACAGTGTCAATTTATTATTGACATTTCTAAAAAATTAACATTTAACCCGTTTTTTATTAATTCACAATGACGTGACGGATTATATAATGGCCACAGTAACTAAAAATTGGACAGAAGTTTCACAACAAGGCGGAACAATTGGAGCACCTGGACAGACAACAATTCTAGTTGGATCACCGACATCTGCAATTGATGAGGTAACATTCGAAGGTAACGTTATTTTTAATAATAACGGTGAAATTACATTTGAAAAAGTAACAATATCTGATGGATCATCCATAACTTTAAATAGCGGTACATCAATCACTTCTAACCAATCTGATATTCCATCAGGAACTATAAATATCAATGGAGGAAGCATTGAATATCCAAATGCATATCAGACATCAGGAAATGTAGTAGTTAATTTCGGAGACACAACTTCAAAAACAAACAACCTTACCTTTAATGCAGCCGCGCTTGCAAATGTTACATTTAATAATGTCGCACCTGGAGATCATATCACAATATCAAATGACTATCATTCATCAAATGAAAAATTAATTGATTCCGCCAGCGGGAAGGTGGAAATTGTATATTACAATTCATGGTCTTCAACACCAAATGTTGTAGCCATATTCAATGTAGCAAAAAAACCTGATGGCACTTACTACAAAGCATCAGATTTTTCCATTTCTAGTGACAGTGCAAGCAATACGACGACTTTTGTTTGTTTTCTTTCTGGTACCCTGATCCAAACATATTCTGGACTAACCTTAGTAGAAGACCTTGCTATCGGAGATGAAGTAATTGCTTACGACAATGGTGCTGAAGTTATCCGTCGTGTGACTTGGGCTGGGCAAGCTCACTGCAACGTTCACGCCCATCTTCCTGACGATAAAGCAGGTTACCCGGTACGCATCCTCAAGGATGCCATTGCTAATGGTGTACCTTTCAAGGACATGCTGATCACGGCAGAGCACTGCCTGTTCTTCGAAGGAAAGTTCGTTCCTGCCCGGATGCTCATCAACGGTCGTTCGATCTTCTACGACAAGTCCATCACGTCTTACGATTACTACCACATCGAAACCGAGGATCATTCGGTTATCATAGCCGATGGTATGCTCACCGAAAGCTATCTCGACACCGGTAACCGTCGCTCCTTCACGCAGAAAGGATCTGTGGTTTCCATAGGCGGAAGTCGCAATCTAAACT
>NZ_BJMK01000074.1 GCF_006539125.1 Gluconobacter sphaericus NBRC 12467
CTTCATAGCGCCATTCCCTCTATCAATGCAGGAGATGTAATCATACAGAAAGATCCAAAATCAGAACCAAGACACATCAACTAATAGCTCTTCTAGCTCGCCAGATAATATTTTTTTATATTATATTAATTCAATAGTCCGCACTTTAACACGGGAGAAAATTTCTTCTTGCGCTAAAACAATTACAGAAGGCTGTATACGCTCAATTATGCGCCTCATCGGAATACGGACAATACTCGAAACCAATATTACTGGAACTTCTCTTTTTTTGGATGCATTATCAAGACATAGTTTAATGCGAGATACGAATTCATTCATTTTTGACGGAGAAAAATTAATCTGCTTTTCTTCGCCCGAATTAGATAAGTGCTCCAAAACAAACATCTCCCATTTAGGACTGAAAGTCACAATTGGAATATATCCCTGAGGGCCAAGGACAGATGCGCTGATTTGACGAGCGAGTCTAATTCGAACGTGCGCGACCAGTGCAGCAACAGTTTTTAATCCTTGGCCACATCCTTCCTGCAAAGCCTCTAGAATACTAACCAGATCACGGATGGATACCCGTTCTTCAAGAAGAGACTGCAGAATTCTTTGTATTACACTAACTGAAATCTGCGAAGGGACCAGATCTACGACTATTTTCTGCTGCTCTCTAGGCATTTCGTCTAGAAGTTTTTGCGTTTCCGAATAAGAAAGAAGATCTGGCATATTATCTTTAACCAATTCGGTTAAATGCGTGATGATGACACTAGCGGGATCAACCACCGTATATCCCTGAACAATGGCATTTTCCCGCAAATTTTGATCTATCCACAATGCAGGCAAACCAAAAGCGGGTTCTTTAGTTTTTTCTCCCTCGAGATTGGGCTCTCCACCCCGCGGATCCATCGCTAAAAGATTATTTATTCTAACTTCACCATGACCAATCTCTATTTCTTTAATAGAAACAGAATAAGAATCAGGCGATAAAAGTAAGTTATCTTGGATACGAACAGGTGGAAGGACAAAACCCATATCGCTTGCAATTGTTCGGCGAAGTATTTTTATTTTCTCTGTTAAGCGCGCTCCCTCACCGCTTGCTATCGCTAATAAATTAAAACCCAACTCCAATCTCAAAAGATCTACCCTCAAGCTTTCCGAAATTGGAACCTCTGCGGGAACAGAATTTTCGGGAACTACAACGGAATCTCCATCATTATCCGTACCAACAACAGGCGTCCGGCACCTTATCCAAGCCGCTCCCCCAACCAAAACAGCCAGGAACAAAAAAGGAAATGTCGGCAAACCTGGTATTGATGCCAAAACCACTGCCGAACCAGACGCCAAGGCAAGCGGTTTAGAATTGCCACCCAGTTGACGGACAAGAGCAATGTCAGCCCCCCCTTCAGTCCCACCTTTTGTTACGACAATACCTGAGGCCGTAGAAACCAACAGGGCGGGGATTTGCGAAACAAGGCCATCACCTATTGTCAACGTCGTAAACGAGGTAGCTGCATCTGCTATCTGCATACCATGACGTACAACACCTATAGTTAATCCGCCCACAATGTTGATAGCGGTTATGATCAAACTAGCAATCGCGTCTCCACGCACGAATTTGGCGGCACCATCCATCGCGCCATAAAAGCCACTTTCTTCTTCAAGTTCTTTTCGTTTTTTTCTCGCAACAAAGTCAGTGATCGCACCCGAAGATAGTTCAGCATCAATTGCCATTTGCTTGCCCGGCATGGAATCTAGAGAAAATCTTGCTGCGACCTCGGCAATACGTCCCGAACCTTTTGTGATAACCATAAAATTAACAACAAGAAGTATTGAGAACAAAATAGTCCCGATAACTACATCTCCGCCCATCAAGAAGCCACCAAAGGCAGCGACGACATGTCCCGCAGCATAAGTGCCTTCGTATCCGTGACTCAGAATCAAACGTGTGGTTGCGACCTCAAGTGAAAGTCTCAAGAGGGTTGTTAGTAGAAGCAGGGTGGGGAAAGATGTAAAATCAAGCGGCTTATTTAAAAATAATGCCACCATCAGAACTAGAATAGACAATGTAACAGACAACGACAATCCAACGTCT
>NZ_BJMK01000075.1 GCF_006539125.1 Gluconobacter sphaericus NBRC 12467
TTATTCGCATAAAAACGCCCATGTCGCTCCAACGCTTCCAACGGTTGTAGAGCGTCCTGTGTGAACCGTATTCCCTGGGCGCATCACGCCAGCGTAAGCCATTGCGGTTCACGAAAATGATCCCGCTCAACACTCGACGGTCATCAACGCGAGGTTTGCCATGGCTCTTCGGGGAAAAGGGCCGCAGACGCTCCATTTGTTCGTCCGTCAGCCAAAGCAGATCGCTCATCTTCAGTCTCCTCACAGAGCCCGAATCAAAATTCCTCACAAAAATCAATGGGTCCTGAGCCTAAGGTCGGAGCACGACGTCCCCCGTGTTTTAGAAGGTTCGCCCTTTCTGCTTGGCACATCCCACAGTCCACCCCACCTATATGGGCAAACTGGTGACAGGGCGTTGCACATGATTCCACTTTCAATTCTCGATCTCGCGTTCATCACCGAAGGCAGTTCGGCGACCGAGGCGCTTCATCGGAGTGCGGATCTTGCGCAGCATGCAGAAAGTCTGGGCTTCAAGCGCTTTTGGCTGGCCGAGCATCACTCAATGGCGGGCATTGCCTCCGCTGCGACTGCGGTCGTGATCGGCTATGTCGCAGGCGCTACGAAAACCATCCGGGTGGGCGCAGGTGGGATCATGCTGCCAAACCATGCACCGCTTGCTGTTGCCGAAGCTTTCGGCACGCTGGAAAGCCTTTATCCAGGCCGGATCGACCTTGGGCTTGGACGGGCGCCCGGTTCCGATCAGGCCACAATGCGCGCGCTGCGTCGTGATCCGGCCTCCGCTGATCGCTTCCCACAGGACGTGTTCGAACTGCTGCGTTATTTTGAAAAGCCGGAAAAGGGTCAGGCGGTCTTTGCCGTTCCGGGCGCGGGACTGACTATACCGGTCTGGCTGTTAGGATCGTCCCTCTTCTCCGCTCATCTGGCCGCTATTATGGGGCTGCCATTTGCATTCGCCAGCCATTTCGCTCCTGATCTGATGAAAGAGGCTCTGGCGCTTTACCGTGAGCGGTTTGAGCCTTCGGAGCGACTGCAGTCACCTTATGCCATGCTGGGCATCAACGCAGTGATCGGAGAAACGCATACCCAAGCACAGCAGGCGGCAACATCTCTACAGCAGCATTTCGTTGCCCTGCGTCAGGGACGTCCGTCGACTTTTCCTGCACCTCGGTCAGTGTCCTGGAATAGTCAGGAACAGCGTCTCCTTGACAGCACACTGCGTTATACTTTCGTAGGAACCGCACAAGACGTCACAAAAAATATTTCTGCTTTCGCAGAGCGGTACAGACCTGATGAACTCCTGATCGGTACGCCGTTATATGCTCAGGAGGAAAGGCGAAAGACCCTCACTGGGATCGCGCATCATCTGATGGAAAAATAATTCCATACCTGGGCACGCGCGGCGACAGCGCATGGGTTGTTTGTTATAGATGGCGGTGAAACCGAATGCCATGACGCACATGGCCTTGTTTTTGTAGTATTGGGCAGTCATCGATAGGTCGCATAATATTTCTTATGCCAACTGGGGGGGGGGGGACGAAGAACCCTTGATTGATGTGCTTGGCTGGTGATTCCTGTGTTTTGGTGATTTGATTGACGGTTTCGGGGGAGCTTTCGGGCTGAGTTTTGAGCAGATTGAGGGCTGTACCCCGCGGGGTGATACCGACAGTCCGGACAAACAGCCCCGTCTGTGACTTCTGATCGGCAAAGACATGCTCGACACGCGAGCGGATGACGGACTTTCCAGCATTCGATTTCTGGACATGCTGGGCCATCGGTTTGAGATGCGGTTTTTTGCGATGAACCTTGGAGACAAAGCCCTACTTTTCCATGAAGTCTTCATTGGCTTTTGAGCAATACGCCGTATCAGCCCAAACGCCTGAGGCTACATTGGTTTTATCCAGCAGCCCCTCTCTCAAGCGCGCACCATCGCTGGCTGCGACATTCGTCGTCTTCCATTTCCCGATAAACCGAAACTTCCGGTCGATGGAGACGTGGGATTTGTAGCCAAAGAA
>NZ_BJMK01000076.1 GCF_006539125.1 Gluconobacter sphaericus NBRC 12467
TTGGTATTCAGGGTACTGGATCAAATGTTACGATTGATACAGGCGCTGTTCTGGAAATTGCTTCTGGTGGCTTGGTAGAAGGTAGTACAGTTGACGGCGGAACAGGTCACGTCGACTCTGGTGGAAGTCTTACAACGACGATAATTGACAATAGTGCCATCGTATACGTGAGTGCGGGCGCTACAGCGTCAAATCTGACACTTGAAACGTTCGGTACTGTCGCCGTCAGTTCCGGAGCAACTGTTTATAACACCGTTATCTCCAGTGGCGGTGGTCTTGGCCTCGCTGGTACTGCTTCCGGAACGATCGTTAACTCTGGCGGTGTGCTGGAGATCAGTTCCAATGGTGTTGCCCAGGACAATACCATTACCAGTGGCGGGGCCATTGATGCCGATGCAGGCAGTGTCGTAGGCACAACGACGGTGTCAAGTGGCGGATCGCTTACTGTCGCAAGCTCAGCCACAATTTCAGGTGTTGTCACAGTAGAAAATGGCGGATCTGCAACAATCTGGAACGATGCTGGCGGAACCATTGACCTTGTAGGAGACACGAACCACGGACTGACCATTTCGGGCCTCGAAAATGGTGGCACAGTCAGTACGGTCATTAGCGGATATACAGGAACGGGACCCAGTGACTCAGATTCAATAGACTTGGCGGGTGTTTCTCCTACAGGTGCAACATACAGCTATCCATCCAATGATCAGGTTGTCATTACATTAAGTAGTGGGAAGACCATCACGCTTAATATCGAAGGCGTCAAAACAACGGGATTCACTCTCGTTAGTGATGGCAATGGCGGGTCTTTTGCTGAAGTCTGCTTCCTTGCGGGAAGCCTGATTTCAACCCCGTCTGGAACGATCGCCGTCGAAAATCTTCTGGCTGGTGATAACGTTACAGCATATGTCGATGGGGTCGAGACAGTCCGTCAGGTAACGTGGGCAGGTCAGGCCCGCTGCACGGTCCGTCCACACCTTCCTTTAGATGAGGCAGGTTATCCCATCCGCATTCTCAAAAATGCAATCTCTGATGGCATTCCTTTTAAAGACATGCTGATCACCTCCGAGCACTGCCTCTTTTTCGATGGTAAGTTCGTGCCGGCGCGGATGCTTGTGAACGGTCGTTCGATCTTCTATGACACCTCGATCACGTCCTACGATTACTATCATATCGAAACTGCTGATCACTCCGTAATCATGGCTGACGGCATGCTGACGGAGAGTTATCTCGATACCGGAAATCGTCGTGCTTTCCGTCAAAACAACGATGTCGTCTCCATTCCCCTCAGTCGTAATCTCTCCTGGGCTGACGCTGCAGCCACTCTCACGGTATCCCGTGACATCGTGGAACCACTCTTCCGCAACTTTGAGGCCCGTGCCGAAGAGCAGAACTGCCCTGTTCAGTCAGAAACTCCGTCTCTGACTTATAACAACGACCTGCATCTCGTGACGAACACAGGCGCAACAATCCGAATGGCCCGGGCCAATAATGATCAGGTTATCTTTATGATACCTGTCGGTGTCGACAGCGTCCGGATCATCTCTCGTACCAGTCGTCCATATGATGCGATTGGACCCTTTGTAGATGATCGTCGAACACTGGGGGTTCTAATTGGGGAAATCAGACTGTTCGAAAGTAACGCAACCCGCATGCTGAGCGCTCATCTAACTGACGAAAATCTTTCCGGATGGAGTAATGTAGAAGACGGAACGATGCGTTGGACCAAAGGAAATGCTCTTCTTCCTCTTGGACATCGCTACGTGGGCAGTATCTCTCTCTTATCTATTCAAATTCTCTCCTCTGGACCCTACCTGATGACGGAAACGACATTAGACGAATCTCTTCAAGCATAACAAACAAGAACCCGGTGACTTCACATCACCGGGTTTTCCTTGTACCGTGACACAATCATGCCACATAGAACCTTGCTGTCTCCAGGACAGATCTGGAGCCCCAAAGATCAACAAGAATTTCCTAGAAAAATTGTTGATTTGATGAAA
>NZ_BJMK01000077.1 GCF_006539125.1 Gluconobacter sphaericus NBRC 12467
TCGCAGACCGCCTCCTTTGCTCAGGACGCTCCGGGCTTGACGGCCTGTCCCGTCGCCCGTCTTGGCCGGTGGCAGGATGGGCTCAGGAAAACGCCACCTCCCTTCCACTCTCGTCGTCGTCAGTGTGCTCGCCGCACGGGCAGGATAGGTCTAGGAAAACATCAAATATAATTTCAGTAATCAACAAGTAAATATCACATTTTTACGGCTTTATTTATTTGAAAACGGCAGTTTTCTGCCGTTTTTCGTTGACGTTCACCAAGTAAAAACCTAATATCTATTCATGGACAGAGGCAATGACGCCGAACAAGTCCAGTCGATACGTTCCCTAAGTCTTGGAGGCTCTCATGGCTGGTTCCGTTAACAAAGTCATTCTCGTTGGAAACCTTGGTATAGACCCGGAAGTTCGTCATACGCAGTCCGGGTCCAAGATCGTGAGCTTTACCCTCGCCACGTCTGACACATGGAACGACCGCCAGAGCGGCGAACGCCGTGAGCGCACCGAATGGCACCGTGTCGTCATCTTCAATGAGCGGGCTGGTGACGTCGCAGAGCGCTTCCTCCGCAAAGGCCGCAAAGTCTATATCGAAGGCGAACTCCGCACCCGTAAATGGACAGATCAGGGCGGTCAGGAGCACTACACTACAGAGGTAGTTATTGACCGTTTCCGGGGCGAGCTGGTGCTGATCGACAGCAACCGGGGCGAGGGCGGCTTTGGTGGTGGAAGCAGTGGCGGCCGGTCCGGGGGATCGTCTGGCAATGCAAACCGCAATGCGGGCTGGGACGCACCGGGCGGGGACGACCTCGATAACGAAATCCCGTTTTAAAGCGCGCCGGGAAGGACAGGGAGCCGATTGCGCCGCCCTGTCCTTCCGTTACTCCGTTAACCTCTGGTATTCATCTCCTTACTGATTCAGGAGGCATCACAGTGGACCGCACCGCTATCATCTTTCTTTTCGTGCTCCTGATGACCGGTCTGACTATCGGTCTTTACGCCTCACTGGCCAGCTATCCGCCAGCCGTGCCCGCCGCGTTTCACGCCAGCCGCCATCTGGTCCTTGCCGGGGAGACCGCAGGCCTCCTTTTGGTGTATTTTGTTGCAGGCTTTCTTCTGTATGCCATAAGCAAGGGTTACGTGACTGCTGCGAGCGCGGCCGCTGTCGCTCTCGCGCTCGGAGCAGGTGGATACGGGGTTTTCTATCTGGTCCGCACTCCGGGGCTCATCTTTTAAGGCCACCAGATAGAGCGTTCAGGAGGATCGCAATATCGCCTGAGTTTTTCCGGCCTCCTAAAGTGCCTCTCTCTGAAACATCCAGCGGCCTCCGAGCCGCTTTTTTGTTCGCTCGTCCAGTTTAGTCAGGCGGACGCGCCTCGTCGGCGCGAGTTTTGATGCCCCCGACTGCTCGCCCCCCACAGGGGGGCTGCGCCAGGACAGCGAAGAAGGCTAGAATACCCCCATGTCACGACAAACCGTAATCCGCATTGGGGCTCTGGTCTTTCAGGCAGCCATTCTTCTCATGATCTGGAAGGGCTTTCTGCATCCCACCCGGGGAGGTCTGCTGGTTCTTGCCGTCGGGTTTGTAGCGTTTTTGCTCACGCGGGAGTCTTCGGGCAAAAATCAGGGTCATAGGTAAAAAAAGCAAAAGAGAGATCGGGGCGGCCCTGAAGGGTTCGCTCACTCTATCTCACTAGGCTCCTGCGTCGCCAAGTTCGACCGAGCCACAGGGTCCAGCCGCCCTCAACCGGGCGTCTGGACCCTGCGTCTCGGCCCTTCCGGGTAACGGTTCACCCGCATTCTTTCCTCTGAACGAATGGTCCCGGACTGGGTGCTCGGTTCGTGAGACGGCTCCTCGTCCCTCCCGAACGGTCCTGAAGGACCGCCCGGGAGGGCCGTTCCACGACAGCGTCCTCGCATCCAGCA
>NZ_BJMK01000078.1 GCF_006539125.1 Gluconobacter sphaericus NBRC 12467
TTCAAAATCCACAGTCCAGGAAAACGCTTCAAGCCGCTCTTCAACATCAAAGAAACCAGCCTGCTTCATCTTCCATTCCATCAATCAATGCAGGAGAAATGGAATCACAGAGAGAGGCTTAAAATCAGAGGGTTTTTCGAACCCTCCAGCTGGGGCAGGTTTCGACCGACGCCCGTCTATAGAGAGAGGAAGGCCCACGACGGAAATGGGAAATGCGGTAGCCAACCCGCGGATGAGAGCATGATCAATCGTCGTCGATCGGCTCGCGGCACACCCGTCAGGTCCACTATCAGTTTTTGGACACACCAGACACCAGTCATGGTGTAGGCGTCTTGCAACTGCACTCCCCTAATGACGGTCATGAGAGCTTAGACACCTGTCCGAAAAACCGGGGCCACCTCTGATCAGGGGGGGAAGCCGAATGTCGGTTATCAGTTTATTGTTGTCCGATATCGAACATTCACAATGCGAGATTAACCCGAATAGATTGCCTCTAAGTCCGGTGAAATCGCCAGGAAGGCATCGCTTATAACCTGCCGCATCCAGGGATTATCCGCTGCTCGCTGCCAGAGGATCGACACAGAATAGTTTCCCAAATCAATGGGCGCCGCGCAGACCGTAAGGCCCGAAACGGCCGCAAGGCTCTGTGCGGCATGAATTGGCAATGTGGCAACGGCACGCGTCCCGATCAGGAAGGGAGGAAGGGCAGAGAAATTTGTCAGCGCCGATTGCACCCGTCGTGAGTGACCAAGATCTTTCAAGGCTTGATCTACAATGCCTTCGCGACCTGAAAACGAGACCAGAAGATGTGGCAGAGACAGATAATCTGTCAGTGTTAGCGGCAGTGTAAGGTCGCAGGCGACTGGATCAAGCAGGCAGGCATAACCGGACCGCCCGATCTCCTGCAGCTGTAATCCGGAGCGCACATTTGGCTGTGCGACAACAGCAAAGTCGATTTCGCCCGTTTCAAAAAGGGCCTCCACGCGGTGTGTGTTAGCCTGCCTGAATGTCACTGAAACACGGGACGCTTCTTTTGCCAGCCGTCTTGCGATTAGCGGCCCAATTGCAATCTGGAAGTCGTCAGACATTCCTATGGAAAAATGCTGCCGACTGGTTGTCGGATCAAAAGCCGTAACAGTCGAGAACGCGGTATGGATCAAAGTGAGCCCGCCCCGAAGCGGCTCCGCCATGGCAATTGCCCGAAGTGTCGGCTGCATACCTCCACGGGTGCGGACGAACAGGGAGTCATCCGCCGCTTCCCTCAGTCGGGCCAGAGAGGCGCTGACGGCTGACTGACTCAATGACAACCGCTTTGCGGCTCGGGAAACGCTGCGCTCTTCCCAGAGCGCCAGAAAGGTAGTGATCAGATTGAGATCAAGACGCGAAATATCGACCATGGTGATTTTGTCTATTAAAATAATCAATTTGCCCGATAATGCAAGAAAGTCCACTCTCCCCGTCATTGCAATCCACCACATCCATGAGAGATCCGGACATGAGCCAGCGTCGCGTCGCCGTTATCCAGGCAGGAACCAGTCTCTTCGACACCCCTCGCACACTCGACCGGATGGAAGCCCATTGCGAAGCCGCAGCAGCGCAGGGGGTTGAACTCGCAGTCTTTCCCGAGGCGTATATCGGTGGATATCCAAAAGGGCTGAGTTTCGGCGCTATTCTTGGAAGCCGCTTCCCTGAAGGGCGTGAGGATTACCTTCGATACTGGAAGTCAGCCATTGACGTGCCGGGAGCAGAAACGGCGCGGATCGGCTCGTTTGCAGCGAAAATGAAGGCTCATC
>NZ_BJMK01000079.1 GCF_006539125.1 Gluconobacter sphaericus NBRC 12467
ACGGTCATCAACACGGGGTCTACCGTGGCTCTTTGGGAAAAAGGGCCGCAGACGATCCATCTGTTCATCTGTCAGCCAAAACAGGTCGCTCATTACCAGTCTCCTCGCAGAGCCTGAATCAGATTTCCACAATCAAATCAATGGGTTATGGGCTTAAAAAGGCCATACCTCAACCGTAAGCGCCGCTTCCTGTTTCGATGACTGCGACGGGACTTCACTCCCAACCCACGCTGCCAGGGCGGCAAGGAGAGACTGGATGTTCTGCTGTGTCTGTTCAAACCCGCCTCCCGGTTTGAGCGTCGCAGCATTCAGATAGAGGGAGCGGCAGATCTCCAGTTGGACGGCATGGATATTCTGCTCGGGACGGCCGTAATATTGGGTAATATATCCGCCGGCATAAGGAATATTCCGACGAACCGAATACCCTAGGCTTCCAAGTATGTTTTCAATAATATCCGGCAAAGCGGGGACGCAGCTTCGACCATGAACGTCACCCAGAACGACATCACACGATCGCGCATAAGGCAGCTTAGGCATGGAATGGGCTTCCAGAAGAATGGCATAACCAAATCGCGCCTTCATATCACTCAGGAGCGCCGTAAGGGCCTCGTGATAAGGCAGCCATGCCGCCGCAATCCGGTCCTTTATCTCCGAGAGATGAAGCCGCTGTCCGTACACCTGCCGTCCCTGCGACACGTAGCGTGGAATGACTCCGAACCCCGCCTTCACCTTCTCCGTAAGTAGAACCTCGTCATCAGGCGGTCGCGGATCAAACATTTCCGCATCGACTTCGCGCCAGTCGCGATTCACATCGCACCACACACGGGGAAGTTCGGCACAGATTAATGTTGCGCCAAAATCCGGTGCCTTTTCAAACAGTCGATCCACAAACCGGTCTTCGCTCTGTTGCAGCTCATGAAAGGATAGCGAGGCACTGTCGAGAAAATCCGACGGATAATTCCTTCCGGAATGTGGAGATGAGACAAGCAGAGGAATCGCAGTATTCCGCGGTTTATTCACCGTGAAGGACGTCAGTGGTACAGGGATTTTCATATTTTTTGCATATTTGGTCCCACAGGGGGTTGCAAGGTTTTTCGGATACGGCTAGAAACCGCCTCACCGGATCGGGGGGCGCATAGCTCAGCGGTAGAGCACTACCTTGACATGGTAGGGGTCACAGGTTCAATCCCTGTTGCGCCCACCACTCGGTCCGGTGATAAATTCCCTCGGAATTAATCATTTTTCTTCGATGTCTCTATCGATTTATTAGACCGTACGCTTCGGTCTATGTCGAATCATGACAGCTGAAACCACTCCTTCTTGAACAATTCTGTGCAAAATCCGTGCACCCATCACGGCTTTCTGGCCGCTCATGCGAATCGACTAAGAATTATTCAGCCATCGATGCCGAACCATGCAATGACCTCCACCCAATAGGCATCTGGCATCACCTTGGCGTACCGCGCCGCCGTGGTGATGTTGCGCCATCCACCGTCAGCTTTGAGGCGCATTAGCTCCCTTGTGCAGGCAGTATTGCTAGTTCGCTTATGTGTATCGGGAAACATACGGGGTGACGCCAGGGACGAACACGCTCTTCGGCTTCTCGAGCTTTTGGGGTTTCCATACACGCATATACCCCGGTAGGCCCACTTTGCGACACAAGACTGAGCATCCGGACTTGATCTAGGTTCAGGACTCATAGCCAGAACATGAGGGTTGCGGCGAGGCAGATGGCTGAGAAGAAGACTGTCGGAGA
>NZ_BJMK01000080.1 GCF_006539125.1 Gluconobacter sphaericus NBRC 12467
TCGTAAGCCGCCTCGGGGGGCGAGCGGTCTATTTATGGTGCTTCGGTGCCATCACGCTGACATCAGGTCTGTGCGCGTTGGCGTGGTCTGCGCCGTCCCTGATCGTATTCCGTCTGCTGCAAGGCATGGCGGGCGGACTGCTCGCCCCTATGGCTCAGATGACGGTAGCTCATGTGGCGGGCCGACAGATGCCGAGGGTCGCGAGCGCTTCTTTTCACCCCCGTTCGTGGAGCCTCTTCTTGAAGAAAAAAACGAAAATCTTTCGTGCGGACCTTTGTCAGACGTGTGAATGATCTGATCAGCAGACCGCCATCTACCTCAATGACATGAGCGTCCCGCCGTCGGTCCGTGCGGTCTCCCGGTCGCATGCGCCAGTTTTTCTCAGCAAGAAGGCGGCGAAACATCTTCAAGCCATTTCCGGACCTTTTCCAGAACGCCATGATCTCGCGTCTGGCCGCAGGCAGATCCAATCCCTGACATTCTGTCATTCTCCGCGCTTGTGACGTATAAGCAGCGACTGGACGTGCCGAATTATCTTCCGCAACCAGAGCCGCAACCTTGTCTGCGGCCTCAGAATTTCCGGCCTCTCTCAAAGCCTTTGCAATAGCCCGGTCATGACGTCCGGGCACGAGAGTGTGCCCCAATCTCAGTTCTTCCAGACGGGCAATCTTCTCCAGACGCTGCCATGTGAATTTACTGCTGAGAACATGGTCGTCTTGCCATTCCGGCAGTAGGACATGGCGGGAAACCGCTTGGTGCCCACTGCTGGTCTTGATCCGGCTTTACTGCACAATCATGACGTCGCACCTGCGAAGACCTGATCGCCGGTTCAGTGCATGATAAAAACGGAAACAGACCTAACCCTCTGGACACGAACAGGACGCAAACCACGCAACAGGTGATCGGCCCGGTCTTTCAGGCGGTCGATATCCTATAATGTGTCACTACAGGCAACGGCGCCACCGAGATGAGCAGCGTGAACCAGCTGATTCAGGTTGTTGCCAATCCGTCCCAATTCGTCACGCAACTGACGGAGCTCATGACTGACCTTTCCGACACGATGGTGAGACAGGACGGCATCCTGTAACAATGTCCGGACCCAGTCAGCAGTTGTGGCATGGCCGAGCGCCTGCGCTGCATTGTTCCAGCGTTCAAGCTCTGTGGGCGAGGCCCGAACAGAGAGGCGAAAGGACCGGATACGGGATGGAGATGGGGCAATAGACATAACGGGGCATCCTGTTTTTTTTGTAGTTTGCGGGGGGCAACGGGGAAGATACTCTTCCTTGCCAAATGTTGAATGGCTACCCATTCAACATTTCTGACTAAAAACAGAATAAACGCAGAAAAAAATAAAAGAAATTCAGAAACTTAATTTCAAAAAATAACATTATAAAAATACTTCAGAAATAACCATCAAGGAAAACCATACGAAATGGTGATTTTTCTCACTTGGGCAGTCGTGACAAGACACACATAAGCCAAGGAGAACGTGATGACTGCCACCTTTTCATCTTCCAAGACCGACCTGTTCAAAAAGCCCCCGACCCGCCGCACTATTCTCACAGGGCTGGCAGGCGCCTCTCTCCTCGGCTTCAAAAACGCAAAAGCGGCTAATCTTTCTGGAAGCATTACCCCTTCCAGTGTCGTCAGCCAGCCTGCACGAGCCTGGGGGGCACAAGCTGGCCCCAGCTTCCTCCCTGACCCTGACGTCCTCTTTCTGGACCCGTCCTTCAAAG
>NZ_BJMK01000081.1 GCF_006539125.1 Gluconobacter sphaericus NBRC 12467
CCAGCAATCCTATCCGCGGCCTCAGAATTTCCGCCCTCTCTCAAAGCTTTCGCAATAGCCCGGTCATGACGTCCGGGCACAAGAGTATGACCCAATCTCAGCTCTTCCAGACGGGCGATTTTCTCCAGACGCTGCCATGTGAATTTACTGCTGAGAACGTGATCCTGCTGCCATTCCGGCAATAAGAGGTGGCCATGGGTGCCGCCGTCTTTCTGATGAATCACCAGAGTCATGCGCTCAGGGTCAGCGCCCAGCTCAAGGCAAATCTGCTGGGCAAAATCGGCGAGTTGCCCATCACTCATCGGTTCGGATGGATTAAACGCGATATGACGCAGGCCATATCGAATACCCTCACGCCTCGCTTCTTTCATCCAATCCTTGAGAAGATAGTCACTGCCAGCCATGAGACGGATGGCTTCGTTCCTGGCTCCCGAGAGAACATGCTTTGAGACAGCTTGATGCCCGCTGCTGCTCTTAATTCTGGTTTCCTGTACAATCATGGCGTCGCACCTGCGAGAACATGACTATTGGTTCAGTGCATAAGAGGAACGGAAACAGACCGAGCTCTCTGGACACGAACCGGACGTAAACCTTGCAACAGGTGATCGGTCCGGTTTTTCAGGCGGTCGATATCCTGCAAGGTGTCACCACAGGCAACGGCATCACCGAGATGCGCAGCGTGAGCGAGTTGGTTCAGGTTGTTGCCAATCCGTCCCAGCTCGCCACGCAACTGACGGAGTTCACGGCTGACCGTTCCGCCGCGATGGTGAGACAAAACGGCATCCTGCAACAATGTCCGGACCCAGTCAGCGGTCGTGGCGTGGCCTAGAAACCGGGCGCTCTGGCTCCACCGTGCCAGTTCGTCAGGAGACGCACGCACGGACAGGCGGGAAGATCGGATACGGGATGGAGATGAAGCATCGGGCATAGCGAGGCATCCTGTTCTGGTTTGTCGTTTGTGGGGGTCAACGGGGGAGGTACTCCCCCTTGCCAGCTGTTGAATGGGTAGCCATTCGACACTGCTGGCTCAGGACAGAAGAACTCCCAAAAACAGAATAGCAATTCAGAAACTGAATTTCAGAAAACGACAGAAGAAAAATTAAAATACTTCGTAAGTAGAGTGGATTTATTTTGAGAAATTCAAAATTTTCAAAAAATATCCCTCAAGGAAAACCATACGAAATGGTGACTTCTCTCACTTGGGCAGTCGTGACAAGACGCATATGAGCCAAAGGAGAACGTGATGACTGCGCCCTTTTCATCTTCCAAGACCGACCTTTTCAAAAAGGCCCCGACCCGCCGCACTATTCTCACAGGGCTGGCAGGCGCCTCCCTCCTCGGCTTCAAAACCGCAAAAGCGGCTAATCCTTCTGGAAGCATTACCCCTTCCAGCGTCGTCAGCCAGCCTGCACGAGCTTGGGGAGCACAAGCTGGCCCCAGCTTTCTTCCCGACCCTGACGTCCTCTTTCTTGACCCGTCCTTCAAGG
>NZ_BJMK01000082.1 GCF_006539125.1 Gluconobacter sphaericus NBRC 12467
TTAGCGTATCGCTTACACGTCTTAAAAAAACCGACACCCGTTACTTGGGCGGCCTTAAAATTACAATTTGGACCAGGCGTTGCCCGTATGGACCATTTCCGCACAGGCTTTTTAGATAATTTGGGACTGGCATTAGCAGTTTATCTTGCTGCGAAAGTTGATGTCGACCGAACAGGCGCAACCTTGTTTCCCTCCCCTCCCCCCAGTTAAGCCAAAAACACTCTCATAAAGATGGAATTACCATTGGTATACCGTTGACCTACCCAAGCAAGGCAGCTAAGAGGGGGCGTAATGTTCGCCTGCAAGCGGAATGACGGGTATACCGAAGGTCTTCCGTTTCCATGCAGTATACTATTTTGGAGAACCTTAATGCCAACTATCGTCTTCGCTTCTCCGAAAGGTGGAGCAGGGAAATCTACGACAGCTATTCTCTTGGCATCGGAGTTCGCACATAACGGTGCCTCCGTAACTCTAATTGACGCTGATCCAAATAAGCCGGTTGCTCGTTGGGCATCACTTCCTGGAAAACCGGAGACGTTAAAAGTGATTGAAGACGTCACCGAGCGGACTATCATAAAGACGATTGACCACGAGGCAGAAGAAAGTTCGTTTGTAATAGTAGATCTCGAAGGTACCGCGTCAAGAATGGTACCTTATGCAATGAGCCGTGCGGATCTTGTAATCATCCCTACGAGAGGTTCAGCCCTCGACGCTGTTGAAGCTGTTTCTGCTGTTAGAGAGGTCAGGCAGCAGGAAGAGGCATTTAGAATCAACATTCCCTGTGCCATTTTATTTACCTGCACAAGCGCAGCAATACGACCGAGGACTTTATCTGCTATTGAAGCGGAATTCCGGGAGAACGGCGTACCTGTGTTCTCGGTTCAAGTTCATGAGCGTGATGCATACAGGGCGATTTTTTCTTTCGGAGGTACTATTCGTACTCTCGATCCCAAAAATGCGCGCAATCTTCCAAGTGCCGCAGCGAATATCGAAGCCCTTGCTAGGGAAGTGATAGAATTACTATCCAGCGAACAGGACATAGATCGATGAAATCACGCACAAGCATCTTTTCGGATCCGCAAAAGGGTGGAGCTATGGATCTTTCCAAATTCAAGCCCGCACCGAAAAACAAAGATACAAGGCCCGCGCCTGAGGAGATTGACCGGATCTCGGAAGGATCCCGATTTGTCAGTAGAGAAAGTGTATCCGAGCCCGAAAACACCGCAGGCAAGGCTCAATCTAATCAAGGCATGAGGAAACCAAGAGCGTATCGAACTGGACGACATCGCGTAGTGAGTGTGAAGACTACAAATGAACACGCAGAACGGTTTTATGAGCTCGCAGACAAATTAGGTTTAAAAGTTGCGGAGACGTTTGAGTTAGCTATAGCGGCACTGGAGCGTGACAATCGTCCATGATCAAATGAGAATGCCCGTAACGGAGTGTTCAAATAGGGAAATTCCCTTTTTCTACCCTATT
>NZ_BJMK01000083.1 GCF_006539125.1 Gluconobacter sphaericus NBRC 12467
AGATATTCAGCAGGAAAGCCAGCGTATGCTCCGCGACCGTGCGGGAATTGGTCCCTCCCGCCGTGCAGAGTGGAATATTGCGCTCTTTCAGGCGTCCCATCGGGAAATGATCCACACCTGCGCTGATTGACTGGATCATCTTCAGGTTAGGGGCCAGGTCCAGAAATTCATCACGCCACATCATGGAAATGCACAGGACTTCAGCTTCGGCAAGCAGAGGCCTGAGATCCTGTTCCGTGAAGGCATGAGGCGATGTCACAACCGGCGCATCTGGCGGCAAGGCGGCTGTAATATCGTAGATAGGATGGGCCGAAACGAGGGCAGGTCGGTCTTTGATCCAGAACATCAGGGCATCCTGTCAGGCTGTAATCTTCAGTGATCGAAGCTGGATACATCATGATATAAACCCCATGAATATTCCGCTAGTGGATTATTCATGATATCGATATGATGATTCAAGCAGAGACTATTCATGGTGCTTATTCAGTGAATCTCCGACAGCTTGAAATTCTTCGTGCCATCGTACGTTACAACACGACGGTTGCTGCCGGCCATGCTCTCGGTCTGTCCCAGCCTGCTGTCAGCAATGCCCTCAAGGTCATGGAAGAGCAGGTCGGATTTGCGCTGTTCCAGAGAGTTAATAACCGCATTTTTCCAACACCCGAAACAAAGATTCTTCTGGCTGAAGCAGAATCAATCTTCGATACACACAAACGTCTCGAGAGCCGGATAAAGGACATAAGGGACAACAAGGCAGGACAACTCCGCCTCATAGCAACGCCTCCGGTCGGATACGGCGTCCTGGCTCGTGCCATTCGCGAAATGCAGATCCGCCGCCCACGTGTCCGCACCTTCTTCGACACCCGGCGTTACGAGGAAGTTCTTGAAAGCATAGAGACGCATCAGGCCGAATTAGGCTTCATTCTTGGCTTTGCCGAGCGGCCGGGGATCTGCTCGGAAGTCCTGTATGAAGGAGAAATGGTTTGCGTCATGCTTCCGGAACATCCTCTCGCTGCCTGTGAAATCATCACGCCAAAAGATCTGCACCACCATCGCCTGATCGCACAGGAACAGGAAACCAAACTCGGCGCGGCATTACATCGCGCTTACGAACAGATGGGCGTCGAACTGACTTTTGCAGTAGAAGTGCGCTACGGCCTGACAGCCTGCATTCTGGCTGATCAGGGGGTAGGAGTGGCCGTGGTTGACCCTCTCACCGCCAACTCTGCCGGACGTTTCCGCCTTATTCAGCGCCCGTTCTCCCCCTCTATTCCGGTAGCAGCATCAGCAGTCTGGGCTGAAAACCGGTCTCTCACACGGTTGGCAAAAACCTTTCTGGGAGAAATGCGTCGCCTGCTGAACCAGCAGGCGACGCATAAACGCTGAGACGGCTTTTCAGGCTTT
>NZ_BJMK01000084.1 GCF_006539125.1 Gluconobacter sphaericus NBRC 12467
GCCATCTGAAGCTGCCCCTGTCGTTTCATATCCCTGATTTCCATGCGGACATCCTCGGGAAGCGACCATGACAGCCGGTGCAAGCGCTCCAGTCTGGCAATGGTCTGCGTGGCCTGCTCACACTCCGGCACACGCTCCGCATGCCATTGTGCAATCATCCGGGCCCGTTTGTGCTCCGCCTCCCGGCAGCGATCCTTGATCCACAGGCGACGGGCTTTCTCATCCAGCAGGGTCTGAAGCAACTCGCGCCTCTCTTGCAGATAATCCTGCAATGTCATTTCCCGTTCTATCGGAACCGGGCACTGGATTGGATCAGGCTTCTGATTGCTCAGCCCTAAATGATACAGAATGAACTGGACGAGATAGCGCAGGATTTCGGCCAGTTGAGCCAGCGCTTGGCGGTATTGTTCCTCTGCTTGCGACAGTCTCCTCTTCCGGGAGAACAGGATTTTCCGCGCTTCCAATTCCTGTCGCGCCCGCTCAACGGCCTGATGGGCCTGCTTCAGTCTGCTCCATCCGTCTTTCATCATCCGCACGATGCACGCGCTCTGGATATCGAGCGGACTGTCTGGCCCATAGCGTCGTTCCAGCGGATGCCGGGCATTCAGGACGCTTCGGGCAGCCTGCATGTCCTGCTTCCAGTCTTTTAAATAAATCCGGAACCCCTCGCTGAACTGTTCGGGGTATCGAAGCGAACCGATGGACGGCAATCGCTTTCGGATCGCGTCCGCTTCTCTTCGTCCCTGTTCATGGAGCCTCTGTCGATCCAGGACGGACAATGAGGCTGGCGGAACCCAGATCAGCTCCTTCACGGCACGTTTTCGCTCTACCCGCTGCTGATGCCGTCTTTCCTGTTGTTCCAGTTGTCTCACGACAGGTCGAAGATCCAGAGGGGACGGTCTGGAAGACTCTTCTTGCAGAAGACGACGGAACTCTTTCGTGCGGACCTTTGTCAGGCGTGTAAATGATCCGATCAGCATCCCGTCATCTGTCTCAATGACATGGGCTTCCCGCCGTCGGTCCGTGCGGTCTCCCGGTCGCATACGCCAGTTTTTCTCAGCAAGAAGGCAGCGGAACGTCTTCAGGTCATTTCCCGACTGTTCCCAAAACGTCATGATCTCGCGTCTGGCCGCAGGCAGATCAAACCCCTGACGTTCTGTCATTCGCCTGGCTTGTGATGTGTAAGCAGAAACTGGACGTGCCGAATTGTCTTCCGGAACCAGA
>NZ_BJMK01000085.1 GCF_006539125.1 Gluconobacter sphaericus NBRC 12467
TCGCTCGATGGTTAGGACCGAGCGATCGATCAAAGACTACGACGATCTGTTTGATCCGATCCGGGAGGCTCGCCACGAGAAGGACGGCAAACAGCCAGGCAATCCAGCGAAACTCGCCGTTGCAGTGCTTCAACTTATTGCCTCAGACACACCTCCACCGCAACTCCTGCTGGGTAGCGACGCTCTGCGTTTGGTTCGTGAACGTCTCGCTCAGTTGGAAAAAGAGATCACGGATTGGGAGGAGTTAACCCGATCAACAGACGGGTAATTTTTTTTGGCACATGGTGGCAGCTGTCAGAAGCTGAATTTTCCGAACCGAATGTCCGCAAAGAGGCGTAAGCGGACCTGCTGCTTACGCCTCATCTCGGACATCCAAGCAGTGGTACAGTTCATCCGAAAGCCGACATTGTCAGGTGAACCTCAATAGATCGTCTTTGAGACAGAGCCGTCATTCGTGAAAATGTTAGCGAACGACCGGTTTGAGATGAAGCAGCCGTTCGTGATGGTCGCCGTGACCTTACCCTGCGAACTATCTCTACTCCTCGCGTTGACCGTTGACTAGGCTCAGGATCCATTGATTTGATTGTGGAACTTTGATTCAGTCTCCGCGCAAAGCCTGAACCACATCCAATCACTCATATCAATGGGGCCTGAGCCTAGCTTCGTAAGCGAACGGGCTGATGCTGCTGAGACATGAAGCGGTGTCGCGGATTATAAAATCCGTTGATGTATTGGAAGATGGTAGTAGTTGCCTGCTGCCTTATCGGCCATGTCTGTCGCCAGAGGAGTTCTACTTTCATTCGTTGAGCAGACAGCCTGTTTAGGTGAGGAAAACGGAATGTCGGTTATTGGAAGGGGACGATCGAAAGCGGTCATAGAGTTGTCAGTAAATCTGCAACTGAGCCACCTGCCTCCCTGCAGCAGTTGTGTGATCGTGCCGCTTTTCTGGCGCCCCTGCTCGACGGGCTCGCGGTCAAAATGGGCATCTGGCCCCATACCGATCTCAGGAGGAGGGATCGAATAACCGTTTGTTGATGTACCTTGGTTCTGATTTTGGGCTTTTGGAGATTTGATTGACGGTTCTTTGCGGGCGCGCTTG
>NZ_BJMK01000086.1 GCF_006539125.1 Gluconobacter sphaericus NBRC 12467
TATTACCGTGCTCTCTACTGCGATTTCTCTAATGTCCTTGCCTGATCCTATGAATCACCAATCAGACATCCCTTCACTCCTCGCATTGGCTGCGGAACTCGCGCCGCGATCTGGCTACAACGCTACGTCTCTGCCGAGTGTCCGTATCCTGCGTTCCGAGACTATTCTTGAAGATGTTCCGGTACTTTATCGCCCTGGCGCGGTTTTCGTCCTGCAAGGGTTCAAGCAGGGTTTCCTCAATGGCGAAATCTACCGATATGACGCCGAGCATTATCTTGCCGTTTCGGTCCCTGTGCCTTTCCGGATGGCTTCGCAGGCTAGTCCTGCTCAGCCTCTGATCGCCATTTACTTCGATTTTGACCTCCATCTTGCTGCTGAAATAGCGACAACACTGAAGGGACAAGCCGGTCACGACGAAAGAATACGGGCGCGAAGTCTGATTTCAAGTCGAATGGCACCCGCCATGACGGATGTACTCCAACGCCTGCTTCACGCTCTCCATCATCCACAAGAACTCGCTATTCTCGGCCCGGGGCTATTGCGTGAGTTGCATTACCGCATTCTGGTTGGACCCCAAGGCGGCTCTCTGATGGCAGCATTGCATCGTAATGACACGACAGACAGGATCGTGCAGAGCCTCGCGCTGATCCGTGAACGCTACAAGGAAGGCCTATCGGTTCCGGAACTCGCTGTAACAGCCGGTATGAGCGTTCCATCATATCACGTCAGCTTTAAGTCCCTTACCGGGAACACCCCGATCCAATATCTCAAAGCACTGCGGCTGCACGAAGCCAGGTTGATGATCACACGACGTCAGGGAACACTTGCCACCATTGCCGCCGAAGTCGGCTATGCCAGTGCGGCCCAGTTCAGTCGGGATTTCAAACGCCACTTTCATCGCACCCCAACCGAGGAGGCTCACTGGATGCGCGAACACCTGGGAGAGCCACCACAGGCTTGACGCGAGAATTTCACGCCCGACAACGACCGATTGCTTAATAAACAGTCGGGATACG
>NZ_BJMK01000087.1 GCF_006539125.1 Gluconobacter sphaericus NBRC 12467
AGGCCACGTTGACAAAAGATCTATACGATCTTCCTGAGATCTGATTCACTTCCTGGCTGTGGGATAACGGGCAGAGAGAGCAGGCATGGCACGAGGCGATCTGATGGATCGTGAATGGGCGCTGATTGGTCCGCTTTTGCCATCCGAGCGTGGCCGTTGGGCAAGACCATCCGGAGACAACCGCCGGTTTCTCAACGGTATGCTATATGTCCTGCGCACCGGCTGTCCGTGGCGGGACATGCATGAGCGCTACGGAAAATGGAACTCGGTCTATGTCAGGTTCCGGCGTTGGGCTGAACAGGGTGTGTGGGATGCTTTGCTGCAAACCCTGGTGGACCTAGGTCTGAGTGATGACTGGCAGCATATGGTCGACAGTACCGTGGTCCGCGCCCACTCCCAGGCAACAGGTGCAAAAGGGGGGCTCATACGGAGGGTTTTGGTCGATCACGCGGCGGCTTTACGAGCAAAATCCACGCCCGGTGCGACAATCAAGGACGTCCTTTCGGCTTTGCCCTTAGCGGAGGTCAGGTCTCGGATTACAAAGCCACAGATGTCCTGATGGCGTTTCCGGTTCCAAACCCCAAAGCCATGCTGGCTGATCGGGGCTATGATAGCGACTGCTTCCGCCAGGACCTGCTATTTCGTGGGGTCCTGCCGGTTATTCCATCACGCAAAGGCCGCAACGCTCCACAGAAAACAGACTGGCGGCGTTACAGAGACCGCAATCGCATTGAGCGGATGTTCAACAGGCTCAAGCAGATGCGCCGTATTGCAACCCGATACGACAAAACCGCCTTATCATTCATAAGCTTCCTCAACCTCGCCGCCGCGAGACTTTGGATTGAATCTTTTGTCAACGCGACCT
>NZ_BJMK01000088.1 GCF_006539125.1 Gluconobacter sphaericus NBRC 12467
CCCTCGGGCCACCACCACAACCCAGCCTGCCAGCAGTGCGTCAAGCCATCCTTGACCACATGTCTCGTTCATCCCCGACACATTGCCCATCATTGCGGATGGACACTCAAAAGACATCTCAACTCTATTCTGCCAAAGTAGTGCTAGGATCAACCGGTAGCGGTTAGGGCCATTCACAATGCGTCCTTAGCGCCTCATACGCTGGCGAGGGCCTGAAGAACGAGAGGTGTTTTGGCGGTAATCTGACGGGCTTGGGTCAAGGTCCAGATTTGGGAAGCGAAAGAGGTCATGCCTGTGATCCTTCTCAGGCGAGACACTTCCCCGTACAGCTAATCAGACATTGAAACCGACACCGGCCGCGTCTATTATCTATACATCGGATGCCTAAGCGGGCTTAGTCGCTTTTGCATCTGCCTCGCCGCGCAACAGCGAGTTTCGAAGGGGACAGCCTTGCAGGGCTGTCCCCTTCATCATTTCGATACATACTGCTCGGTTGAATTTTGCTAGATAGTTTTTACGCGACCATAACGCGACGCACGGTACCTTGCCCCCTGATACGCAGCTCCCGAACACCCACAAGTCCTGGTCAGATCTCGCCTCACTGTCTTCGAGAGCATTGGTATTACCGAGGTAATACGATTGAGGCGCAGAAAACTGTCAAAAATGGCGAAAACGTATTACCAAAGTAATACGCCTAAAGAACCATTTTTATAAAAAGTCATTATTTTTCAAAGGCTTGTCAGTCCATCGGACTGCGTATTGTGTATAGTCCAGATTAAGGGAAAACCCGGTCCTTCATTTCGAGAAAAAG
>NZ_BJMK01000089.1 GCF_006539125.1 Gluconobacter sphaericus NBRC 12467
ATCACCAGAAATACGTCAAAAACTCTCCAAAAAAGCTCTTTCTAAATTTCGAAACACCGAAATAGCTCTAAAAAGACATCAGAAATACGTCAAAAATACTCTTTTTTGACAAACCCCACGCAGACGGGCTCTCTGGCTTATCTGACAGAAAGGAACAGCACCGCGATGGATCAGAAGAGCAAACCGAAGCCCACCAAACTCGTCGGGATCCTGCGCGGTCAGATTGACCGGATCGAGACCCTGATCCGATCCGGCTATACGCTGGAGGCCATTCGTCAGATGCTCGAAGAAGAACTGGACCTTTCGATCAAAATCCGGACGCTTGAGACTGGCCTGTACCGGGTTCGGAAAGAACGGAAGGGCGCAGCTCAGGACGCCAGGCAGACCCACCGCCCCACGCGCACTGTCACGCTATCTGCTGAACCCGCTCCAACGTCTCCAGCCCGTCAGCCTCCTCTTGATTCAGGCGAAAATGAGAAGGCTCTCGAGGCTCTCGAGTCCTGGAAACCGCCGAAGAAGAAGATCAATCCTCATCTGCTCGCTTTGATGGAGCGGCAAAGAGCGGAACGGGAGAAAGGCTCCTGAGCCTCAGACCGTTCTGGTGTCTGAGAATGGGCATTCTCAGAACCTAGAGAGGAGATACTCCGAGCGTACATGCACAAAACGTGCATGGCCTGAAATCGGAATATCCTGACGCTTTAAAGGCGTCAGGATATAGTAACTTAAGCCTGAAGGGCTGT
>NZ_BJMK01000090.1 GCF_006539125.1 Gluconobacter sphaericus NBRC 12467
TCCTCCAGTTCAGCGCTCATACCCTGCTTGCGGCGCGCCGAAATCTGGGCAGAAAGCCGTTTACGTGCCTCCACCATCTGAGCTCTGCGCACCGTCAGTACCCGCAGAAACTGGAGCTTCTCATCCGGCAGTGTTCGTCCTGCTTCTGGACGAAAAGCCATAAAGCGCGCAATCAATTCCGCATCGATCTGATCGGTTTTCGCGCGTTTCCCCATGGAGAGTGCGAAAGCTTTGATCTGTGCTGGAGGCAACTGGACGGCATTGAGTCCCATACTGATGAGAACACGCCAGAGTGCCCATTCCTGTCCACCGGTGGCTTCAAATCCAACCGTGAGGCCGTCCGGCATACTCTGAAGAGTTTCCAGTAATCTGGCATGGCCATCAGGTGAATTCTGAAAACGAAATCTCTGCTTTTCTGGCAGGCAAAAGCAATCAAGCCAGTCTCGAGACACATCTATTCCAATGACCGTTTCCAAAGACATATCACTCTCTCTTTCTTATGTTCGCGGTCCCGGAACCGGGCCGCCGTCAACTGTTCGAGACGGTGAAGAGAGGCGAGATCAGCCTGCTAGAAAACGTGGTCAGGCACCAGGTGTTAAGCGCTGTATCTCACCTCATGAACGACCCTGGCCAGGGTCGTTCATGAGGCCATCATAACAGGCTGGAAACACATAAGGTGTTTAGTCCCGGGGTTTGATGGGG
>NZ_BJMK01000091.1 GCF_006539125.1 Gluconobacter sphaericus NBRC 12467
TCTCCGACAGTCTTCTTCTCAGCCGTCTGCCTCGCAGCAACCGTCAGCTTCTGGCTATGAGTCCTGAGCCTAGACAGATAATAGAAAAATTTATGTGTTTTTGATCTAAATCAAGATAAATTATGTTTGGTTTTATAAAATGAAACAATGCTCAAGCTCGATACAATAAATTATAATTTATTGTATCGTTTTTTGTACCTAAAATAATTGCTAGGAAATTAATCGTGTCAACAGTTGTTAGCAATGGTCAGTCTATATCTAATATTACAGTAGATGATTATCAAGAAATAATATCATCTGGAGGTTCTGCGAGTTTTCAGACGGTTACAAATAATGGCGAGATCGTCATTCGATCTGGAGGGGTCCTTACCGAAACAGACGGTAAGTATAACTGGATCATTGAAAGTGGTGGAAAAATTGTAGTAGAAAGCGGTGGAATAGTTTCCGGAGGAAGTATTCAATCTGGAGGAACTTATTTTGTTAGTTCTGGAGGCATTACTACAAGCGTTTCGGTTGCCAATGGCGGTGTATATCAAGGTGCTAGTGGTGCCATACTCAGTGGAACCAATAAAGTTCGCTCTGGTGGACAACTTAGCGGTGGAATTGTTGCCAATAATGCTACCTTAGTAGTGAGTGCTGGTGGAAGCTCGGTGAATACCATTATCGCCAGCGGAGGAGGCA
>NZ_BJMK01000092.1 GCF_006539125.1 Gluconobacter sphaericus NBRC 12467
GGGCTGTCTGACCGCGTGCTTGATGCCAAGACTGCCTGGCTGTTCCGGGAACGTCTGACCCAGGCGGGGGCTATTGAAAGACTGTTTGACCGGTTTGACGCGACCCTGCGGAACGCCGGTTATCTGCCGATGTCTGGCCAGATCCTGGATGCGACATTGGTAGCGGCTCCAAAGCAGCGCAATACCAACGGAGAGAAAGCCGATCTTCGGGAGGGACGGATCCCACAGGAGTGGCAGGACAAACCGGCAAAGCTGTCGCACAAGGATCGTCATGCGCGCTGGACCCTGCAGTTCACGAAGGCAAAGCGGCAGGATGACGGGACGATCCCCACAACGGATCTGGCTATCCCGTTCTTTGGCTACAAATCCCATGTCTCCATCGACCGGAAGTTCCGGTTCATCCGGAAATGGAAGACGACGGATGCCGCCGCCAGTGATGGTGCGCGATTGCGAGAAGGGCTGCTTGATAAAACCAATACGGCCTCAACCGTTTGGGCAGACACGGCCTATCGCTCAAAAGCCAATGAGGACTTCATGGAAAAGCACGGCTTTGTCTCAAAGGTTCACAGGAAAAAGCCGCATCTCAAACCGATGCCCCGGCATATCCAGCGGTCCAATGCAGGGAA
>NZ_BJMK01000093.1 GCF_006539125.1 Gluconobacter sphaericus NBRC 12467
TCGTGGCATCGGTTTGAGATGCGGTTTTTTCTGTGAACCTTTGAGACAAAGTCCTGCTTTTCCATAAAGTCCTCATTGGCTTTTGAGCGGTATGCTGTGTCTGCCCAAACCATTGATACCGTATTGATTTTATCCAGCAGGCCCTCGCGCGTAGTCTGGCGCCATCGCTGGCAGCGGCATCCGTTGCCTTCCATTTCCGGATGAACCGAAACTTCCGGTCGATGGGGACGTTGGATTTGTAGCCAAAGAACGGGATGGCGAGGTTTGTTGCAGGGATCGTCCCGTCATCCTGCCGTTTTGCTTTCGTGAATTTCAGTGTCCATCGTGCATGACGATCCTTATGCGACAGCTTTGCCGGCTTGTCCTGTCAGTCTTCGGGGATACGTCCTGTCCGGAGATCCGATTTCTCAGCGTTTGCATTGCGCTGCTTTGGAGCAGCGACCAGCGTTGCATCCAGGATCTGGCCGGACATTGGCATATAACCGGCGTTCCGCAGAATAGCATCAAACCGGTCAAACAGTCTTTCAATAGCTCCCGCCTGGGTCAGACGTTTCCGGAACAGCCAGGCAGTCTTGGCATCAGGCGCGCGGTCAGACAGCCC
>NZ_BJMK01000094.1 GCF_006539125.1 Gluconobacter sphaericus NBRC 12467
CGAGGAAATTTTCCCCCGCCTTGGCCGTGTGACGACAAGCGACGCAATCGCACTGGACGCGTAAGCGCATGGTGGATGTCTGCGCGTCTCACGGTTCCCGGCGAGATCGTTCATGAACACCAGAACATCGTTGCCATCCCAGGGTTCGGATCAACTGCCTCCGGGCACCTGGAAAATCGTGAGTGTCGCGGCGGTCGGATCTTTCATGGCGCAACTGGACGCCACGATTGTCAATGTGTCGCTCCCAGATCTTGTCGCGACCCTGCACGCTCCGTTTTCACACATTCAATGGGTGGTAAGCGGCTATCTGCTGGCACTCGCCCTGACGTTGCCCCTGAATGGATGGCTTGTAAGCCGCCTCGGGGGGCGGGCAGTCTATTTATGGTGCTTCGGTGCTTTCACGCTTACATCAGGCTTCTGCGCGCTGGCATGGTCGGCACCGTCCCTGATCGCGTTCCGCCTGCTGCAAGGCATGGCTGGCGGCCTGCTTGCTCCCATGGCGCAGATGACGGTCGCCCGTGTGGCGGGCCGACAGATGCCGAGGGTCGCGAGCGCAATGACGGCACCTGTTCTGCTCGCGCCGCTTCTTGGACC
>NZ_BJMK01000095.1 GCF_006539125.1 Gluconobacter sphaericus NBRC 12467
TCCTTCCCGAAGATCGGCTTTCTCTGCGTTGGTGTTCCGCTGCTTTGGAGCAGCTATGAGCGTGGCATCCAGGATTTGGCCGGACATCGGTAAATACCCGGCGTTGCGCAGGGTCGCATCAAAGCGGTTGAACAGCCCATCGATCGCACCCGCCTGGGTCAGACGCTCGCGGAACAGCCAGACCGTTTTGGCATCAGGCACCCGATCTGAAAGTCCCAGACCAAGGAAACGCATAAAGGAGAGGCGATCGTTGATCAGATATTCCGTCCGCTCATCAGACAAATTGCTGAGCGTCTGGATCACCAGAATTTTGAACATCAGCACCGGATCAAATGGCGGTCGTCCGCCTTTGCTTCCGTCAGAATACGTCAGAGCCTTCTCCAGGTCAGGGCGGAAGACTTCAAAATCCACAGTCCGGGAAAACGCTTCGAGCTGATCACCAAGTCCGCTCAATCGAGCAAGCCGCTCTTCAACATCAAAGAAACCCGGCTGCTTCATCTTCCACCATACCCAATCAACGTAGGAAAAATGGAATCATAAAGGCCGACCCAAAACCAGTGGGTTTTTCGAACCCTCCA
>NZ_BJMK01000096.1 GCF_006539125.1 Gluconobacter sphaericus NBRC 12467
CCCGTTCAGACGCCGTATCCGCCAGGAGATACGGGCCTGCTGCATGGATCTGCAGAGCCATCAGAGCAATGCTACCAATCGGACGCTGCCCCAGATTCAGAAGGGCATTCCCACCCGTCCAGCGCATTGTGCCGTCTTCGACATTGTTCCAACCTGACAGATCAGCATCCTGTAGATGCGCCGTCAGAGTTGCAGTCGTATTGCCTTCAAAAAGTCTGACGTCACCAACCAGAACACCGAGTGTCCGACGGTCATCGACAAAAGGCCCTACAGCGTCACAGGGACGGCTGGCATTCGAGACAATCCGGACGCTCTCGACACCTGCAGGGATCATAAACATCACCCGGCCGTTGTTCTCCCGGATCTGACGAATAACCGTTCTATTTTCTGTTTCCAGATACAGATCGGCATCGTTGACCATTGTTTGAGCAAGGGTCTGCGAATCATGGCCTGCCAGAACGGCACGGGCTTCGATCTGCCGAAACAGAGGCTCGACGAACGCACGGTCAGTAGCCAGTGGGGCCGCTGCATCTTC
>NZ_BJMK01000097.1 GCF_006539125.1 Gluconobacter sphaericus NBRC 12467
GGCTGACGGACGGTCTGGCTGCCGGAAAGGCAGAGCCCCAGACCATCATGGTTGATGCGACCTATCTCAAGGCACACCGTACGGCTTCGAGCCTGCGGTTAAAAAAGGGGATCCAGGCCGCCTAATCGGACGGACAAAAGGTGGCATGAATACGAAGCTGCATGCGATCACCAATCAGAACAGACGACCGTTGAGCTTTTTTATGATTGCGGGGCAGATCAGTGATTATACCGGTGCTGCTGCTCTGCTGGACAGCCTTCCTATGGCACAGTGGATGCTGGCGGACCGGGGTTATGATGCTGACTGGTTTCGGGATGCCCTGGAGGAAAAAGGGATCAGGCCCTGCATTCCAGGACGGAGATCCCGCGGCAAGCCAGCCAAATACGACAAGCGAAAATATAAGTGTCGCAACACGCTACGACAGATGCCCGAATGTCTTCTTCTCAGCCATCTGCCTCGCTGCAACTGCAACCGTCATGTTCTGGCTATGAGTCCTGAGCCTAG